>NZ_JAAGVZ010000048.1 GCF_010882125.1 Peribacillus alkalitolerans | reverse complement strand
ATTTTTATATGGAAAATTTAAACGCCTACGAACGCGCCAAATATCATGCATGGTTTCATCATCATGAAGCCGATGGCTACATAACCCTTGCGAAGAAAACAAAAAAAGGATTTCAGCAATTTCACGTGAAGCCGAAGAAACTGGCTCTCAAACTCTCAAAATGGCTCGGAGAGGACGTTTATTTCTCTCAGAATACCTTTTATAAGCCTCAGCGACAAATTGAACTCATACGCCAATTACGTTCGTTATACGTGGACTTAGATTGTTATCTCTTAAACTATGATCCGAAATGGATTATCGGAAAACTAGAATTAGAGTTTTTTAATCAAAGTATTCCAGAACCAAGTCTTATTATCTTCTCCGGCCGGGGAGTGGTTCTCGTCTGGCTGATTGATCCTGTCCCTTATCAGGCACTTCCCTTATGGCAAGCTGTGCAAAATCATTTTGTACAACAGTTGAAAGCAATGGGAGGAGACACACGAGCGACGGATGCTGCACGTGTATTCCGTCTTGATGGCAGCATTAATTCCAAAAATGGAGAGGCTGTCCAAGTTCAATACCGTCATGATTATAGATATGTACTTCGTGATATTCAAAACGAATACTTACCAGACCTTCAACCAAAGAAAAAGACACGAGGACGCCGTAAGACTGTTGAAAGGCTTTTTAATACATACTCTTTACACCATGCGCGTCTGCTTGATCTCGTGAAGCTTGTGGAACTACGAAATCATGATGTAAAAGGATACCGCGAGACGATTCTCTTTCTCTATCGATACTGGCAATGTTGCTATGTTGCAGATTCGGAAGAAGCTTTAAGGCAGACGTTAATCTTTAACTCACAGTTCACGGAACCATTGGCTGAAAAAGAAGTGATTCGTGCTACGAAGAGTGCGGAGAAGGCATGGAAAGCCAAAAATACCGAAGAGGCGAACGCGGTAGCCAAAGAAAAAGGCTATCCAGGAGCCGGCTACAACCTAAAGAACGCTAAGATCATCGAATGGCTCGATATTACGGAAGACGAACAGGTGCAGCTGCAGACAATTATTGGGCGCAATGAAAAGCGAAAACGCAACACCGAGGCTAAACGAGAGCAACGACGCAAAGAAGGAATGAAGCCTCGTAATGCTTATATTAAAGCTCAAAAGGAAAAGACAGAGGACAAGCTCTGGCTACTCCAGAAAGCTCTAGATAGGTATCCTAATGCAACTCAAAAGCAGCTAGGTATTAAATTAGGACTGAGCCAGCAACGAATTGCACAACTTTTAAAAGAGGTTAAAAATAGATGAAAAAGTTTACTAGTGGTCTGTCTCTTTATATTAAGGGGACGTAGTCCCTGCCCCTTTATGGGGCTCTTGTTTTTTTTCTTATTTCTTGTGTGGAGTGCTCCTATGGCCTTAACACTTCAGTCTTTATCCTCCTCTGTTTATAGTCTAGCAGTTAGGAGTGTATAAGACTTTCCTGGAAGCATACAAGGAAGCAGCTCCTTTAGCGTAGAAAGAAACTGAATTGCTAGTATTGTAAGCGTATTTTATAAGGGGCGGATTCTTTTGATTGAGGCTATTGTTTTAATCGGTTGTATCTTTATTTGTATAGCTTTAGATTATGGTGTGGAATATTGGAGAAGACATCGCTAATTGAGGGTTTAAAAAGTCTTTAATATCTGTTGAATAGATTAGTTTTTCATTTTAAGGGGATGCGAGTCTAGGTTTTCCTTCTATGACAGGCCCGGACCACCAGGTTTTTTCTTTGCTATAGCTCCGAAAATCAAATGACCCCACATAGGATGATGTTGCCTGTGTGGGGTCATTTGAACACCTGGTGATCCGGGCTGTTTTTTTAGTTAGAAGTGGCTGTTTTGGGTAATTTTATTTTATAGATTATAGCTATAAAACCATGGAGAAGAATCCATCTAAATGTGTTTATTTGGTGGAATTAATAACATGGAAGAAGATTTGATGAAAGTGAGTTTATGTATGTTTATATGCAGAGAA
>NZ_JAAGVZ010000047.1 GCF_010882125.1 Peribacillus alkalitolerans | reverse complement strand
AAGCTTGAATTCATTAAAGAATTCTGCTTCCGTCTTCGATGTCTGATATTCAAACGGCTTCAGCCCGACCATGGTTGATTTGACGGATTGTTTGGATTCCGGTGGTTTCGTTCCGGAAGGATGAGTCGCTTTAAATCCACGATCGGTCATTAAGGGACGAATCTTTTGATAGCGCTCAGCCGTAGTTTCATAAGTGAAAAACGCTTCAAGGAACGACCGATTTTTAGATAGTGCCTCGGTTTGTTGAACAGAGGTTAAGGATTTAATTTCTTCTTCATAATGACGCTGATTCGACCTGACTTCCTGCAGCTGGGAGCGTAAGCTAAAAACGTACATGATGATGATCACCGCTGCAATAAAAGCACCCATAAGCATAATGTAATTTTTCTTTTGGCTGGGTTCCATGATTTTCACCTCCACTACTGAATCCTTCTAAACCCTAGGAAAGGATAAATATTTTTCCACTCTTGAACGGACGAATAAGAAGTGCCGTTGCTGCCGTTCGCATTAATGAATTGGCCTTCTCCTACATACATACCGACGTGAGAAGCTCCTGGTTTATAGGTGGAGAAAAAGACTAAATCTCCCGGTTTTATTTGATCTTCAGGAACAGGAATGGTTTTATCGTATTGAGATTGCGCTGTTCCATACATATCTACGCCAACCTGAGCAAAAGCATATTCGAGTAACCCTGAACAATCAAATCCGCCGGCTGCTGGCGTTCGACCTCCCCATACGTAAGGGCGGCCAAGAAATTCTTTCATAATGTGATGAACTTCCTCTACATCAAATGACTGGCTTCCATCTCCCACCACCACATTCCCGCCATTTCCGCCCTCATAATAGCGAAGGACATGTTCAACATAGTGAACGTCTCCATACCGGGACCATCCATTTTTCGCAGCCATCATCTCACTAAAATCAATAGCGATTTCCTTGGAATACCCACCGCGCTCCAAAGCATAGCCAATAAATCCATTCCCAAAATTATAAGACTGCAAAGATAGATTAATATCTCCTTTGGCTTGTTTCATCACATCCGCAAAATACTTCACCCCAATCTGAATGGAGTATTCAGGATCGGTCGGAGCCCTAAAACTCCTGATTCATTGTAAGAGGTACGCCATCGACTAGCAGCTCTATTCACTCTAACTATGCCAATAACTTCAATCTCAAAACCATTCTCCTCAAAAATTTTCCTTGGTAATTTCCCATTTGCGTATTCAGTTATAAAAATCCTTTTAAACTCATCTGTATACGTAATACTCTTTGGACTTACAGATTTGACATAAGGATTAGTTGACAGTTTATTTATTTCTTCTTCTGTAAAGTGTTTTTTTGGCATTTAATTATTCTCCGATTCTCCCATTTTTATTAGTCTACATAAAAATGCCCTATAGGGCAGACCTTTTTTTGAGTGTCTACTCTATAGGGTACAGTCTAATGAACTGTAACCCGAATAATGGACACTTATAAAAAAGAGTCCGTTATTCGGGTTTTTTGTGTTCTTTTACAAGAAACTCGTTATAATCAAATCAAATGAGGAGAACGGGGATTATATATGAGTAAAAATATCTTTAATGAATTTCAAAGACTACAATTAGAAAACAATCCAAACGTTGACCATGTTTCTGATCGAGCTATTAGCTATAAGCCTGAGTTTAAAGTTATAGCTGTTAAAGAAAATTTGGCTGGGAAAGGACCCATGGATATCTTTATTGATCACGGATTTGATATTGATATTATTGGTTCTAGAAAACCTGTTCAATGCTTGGACCGCTGGAGAAGTTCCTATGAGAAATATGGCGAGGAAGGTTTCTTCACGGAGCGTAGAGGCAAGGGCAGCACAGGACGTCCATCTTCGAAGGAAATGACTGTGGAGGAGAAACTGACGAAAGCTGAAGCACGAATTGCTTTTCTAGAGATGGAGAACGACTTCTTAAAAAAGTTAGAAGAACTAGAGAGGCAGGCGAAGAAGAACAAGTACTAGCTCTATCAGAAAAATTCCAGCTCATCGAAGAA
>NZ_JAAGVZ010000046.1 GCF_010882125.1 Peribacillus alkalitolerans | reverse complement strand
ATTATAGATCCTTTTAAAACAGAATTATATGTGCACTGAGTGATTTTAATAAGAAGACGCGTTTATTAATCCTTTATTAGTTGTTCAGCAATCGGGCGCTTATCTGTTATAAGGTAAGTGTCCTTTTTAATGGAATAAAAGATTGAGTTAATCACCTAATTTTGAAATAATTGGTATTAAGCAATCGGGCAGGATTGTGGAGGATTCGGTTTTCTTTCAAGTGCGTTAGTCCAAGAAAATAAGTTACTTAGGCTGCTTTTTTGTTCCAAATAACTGGGTATTTTAGTTGAATAGGTGGGTTTGGGTAATATAGAAGTAGAGGTGATTTGATGCAGGTGTTTTTATTTTATTTACTGGCATTCGGAGGTGTTTTCCTGATGTTTATTAGCGTCATAAATATGTGGATTATAGATAGGGAAAATAAAAAAAGTGAAGAAAAGAAAAGTAAATCTATACATATAAAGTTACTGATTGTTGGAGGAATTGTTTTTATCTTATCCCGTATATTACACGGACAACTTCTTTAAACAATGCAGCATTTCACTCCTTATTAAGCTATCGGGGGTAGGTTGCAGCAGAGTGGCATAACTCTTTGATTAATGAGGACTTGGCAATTGAATGATTTCTGTTAAATAGGTGTTAGTAAACTGTCTGGTTAAGGAAGGAGTTATTTTATGGTAACGAGTTATCTCAATAAAAGAGTAAGAATAAAAGTTGATAGACCATTAGGATCCATCCATCCCGTGTATAATTTTATTTACCCTCTAAATTATGGATATATTCCGGACACAATGGCAGACGACGGTGAAGAAATTGATGCATATATTGTTGGAGAGTTTGAACCGTTGATAGCGTTTGAAGGCAAGGTTATAGCAATTGCCAAGAGAAATCACGATGTTGAAGATAAACTTATTGTTTCAAATAAACATTATTCGCCTGAACAGATTAAAGCATTAATTGAATTTCAAGAACGTTTCTTTGATACCGAAATAATTACCTAATTTTTCTTATCCAACAATCGGGGGCGATTGTTGAACAAGAAGCAGTTGCTTTTATACTAAACAGATCAGAATAATTCTATAAATGATTGGATGAAAATTATAAAGAAACCCAGCTAATCTTCCTATGAGAAGGTAGCTGGGTTTTTAAGGTTAATGTGCAAAATAACACTTAAAATAAGTGCAAATTATCGCTCGAATTGACAAGTAGACTGGTAAAATCATAGTTAAGAGCGTCTCATAAGACTTGTCTCAAAAGTGAGGTGATATTTTGCGGAAAATTGGTTATGTACGTGTCAGTTCAACTAGTCAAAACCCTTCAAGACAATTTCAGCAGCTAAGCGAATTCGGAATGGATATTATATACGAAGAAAAAGTTTCTGGGGCAACGAAGGAACGTGAGCAACTTCAAAAAATGTTAGAGGACTTACAAGATGGTGACACCATTTATGTTACAGATTTAACTCGAATTACTCGTAGTACACAAGATTTATTTGAATTGATCGATTACATACGAAGGAAAAAAGCCAGCTTAAAATCACTCAAGGATACATGGCTAGATTTATCAGAGGATAATCCATACAGCCAATTCTTAATTACAGTAATGGCTGGTGTTAACCAGTTAGAGAGAGATCTTATCCGTATGCGTCAACGTGAAGGGATTGAGCTGGCTAAGAAAGAAGGAAAGTTTAAAGGTCGGATAAAGAAATATCATAAAAATCATGCGGGAATGAATTATGCAGTAAAGCTATATAAAGAAGGAAATATGACTGTAAATCAAATTTGTGAAATTACAAATGTGTCTAGGGCTTCATTATATAGAAAGCTATCGGAAGAGAACAAATAGTTCAGTCCTATTCCATTAATTGGCCAGATAATGTTATGTACTTAAAGTCTTATGCAGTTTGGTTATTTTGTTATTAGAATTGGGTACTCCAATTCTTTTTTTATGAATTTTTTTACTCATTCAAACAAACACTTGAATGAATTATTAAAAATGGTTATACTATATTCAAATAAACACTTGAATGATATTGGGGTGAGAATGTGATTAAGAAAGATACTTGTGAAATTTATTGTTATGACGAAGAAAAGGTCAATCGAATACAAGGTAATTTACAGACAGTAGATATTTCTAGTGTTGCCCAAATGTTAAAAGCTAT
>NZ_JAAGVZ010000004.1 GCF_010882125.1 Peribacillus alkalitolerans | reverse complement strand
ATCCCTGAAAGATGATCAGGTTGATAGGTCTGAGGTGGAAGCGTGGCGACACGTGGAGCTGACAGATACTAATAGATCGAGGACTTAACCACAATTTATTTACTCATGTGTTGCAAAAAACCTTATTGTTATCTAGTTTTGAAAGAATAATTCTTTCACCTTTATATGTCTGGTAATGATGGCGAAGAGGTCACACCCGTTCCCATTCCGAACACGGAAGTTAAGCTCTTCAGCGCCGATGGTAGTTGGGGGTTTCCCCCTGTGAGAGTAGGACGTTGCCAGGCAATGAGAAGAGGATCAGCTGAAGAGCTGGTCTTTTTTGTTTGTTCTTTTTTAAATAACCGGGAGGTTAATGATTATGAAGAGACAGGTCTTCATTTAAATACAAAAATCCTTTCAATAATATTCAGAAAACAATTGACTTACATTTTATAGGGTGTTAATATTTTCCTCTGTGACAAAAAATGTTAGGAGGGGAATATGTGATTAAGTTAGAAGGGATTAGCAAGTCTTATAAGATCGCTAAGCGTGCTTCTGGTTTAAGGCAAGCAGCTAAGGCGCTTTTTTATCGGGAGCATACGATAATTCCTGCACTAAAAGATATCACTTTTTCAATTGAACCAGGTGAAATTGTCGGATATATTGGTCCGAATGGGGCCGGGAAATCGACTACTATTAAAGTGATGAGTGGCATTTTAG
This sequence comes from Peribacillus alkalitolerans, assembly GCF_010882125.1. Taxonomy (GTDB): domain Bacteria; phylum Bacillota; class Bacilli; order Bacillales; family DSM-1321; genus Bacillus_BN; species Bacillus_BN alkalitolerans. The sequence goes on along the minus strand of NZ_JAAGVZ010000004.1, from coordinate 268,683 downwards.
TGCCTGACAGTGGAAGCTGTAGCATCATGGGCTTTACTCCATGGCAAGATAGAGTACAATATGTGAAAAATATTGGAGTGGTTTTTGGACAGCGCTCACAGCTTTGGTGGGACGTACCTGTCATCGATTCATTTGAACTTTTACGAGATATTTATAAAGTACCACAGAACGAATATGAAAATAATCTCAATATGCTGGTGGACGCACTCGAACTGAAAGAGTTATTGAATTCTCCAGTACGTCAATTAAGTTTAGGTCAACGCATGCGTTGTGAAATTGCTGCTTCCCTTCTACATAGTCCCCAAATTTTATTCTTGGATGAGCCTACAATTGGACTTGATGCCGTATCTAAAATTGCAGTTCGTCAGTTTATCAAAAGGATTAATCAAGAAAGAGGAGTTACCATTATTCTTACAACTCATGATATGAGTGATATAGAAGCATTGGCTGAAAGGGTAATCTTAATAGGAAAAGGAAGATTGCTTTATGATGGTAACTTAGGGGAGTTACGTAACCGATTTGGGACGGTAAAAACAATCACGGTCGATTACCAAGAAAATTTGAACCCTTTTCAAATACCGGGTACTTCTATAATCTCGTGGTCACCAGAAAGAGCAGTATTAAGTGTCGATACAGAGAGGGTGCTAACATCAGAAGTGATAACCCAGTTATCTATAATGCTTGATCTTATTGATGTAGCGATTGAAGCTCGTCCCATTGAAGACATTATTGTACAACTTTATAAGGAGTATCAAATATGAGTTTATATTACTCCGTATTGAAGTTACGTTTGCTAAATGGTATGCAGTACAGGGCAGCTGCATTGGCAGGTGTGGCTACACAATTTTTTTGGGGATTCATGTTTATCATGATTTTTCAGGCTTTCTTCGAGAATTCTACGGTTAACCCACCTATTTCATTAAAAGAACTCATTATTTACCTATGGCTGCAGCAAGCTTTTTTAACTTTTATCATGCTATGGTTCCGAGATAACGAAATATTTAATCTCATAACAACTGGGAATATTGCATATGAGCTTTGTAGGCCATGTGAGATTTATGGCTTCTGGTATGTAAAGTTGCTAGCCCAGCGTTTATCAAGTGCATTACTTCGCTGCTTCCCCATACTAATAGTCGCTTTCTTTTTGCCAGAACCTTATCGAATGACTCTCCCGTCTAGTATGACAACAGGCATTTTATTTCTTCTAACATTAATTTTAGGATTATTTCTTGTGGTTGCAATTTCTATGTTCATTTATATATCTGTTTTTATCACGATGTCACCAGTAGGTTCAACTTTAGTAATTGGTGTAATAGGTGAATTTTTCGCTGGATTAATTATTCCTATCCCTCTTATGCCGGAATGGCTCAAGAGCATTGCTTATGTATTGCCATTTCGATATACTGCAGACTTTCCATTTAGGGTTTACTCTGGGCATATTCCGCAGAATGAAGCTCTCATAGGGTTACTGATACAACTAACATGGCTATTCGTCCTTATTTGGCTTGGGAAATTGGCACTAAACAAAGCTTTACGAAGAGTAGTCGTTCAAGGGGGGTGACAGCGTTTGCGTCTATACTTTAAATATTTGCTCATTTTATTAAAATCCCAAATGCAGTATCGAACATCTTTTTTTCTATTATCTTTTGGCCAATTTTTCATTCCATTTGCTGTGTTTGCGGGACTTTACTTTATGTTCGAACGATTTGGTCAGATAAAAGGATGGGAGTTCTTTGAGGTAGCACTTTGTTTTGCGGTTATTCATATTGCATTCTCTGTTAGTGAATGTTTTGCCCGGGGCTTTGATGCTTTTTCCAGTCTTGTTGTGAATGGGGAGTTTGATCGACTTCTAGTGAGACCTCGGAGTACTGTTATTCAAGTATTAGGGTCAAAGTTCGAATTTACAAGGATTGGTCGCTTTCTTCAAAGTTTTTCAGTATTAGTTTGGGCATTATTCAATCTTTCAATAGATTGGGATGCCATGAAAGCTATAACTCTTTGTTTCATGATTATCAGTGGAGTATTGATTTTTGTGGGAATCTATATACTTGCAGCCACCATGTGTTTTTGGACGGTTCAAGGGTTAGAAGTAGCTAATATTTTTACGGATGGTGGAAGGGAAATGGCTCAGTATCCGTTAAATATTTATCAGAAATGGGTCACGAAATTTTTTACATATGTGATTCCTTTCGGTACAGTGAACTACTTACCTCTCAAATATATACTCGGGAAAATTGACGGGAATGAGTTTCTTTATATGCTAACACCTGTTATGGGATGCCTTTTCATCCTTCCTTGTCTTTTTGTATGGCAAATTGGAGTAAGACATTATCGATCAACGGGATCATAAAAGAGAGAGCAAGAATAACCCACTGAGGTATTCTTGCTCTTATTTATCTCATAAAAATTTATCCAAATGCCTGTAATTAATATGACCAAATATCCGTCCCGATGAAAGGATTGTACGAATTTCATGTTGATCATAATCCCATCCAATTGAATCTGATAGGCTAATCAATTGAGGGATATCCGTTTCATCAAAAGACTCTAATTGAAAGGTTTGTAGTTTCATGTTATTGGTCCTTTACACTTTCAACCGCCTTCTTCAAGTGATGTAGGTGATCTCCATCTTCTTTTTTTAGGATTTTGATGAATAGGGGTTTTATTAATTTCATCATGATGCCAGATGCATTTACTTCACACTGAAAATCTATCTTTGTACCTTCAACGACTTTATTGAACTGATAGTGGTAAATCACTTCCATGCCTTGAGTGACGTTTTTAACGGAGTAAGCCTGATTTGGTATATATTTAATAATTTCAATTACGGCTTCAGCATCCCTGCCCCTTATTACTCTCGTTTCCTTAAATTGAGTGCCTACAGTGATGGGACCATCTGTGATCTTTACCGTTTGTTTTACATTAGGCATGATTTTATTGGAGTTCTCCATATTAGTAGAAAAACTAAATACTTCATCAATAGGTTTATGAATTGTTATTGTATCTGAAAAAGCCGCCATTGTTTTTCACTCCTTATAGATGGATAATCTCTAAGCCATTTAATTCAGGTGTTTTAATTTCACCATCTTTAATCCATTTCACATCTCCTATTATTCCCAAATTATTAGATTCTATAATAATACCATCTCCATCATTACAAGCTAGAATGGAGGCTCCAGTAATCTTCGAATAAAGTAACACTTGGTCTATAAAATCTTGATTCCATCTGTTGAAGTGTGGAAGAAATTCAAAAGGTACAATCGAAAGTGTCTGTAATTCTGGAAGGTTTTGCAGAGTTTTTTCCATATTGCTTACGAATAACTGAAATAAACCAGCATTATGGCCAAATTGGACAGCTCCTCCACTTACTCCTATTAATATCCCCCCATCTAAGACATATTTCTGTAAAGTTAGGAAGAAATTATGTTTAACAAGATTATTCCTAAGATAAATGGGATTGCCTCCAGATAAATGGATGGCATCGCATGATAAAAGCTCATCCACTTGGGATGGGAGGAACTTATTTTCTAAGTCAAAAAAATAAAAATCATTCATTCCATATTGTTGGTAATAAGAAATTTGTTTCCGGAAGAAGTTTTGTCTGGATCGCCTGTAGCAGGAATATATCCAATTTTGGATGATTGTCCCTTTGGTAAGGCAGAAATAAGTCTTTCATCTATGCGTCTATTCTCTTGGATGATTTGGTCGCTATATAAAAATAGTTTTTCCATGTTTTCACCCACTATTAATTCATTATTCACATAATATTACAACGATTTTGATAAAAATGTTGAATATGATTGAATTTGATTGGATATGATGGTTTTTCCAAAAATACCATGATTGATTTTGATTGTATTTGATTGATTTTGGGCGATTATCTAGTTATACTATGGATACGTCAATTAAAGGAGTGAAGGGATTTGTTAACTGCAGAACGTCACCAGATCATCCTTGATCTATTAACAGATTCAGGTGTTGTTGATTTGCAGAAACTTGTACAAAGTACGAGTTCTTCTGAATCAACCATTCGTAGGGATCTTGCATACTTGGAGCAAAGAGGATTATTGAAACGAATCCATGGAGGAGCGACTGTACCTTACTCTAAAATTGATGAACCTAACTTATTAGATAAAAGTTCAAAGAATAGTCAGGCTAAAAAAGAAATAGGTAAATGGGCTGCCAGTCTAGTCCGTGATGGAGATTGTATTTATCTAGATGCCGGAAGTACGGTTTCAGAAATGCTTCCATATTTACTTCAGAAGAAAATTGTAATCGTTACCAATGGTTTAATGCATATAGATACCCTTGTGAATTCAGAAATCCCAGCTTATTTGTTAGGTGGAAGGATGAAAGCGAATACAAAAGCAATGGTTGGTGCCTCAGCCATTCACAGTATCAAGCAATATCGATTTGATAAGTGCTTTCTCGGAATGAATGGGATAGATATCAAGAATGGGTTTACGACTCCTGACCCTGAAGAAGCACAAATAAAACAGTTGGCAATTGATATGGCCGAGAAAGCTTTTGTTTTAGCGGATTATAGCAAGTTCAATGAAACATACTTTGCGAAAGTGGCAGATATAGAACAGGCTAGTGTCATTACTATCGGATTAGATTCTCACATCGCTAAATCCTATGGCCAAAAAACAAGCATAGAGGTAGTGACATCATGATATATACAGTTACCTTAAATCCTTCAATCGATTATATAGTCGAAGTTGAGGATTTCAAAATAAATACGGTGAACCGAATGGAAAGAGAAGCTAAGTATCCTGGCGGTAAAGGGATTAATGTTTCAAGAGTATTAAACCGTATCGGTGTTCCTACGAAAGCATTAGGTTTTCTTGGTGGGTTTACAGGGAGCTTCATTAAAGAAGCTCTAATCTCCGAGGGAATCGACACAGATTTTGTAACTGTAGAAGGTGATACTCGTATCAACATTAAGTTAAAAGCTTTACAGGAGACTGAAATTAATGGAAACGGACCAATTATTTCTCCTAACTCCCTTGATACTCTTCAACAGAAACTGGATGAGATGAGAGAGGGGGATTACCTTGTACTTGCTGGTAGTGTACCTTCTACTTTACCTGAACAGCTTTACGCTTTTTGGACAGGAGTTTACGGAAAGAAAGGAATCAAGGTCGTTGTGGATGCTAGGGGGAAGGTTTTAGAAGAAGCATTGAAGCACCGTCCATTTATGGTGAAACCCAATCATCATGAATTAGCCGAACTTTTCAATGTAAGCATATCCTCTCTCCAAGATATTGTGTTTTATGGAAGAAAAGTGGTGGAAATGGGAGCTCAAAATGTGATTGTTTCGATGGCTGGTGAAGGGGCACTTTTAATTACAAAAAATAAAGTGTACAAAGCAACTGTGCCAAACGGGGAAGTTGTGAATTCAGTTGGTGCAGGTGATTCTCTAGTGGCTGGTTTTACCGGTACTTTTTCGGAAACGGACGACATCATAAAAAGCTTCCAATTCGGTGTTGCCTCTGGTAGCGCAACGGCATTCAGCAGTGACCTGTGCACGAAGGAAAAGATAGATTCTTTACTTGAACAAGTAAGGATAACAGAAGTTTAATAGGGAGGGAAAAATATGAGAATAACAGATTTGCTAAAAAGAGATACAATCATAATGAATCTAGAGGCTTCCACAAAGGAAGCGGTCTTAAATGAAATGATTAATAAATTAGAGTCGGCAGGTCGATTAAATTCAGCAGAGCAATTTAAAGAGGCGATTTTAAAAAGAGAATCTCAAAGTACAACAGGTATCGGGGAAGGTATTGCTATTCCACATGCAAAAACAGCGGCAGTTAAAGTACCTGCACTTTGTTTTGCGAAGTCGGATGATGGAGTAGACTTTGAATCTCTGGATGGAATGCCAGCACATCTAGTGTTCATGATCGCGGCAAGTGAAGGCGCAAACCAAACTCATTTGGAGACCCTATCTAAACTTTCATCATTCTTAATGGATCCTAATTTCCGAAAAAGACTTTTGGAGTCGAAATCAGCGGATGAGCTACTTAGCATTATTGAAGAAAGAGAAATAGAAGAGGATGGCCCTGCACCTGAAGAAGACCTGTCTGCAACTGAACAATATGTATTAGCAGTGACAGCTTGTCCAACAGGGATTGCCCATACGTATATGGCGGCAGATTCTCTAAAGGCTAAAGCGGCAGAGCTTGGGATTGCCTTGAAGGTGGAGACCAACGGATCAACAGGAGTCAAAAATGCTTTAACAGCTGAAGACATCGAGAAAGCCACAGCTATTATTGTAGCAGCGGATAAGCAGGTGGAAATGGAACGTTTTGCTGGTAAGCATGTGTTACAGGTTCCAGTGGCAGATGGAATACGTAAACCTCAAACGTTACTTGAGAAAGCATTAAATCAGGAAGCGCCTGTATACAAGGTATCTAGTAGAGGGTCCATTAAGGATGTGGAAGTAGAATCGGCAGGGAAGGGTTCTTACTTTTACAAACCTCTAATGAATGGAATCTCAAATATGCTTCCGTTTGTTGTCGGGGGTGGATTGCTAATTGCCCTATCCTTTTTATTCGGTGGAATCAATGCAGAGGGCCCTTTTGCTGAGACATTGAATAAAATCGGTGGAGCCAATGCATTCTTTTTAATGGTCCCTGTTCTAGCAGGGTTCATTGCAATGGGAATTGGTGATCGTCCTGCCTTTGCACCAGGTATGGTTGGTGGATTACTGGCTGCCACTGGAGGTGCAGGTTTCTTAGGGGGCTTAATCGCCGGCTTCTTGGCTGGTTATGTTGTATTAGGATTAAAGAAGCTATTCGAGCGCCTTCCACAATCGTTAGAAGGAATCAAACCTGTGCTACTCTATCCATTCTTTGGGATTCTCATTGTGGGTGTTGCTATGATTTTTGTTGTCAATACTCCAGTGAAGTTCATCATGGATGGGTTAACTGTGTGGTTAAACGGTTTTAGTGGTGCTAACATTGTCATCCTTGGTCTAATTCTTGGTGGTATGATGGCAGTCGATATGGGTGGCCCAATTAATAAAGCTGCCTTTACGTTTGGTATTGCTATGATTGATGCAGGAAACTTCGGTCCTCAAGCAGCCGTAATGGCAGGGGGAATGGTTCCTCCACTAGGATTAGCGCTTGCTACGACTATTTTCAAATCAAAATTTACTAAAGCTGAGAGAGAAGCTGGAAAAACTAATTATATAATGGGGGCATCCTTTATAACTGAAGGAGCTATACCATTTGCGGCAGCAGATCCAATTCGTGTTATAGTTGCTTCCGTTGTTGGATCAGGGTTAGCTGGTGGCCTAGCTTTATTATTTGGATGTACCTTACAAGCTCCACACGGAGGTATTTTCGTACTTTGGGCTGTTCAAAATCCAATTATGTACGGATTGGCAATTCTCATAGGTGCCATAGTAACAGCAACAATCGTGGGAATCTGGAAAAAGCCTGTTCAAAATTAATATTCTTCAAGTTGATAACTTTCTTAACCACCTGTACAATGTTTGATTACAGGTGGTTTTTTATTTTTAGAGGCGGAACTTAAACAATTAGTTTCGGAACATGTACTTCCGTTTTTAGGAATGACTGTTTTAGTAATGTTTGTTGCTTTTTAGTGAAATTTAACTTTAATTATCTGAGGTGATTGTAGCGGAGAACACTTGCTCCTCGAAAATGCATTCGCATTTCCTTCGTGCGGTGTTTAATCGAGGAAGCTTATCCAATGTCCTGCGGAAAAAAGAGAAAAGTGGGAGACACCACAGGAGGTAACGCCGAGGAGGCTCCCATCCTTCCCAGCGGAAAGCAAATGCCTGGAGCTACAATCAACGGACAAACTTTCTAGTCTAATAATACAATCCATACGAAAAGTGCCTTAACAATAAAAACTTATGCTATTTTTTACATACTTCTCTTGCAGGAGGTTATCATGAAACAACCTACAAAAAAAACTTTCGAGGTAGGGCAGGATGAGACGATTGATGCCTGCTTAGACCGAATGAGAAATGAAGGGTATATGCCTGTCAAAAGAATTGAAAAGCCGATTTTCCAGGAAGTGAAAGAAGGAAATCAGACAGGATTTGAGCCAATTTTCAGAAAAATTGTGTTTGAAGGCAGGAAAATTGAGTAAAATACGAACGTTAATATTGTTTTTGTTGTATAATGTTCGAAAATTGATTGACGTAACTCGATATGATTGGTATGATACAACTATACAAAGCGTTCTCTCATATAATCTTGGGGATATGGCCCATAAGTTTCTACCCGTTTACCGTAAAATGAACGGACTATGAGAGGAAGTATGAACGATTTGGTCTTGATAGAGGTCCGTTTCGTATGATGACCTCTTTTCCAAACCGGATGGTCTACTTTCTCTTTTTAGAAAAGTGGATCATCCGGTTTTTTAATGGCTTTTAAATAATTAGAAAAAAATTAATAGAATCCTATTTTCAGGAGGGGACGAAAATGAGACCTCTAGTCGGTGTCATCATGGGAAGCATATCGGATTGGGAAACAATGAAGCATGCATGTGAGGTGCTTGATCAATTGGAGATTCCGTACGAAAAGAGAGTTGTTTCTGCCCATAGAACTCCAGATTTGATGTTTGAGTATGCAGATAGTGCAAGGGAACGTGGAATTAAGGTCATTGTTGCTGGTGCAGGGGGTGCAGCCCATCTGCCAGGCATGGTAGCCTCTAAGACGACGCTTCCAGTCATCGGAGTCCCTGTCCAAACGAAAGCACTTCAAGGAATGGATTCGCTTCTCTCTATCGTCCAAATGCCTGGAGGAGTTCCTGTGGCAACCGTAGCCATTGGAAGAGCAGGAGCCACGAATGCTGGATTATTAGCAGGACAGATTTTATCCATCCAAGACGATGAATTAGCAAGTAGGCTGAATGAATTGAGACAAGAAACGAAAGAAAAGGTGCTGGAGAGTAATGAACAGCTTAAATAAGACAATTTTACCTGGGCAAACCATTGGAATCGTCGGCGGTGGACAACTGGGAAGAATGATGGCACTTGCTGCTAAGGCAGCGGGATTCAAAATTGCTGTATTAGATCCAACTCCGAATTGTCCATGTGGTCAAGTTGCAGATATTGAAATAACGGCTGCTTATAACGACCTGGAAGGTCTGCGATTGCTTGCAGATGCAAGCGATGTCATTACCTTTGAATTTGAAAATGTGGATGCTGTTGCTTTGGAGTGGTTACAAACGAACTGCTATGTTCCACAAGGGTCAGAACTATTAAAAATAACCCAAAATCGGATTAGAGAAAAGCAGGAAATTGAAAAAGCCGGAGCGATTGTCGCACCTTATGCTGTCATCACTGACGTTAGCGAAATTTATGATACTATAGAAAAGCTCGGCTATCCAAGTGTGTTAAAGACAGCTAGAGGTGGTTATGATGGGAAAGGCCAATTGGTCATCCGTGATTTTGGCGATATAGAAAAGGCTAAGGAGTTGCTAGTACAGGGTGTTTGTGTCCTAGAGTCTTGGGTGCCTTTTGTAAAGGAGATATCCGTCATTGTTTCACGGAATGAAAACGGTGAAACAGCGGTATTCCCAGTTGCCGAAAACATCCATAAAGACAATATTTTGCACCAATCCATTGTACCGGCACGGATTTCACTTGAAGCAGAAGAAATGGCCCGTAAGATTGCACTGCAGCTTGCAGGCTCCATGAACCTGATTGGGACGCTTGCAGTGGAAATGTTCCTGAAAGAAGATGACAGCATCATCATCAATGAGTTGGCTCCAAGACCTCATAATTCAGGGCATTATACGATGGAAGCATGTGAAACGTCTCAATTTGAACAACATGTAAGAGCGGTTTGCAATTGGCAGCTAGGAAGAACAGATTTAATGAGGCCTGTCATCATGACAAACATTCTTGGTGAGCATTTGGATACACTATTGAACAAAATACCAACGTTACCAGATTGGAAAATCCATCTTTACGGTAAAGCTGAAGCAAAGGAAAAGCGAAAGATGGGCCACGTGAACTTGATGCGTGAAAATGTAGAAACAGCCATGATGGAAGTGCGTGAAAGTGGAATTTGGTAACTACTTAAAGAACCGGAGGAACAAAACATGATTGAACGTTACACTCGACCAGAAATGGGTGCGATTTGGACAGAAGAAAATCGCTTTAATGCTTGGTTAGAGGTAGAAATTCTTGCTTGTGAAGCTTGGGCGGAACTAGGGGCAATCCCAAAGGAAGATGTAAAACTACTTCGTGAAAATGCTTCTTTCAACATTGATCGAATCAACGAAATTGAAGTAGAAACACGTCATGATGTGGTAGCATTCACACGTGCTGTCTCTGAAACTTTAGGAGAAGAGCGCAAGTGGGTCCATTACGGTCTTACTTCCACTGACGTGGTAGATACAGCTCTTTCTTATATGATTAAACAAGCAAATGAGATCCTTCAAAGAGATATCGAAAACTTCGTAGAAATCTTAAAAGTGAAGGCTCAAGAGCATAAACACACGGTTATGATGGGTCGTACACATGGAGTTCATGCTGAGCCAACAACTTTCGGATTAAAAATGGCGCTATGGTACGAAGAAATGAAGCGTAACCTAGAGCGTTTCAAAGAAGCTAGACGAACTGTAGAGTTTGGAAAAATTTCTGGAGCAGTTGGTACATATGCCAACATCGATCCGTTTGTTGAACATTATGTGTGTGAGAAACTTGGAATCCAAGCTGCACCTATCTCTACTCAAACATTGCAACGTGATCGCCATGCACACTATATGAGCACGATTGCTCTTGTTGCGACAAGCATTGAGAAGTTTGCGGTCGAGATTCGTGGATTACAAAAGAGTGAGACACGTGAAGTGGAAGAGTTTTTTGCCAAAGGTCAAAAAGGATCTTCTGCAATGCCTCATAAACGTAATCCAATCGGTTCTGAGAACATGACGGGAATGGCCCGTGTCATTCGTGGATACATGATGACGGCATATGAGAATGTAGCATTATGGCATGAAAGAGATATCTCTCATTCTTCTGCAGAACGAATTATCTTACCAGATGCGACAATCGCATTAAACTATATGCTGAACCGCTTCGGAAATATCGTGAAGAATTTGACGGTATTCCCTGAAAATATGAAGCGCAACATGGATCGTACGCTTGGATTAATCTACTCTCAACGTGTTCTACTTGCTTTGATTGACAAAGGTCTTGTACGTGAAGAAGCGTACGATACAGTTCAACCGAAGGCAATGGAAGCTTGGGACAAACAAGTTCCTTTCCGTCAATTAATCGAGGAAGACGAGAAGATTACAAGCTTGTTATCTAAAGAAGAAATCGATGATTGCTTCGATTATAACTATCATTTAAAAGCAGTAGACGGGATCTTTGATCGTCTAGGCCTATAAAATAGCAGATTCTTGTCCCTTATCCGATAAGGGGCAAGAATCCCAATACCTCTTTATCACCTATAATTTTCATACTATTCTTATTTTTGGAGGTTGCCTCATGGAAAAGCGTGAATTGCTTTATGAAGGAAAGGCAAAACGAATTTATACTACGAATGATGAAAACGTTGTATGGGTTGAATACAAGGATTCAGCAACAGCCTTTAATGGAGAGAAAAAGGCGAACATAAACGGAAAAGGTGTACTGAATAATGAGATTACTAGTTTACTATTTTCAAAGCTAGAGCAAGCAGGCATCCCTTCCCACTTTATCGAAAAGCTTTCGGAAAAAGAGCAGCTGGTAAAGAAAGTGAACATTATACCTTTAGAAGTAGTAGTAAGGAACTTGGCAGCAGGCAGCCTTTCAAAACGTTTAGGAATGGTAGAGGGCACGAAGCTTAACAAGCCAATGGTTGAGTTTTATTACAAGGATGATAATTTAGGTGATCCACTTTTAACAAATGCACATATTGAGGAACTAGAAATTGTTACAGAAGAAGAGCAGAATCAATTACAGGAAAAAGCTCTAGCTATCAATACAGTGTTAACTCAATTTTTCGAAGAGTGCGGAGTAAGGCTAGTGGATTTTAAACTTGAGTTTGGTAAAACAATCGATGGCGAAATTTTATTAGCTGATGAAATCTCACCTGACACTTGCAGGCTATGGGATATGGAAACGAATGAAAAGCTTGATAAAGATGTATTTCGTAGAGACCTAGGCAGTTTAACTGAAGCTTACGAACAAATTTTAACTCGACTTGGAGGCAAATTACATGTATAAAGTGAAGGTATTTGTAACGTTAAGAGAAAGCGTATTAGATCCTCAAGGAACAGCAGTGAAAGGTTCTTTACACAGCCTTTCGTTCACGGAAGTAAAAGATGTTCGTATCGGAAAATACATGGAGCTTACTTTAGAAGATTCCGTAAAAGATGTTGATGCTGCAGTTAAGGAAATTTGTGAGAAATTATTAGTTAACACGGTTATCGAGGATTACCGTTATGAGGTCGAGGAGGTCGTGGCTCAGTGAAATTTGCAGTCATTGTTTTCCCAGGCTCGAACTGTGATGTAGATATGTATCATGCCATCAAGGATGGTTTAGGAGAAGAAGTAGATTATGTCTGGCATACAGAAGGTAACCTTGATCAATATGATGGAATCCTTTTACCTGGTGGATTCTCTTATGGTGACTACCTTCGTTCTGGTGCAATCGCTCGTTTTTCTAATGTAATGAAGGAAGTAGTAAAGGCAGCAGAAGCTGGTAAGCCTGTACTTGGCGTATGTAACGGATTCCAAATCTTACTAGAAGCAGGTTTACTTCCAGGAGCAATGAGAAGAAATCAAGGATTAAAATTTATGTGCCGCAATGTAGAACTAAAAGTTGAAAACAACGAAACAATGTTTACAGCAGGCTATGAGCAGGGGGAAGTGATCACAGTCCCTATCGCACATGGAGAAGGAAATTACTATTGCGATGAGCAGACTTTAGAAGAACTAAAAGCAAACAAGCAGATTGCTTTCACATATCATGGTGAAAATCCAAATGGTAGTTTAGTAGATATTGCTGGTATTACAAATAAGCAAGGAAATGTTTTAGGAATGATGCCGCATCCAGAGCGTGCTGTTGAAGAATTGTTAGGAAGCAAGGATGGAATTAAATTATTTCAATCGATCGTGAAATATTGGAGGGAAGCACATGTCGTTAATGCTTGAGCCAAGTCCGGAAATGATTAAAACAGATAGAATTTACGCAGAAATGGGACTATCCGATGAAGAGTTCGCGATGGTAGAGAAAATTTTAGGTCGTACTCCTAACTACACAGAAACAGGCTTGTTCTCTGTTATGTGGTCTGAGCATTGCTCTTATAAAAATTCTAAGCCAGTCCTTCGCAAGTTCCCAGTAACAGGTGAAAAGGTTCTTCAAGGACCAGGAGAAGGTGCTGGTATTGTCGATATCGGTGACAATCAAGCGGTTGTGTTCAAGATTGAATCCCATAACCACCCATCAGCCATTGAACCGTATCAAGGAGCAGCGACTGGGGTAGGTGGAATCATCCGTGACGTATTCTCCATGGGTGCTCGCCCTATTGCTCTTTTGAACTCCCTTCGATTTGGTGAGCTTGACGATGAGCGTGTGAAATATTTATTTAAGGAAGTTGTAGCTGGTATCGCTGGATATGGAAACTGTATTGGGATTCCTACTGTTGGTGGAGAAGTTCAATTCGATGCTCCTTACTCTGGTAATCCACTTGTCAATGCAATGTGTGTTGGATTGATCAACCATGAGGACATTAAAAAGGGTCAAGCACATGGTGTCGGAAATACTGTTATGTACGTAGGTGCTAAAACAGGCCGCGATGGAATCCATGGTGCAACTTTCGCTTCTGAAGAATTGACAGATGCTTCGGATGAAAAACGCCCTGCTGTACAAGTCGGCGATCCATTCATGGAAAAGTTACTTTTGGAAGCTTGCTTGGAATTGATTCAGTCTGATGCCCTTGTAGGAATCCAAGACATGGGTGCTGCTGGTTTAACAAGCTCCTCAGCAGAAATGGCAAGTAAAGCTGGATCAGGGATCGAAATGAACTTAGATTTAGTGCCCCAACGTGAAACGGGCATGACAGCTTATGAAATGATGCTTTCTGAATCGCAGGAGCGCATGCTGATTGTTGTTACAAAAGGACGCGAGCAAGAAATCGTTGACCTTTTCTCAAAATATGACTTAGAAGCCGTATCGATCGGTAGAGTAACGGATGATAAAAAGCTACGTTTACTTCATAACGGTGAAGTAGTTGCAGATTTACCGGTAGATGCTTTGGCGGAGGATGCACCTGTGTATCATAAACCTTCAGCAGAGCCACAGTATTACCGTGACTTCCAAGCAATGGAGCAATATGTTCCAGAAATTACAGACAATGAAGCTACTTTAAAAGGTCTTTTATCTCAACCAACGATTGCGAGCAAGGAATGGGTATATGACCAGTACGATTACATGGTACGTACTAGTACAGTCGTTGCACCTGGATCTGACGCAGCAGTAGTTCGTATCAGAGAAACGAATAAAGCTTTAGCGATGACTACTGATTGTAATTCACGCTACTTATATTTAGATCCTGAAACAGGTGGAAAAATCGCGGTGGCGGAAGCAGCTCGTAACGTGATTTGTTCTGGTGCAGAGCCATTGGCAATTACAGACTGCTTAAACTTCGGAAATCCTGAAAAACCAGAGATCTTCTGGCAGATAGAAAAGGCAACGGACGGAATGAGCGATGCTTGCCGTACATTAGGAACACCTGTAATCGGTGGAAACGTATCGCTTTACAATGAAACTAATGGTGTAGCGGTCTACCCAACACCTGTAGTGGGAATGGTAGGTCTAATCCATGATGTTAACCATATTACGACTCAAAGCTTTAAAGAAGCAGGGGATTTAGTCTATGTCATCGGAGAAGCTGGAACTGACTTCGGAGGTAGTGAGCTTCAAAAAATGACTGAAGGTACTATTTTTGGCAAGGCTCCACACCTTGATCTTGAAGTGGAAGCAAAACGCCAGTCACAAATTTTACAAGCCATTCAAAATGGTTTGGTAGCATCAGCACATGATGTTGCTGAAGGCGGATTATCGGTTGCAATAGCAGAATCTTTATTTAAAGGAAAAGGACTTGGAGCAAGTGTAGTTCTTTCAGGCAATGAAGTTTCTGCACTATTTAGCGAAACGCAATCAAGATTCTTAATATCTATCAAAAATGAAAATAAACAAGCATTTGAAGAAGCCGTTGAGGATGCAATTTTCTTAGGAGAAGTAACGAACTCACCAATCCTTCACATTGAGAACACTGATGGGAAAGTATTAATTGATACTAGCGTGGTAGAATTAGAGACTGCTTGGAGAGGAGCTATCCCATGCTTGCTGAAATAAAAGGCCTAAACGAAGAATGTGGTGTTTTTGGTGTGTGGGGTCACCCAGACGCAGCCCAAATTACGTATTACGGTCTTCATAGCCTTCAACATAGGGGCCAAGAAGGAGCAGGAATGGTCCTGACAAGTGGTGAAGAGCTTCGTGGTGTCAAAGGCGAGGGTCTTGTGACTGAGGTATTCACATCTGATAAGATGAAGGACCTTTCAGGAAAGTCGGCAATTGGACACGTACGATATGCAACTGCAGGAGGCGGCGGATATGAAAACGTCCAGCCCCTTCTGTTCAACTTCCAAACTGGAAGTATGGCATTGGCACATAACGGAAATATAGTAAATGCCACTCAACTAAAAGCACAGCTAGAAGCGCAAGGAAGTATTTTTCAAACCACTTCAGACACAGAAGTTCTTGCTCACTTAATCCGTCGTGGAGGCTTCAGCGATTTGAAGGAAAGAGTGAAAAATGCGTTGAGCATGCTTAAAGGAGCCTATGCATTCCTTATCATGACGGAGTCCGAAATGTTGGTTGCTTTAGATCCAAATGGCTTACGTCCGTTATCCCTTGGTCAATTAGGTGATGGTTATGTAGTCGCGTCTGAAACATGTGCTCTTGATATTGTCGGAGCAAAATTCATTCGTGATGTAGAACCGGGAGAGCTTCTTATTATTTCAGATGAAGGAGTTAAATCAGAGAGATTTGCTCATTCAAATACTCGTTCTATGTGTACGATGGAATATGTTTATTTTTCTCGACCTGATAGCAATGTCGATGGGATCAACGTTCATACAGCCCGTAAGAACCTAGGGAAACGCCTTGCGATGGAAAAGCTTATTGATGCTGACGTTGTAACCGGTGTTCCTGATTCTAGTATTTCGGTTGCTATCGGATATGCGGAAGCTTCTGGTATTCCATATGAAATGGGATTAATCAAAAATCGCTATGTTGGCCGTACGTTTATCCAACCCTCTCAATCTTTACGTGAACAAGGTGTGAAGATGAAGCTTTCACCAGTCCGTGGAGTGGTTGAAGGAAAACGCGTCGTCATGGTGGATGATTCGATTGTAAGAGGAACGACAAGCAAACGTATCGTCAAGATGTTAAAGGAAGCTGGAGCGAAGGAAGTCCATGTGGTGATTAGCTCCCCTCCTATCAAAAATCCATGTTTCTATGGAATCGATACGTCTACAAGTGAAGAATTAATTGCATCAAAACTTTCTGTAGAAGAAATCAGAGAATTGATTGGGGCGGACTCCCTAACATTCTTAAGTGTCGAGGGAATGGTCGATGCAATCGGGCGCCCTTTTGATGATGAAACTCGTGGACAGTGCCTAGCTTGCTTTACTGGTAAATATCCAACAGAAATCTATGAAAGTGCATTGCAGCCTTTTCAAAAATGTTAATGTGGGTTACCCGAAGCCAACCGTACGTTTGCCAGGATATATAGGAATAATCAGAAATGATTCTATATGGGACGTGTGATTGGGGGAAGGGTACCCCTTTTTAATGAAGTAAATTCGTACGGTAATTTCAATATTTACGAAGATCACAGGAGGAATTCTTGATGGCTAACGCATATAAGCAAGCTGGGGTCGACATTGAAGCAGGTTATGAAGCTGTCTCCAGAATGAAGAAACATGTTAATAAAACGATGCGTCCTGGTGTACTGAGCGGTTTAGGTGGGTTCGGTGGGATGTTTGATTTATCTACTCTGGGATTAAAAGAGCCAGTCCTTGTTTCAGGAACGGATGGAGTAGGGACAAAGCTTATGCTTGCCTTTTTAATGGATCAGCATGAAACGATCGGTATCGATTGTGTGGCTATGTGTGTGAATGACATTGTCGTCCAAGGTGCTGAACCATTGTATTTCTTGGATTACATCGCTTGTGGGAAGGCACAACCTGAGCGGATCGAAATGATTGTAAAAGGTGTAGCAGAAGGTTGTCAACAAGCTGGTGCGGCTCTGATTGGTGGAGAGACTGCCGAGATGCCAGGTATGTATGAGGAAGACGAATATGATTTGGCAGGATTTGCGGTTGGTGCTTGTGAAAAGTCCAAGCTCGTAACAGGAGAGAATATTAAAGCAGGAGATGTACTAATTGGTCTAGCTTCAAATGGAATCCATAGTAATGGATATTCTCTTGTTCGGAAGGTTCTATTACAGCAATCGGGCATGAGCCTTTATGAGCATGTCGACAGCCTCGGTTGTGTGCTAGGAGAAGAATTGCTTCGACCTACAAGAATTTATGTGAAGCCTCTATTGTCTGCCATGAAAAACTATACTGTCAAAGGTATGTCTCATATTACTGGTGGAGGCTTTATTGAGAACGTTCCTCGTATGTTACCAGAGGGAATTGGTGCTGAAATTATTGAAGGATCTTGGGATATCAAACCTATTTTCAAGCTGTTACAAGAAAAAGGAAACTTAGTCTCAAATGAAATGTACAATATCTTCAACATGGGTATTGGTATGGTCCTTGCAGTTAATAGTGAAGATGCAAAAGCTGTGTTGGATCACCTTGAAAATTCAGGTGAAAAGGCATATATCATTGGTAAAACAGTTGAAGGTAGCGGCGTATCGTTTGTGAAATAATCATTGTTTAAATAGAACTCCTTGGTGGAGGTACCCCATGATAAAGATTGCAATTTTTGCCTCCGGGAGCGGAAGCAATTTTAAAAGTATAGTAGACGCAACTCGTAGTGGATCATTACATGCAGAGGTTAGTTTGCTTGTTTGCGATAAACGGAATGCCCTTGTCATTGATAGAGCATATCGCGAGGGTATTCCGGTTCTCGTTTTTGATCCAAAGGAATATGAGACTAAAACCGCATATGAAGAAGTCATTCTTAAGGCTCTAAATGAGCATCAGGTTGAATTCATAGTGCTTGCTGGTTATATGAGATTACTAGGGTCTGTCCTTTTAAATACTTTCCAAAGTCGAATCGTGAACATTCATCCATCCCTATTGCCTGCTTTTCCTGGAAAAGACGCAATCGGCCAAGCATTCGAAGCTGGAGTGAAAGTTACTGGCGTGACTGTTCATTATGTGGATGAAGGAATGGACACAGGGCCAATCATAGCCCAAAGTGCTGTTAGTGTATTAAAAGGTGATGACCGTGTTAGTCTTCAGGCTCGTATTCAAGAAACTGAACATAAGCTTTATCCAAATGTGTTACAAGAACTATTTGAAAGTTTAAAGATAACTAACTACTAGGGGGAACTATTATGGCAAAACGTGCGCTCATCAGCGTTTCAGATAAAACCGGTATTGTCGAATTCGCAAAAGGACTTAAAGAGGCTGGTTTTGACATTATATCCACAGGTGGTACGAAAAAAGCACTTCAAGAAGCAGGATTAGAAGTGATTGGAATTAGCGATGTTACAGGATTTCCAGAGATAT
The DNA here is from genome assembly GCF_010882125.1 of Peribacillus alkalitolerans. Taxonomy (GTDB): domain Bacteria; phylum Bacillota; class Bacilli; order Bacillales; family DSM-1321; genus Bacillus_BN; species Bacillus_BN alkalitolerans. The sequence goes on along the minus strand of NZ_JAAGVZ010000004.1, from coordinate 249,953 downwards.
TAGACGGCAGGGTAAAAACTTTGCATCCGAATGTACATGGTGCATTGTTAGCAAGACGTGATGACGATTCTCATCAGGTTCAATTGAACGAACATAATATTCAGCCTATCGATGTAGTATGCGTGAACTTATATCCATTTCAAAAGACGATTGAAAAGCCTGATGTGACGGTTGAAGATGCGATTGAGAACATCGATATTGGTGGCCCAACAATGCTGCGTTCATCTGCAAAGAATCATGAATATATTACAGTTGTAGTCGATCCTGCAGACTATGAAATCGTACTTTCTGAGCTTAAAGCAGATGGAGAGACGACGAAAGAAACAAGAAGAAGACTTGCAGCAAAGGTATTTCGTCATACAGCCTCTTATGACGCTGTAATAGCGGAGTATATGACACAACTTTCTGGGGAAGAGAACCCTGAGAGCATGACAGTAACCTATGAATTGAAGCAATCACTTCGATATGGAGAAAACCCTCATCAGAAAGCAGCTTTCTATAAAAAGCCACTCGGATCATTATTCTCTGTAGCCCAAGCAGAGCAGCTTCATGGAAAAGAGCTTTCCTATAATAATATTAATGATGCTGATGCAGCTCTTCAAATTGTAAAAGAATTTGATCAGCCAGCAGCGGTTGCAGTAAAGCATATGAATCCATGTGGAGTAGGAACTGGCGAGACAATTGGAGAGGCGTTCCAAAAAGCTTATGAAGCAGATCCTACATCGATTTTCGGTGGGATAGTAGCATTGAATCGTGAAGTGGATGGTAAAACAGCGGAGAAACTGCATGAGATTTTCCTTGAAATCGTGATTGCTCCATCGTTTTCTGAGGAAGCCATTCAAATTTTAACTGGTAAGAAAAACATCCGTTTATTAACGGTATCTTTTGATGGTATTCAAAAGGTGGAGAAAAAACTGACAAGCATTGAGGGCGGCCTATTAGTTCAGGATATGGACGGGTTTTCTTTAGAGGATGCAAATGTAACGGTTCCGACAAAACGTCAGCCGACAGAACAGGAATGGGCTGCAATGAAGCTAGGGTGGAAAGTTGTCAAACATGTGAAGTCCAATGCCATTGTAGTAACTGATGAGAACATGACATTAGGCGTAGGTGCTGGACAGATGAACCGAGTTGGGGCAGCGCGCATTGCACTTGATCAAGCAGGCGAAAAGGCGACGGGTGCTGCAATGGCTTCAGATGCATTCTTCCCAATGGATGATACTGTCGAAGCAGCAGCTAAAGCTGGCATCACTGCAATCATTCAGCCAGGCGGATCGGTACGTGATGAAGACTCCATCAAAAAAGCCGATGAACACGGTATTACTATGGTCTTCACAGGCATACGCCACTTCAAGCACTAATTGGATTCAGATCCTCTTCCACAAACTGAATTAAAGGTAAAAACCTAACTCCTACAAGAGAATTAAATAAAGGAATGGGGTCAGACCCATTCCCTAAATATGAGGTGACGGGATGAATGTGTTAGTGATTGGTAGAGGTGGTCGTGAGCATGCGATCGCACGTAAGTTTAAGGAGAGCGAACAAGTGGAGAAGATATTTGTGGCTCCTGGAAATCCTGGTATGGAAGATGTGGCTGAATTAGTATCAATTCAGGAAACTCAGCACGAGGACCTTATCGCCTTTGCTAAGGAACACAAAATCGAGCTAACATTTGTCGGTCCAGAAGTCCCTTTATTGAATGGACTTGTCGATGATTTTGATAAAGCTGGCCTTACTGCATTTGGGCCAAAACAGGAAGCGGCGATCATAGAAGGCAGCAAAGGATTTGCGAAGGACCTTATGAACAACTACAACATACCGACCGCCGATTACGGTAAGTTTGAATCATATGAAGATGCCAAGGCTTACATTGAAAGAATGGGAGCACCAATTGTCATTAAAGCGGATGGACTAGCAGCAGGAAAAGGTGTTGTTGTCGCTATGACGGAAGAAGAGGCTCTTGCTGCGATTCATGACATGATGGTTAATGAAAAGTTTGGAAATGCATCGTCACAGGTTGTCATTGAAGAATTTCTTGAGGGTGAAGAATTTTCCTTAATGGCATTTGTAAATGGTGAAAAAGTGTATCCAATGGTTATCGCTCAAGACCATAAAAGAGCGTTTGACGGGGACTTAGGTCCGAATACAGGTGGCATGGGTGCTTATTCGCCTGTTCCTCAAATCTCTCAACAATTAGTCGATACAGCTGTTGAAACGATTCTAGTTCCCACTGCCAAAGCAATGGTAACGGAGAATCGCCATTTTACGGGTGTCCTTTATGCAGGTTTGATAGCAACTAAAAACGGACCTAAAGTGATTGAATTCAATGCTCGTTTCGGCGATCCAGAAACAGAGGTTGTGTTACCTCGCCTGAAAACAGACTTTGTTACGGTCATCCAAGGGGTTCTTGCTAACGAAGATATTAATATTGAATGGCATGAAGAAGCGGCTTTATGTGTCGTACTTTCATCAAATGGCTATCCAGAGAAATACGAAAACGGAGCGGTAATATCACAGCTGGATCATGTTTCTTCGGATGTACATGTGTATCATGCTGGAACATCAAAGAATGATGATGGTCAGTGGATAACAAATGGTGGACGTGTTTTGGTCGTATCAGCATTGGCCAGTGATTTATATCAAGCACAAAAAATGGCATACTCTTCAGTACACCACATTCAATGTGAAAACTTATTCTATCGTAAAGACATAGGCTACAGAGCACTACAAGCTATTAAGAAATAAAGTAAGAATAGTATAGCTTACGTTTAGCGGATACTTTTTCTACGTGACTTTCTCACGAAGACAAATCCTAAAGCGATTAATGAACCTATCAATGCAATTACCACAAAGGATACATCTGAAACATATTCAAAGAACATAGAATTCACTCCTTATTATTATATGAAACAGGACTGAGATATTAGAATGCTCAGTCCTATTTCTATGTCCGGCTCAAGAAGGATTTATTGCAGAAGCTGCCTTAGTTAATTCCTCTTCAATCGAATTCATCTTCTTTTCTAAATTTTTGTCTTCTGCATGGTCTCGATTTTCGTAAAGTTGCGTTAATGGACAGTAACGGAGGATTCCTTCAGCTATTTTCATGGCAGCCATCATAGCTATAAGGATATAGGACTCCTTATATGGTCTCTTTACCATTTTGGCTGTAACCAAGGATAATAAGGTAAATCCAACAGTAATTCGTATTAATGCATTGATAATTCCAATATTGGATTTTACGTTCATGTGGAATCGACTCCTTCACAAAGTATTAACATACAAAATTTAAAACTTTACTGTGCTAAATTGGAAAATATGCTAGTATTAAAAAAACAATCTTTTATGGAAAATTCCACTATTAAGGCAAAGGGAGGTATGTTCATGCTTGAACAGCGCTATAGATGGAAAAACAAACATTTGCGTGAGCATGTCGCCGTGTTAGATGGTGAAAAGGCTCCGCATGTTTTACTTAAAAATGCTACTTATTTGAATCAAGTCGTGAGAAAATGGTTAAAAGCTAACATTTGGATTTATGACGATCGAATTGTTTATGTTGGAGAAATGGAACCTCTTTTACTTGATGGATGTGAAGTTGTTGATTGTAGTGACTACTATTTAGTACCAGGTTATATTGAGCCACATGCTCATCCATTTCAATTATATAATCCCCATACATTTTCGCAGTATGCATCTCAATACGGTACGACGACTCTCATCAATGACAACATGATGATTTTTTTACAATTAGAAAAAAAGAAAGCGTTTTCTTTATTGAAGGAGCTTAGAAATTTACCATCAACGATGTATTGGTGGTGTCGCTTTGATGCTCAAACGGAGCTACTAAATGAAGAAACACTTTTTTCTCATGGAAATGTCAAAGCATGGCTTGAACATGACGCCATTTTGCAAGGCGGGGAACTGACAGGATGGCCTCGTTTGCTCGCTGGAGACGATATGTTGCTGCATTGGATACAAGAAGCCAAAAGAATGCGAAAGCAAATCGAAGGCCATTTTCCAGGAGCTTCAGAAAAAACACTAGCAAAAATGATGTTGTTCGGTGCGGACTGTGATCATGAAGCGATGACGGGTGAGGAGGCTTACACACGACTAGTACAGGGATATACCGTTTCTTTGCGACATTCTTCTATTAGGCCAGATTTGCCAAAGCTAGTAACGGAATTAAAGGAACTTGGTGTCGATTATTTTGAAAAATTATTTTTAAATACAGACGGTTCTCCACCTTCATTTTATGAAAACGGTATGACGGATCAATTAATTAAGATTTGTATGGATGGGGGCATTTCTCCTATAGATGCCTATAATATGGCTTCCATTAATATTGCTCGATACTACAATATAGAATATTTACATGGAAACATCGCAACAGGACGAGTCGCAAACATTAATTTCTTAACTGAAATTGATAACCCAACTCCAGTAGCTGTTATGGCAAAAGGTAAATGGGTGAAAAGGGACAGACAGGCTAGTAATGGCGCTTTTGATACCTTTGATTGGGCCGATCATGGATTTGAACAGATGAACATTGAATGGGATTTGCATATGGATGACCTTCAATTCTCGATGCCTTTTGGAATTAAAATGGTCAATGATGTTATAACAAAACCTTATTCAGTCCTTAGGGATGTTTCGGATGACGAGTTATCCTTTGAACATGACGAATGCTTCTTCATGTTGATCGACCGCAATGGGAAATGGCAAATAAATACGGTATTAAAAGGATTTGCCAATCGTCTCTGCGGGTTTGCCAGCTCCTATTCCAACACAGGAGATATTGTGTTAATCGGTAAACGTAAAGAAGATATGATTGTTGCATTCAAACGCTTAAAGGAGCTTGGTGGAGGAATCGTGACCGCTGAAAATGGACTCGTGATCCATGAGCTTCCTTTGACATTAAAAGGGCTAATGTCATGCGAACCAATGGAAATTCTGATTAAGCAAGAAAAGGAGTTAAAGCAGATTTTAAAGGATAGAGGGTACCGCTTCAGCGACCCAATCTACACTTTATTATTCTTTTCCTCAACTCACTTACCTTACATCCGAATTACTCCAAGGGGAATGTATGATGTCATGAATAAGACAGTACTCTTTCCATCGATAATGCGTTAAAATGTAAAAGTAAGTATACTGTGCATATTAATAGATACAGAAATAGAGAAACCAGCTTGAAATTTAGCTAGGGGGGACATAAATGAGACTGAGGACATTGACAGTCAGCCTTTTGACAGTTTCCTTATTGGCTGTTGGCTGTAGTAAGAAAGAAGAAGCTACACCTAAGAAAGAACCTACTAAGCAAGCAGAACCGGTACAAGCGCAGGAAACAAAAGAAGAATCAGATGTCATGAAGTATGCGTTTCCTTTATCTGGGGTTGGTACCAATGAGGTCTCTAATCAAAGAGCTGTTGCTGTAATGGTGAATAATCATCCTAAAGCTCGTCCACAATCAGGAATTTCACAAGCTGATATCGTATATGAGATGTTAGCAGAAGGTGAAGTCACTCGTTTTCTTGCTGTTTTTCAAAGTGAAAAGCCTGATAGAATTGGGCCGGTTAGAAGTGCAAGAGATTATTATATCGAACTTGCAAAGGGGCTAAACGGAATTTATATCTGTCATGGATACAGCCCTGAGGCGAAAGCAATGCTAGATAGCGGCTTTATTGAGAATTTAAACGGAATAGTATATGATGGTACTCTGTTTAAGAGGGATAAAACTCGAAAAGCCCCACATAACTCCTATATCACGTTTGAAAATATAGAAAAAGGTGCAGAGAAGAACGGATTTAATATGGAGCAAGCACCTGGCTCTTTTCCATTTTTGACTGAGGATGAAATGGAAGTGTTGAATGGAGAAAAAGGTGAAGCTGTAAGTATATCGTACGGAACAGAGTCCTTTAATGTTCGTTACGAATTCGATAAAGCGACATCTACTTATAACCGTTTTTCAAAAGGAGAGCAGACTATCGACAAAGAAACTGGTAAACCTGTTCAGTTGAAAAACGTATTCATCATTGAAGCTCAACATAAAATCGTCGATAAACATGGTCGACGTGATATCAACTTAGAATCTGGAGGCAATGCATACTTGCTTCAGGACGGAAAATGGAATGCAGTACAATGGGAAAACAAGAACGGATTGCTAATACCAGTTAAGGATGGAAAAGAAGTAGGTTTCATTCCGGGCAAGACTTGGGTGAATATCATCCCTCAAAGTCCTGGTTTAGCTGGTTCAGTTTCTTTCAGCGAAGGAATATAAAATTCTATGAGAAAATCATATAAAGGGGTTCATATATGCAAATTGAAAAACTAAGAGGAAAAGAACTGGATCAATTATTTAAAGCGGTTTTGACTTTAAAAGATCTTGAGGAATGTTATCGATTCTTTGACGATTTATGTACTGTTAATGAAATACAATCATTAGCTCAGCGTCTTGAGGTTGCTAGAATGCTTCAAGAAGGCAAAACCTATCATAAAATCGAGACTGAAACAGGTGCAAGCACAGCTACAATCTCACGTGTGAAACGATGCTTGAATTATGGCAATGATGCCTACACTATGGCTCTCGACCGAATAAAAGAAGAGGAATAATCCCAAACCCGGCTAAGACCGGGTTTTTTTGCGCCATTGTGGATGTTTGGTAATATGTGCAGTTGATTTGTTAATAAGATTGAGATTTCGGTAAAAAAATGCTTCTATTCGGTAAAATATGTAGTCCGTTCGGTAAAATCCTGAAAATAAGTATCTTCTTGGAATTATTCATTCGTCTATCTAAAAATGATATCCGTGATTTTTAGTAGTTTATCCGTGACTTCCGACCAGATCTCTGTGACTTTTAGGGAAAAATCCGTGTAAAACTTCCATATTTCCGTGACCCCCGTTCGTCACTAAGCAAGCTGCAGATTATGGTGGAGGCAAATAGATAAAATCAGACCATGAATAGAAGGTGTGACAGTTTTTCTTACTAAAATGAAATGATATAATGTTGGAATGGGAATTAGATGGGAGGCTTTTTGATGTATGATTTTCGCGAGTGGAAACATGTGTTTAAACTCGATCCTAATAAAGAAATTTCTGACGAGGCTTTAGAGTTAATATGTGAATCAGGAACGGATGCCATTCTGGTTGGTGGCTCAGATGATGTTACTCTTGAGGGTGTCCTCGATATAATGGCAAGAATCAGAAGATATACAGTACCTTGTGTGCTAGAAGTTTCTTCTATTGAAACGGTAACACCAGGTTTTGATTTATATTTTATTCCGACAGTACTGAACAGTACGGATCCCAATTGGATTGTTGGCCTCCATCAAAAGGCAGTAAAGGAATTCGGAGATATAATGAACTGGGAAGAGATTATTGTAGAAGGATATTGCATTTTAAATGGTGAGTGTAAAGCTGCTAAACTGACAGATGCAAATACAGACCTAGATAGTGATGATGTTGTGGCATATGGTGTTATGGCTGAGCGAATGCTGAATTTGCCCATTTTTTATTTAGAATACAGTGGAACATATGGTGATCCTGCGATTGTCAAAGAAGTAAAAGAGCGAGTGAATCAAACAACCATCTTTTATGGAGGGGGCATTACAGGCCCGGAACAAGCTAAAGAGATGGCACAATTTGCGGACGTCGTTGTAGTCGGAAATGTTATATATGATGATCTAAATCAAGCACTTCTAACTGTGAAGGCTGTTAAAAATTAAAGGGAGCTCATTTCCTTTTACGTATATTTTTTGTATAATTATTAGAACAAACGTTCTTATTTGGTGGTGGGATATTTGAAATTTTTGTCTGAACGATTTTTAAACGGTTTGAATCCTGAACAACAAAATGCTGTAAAGACTACGGATGGTCCGTTGTTAATTATGGCTGGGGCGGGTAGTGGAAAAACACGGGTCCTGACCCATAGAATTGCGTACCTTATGGTGGAGAAACAAGTAGCACCTTGGAACATTTTAGCGATTACCTTTACCAATAAGGCAGCAAGGGAAATGAAAGAGCGGATTAAAGGACTAATGGGTGGTGCCGCTGAGGAAATTTGGATTTCTACCTTCCACTCCATGTGTGTCCGTATTTTAAGAAGAGACATCGATCGAATCGGATTTAATCGTAATTTTTCAATCCTTGATACGACTGATCAACAGTCTGTCATCAAGCAAATCTTAAAAGATAAAAATATGGACCCGAAGAAATTTGATTACAGAACGATTTTAGGGTCTATTAGTTCCGCTAAAAACGAATTGATGGACGCTGAGGAATATGAAAAATCAGCAGGTCAATTTTATGAAAAAACAGTTGCGGAAGTCTATAAAGAGTATCAAAAACGTTTACGGAAAAATCAATCATTGGATTTTGACGATTTGATCATGACTACGATCCAGCTTTTTGAGAGAGTACCAGAGGTTCTGGAATATTATCAACGTAAGTTCCAATACATTCATGTGGATGAGTATCAGGATACAAACCGGGCGCAATACATGTTAGTAAAACTGATGGCTGCCCGCTTTAAAAACCTTTGTGTTGTTGGGGACAGCGATCAATCCATTTACCGTTGGAGAGGTGCTGACATTAGCAATATCCTTTCCTTTGAAAAAGACTACAGCAATGCGAAGGCCATCATGCTTGAGCAAAATTACCGTTCTACAAAGAAAATTTTACAGGCTGCAAATGAAGTCATTTCGAATAATGCCAATCGAAAGCCTAAAAACCTTTGGACTGAAAATGCTGAAGGCAACAAAATTGTATATTACCGAGCTGATAGCGAGCAAGGAGAAGCACAGTTCGTTGCTGGAAAAATCCTTGAGGTTACGAGGGAAAAAGGCAGAAGCCTTGAGGATATAGCCATTCTTTATAGAACCAATGCACAATCGCGTGTAATGGAGGAAGTCCTTTTAAAATCCAATATCCAATACAGCATTGTTGGGGGCATCAAGTTCTACGATCGTAAAGAAATTAAGGATATGCTTGCGTATTTAAGACTAATCGCAAATCCAGATGATGATATAAGCTTCCGTCGTGTCATCAATGTACCGAAAAGAGGGATTGGAGCTTCTTCGGTCGATAAAATTGCTGATTTTGCTGCGATGCAGGACTTATCTATGTTCCGTGCTCTTCAAGACATAGAGTTGATGGGACTAAGCCCCAAAATTTCAAAAGCAGCACGTGAATTCCGTGATTTAATTCAAGGATATGAACATATGCAAGAGTATCTGTCAGTGACTGAACTTGTTGAGGAAGTCATCGAGAAATCTGGATATATGGAGATGCTCCAAATTGAAAAGTCTCTTGAATCGCAAAGTCGGATTGAGAACTTAGAAGAGTTTTTATCTGTTACGAAAAGCTTTGAAGAACAGAATGAAGATAAAAGTCTGGTCGCATTCCTGACAGATTTAGCTTTAGTAGCGGATATTGACTCTCTTGATGAAGATGGGACCCCACAGGAAGCAGTCACTTTAATGACACTGCATTCTGCTAAAGGTCTAGAGTTCCCTGTTGTATTCTTGTTAGGGCTAGAAGAAGGGGTATTCCCTCATAGTCGTTCTCTAATGGAAGAAGCAGAAATGGAAGAAGAGCGACGTTTGGCTTATGTCGGAATCACAAGAGCGGAGCAGGAGTTATTCATTACGAATGCTCAAATGCGCACGCTGTTTGGTCGTACAAGCATGAATCCAGTATCTCGGTTTATATCGGAGATACCAGATGAGTTGCTGGAAGACTTACAGGCAATGAAAAAGAAAGCAATGCCAAGCTTTATGGGGGGAACGAGACCTTCCTCTACCACTCCAGGACAAGCAATGAAGAGACAAGCCGCTATCCGCAACACCAATGCACCGTCAGCAACAGGCGGTGACGAAATCGATTGGAGAGTCGGGGATAAGGCTGAGCATAAGAAGTGGGGCATTGGTACAGTGGTCAGCGTGAAAGGACAAGGAGAAGGTAAAGAGCTTGATATTGCATTCCCTAGTCCAGTTGGCATAAAACGTTTACTGGCTAAATTTGCGCCTGTACAAAAGGTATAATTTTATATCCAGAAAGTGAGGAACGGTCGATGGAGACGTCTTCTACCCAAAAGCGCGTTACGGAACTTCAGACATTACTGAATCAATACAATTATGAATACCATATTTTAGATAAACCTTCCGTCCCAGATGCGGAATACGATCAGTTGCTACGGGAGCTAATCGAACTTGAAGAACAATTTCCAGAATTACAAACCCCTGATTCCCCTACGCAGCGAGTGGGTGGAGAAGTTCTATCTATGTTTGAAAAAGTGGAACACCGTACTCCAATGCTTAGTCTCGGTAATGCTTTCAATGAAAGTGATTTACGGGATTTTGATCGGAAAATCCGACAAGCAGTAGGGGACAAATTCTCTTATGTTTGTGAACTAAAGATTGATGGATTAGCCGTTTCTCTTCGCTATGAGGATGGATGGTTTGTACAAGGTGCGACCCGTGGCGACGGAACGATAGGGGAAGACATTACAGCTAATTTAAAGACGATAAAGTCTATCCCATTGCGCATTAATAAGCCTTTTACGATGGAGGTTCGAGGCGAAGCTTTCATGCCAAAGAAATCTTTTGAAAAGCTTAATGCAGTCAAAGAAGAAAAGGGTGAAGAACCCTTTGCGAATCCTCGTAATGCCGCAGCGGGTTCATTGCGCCAGCTGGACCCGAAGATTGCGGCGTCCCGTAACTTGGATGTTTACCTTTATGGAGTTGCTGATACTGGTGGTACAGGAGTCCATTCTCATAGTGAGGGATTAGATCTCCTCGATGAGTTGGGTTTTAAGACTAATAAAGAGCGAAAAAAATGTGAGACTATTGAAGAAGTCTTGGAGTATGTAGAAGGATGGGTTGAGAGAAGACCACATCTACAATATGACATAGATGGAATTGTTATTAAAGTAGATTCTTTAGCTCAGCAAGAAGAGCTTGGAACGACTGCAAAAAGTCCACGCTGGGCAATTGCGTACAAATTTCCGGCTGAAGAAGTAGTAACCATTCTTAAGGAAATTGAATTAAGCGTAGGTCGGACAGGGGTTGTGACTCCTACTGCCATATTGGAACCAGTTAGAGTAGCCGGAACGACAGTTAGTCGAGCTTCTCTTCACAATGAAGATTTGATCAGGGAGAAAGACCTGAAAATCGGTGATCATGTAGTTGTGAAGAAGGCAGGCGATATCATTCCTGAGGTTGTGAATGTACTATTAGAACGTAGGACAGGGGAAGAGAAGGATTTCAATATGCCTACCCATTGTCCAGAATGTGATAGTGAACTAGTGCGATTAGAGGAAGAAGTTGCTTTGCGCTGCATTAATCCGACTTGTCCAGCACAGATCAGAGAAGGTTTGATCCACTTTGTATCTCGTAATGCGATGAATATAGATGGTCTTGGCGAAAAGGTCATCAGTCAACTTTTCCAGGAAAAATTGATTGAAAAAGTTTCTGATTTATATAAACTTACATCAGAGCAATTACTTGGATTAGAACGCATGGGTGAAAAGTCTGTTCAGAATTTGTTAGCTGCCATTGAGGCTTCAAAAGCGAATTCACTAGAGAAATTATTATTTGGTCTTGGTATCAGACATGTTGGGGCTAAAGCAGCAAAAACACTTGCCCAGCATTTCGGTTCAATCGAGGGGCTAATGAATGCTTCATATGAAGAATTGATTGCCATTAATGAAATTGGCGATAAAATGGCTGAATCCATTGTTACCTATTTCGGCCAACCAGAAGTGCAGGAATTGATTAACGAATTAAAATCGTTTCATGTTACTATGGAATACAAAGGGCCTAAACTAATCACTGTTGAAAATTCCGATTCTTTCTTTGCAGGAAAAACAATTGTTTTGACTGGCAAACTAGAACAATTGTCTAGAAATGAAGCGAAGGAAAAAATCGAAGCATTAGGTGGCAACGTTGCGGGAAGTGTATCCAAGAAAACGCATCTTGTCATTGCCGGTGAAGATGCAGGTTCAAAGTTGACTAAAGCACAGGATTTAGGAATTGAGATTTGGGATGAGGATAGACTGGTCGAAGAATTAGAGAAATAAGAGGGTGTAAACATGAAAAAAATCTACTTGATCGGATTAACGGTCCTCCTGTTATTAACAGGTTGTGCCCCTAAATTCGACAAGCAGGAAGAGGTTGTCCAAAAGACGGATGATGCCAAAGAAAAAGCGATTATCCCGAAATATCAAATATCTGAACAATATTATCGTACCATTCTTCCATTTGAACCAAGCCAAGCGCGTGGACTTGTCGTATCAAATTTAAATACGCGATTTGACGTAAATGAAATGGAAATGGGATTGATGCGAATCGCTCAGCAAACGTTTGAGCCGGATACTTTCTTATTTAAGGAAGGTCAATATCTTGATTCGAAGACGGTTAATAAATGGCTGAATCGTAAATTTACAAAAGAACAATTGGCAAAAGAGAAGATCAAAGAGTCTAATAATATAGGTTTGAATCCGTTAAATCCAGGAAAAGGGGACATAGCCAAACAGAATGAACAGAATCCAATCTACCTTTCTCATATTTTAGAACAGGATTATATGGTGAAAAATGGAGAAGGAACAGTAGGTCTTGGTGGAGTTGTCATCGGTTTAGCTTTGAATTCTGTTCATTATTATCAAAAGGAAGAATTTGGCGATGTGTATAGCGTGAAAATTCCTACTGATGAAATGGAGAAGCAAGGCAAGAAAATAGCACAAGAAGTACTTCTTCGACTTCGTAAAATGGATGACTTGAAAAACGTACCTATTACAATAGCACTATTTAAGCAAGAAGCTAGCACGTCTGTTGTTCCGGGGAATTTTATTGCCTATACCAATATCGGAGAAGGTGTCACCTCTATTCGTGATTGGGAAAAGGTCAATGAAAAATATTTGCTATTCCCTTCAGAAGAAGCAAAAGACAAACATCGAGATGACGTTACATTCTTTTTGAATTTTAAACAAGACGTAGAAAAATATTTCCCTAACTTCAATGGTGTTGTTGGTCGTGGATACTATGTGGATGATCAGTTACAGGAACTGAATATTACTATCCCGATTCAGTTCTATGGGAAAGCTGAAGCAATTGGCTTTACTCAATATGTAGCAGGGTTAGTTATGGAACATTTCCCTGAATACGTATCCGTCCAAGTTGCTGTTAATAGCGTAAGTGGACCTGAATCATTGATAGTCCGTAAACCAAATCAAAAAGAACCGTTTGTGCATATTTATCAGTATTAAATAACCTTAATATCAACCATTATTTCTGGCCCATCAATAATTGATGGGCTATTTTTTATTTTCAGAAAGTTATGTAGATAAGTTTCCAGCATTATTGTCTTTGAAGTAGTGAACATTATCGGTTAGAATGGGTAATGGAGTTAGTAATACATAGGAGGGGTTTGACTTGGTACTACCATACAAACATGAACCATTTACAAATTTCAAAGAAGAAGAAAACAAAGCTGCATATTTAGAAGGTTTAAAATTAGTAAAATCTTATCTTGGCCAGGATTACCCATTGGTGATAGGCGGAGAAAAAATTACGACTGACGATAAAATCGTTTCATACAACCCTGCAAATAAAGAAGAAGTAATCGGTCGTGTTTCTAGAGCAAGCCGCGATCTAGCTGAAAAAGCGATGCAAGTTGCGGATGAGACATTCAAGACTTGGAAAAAAGTGAAGCCGGAATCCCGCGCTGATATCTTGTTCCGTGCTGCTGCGATCATTCGTCGCCGCAAGCATGAATTCTCTGCATTATTGACGATGGAAGCAGGTAAGCCTTGGAACGAAGCGGATGCAGATACAGCGGAAGCAATCGATTTCTTAGAATTCTATGCTCGTCAAATGTTGAAGCTAAAAGACGGAATGCCTGTTGAGAGCCGTCCAGGTGAATACAATCAATACAATTACGTTCCACTAGGTGTGGGAATTATCATTTCTCCATGGAACTTCCCGTTCGCAATCATGGCTGGTACTGCGGTAGCGGCGATTGTAACTGGTAACACGATTCTATTAAAACCGGCTTCTACAACGCCTATCGTTGCTGCGAAGTTCGTAGAAGTGATGGAAGAAGCAGGTCTTCCTGCAGGCGTATTAAACTTCGTACCAGGTAATGGTTCTGAAGTTGGGGATTACTTAGTTGATCACCCACGCACTCGTTTCATTTCCTTCACTGGATCTCGTGATATCGGAATCCGTATCTTCGAGCGTGCTTCTAAAGTGAACGAAGGTCAAATCTGGTTGAAACGCGTGATCGCTGAAATGGGCGGTAAGGATACAATCGTAGTCGATAGCGACGCGGACCTTGAGTTAGCAGCACAATCCATTGTGAAATCCGCATTCGGATTCTCTGGACAAAAATGTTCAGCTTGTTCTCGTGCAGTCATCGTTGAAGATGTGTACGATCAAGTATTAGCTCGTGCTGTTGAATTAACGAAGGAACTTCAAGTGGGTAACCCAGAAGATACAAGTAACTTCATGGGTCCAGTTATCGATAACAACTCATTCAAGAAAATCATGGAGTATGTTGAAATCGGTAAGCAAGAAGGTAAATTAATGGCAGGTGGAGAAGGCGACAACTCTAAAGGATTCTTCGTTCAACCAACCATCATTGCGGACCTTGACCCGAAAGCACGCTTAATGCAAGAAGAAATCTTCGGACCAGTAGTAGGTTTCTCAAAAGCGAAGGATTTCGACCATGCGCTTGAGATTGCGAACAATACAGAATACGGTTTAACAGGTGCAGTTATTACTAACAACCGTGCACACATCGAAAAAGCACGTGAAGAGTTCCATGTTGGTAACCTTTACTTCAACCGTGGATGTACAGGTGCGATTGTTGGATACCAACCATTTGGTGGATTCAACATGTCAGGTACAGACTCTAAAGCAGGCGGACCAGACTACCTAGTACAACACATGCAAGGTAAGACAACTTCTGAAACATTCTAATTGACTTACTGTGTAGGAATTCAATATTAAAATTACTTTACCTAGTGGATTTTTCTAGAGTTTTCTCTACTTTTCGCCACACAATTGTCATCAGACGATTGTGTGGCTTTTTGTGTTGGTAAATTTTTTAGGAGGTTTTCCGAATGAAAACTTGGTATTATGCACTATTCGTATTTCTTGGAGGCTGTAGTTTTGGAATCCTTTCTACTTTTGTAAAACTGGCCTATTCAGCCGGTTTCTCTATGGCAGAGGTAACAGGAAGTCAGGTCCTTTTTGGGACGCTAATCATTTGGGTACTCACACTTTTCACAAAAAAAGTAAGGGTGAGTCCATTACAAGTTACAAAGATTCTTTTAGGTGGATTTCCAATGGGGTTAACCGGAATCCTATATTATCATTCTCTGGAAACCCTCAATGCTTCCCTCGCCATTATTTTTTTATTTCAATTTATTTGGATAGGTACCTTGCTGGAATGGGGTATTCTTAAGAAAAAGCCTTCTATAGTCAAGGTGATCTCCATTATTATTCTCTTAACTGGATCATTATTAGGAGCAGGAATTTTCACCGATGGATTGCAATCTATGACCTGGCAAGGTGCTGCGTGGGGCATGCTTGCAGCTACCTCTTTTTCTACTTTTCTTATGATCAGTAGTTTAGTAGAGAAACAAGTTCCTCCTATTCAACGAAGCGCTATTCTCTCATCAGGAGCGATGATAGTAACGTTTTTACTGTTTCCACCATTATTTTTAATGGATGGGACTACATTAGTTGGAATCACTCCATTCGGTATTATTTTAGGAGTATTTGGTGTTGTACTTCCACCTTTACTCTTCTCAATTGGAATGCCACATATAGGCCCTGGACTAGGATCGATACTCACAGCCTCAGAACTACCAGTTGCTTTGTTTATGTCTGCAATTGTTTTATCTGAAACCGTCGATTGGATACAGTGGGCTGGAGTAATATTAATTTTAATAGGGATCTTGTTCAGCAATCTTCATCCTTTTTCAATTAATAAAGAATTCAAGAAACAAAAAGAGTGAACTCAAGCGTTCCATCTTTCAAGAGTTTCCCATGACACAATAACAGGAACAAGTGAGAAGCTGTCATTAGACAGCTTTTTTATTGTGCAACGTACAAGATACATGGCATTATTCATTTGGTTAAGAGAGTATCTAGATAGTTAGATTATTTATATTTGAGAAATACTTTACTAATATTTTAGTTTGTGTGATAAAGGGGCAGATAGTTTAAATAGGCTAAAAGGAATACTGTTGCTTTTTAGAGAATTGTAATAATCAAATTTATATTTATGAGGTAGAAGAATTGATTAAAGATGCAGAATGGGCAATGATTGCAAAAAGAATTGCAAAGTATGATGTAAGCTATCAGTTGAGGTTTAGAATATCATGAAGAAACCAATGGGATTTCTAGAATAATTCGTGAGTCTGAAAAATAGTTAGGACGATTAAACCTAAGATTTATTATCTGTGAAACCTCACTCAAAATAGGAAAATAATATTTGTTGAAAATGCAAAAGATTAATAGAGAAGTAAAAGTACTTCTACTTTTGTCTATCAAATTCTAGTTGAATGTGATTTTTGATTTAATAAGGAGATGAAAGGTGTGTTTTTAAAGAAAAGCTCATACTTAGGAGAGAAAAATGGCGTTTCCTATTTGAATGGAGAAGTTAAATTCCAAAGTGTCTCATTAAATGTTTACAGTTATTTAGTTGATGGTGTATTAATTGATACTGGAGCGCAGTCCTTACATAAATATTTTGAATCATTTATTGATCAAGCAGATTTCGATCAAGTAATGATTACTCATTTTCATGAGGATCATACAGGTTGTGCCGCCTATGTTGAAAAAACAAAGAAGCTACCCATTTATTTAAATAAGAAAACAATGAATTATTGCACACAACGGGCAGATTATCCTTTATATCGGCAACTATTTTGGGGAAGAAGAAAGCCATTTCATGCTCAAGCTATGCCTGAAACGTTTACATCCAGAAATGCGAGATGGGAAGTAATTGATACTCCTGGTCATGCCTATGATCATAAAGCCTTATTAAATTGGGAAACTGGTCAATTATTTACAGGAGATCTATTTGTAAGCGAGCGGACAAAAGTTGTATTAGCAGAAGAAAGTATACCTACCATTATTCACTCATTAGAACGAGTATTAACTTATGATTTTCAAGATGTATTTTGCAGTCATGTAGGATTTGTAGAAGATGGACGCGCAGCTCTTGAACGTAAACGAGACTATTTATTATCTATTAGCCATGATGTATTAACTTTACAAAAAGAAGGGGATTCCGCCGAAGTAATTCGTAAGAAGCTATTTCCAAAAAAATACCCAATCATAAAGTTTTCAAGCGGAGAATGGGATTCACTTCATATAGTTACATCGGTAATGAATGAAAATAATATGCATTAATCGGAGGGCTATACAAAAGGCATTGATCATTGTTGTGCTAACAGGGTAGGATAGAGGAAGAAGGATGATTCCAAGGATCTATTCATACCAACAATAAAAAAGAGGGAACAATTATGAAATTGAATCCCTCTTTTCATGATGTAGCAATGTTATTTTATATACTCATCACCTACTAATGAATCGGTAATAATTTGAGTAGGAATGATAAATTCCACGACTCCCATATACCCTGGCGCAACCTCATACTTATTAAATGATATGACAAGCTTGCCTTCTTTATTAATATAGAAATTTTGTTCCGACGTTATGCTTTGAAAAGGATCGATTGGATCTTCTATACCTGCATCTGTAACCCAATATACCTTTGCAGGATCCGCTTTGATTTGTTCACGCATTTGATTTTTTATGTTTTCACTTATCACATGAATGTATTGATCATTTTTAAATAATATAGGTAAAGTTAATAAAATTTCCTTTTTCTTATCTATAGTATCGTATTTAAAAGTGGTCGATGAAGACCCGACTGTATTTACCACATATCTTCCGATGGTTAATAGATTTTCAGTATCTGTTTGTACCACATATCCACTTTCTACCCCAAGATGACCACCTTTTTCTTTTTTCAGGGTATCCACCTCTGCCTTAAATTCTTCATATAATTGTTTATTTTCATTCATATACTTTTCGTTAAGGCTCTTTTCAAGAGATTTATCCTCTAAGTTCGTAACTTTTGGTACTTTAATGTTGGCTTTATAATTCTCTTCCTCCACTTTAAATTCTGTAAAAGTTACAACACTGACAATGTCCTTAAGAACGGGAACATCCGATAATGTCTTAGCAAAGGATGGACTAGTATTTAATAGTAGGATAAAGGCGGATGCTGCAGTAACCAAGGTTCCTGTAATCCATTTGTATAAGTATCCTTTTTTGCTCGGTCTTTTAAATGCATTTTTTATCACATCATCTAATTCACCTGGTATAGGGACGTTTTTATATTCCATCTTTAATTCCTCTAATTTTTTATCCATTTTTCTCCTCCTAATCGGAATATCAAACCATTTTGATCCGTAACATTTTTAATGCTTTATATAGCCTTGTTTTGATCGTGTTCTCGTTTTCTTGTAATATTTCAGCTACTTCCTCGATTTTTAAATCCTCAAAATAACGAAGTACAATTACACTCCGATACTGTGGTGGTAATGTTTCTAAAGACCTTTCTAAATCAATGTCATGGTATACATCATTAACTCCAGAACTGTAGACTTGCATGGTTTCCTCATCTACTAATTGAATTTTTTTCTTTTTCCTTAATAAATCTAAAGATGTATTGACCACTATTCTATAAAACCAACTTTTTATAGATAGGTCATTTCTCAACCTTTCTTTTGAAGAGATAGCTTTCTGTATTGAGTCTTGTAATATATCCAGTGCATCATTAGAGTTTTTCACATAGCTATAGGCCAATCTATAAAAATCCTCCTTATTCTCCATTATCATATCAATTAGTGTGTTTTCTAAGTCTGTATTCCCCTTCATCAATAAGGCTCCTTTTTAGATACGTATCCTTTATGTAGTACATTAACTAAACGTGTAGGTATAGCAAAAAGTTTTAAAAAAATAAAAAAGCTGACACCTGCCAACTTTTTGGGGTAACTATCCAACGTAATTTGTCCTTTTCAATGAAGAAATGGACCTTTGTTTTATGGTAATAATCGATAAATAGAATAATCTTATTATGATTTTACAAACTAAAATTAAATTATAACTTTAATATTTTTCAAATGGCTGACAACACATTAAGTGAGGATAAAAGATATGAAAAAAAATTTTGTGTTTGGTTTGATTATAAATATACTAATAAATCTATCTCCTGCTAATGCCTCTGTTAATGACCCAAGCAATGTTTATGTAGTTAAATCTGGTGATACATTACCTGGATTAGCAAATGTATATGAAACTTCAGTAGAAAATTTAATAGTTACCAATGGATTGCAATCAAGCTCATTATTAGTTGGGCAGAAATTGTGGATTCCGATTAAGTATAAAGTTGTTGCTGGAGATACATTAAATAAGTTATCAGCAACCTATAATTCTTCAGTCGAAACAATAAAAACAATAAATAGACTTTCATCTGAACAGATATATACTGGGCAAATCTTAAAGATTTCCCCTAAAAGAGTGGCAATGCAAGGGCAATATATTCTTATGACAAGGGAGGAATTTAGGACCTGGTTATTTCACCATAAGTTTAATAGAAAAATAAGTATTATCCAACATCATCACACCTGGTTACCGTCATACAAGAACTTTAATGGTTCTAATCATTTTAAAATGTTAATGGGTATGGAGAATTATCATGTTAGAAATAAAGGCTGGAAAAATATCGCACAAAACCTTACTACATTTCCTGATGGGAAAATAGCAGTTTCTCGACCATTTAACATAACTCCCGAAGGTTCAATTGGATATAAGGCTAATTCTGTAGGGATAGCAATCGAAAATGTTGGAAACTTTGATATAGGGCAAGATGTAATGACTGAGGAACAAAAGGAATCAATTGTTTATATTACAGCATTACTTTGTATAAAATTTGGACTAACCCCTTCTTTAGATAGTATCACTTATCATCATTGGTGGAATTTGAAAACTGGGGAAAGAGTGTTAGATAAAGGTACAAAGTATAACGTGAAAACTTGTCCAGGCACGGGATTCTTCAATGGTAATTCCACAAATAGTGCAATAAACCATTTTTATCCAAAAGTGTCGCGTGAAATGCAAAAAATCATTTCATCAGTGGAATAAACAAATGCTCGATTTTAAAGATCATACCAAGTGACCTTTTTACGGTTTGGATACTGGAGAGGGCTTCATTGATTAAGGGGCAAGAAGAACAGTTATTCAAGAGTAAACCATAGTTCTAATTATTCATATGATTCGTATGCTATTAATGAATATACGAATTAGAGGTGGGTAAATGAAAGCAATTGTGTACTCAAAGTACGGCCCCCCAGACGTCCTTCAACTGAAAGAGGTAGAAAAGCCGATTCCTAAGGAAAATGAAATTTTGGTAAAAGTAAAAGCGACAACTGTAACAGTAGCAGATATTCGGTCGAGGAGTTTTACAGTTCCTCCCGCTTTTTGGCTCCCTGCCCGAATAACTCTTGGTTTCAGACAACCCAAAAAAGAGATATTGGGGATGGAGTTAGCTGGAGAAGTTGAGTCAGTTGGGAAGGATGTCAAAAGGTTTAAGGAAGGTGACCAGGTTTTTGCTGCATCTTTGGTGGGTTTTGGTGCTTACGCCGAGTATAAGTGTCTGCCAGAAGATGGCCCTGTATCTATTAAACCTTCCAATATAACTTATGCAGAAGCCGCTGCCATTCCAATAGGAGCACGCACAGCATTATATTTTCTAAGAAAAGCTAATATTCAGAGCAGCCAAAGGGTTCTTGTTTATGGTGCTTCAGGAAGTGTAGGAAGTTATGCAGTGCAGATCGCCAAGTATTTCGGAGCAAACGTTACAGGGGTATGCAGTACTGCAAATGTGGAATTGGTAAAATCACTTGGAGCCGACCAGGTAATTGATTACACAACAGAAGATTTTTCTAGGACAGACGAGACGTATGATGTTATCTTTGAAGCGGTAAACAAGAGCTCCTTTTCAGCTTGTATGAAATTGTTAAAGAAGGACGGTACCTATATAAATATCACTGAACCGCTACCAAGTGTTCGAATGCTATGGACTAATTTGACTAGCAGCAAGAAATTAATATTGAGTCGTAATTCACCTGAAACTTCTGAAGCACTAAGCTTCCTTAAAGATCTTGTTGAGATGGGGAAGTTAAAAGTGGTCATTGATAGATACTATGAACTTGAAGAGATAGTTGAAGCACATAGATATGTCGAGAAAGGACACAAGAAGGGAAATGTCGTCATTAATGTGGAACATAACAACAAATCCTAATAAATGAATCACTAAATGTACGCCCCCTAGGTGCATAAAATATTTTGAGGTTAGTCATGTAAATCACCTTTTTATTAATAAGTTTGATTTGTGTATCTATAGTTCATAGATCTAAATTCATAAACGTAGGTAATAAAAAAAGGAAATGGAGTCGAATCCCCATTTCCCTTTTTTAAG
This sequence comes from Peribacillus alkalitolerans, assembly GCF_010882125.1. Taxonomy (GTDB): domain Bacteria; phylum Bacillota; class Bacilli; order Bacillales; family DSM-1321; genus Bacillus_BN; species Bacillus_BN alkalitolerans. The sequence continues at coordinate 228,404 of NZ_JAAGVZ010000004.1, read as the reverse complement.
CTTATTTTTCTTGAAGCTTTTCTTCCATTTCATCGAAAGTCACTTCAATCGTTTTGCTCGGTTTTTCAGTGATTAAGCTAACCACAATGATTGCAAGTAAACTAATGATAAATCCTGGAATCATTTCGTACATTGTAGTTTTTAATGCTTCAATGGAAATCCAAATGATAACTGTCACAGCACCAGCTACCATACCTGCAAGTGCGCCCCATCTGTTCATACGTTTCCAAAACAGACTTAGAAGAATCGCTGGTCCGAAAGCAGATCCGAATCCAGCCCAAGCATTACCGACTAGGTTAAGGATCGTATCATTTGGTGTTAAAGATAGTGCTAATGAAACTACTGCTACAATAAAAACGGATAGTCTACCGATGAAAACAAGTTCTTTGTCTGATGCTTCTTTTTTCAAGAAAGTTCTATAGAAGTCTTCAGTCAATGCACTAGATGTAACTAGTAATTGAGAAGAAATTGTGCTCATGATCGCAGCTAAGATTGCAGCTAATAATACACCAGAAATTAAAGGATGGAATAATACTTGAGATAAGAAAATAAATATCGTTTCAGGATCAGACAAGTCTTGATTTGTTGCTGTAATATATGCTAATCCAGCTAAACCAGTAGCCATAGCACCAACAACAGTTACAATCATCCAACCGATTCCGATACGTCTTGCAGACTTTAATTCCCTAACATGCGTAATAGCCATGAAACGGACGATGATATGGGGCTGACCAAAATATCCTAGTCCCCAAGCCATTAATGACATTATTCCGATAAAAGTTGTTCCTTTGAATATGTTCATCACGTCTGGATTAACTTGCTTCATTGTTTCAATTGCAGAAGCAGGATTGTCCAATTGCATTAAAGTAACAATAGGAACCAAGATTAACGCTAAGAACATGATTAGACCTTGAACGAAGTCCGTTAAACTTACAGCTAAGAATCCCCCAAATAATGTGTAGGTAATGACAACAGCAGCTGTTACGAATAAACCAACTTTGTAGTCGATTCCGAATGCGCTTTCAAAAAGAGTTCCACCAGATACAAATCCTGCAGATGTATAAAGGGTAAAGAAAATAATAATTACAATTGCAGAGACAAATCTTAGGATTCTTGATTTGTCCATAAAACGATTCTCAAAGAAGTCAGGAATCGTAATGGAGTTGTTAGCAACTTCAGTATAAGTACGAAGACGAGGAGCTACAAGGACATAGTTTAAATATGCTCCGATTGTTAAGCCGATCGCTAGCCAAGCGCTTGCAAGACCAGTTGTGTACATTGCGCCTGGTAAACCCATTAGTAACCAACCACTCATATCAGCAGCCCCTGCTGATAATGCAGTTACTGCAGGCCCAATTCCACGATCCCCTAGCATAAAGCCTTCGATGTTATTAGTTGATTTTTTGTAGGCATAGAATCCAATCATCAACATGGCCACAAAATAAATACCAATTGAAATTAATTCTCCTGTTTCCAAACTATCACTTCCTTATATGTATTTTTCTTGCTGACCGCAGAATTCCTCTTTTCCATCCCATAGGATTCCCCTGCTTAGACCATAATAGCAGATTTTCGACAATTTTTCGACAATATTTCCTGGACAATATTCTCCAATATTTTAAGGATTGTAGAAAGTTGTAGTTAATATGTAGATAAATTGTCGCTTTTTGCTTTTTGGTAGCTAGTCCGTGATACAATTAAAGGATAGGAAAAATAAAGAAAAATAAGAAATCTGAGAACTGTTGCTTTAGCGCGTGAAAGTCTGGTATTATCAATAATATTTAAAGGACAAACACAGGAGGTGGAGGGATATGTCACGTATTTCTCTTGATCAGGTAAAACACGTGGCTAATTTAGCGAGATTGGCCATAACAGAAGAGGAAGCCCAATTATTTGCGAAGAACCTGGATGCAATCATAGGGTTTGCAGAACAATTAAATGAGCTAGATACGACAGGTGTCAAACCTACAACACATGTTTTAGATATTAAAAATGTGTTCCGTGAGGATGAAGCTAAACAAGGCCTACCTGTAGAACAAGTTGTGAAAAACGCACCTGATAGTAAAGATGGGTATATAAGAGTACCTTCCATCTTGGAGTAAGGGGGATAACCATGTCATTATTTACATATAAAATGTCAGAGCTTCATGAGTTTTTATATAAGAAAGAAATAAAAGTTACTGATCTGGTCGATGAGTCCTACAAGAGAATTCAATCTGTGGATGGACAAGTTCAGGCATTTCTTGCATTGAATGAAGAACAGGCGAGAAAACAAGCTAAAACGCTAGATGAAAAATTGACTACCGATCAAGATTTAGGATTATTATTCGGAATGCCAATCGGCATAAAGGACAATATAGTCACGAAAGATTTGCGGACGACTAGTGGCAGTAAAATTTTAGAGAATTTTGAGCCGATTTATGATGCATCGGTTGTTCAAAAACTTCACCAGGCAGATGCTGTAAATATTGGGAAACTGAATATGGATGAGTTCGCAATGGGATCTTCTAATGAAAATTCTGCCTACAAGACTGTTCATAACCCTTGGAATTTGGATTATGTACCTGGTGGATCTTCTGGTGGATCAGCAGCGTCCGTGGCGGCTGGTGAAGTTTTATTCTCTCTAGGATCCGACACAGGTGGCTCTATCCGCCAACCAGCAGCCTATTGTGGAGTTGTAGGGCTAAAACCTACATATGGTCGCGTGTCACGTTTTGGGTTGATTGCATTCGCTTCATCCCTTGACCAAATCGGACCTATTACTAGGACAGTAGAAGACAATGCCTATTTACTTCAAGCAATTTCTGGTGTAGACCCGTTAGACGGGACATCTGCTAATATTGGTGTACCAAACTTTAGGGAATCACTTACTGGGGATGTGAAAGGACTGCGTATTGCAGTACCAAAAGAGTACTTAGGTGAGGGTGTCGGTGAAGAAGCGAAAAATGCGGTCCTAGAAGCACTGAAGGTTTTAGAAGGGCTAGGGGCTACTTGGGAAGAGGTATCGCTTCCGCATTCCAAATATGCATTGGCAACTTATTACTTGCTATCTTCTTCAGAAGCTTCAGCAAATCTTGCTCGTTTCGATGGAGTCAGATATGGTTACAGAACTTCGAATGCTGAGAGCTTGCTTGATATGTATAAAAAGACACGTGCTGAGGGGTTCGGTGACGAAGTGAAGCGCCGCATTATGCTTGGTACATTTGCCTTGAGTTCTGGCTACTATGATGCTTATTACAAAAAGGCGCAGCAAGTCCGTACGTTAATTAAGAACGACTTTGAAGAAGTATTCAAAAACTATGATGTCATTATCGGTCCTACTACTCCAACCCCTTCTTTTAAAATTGGAGAAAAAACAAGTGATCCTTTGACAATGTATGCAAATGATATTTTAACGATTCCTGTTAACTTGGCAGGAGTTCCAGGGATTTCTGTTCCGTGTGGTTTATCTTGCGAAGGTCTACCATTAGGGCTACAGATTATTGGAAAGCATTTTGACGAAAATACCGTATATCGTGTGGCTCATGCTTATGAGCAAGCGACGGATCATCATACAAAAAGGCCACAATTGTAAGGGGTGAATGTAATGGAGTTTGAAACGGTCATCGGTCTCGAAGTACACGTCGAGCTGAAAACGAATTCAAAAATTTTCTCATCAAGTCCAAATCATTTCGGTGCAGATCCGAATTCAAATACTAGTGTAATCGACCTTGGATATCCAGGAGTATTACCTGTTGTGAACAAAAAAGCGGTAGACTATGCCATGAAAGCATCCATGGCATTGAATTGCGAAGTAGCTACAGATACGAAATTTGATCGAAAAAACTATTTTTATCCAGACAACCCAAAAGCATATCAAATCTCACAATTCGATAAACCAATTGGAGAGAACGGTTGGATTGAAATTGAGGTTAACGGATATAAGAAGAAAATTGGAATTACCCGCCTACATATGGAAGAAGATGCTGGCAAGTTGACACACACAAACGACGGATATTCGTTAGTTGATTATAACCGTCAAGGTACTCCACTAGTGGAGATTGTATCTGAACCAGATATCCGCACACCAGATGAGGCCTATGCATATTTAGAAAAGTTAAAATCAATCATTCAATATACCGGTGTTTCCGATTGCAAAATGGAGGAAGGTTCTCTACGTTGTGATGCCAACATTTCAATACGTCCTGTCGGTCAAAAAGAATTAGGGACAAAGACTGAATTGAAAAACTTGAATTCTTTTAACTTTGTCCGTAAAGGATTAGAGTACGAACAACAAAGGCAAATTGAAGTCGTGACTGCAGGTGGAGAAATCCAACAAGAAACACGACGTTTTGATGAAGCGACCGGAAAAACCCTATTAATGCGTGTTAAAGAAGGTTCAGATGACTACCGTTATTTCCCTGAACCAGATCTTGTCTCCCTTTACATTGATGAAGAGTGGAAGGAACGTATTCGTGCCGAAATTCCAGAACTGCCTGATTCCCGTCAGAAACGTTATATGGGAGATTGGGGCTTACCAGCTTATGACGCACAGGTCCTAACTGTGACAAAAGAGACGGCTGATTTCTTTGAAGCCACAGTTGCTGCAGGAGCAGATCCTAAGCAAGGATCAAACTGGATCATGGGAGAGGTATCCGCCTATTTGAATGCAGAAGGAAAAGAACTAGGAAACATAGCTCTTACGCCTGAAAATCTTGCTGGTTTAATTAAGCTAATCGAAAATGGTACCATCTCTTCGAAAATCGCAAAAACCGTCTTTAAAGAATTAGTGGAAAGCGGTGGGGATGCAGAATCCATTGTCAAAGAAAAAGGTCTTGTTCAAATCTCTGACGAGGGTGCATTGCTTCAAGTTGTCACGGAAACATTAGACAACAATCCTCAATCGATTGAAGACTTCAAAGCAGGGAAACAAAAAGCAGTGGGCTTCCTAGTCGGCCAAATGATGAAAGCAACAAAAGGCCAAGCTAATCCACAGTTGCTGAATAAGATTCTATTGGAAGAAATTCAGAAACGATGACTTCGTAAACCGCCCTTTTAGAGGGCGGTTTTATTTATTATTTCAAAATAATTATTGTCTCTCTGGATTTTAATATTTGGATGAAATGAATTGATGATAGTTTTAATGGTAAAAATGGATGGAAAGTATTATAATCTATTTCGCTAGCCAGAAATAATAGGACAATAGATATTTGCAATTTATGGAAATGTTAGGTACTATGAAATTTATGGAAAAATTCTATCGATATAGGATGATGGAGAATGAAAAGAGCACGTTTGATTTATAATCCCACCTCAGGTCGTGAAGCGATCCGCAAGCATTTACCAGATGTATTAGCGAAGCTAGAAGCAGCCGGATACGAAGCTTCATGTCACGCTACTACATGTGAAGGGGACGCGACAAAGGCAGCCAGAATTGCTATTGAACGTAAGTACGATGTCGTTATAGCAGCTGGCGGAGATGGAACCATATATGAAGTCGTAAATGGACTAGCGGATGCGGAGTATCGTCCGAAGCTTGGGATTATCCCGGTTGGTACAACAAATGACTTCGCTCGCGCAATCCATGTCCCTCGATTAGTGGACGCGGCTGTGGATATTATTTGTGCAGGGCATACCATGCCGATTGATGTCGGTAAAATGAACGAAAAATACTTTATCAATATAGCAGGTGGAGGTCGTTTGACTGAGTTGACTTACGAAGTGCCGAGTAAGTTAAAAACGATGCTTGGCCAGTTAGCATACTACCTGAAGGGAATTGAGATGCTCCCTTCCATCAAAGCAACGGAAGTGGCGATTGAATATGATGGCAAACTATTTGAAGGGGAAATCATGCTTTTCCTTGTAGCCAACACTAATTCAGTTGGAGGTTTTGAACGCCTTGCTCCCGATGCTTCATTAAACGACGGCATGTTCACCTTGTTAATTTTGAAAAAGACAAATTTAGCTGAGCTTATACGAATTGCGACTTTGGCTATTCGTGGGGAACATACAAAAGACCCGAATGTGATTTATGTAAAGGCGAACAGAATTAAAGTAACACCTACTGAAAAAATGCAGCTCAATCTTGATGGCGAATATGGCGGACTAGCACCAGCAGAGTTCGTTAATATGTATAGACACTTTGACGTCTTTGTTCCAGAGGATTATATACAACCAGATGATGAAGAGAGAAAAGATATAAATATTGATTTGTAATGTATAACAAGCTTCCTTTTGGGGGCTTGTTTTCTTTCAGTAGAAAATAGTAGAACCTTTGGCTTTTCAAGGTGAGTGACCTAGATTAATGAATTAAAAATTTGATGGACAGGCAGGGTCATATGCTAGAACCTCTGCCTGTTCCCATCAGAAAAACATTTCTACTGTGCTTTAGCATAGAGCCTATTCAACCCACAGGAAATGTTATGATTTTTGAGTTTTTTAAGCCAATAGGTAGCTTCTTGTATTGATAAAATTTCGTCCAAATCCATCTTCAAGAATACCCGGTTCGTTTTACGGAGTGAAGGAGTGAAGTAGTCCGGTCTTGAAATCCAATCCTCCCGTTCTATTATGTGTGCACAAAAAGTCTCCCAAAGCTCTTGAGTGTATAATCCAATCCAAATGGTATAATCTTTAGTTTGAAATTCCATGGAAGTATTAGAGTTCTTGATGGGTGAGGAGGGTCTTGATCCCTCAATACCCTTCTTTGTTTTTAAATTTTCTTCTATTGTCCTTGTAGGAATCGAAGAGGTTGTCATATCAATAAATTGTCCTTCACCTGTTTGTAAACGGTATATATAAGAAAATAAAATGCTCTGCATTGCATTAGTTGTAGCGGTTATACCTGGGACATCGAAATCCTGGTCCTGGAGTGTCTCTGATTGTAAGCTATGGGTTTGATCAGAAACAACCTTTGAACGATAAACTGCCTCAGCGGAAAAGCAAGAACAATAGATTAAATGGGGATTCTTTTTCTTCAATGTAGAATAATCTAATTGAAAATCCCTAGCAGTCTGTTGACTGATATCCTCTATGAAAACATCGCATTGTCTAAGCAACTCCTCAAAAACAGCCCTTCCATCCTCATTCATCACATTGATATAGATTGGATTCAATGTCTGACTATTGATTTCTTTTAAAAAGAAGCCTGCTAGTTTACCATTTTTGAATCGCTTAATGACTCTAATAACCGTAGCTCCTAAATTTTCTAGCCAAACACTTGAATATGGTCCTTCAGAGGAATCAGTTATATCTACCACACTTATATTCTTTAATACTTTATCCATTCTTATCACCCTTCTACCATTGTATCTATTTGCCGGTTGGTGAACCTTCGGCGAGGTAGAGGCTTTTTCTTACTTAATGAATAAACCTGAACATAAGAAAAGCCTCTCTGGTCACAGAGAGGCTTGCATCAAAAAGAGAATGACGGTCCTCTCTTATCTTCCAAAACTAAACGTTTTGCTGGAATTAGCACCTGTTCATAAATGAATGGTTGCCGGGCGTCATCGGGCCAGTCCCTCAGCCTCTCTTGATAAGAGATCATGCATATTAATTTAATGTTCACTTTAATGCCTCAAAAACAAAATGTCAAGAATAATTTGTACATTTGAAAAAGTATTAATTAGGGGATGAAAGTACTTTATAAATCAAAGAGTGGGGTAATAATAAGTAATATCTAGGGACCTTCCTTTATAGAGAATATAGTTTGTGTTAGAATCAGATGAGTAAAAACAAGGAAGCTTGATAGTTGAGACTTCACTAAGAAAAGGAAGTATACAAATACATGGAAAAAATTGTACCAGTAATAAAAAATCAAGATATAGATGTGATGTTTGAAGATTTAACGCATGATGGGGCCGGAGTGGCCAAGGTAGATGGATTCCCTGTTTTCGTCCCTAATGGATTGCCCGGAGAAAAAGCGACAATCAAAATTACTAAAGTGAATAAAGGATATGCGTTCGGTAGACTGATGGAACTGAAGGAATCTAGCGAAGATCGTGTGAATATTCCTCGTGAGGATTTTCCTAAGTACGGTGGCTGCCAACTGCAACACCTTAGCTATAATGGGCAATTGCAGTTCAAGGAAAAGAAGGTACGTGAAGTCCTAACGAGAATCGGAAAGCTAGAAGATGTAAAGGTGAATCCTATAATTGGTATGGATGACCCAATGAATTATCGTAATAAGGCTCAAGTCCCAGTAGGGGTGCAAGACGGTAAACTAGTCGCTGGTTTTTACAGGCCACGTACACATGATATCGTTGATGCAACTGAAAGTGTCATTCAACATCCTGCTATTAATGAAGCAATCCAAGTTGTGAAAGAAATTTGCAGCGAGATGTCTATCATGCCTTATGATGAAAAGCATCATAAAGGTGTTCTTCGCCATATCATGGCACGCTACGGGAAAACAACTGGAGAGCTGATGATTGTCTTAATCACTAGAACACCGGATTTACTTCAAAAGAACAAGCTTGTTGAAGCCATCATAGAGCGTTTACCACAAGTCAAATCAATCGTCCATAACATAAACTCGAAGAGAACAAACGTGATTATGGGGGAGAAAACAAAGGTATTATGGGGCAATGATGTGATTTATGATTACATTGGCGATGTGAAATTTGCCATCTCTCCATTATCGTTTTACCAAGTAAATCCCGTACAAACAAAAGTGCTTTATGATACGGCACTTCAGTATGCAGGACTTACAGGAAAAGAAACCGTCATCGATGCGTATTGTGGCATTGGAACAATCTCTTTGTTCTTGGCTAAAAAAGCGAAGCAAGTTTTTGGGGTTGAAGTGGTACAAGAAGCTATCTCAGATGCAAAACGTAATGCTATCTTGAACGATATTGAAAATGTAGAGTTTGCGGTAGGTGAAGCTGAAGCCGTCATTAAAGAATGGTACGAAGAAGGAAACCGAGCAGAGGTTTTGGTTGTCGATCCGCCACGAAAAGGCTGTGAAGAAACATTGTTGCAAACCATTCTTGAAATGCAACCACAGAAGGTAGTATATGTTTCCTGTAATCCTGCCACCTTGGCACGTGACTTACGAATCCTGGAAGACGGTGGCTACAAAACTATTGAAGTTCAGCCTGTCGATATGTTTCCAATGACAACGCATGTAGAAGCAGTTGTAAAGCTGGAATTAAAATAATATACAATACGATATATTCAAGAAGGGTCCTGTTACTCATGAGTAATGGGACTTTTTTATTTCCATCAAACAGGATATGCGCCCACTCCATTCTCCACAACAAACATATAGGTAATTATCACATGTGCGCAACAGGAGGCCATTTTCATGAAAGAGCCTAAATCCACCTATCAACATTATCCACAATCTTATTTTTATCCACAGTTTACATCCCATCCAAATGTTAATGAAAAGTTTTTTTATCCCCAATTCTCTCATTATCAACAAAACTATCAACAGTTTTCACGAATGCAACGAGATCCGGTAACTGAGCAGGAGAAAAGTGAAAAGGGGAGATACGAAATCCTATTTCATTGGAACCGTTTAAATTGGAACTTTCAAGATTCCAATCTGAAGAAACAATTTGAGGCTAACCAATACTGGAAAAAGGCGATGCCGGGCAATATCAAAGTAGATCGACAAGGTATTTTTTATGTTTCAGTTCCTCGTTGGGCAAAAGGAATACCAGCCACATTGAATCGTATTGTAGTTGTAGATGGCAAACCCTTACTAGAACCCTTTCCAAGCTGGGACTGGAACAAGGTTGGAAATGAAAAAGTCCTCCAATCTGTTTTAGGCTATGAAATCGATGAACTAAACCGAATGTGGATACTTGACCAAGGAAAGATCGCATATGCTCCCTCTTTAGATGGTTCTCAAAAGTTGGTACTAATCGATTTGAACACAAATATGATGATTGACTCAGTAAAAATACCAGATGAGATTGCATCCTATCGTACTTCCTTTTTAAATGATTTGGTAGTAGATAATAAGAACGGGTTCGTCTATATAACCGATTCAGGGAATGGATGGACAGATCACCCAGTTGTTGGAGGAATCATAGTTTACAATATGAAGACCAAAACATTTAGGAGAGTTTTAGATAGACATTATAGTACTCAAGATTTTCCTGGGTTTATATTTGAAATTGATACTAAACCAGTCTTCAAAAACAAACCTATTAAAATAGGCTCTGATGGGATTGCGTTATCAGCCGACCGGACTACGCTCTACTATACGTCTATAACTGGCCGTAATTTATATAGCATAAACACTTCATTTTTAAGAGACTCTAATCATTCACTCGAAGAAATCGAAAGATCAGTTCAAACAGTGGGGAGTAAAGGAACAACAACGGACGGTATGCACGCAGACAACCGAGGAAATGTCTTTTATACGATGTTAGAAGGAAAAGGTGTGGGCATTTACAATCCAACTAATAATAATTTTAAAAAATTTGTATCTGACGATCGGATGTTATGGGTAGATGGGGTGGCATTCGATCAAAAAGGGTCTATCATCTTTAATAATAATCGACTTCATCAAATGTTCGGTAATGCAGAAGAGATTGATTGGGATTACCCATTCAACCTGATCATCTGGAAAGCCTTTGTAGGTGCAGATATTAAGTCTTACTTATATGCAGAATAGATTCAAGGGTTTAAGAGGTAGTGGATGGCTTCTTAAATCCTTTTTTCTTTGTTGAAAAAGCAGTAAGAAATGATTCTTTTACACATATAATCTAATAACGGTAAAGGAGAGGTGACAATCTTATATAAATTTAATCAAACGATTGATTAAATAAATTTCTTCCACTACGTACTCACTTTTATTACTATTAAAATAAAGAATTTTCAGATAAAAAGGTGGTATTATGAGCAGAATGGATGAATTACAATTATTTCCTTATCCCTTCAAAGAAGACGTGTATCGGTACTCAAACAATTCCATTCTTTTGGATGAACCGAAGAGTATTGATATTACACCAACCTACGTAGAAGAAATAAAAATTAAGCGGGACCTTCTTAAGCAGTATCCAGAACGATGTTATCAATCTCAGTCTCATACTATAAAAGGACAATGGGAGATTGTAGAGCTATTAATCGATCATCTCACAGTCTACTATCCAAACAAATTTTCGATTGATAAAAATGCTAACGGTTGGATTTTCCATAATAAAATATTGGATGAGATACATAGTTTTACTTTTGGTGATGTCAGCACTCTTCCTTGTGAACCATTAGATTTTATCGGAAGGCATGTCCAAGAGGATTTAATTTTAATGATGCAAAGAGATGGCGATTTATTTTTGGATGCGGGCCAGCTATGCTTTCCAGCTAATTGGTCCCTTGCGTTTAACTTAGGAATGAATTTTAAAGAAATTCATCAACCCATTCCAGGATTTAAAGAAGAGTCACTAGATTATCGTATACAAAATTTTCTTATGAGATTAGAAGCAGGGAATCCGTGGGGAAGAAAAAATTGGTCATTGATGGCAGGGGATAGACTTGATACGTCTCTAGAAACATTTGATAGATGGGGGCAGGATAGAAAGAGAGTAACAAAAGAAAACGCAGGTGATTTTGTTCATTTGCGAGTAGAAGATCAGAAGTTATTTCGTTTGCCTGGAACAAATGGGATTCTGTTTACGATTCATACTCATTTAATTTCGTTGGAGGAATTCACCTCAAACCGAGAGTGGCTCTTACAATTCTATAATATTCTTAAGGAGCTACCTCATCATATTACGGATTATAAAGGACTCGGGCTATTTAAAAATCAAGTGATAGCTTATTTAGAAGCAAGACTTCAGGAAATAGGTGAAAAAAGTGAATGATTTCTGTCAAGAACCTACTTTCATTCCGGGAAAACGAAAATATTTATTTTGTGCAGATCAAAAGGGAATGGGGATATTTCATGAAATTATAGGAAAAATGAAAGAAATAAACCTTGCTTATGAAGTAAGATTCATAGAATCTACAGATATATCACATTGGTTAAGTCAGCAACAAATGGGTAGCTATCTTTATGTAGCCGCTCCATTTGAACAGATTAAATATATTAGTCATTTGGCACATGCTATTGGTTTTACAACTGAAGAAGAAGCGCAATACATAAGTTATGGTGTAGAAAAGAGAAATGTATTTTGTTGTCGTTGTCACGGACTAACTGAGATAGAAATTTCACAGCAAGTCCAATATGAAATTCAGTGCCTCCATTGTAAACTACAACTAGCTATTTCAGATCACTATTCTTCATTACGAGATGCTTATTTAGGATATATAGCTAAACTTTAGACCAAGGTGGAAAACTGATGTATAAAGAAACGAAAATTCGAGTTAAAGTGAAATCCATATATAAAGAAAATCAATTCGTTAAACGATTTACACTCGTTCCAGTTGATAGAAACACACTGCCCTCTTTTACAGGGGGAGCACATATTACGACATATATCGATGGTAAACAAAGATCCTATTCTTTAACAAGTCCCCCTGACCAGACAAATTGCTATCAACTTGCGATTCGGCTAAGTGAACAGTCAAAAGGTGGTTCGGTTTATTGGCATCAACATATGAAAGAAGGAGACGAGTTATCCATAAGCTACCCGAAAAATCATTTTCCACTTAGTTTCCAGGCAAAGCACCATGTATTTTATGCAGCAGGTATTGGAATCACCCCGTTTCTATCCATGATGTCTGAAATAAAAGGAAGAGGCGAATCATTTGAACTTCACTACACTGCTAAAACAAGGGACCTTTGTGCCTTCTACCATTTTCTAAATGAAGAATATCCTGGTCAATGTCGTTATTATTTCACACAAGAAGAAGGATCCGAAAGATTAAAAGCGACTACTCTTCTTCAACATCCAATCGGAACACATGTATATTTTTGTGGTAAAGAATCCTTCATCACTAAATTTTCGGAAGCTGCCAGGAATATAGGGTATCCAAGCTCAAGTATTCATGTTGAGCGTTTTACACCTTCACTGCCCCTTCACCATAAACCTTTTCAAGTAAAGCTCTCTAATGGATACATATTTGAGGTTGGTAAAGATCAAACTTTGTTAGAAGCACTGATAGGTGTAGGAGTTAAAGCCCCGTATTCTTGTCGAGTAGGACGATGTGGTACGTGCGAGCTAAAGGTAGTTGAGGGAGAAATCGATCACTTTGACTCTTTTTTGGATGAAGAAGAAAAAAACGGCCAAAAAAGGATTTTAACATGTGTTTCGAGGGCCAAATCCAATATGTTGGTATTAGATATTAAACAAGGGTAAGGGAGTCTTTACTTTTTTATATAGTTCATATCCTAATAGTGTTATAGTAAATAAAATACATAAATTGTAAATTTTATGGTCAACACTATTTTAGACAAAATATACCGGCCAATTGATCAGTTATCCAAGGATTACAAAGCTTATTATGAACAAAAGTAGATAGGGGGACCATCATGGAATTGAAGAAACCGAGTGCATTAAAAAAAGGTGATAAAATAGCGACAGTCAGCCTATCATGGGGAGGAGCTGGTGACGAGGATCTTTTGTGGAGATATCAATTGGGAAAAAAGCGGCTAGAGGAACAATTTGGCTTACAGGTTGTGGAAATGCCTCATACTCTGAAAGGTTCAACGTACTTATATGAACATCCAGAAAAAAGAGCTGAGGACTTGATGACTGCATTTAAAGATCCATCCATAAAAGGAATTTTTGCTTGTATTGGTGGATATGAAAGTGTGCGGATGTTACCTTATATTGATTATGAGGTGATTAGTAATAATCCAAAAATATTTCTGGGATATTCTGATACAACTGTATCTCACATGATATGCAGAAAGGCTGGAGTAGCCAGTTTTTATGGGCCTTCAATCTTGGCGGAGTTCGCTGAAAATGTAGAGATTTTTGATTACACAGCACATTGGGTAGAAAAAGTCCTTTTTAATCCTGAAACCATTGGTGAATTTTCTCCTTCTCCTTTATGGACAAGTGAGTTCATCCCATGGGAAGAAAAAAATAAAGACCGAAAAAGGCAAACTGCAGAGAGTTCTGGATACCAGGTATTACAAGGGAAAGGAATTCATCGTGGCGAATTGATTGGGGGATGTATAGAAGTACTTGAAATGCTTAAAGGGACGGAAGTATGGCCAGCCCCTTCGGAGTGGGAAGGAAAGCTGCTGTTCTTTGAAACTTCAGAAGATAAACCAACCCCTGATTATCTAGGATATTGGTTAAGGAACTACGGTTCTCAAGGAATCCTGCAAAAAGTGAACGGACTTTTATTTGGAAAGCCGTACGATAACCAATATTATGAAGAATACAAAGAAGTCATATTAAGAGTAGTGCGAGATGAATTGAAGCTAGAGAATCTACCAATCTTCTATAATATGAGCTTCGGACATACGTCCCCAATGGCGATCTTGCCATATGGGGCAAGGGCAGAATTGGATTGTGAAAGAAAGAAGTTCATTATCTTAGAACCAGGCGTTATATAAGAAGAAAATCAGGCAGCCAATGGAGCTGCCTAATTTTTATTTACATGATTCGTCTTTAGACAACCATTTCTCAAAATGTTTCTCAGTTTTTGGACCAGCCTCCTGCTTAAAGAGTGCAATCAAATCCTGTCCTGATGCATTCTTGTTTTGATACGTTGTAGTGAATTTCTGTAGAAATTCATTCATTTTTGCCTCGCCAATCAGGTTTTCAAGCTCGATTTTTTATCGAAATCTTCTTTTCTATTTGTTGTTCAAATCAAAAAGACTGCATTAGGGCAGCCTTTGATTGTTTATTAGAAAACAGAGATAACGGCTCCGTTTTTATGTATGACAGTTACTTTTTGTCCCGATTTATCCTGGTATTTAGAAGCTGCGCCATAGGGAACTGTTAAAACAAATGTTTTATCATTTTGTTCGAATTCGACCGTAAAACTATCAGCAGCACCAATCACTTTCGCTTCTGAATGGTTAGCAATCCCAGGGATGGATAGACGTTGTCCAATTAGAACCATTTCCTTGCTCAACCCATTTTCCTTAACAAGATCTTCGGTTTTTACCCCAAAGCGTTTGGCAATCCCCCATAAAGTATCTCCAGGGAAAACGGAATACATATGATCCTCCCCATTTGCTGGATTTTCTATTGGTACTATTATTTTTTGACCCGGATAAATTTGATCGTGTTGAAAATTATTTTCCTTTTTCAATTCATTTACATTAGTACCGTATTTTTTAGCAATGAAGGAAAGTGTATCACCTTTACGAACAGTGTATAGGTTAGAATTTTCTTCTGTTTGTGAAGCCGTATTATCAATAGGTACCAACAGTCTTTGACCAATAACGATTTTTTCGGTTGTTAGGCCGTTCACTTCCATTAGCTGATCAACACTTACTCGGTACTTTTTAGAAAGATTGTATAGATTGTCGTTCTTTTTAACGGTATACTGCGTTCCACTAGCCCCTACTTTCCCACTGAATAACAAAAGTGCAGTAATCGCTCCAGCAATCGAAACCGCAGCCACTCTTTTATTGCGAGATCTCATTCTTTTCTTTCGTATTTCAGCTATTCTTTGTTTTCTCTTTAATGTAATCGAATTCATTAACCGTACTCCCCCAAAATCCCTAGATGTAGATTAGACCCTATACAGGATTACGAAGGATGTAAGAATTTTTTGGCTGTTATTCAAAAAAAAATCATTATATCCATATTTTTCTGATAAAAAGGAAATTCCTTGCCAATAATACGATTGTTTTCGAGAAAAGGAAAATTTAGGATTAAGCCCATCTTGATTCAACTCACTATACAAATCCAGTAAAAAAATATAAGATAACATTAAGTATATAATTCCTATAAGGAAGGTTGGATTTGTGTGACGGAAAAACTTCGTTCGATACCTCGTCCTCTTGTTAAAGTTAACCAATGGACCATAGTCTTGAGCGTAATTTCAACTTGGATTTCTGGATGGGAATGGTTTTTAATTATACCTTTAATTTCAGGTCTTCTTGGACTTTTATTTGGATACAATCCGGTCATGGAATTGGCAAAAACAATGCTGAAAAAAGAACTTAAATCTTATATTCCTGAAGATTGGGAGCAACAGCAATTTAACCAAAAAATAGCTGTGAGTTGCTTGTTAGTGGCTTTTGTAGCTTTTTTAATTGGGTGGAATACAGTTGGATATATCTTTTCAATCATAGTGGCGTTGGCAGCTTTTGTTGCAATCTTAGGTTTTTGTGTTGGTTGCTTTATGCATTATCAGTGGAAACGATATATGTATAGACGTGCAAATTAATATCAAAGGGTCTGGCCAAAAAGTCTCAAATTGAGGACTTGGGTGCAGAACTTTTTAGTATTTCTTGAAAGCTTTCCGGTTTTCGGATCAAATTATTTTTAGTCTGCATAAAGTATTGTTTATACTATCATTGTACCGGGATTCGAATAAAAGACTTAACTATAAATATAAACCGGCATGGAGGAATAAAAAATGAAGTTAGTTATCCTTAGTGGATCACCTAGAAAGAAGGGGCGTACAGGTATTGCTTCCCGATATATTGCAAGAGAATTTGGAGCGGAATTGATCGATTTGAGTGAAATTGTTCTTCCTTTGTATAATGGCGAGGCTTCGCAAGCAGAGGAAAAAGAAGTTCAGAGACTAAAGAAATCAGTCCAAGAAGCGGATGGTATCATTTTAGCTACACCTGAATACCACAGTGGAATGAGTGGAGCATTAAAGAATGTATTAGATTTCTTAAGTAATGAACAGTTTGCCCATAAACCAGTAGCACTATTGGCAGTTGCAGGTGGAGGTAAAGGCGGTATTAATGCGCTGAATAATATGAGAATCATTGGACGCGGTTTGTATGCAAATGTCATTCCAAAGCAACTTGTTCTTGATCCACATTGCTTCGATTATGACAATGATGGTTTAAAGAATGACCCTGCGATTCTTGTAAAGGCTTTAGTGGAAGAGTTACAGTTATATGTGAAAGCCTATGAAGTAATTAAAGATTCTATAGCAAAATAATAAAATGAAAGAACCAAGAACTGTTTTCGTAAAAGGAACCAGGTGCTTGGTTCTTTTTTAGTTCATTGTCCACGAATCTTTAATTGGGAACTCATGCTAACGGCTTGTAAAATGAAAAGTTTTTCATTTAGGGTAAGCATCGTCCAGTTTCCTGCTTTGATTTTCATAATTAATCCTCCTTATTTTATTTATCTTTGTATTCATATTTCTTTAATACCGCCAACTGTCATCATTAAAACAACAAAAAATTCTACAATTTCCCAGGGAATATGACACAGTCTTTCGACAGATTCTGGTAAAATTGTTGGAAAAGGGAGGGTTTTACTATGATAAAGCTATTTGTGACAAGGCATGGGGAGACAGAATGGAACCTTGAAAAAAGGATGCAGGGATGGAAAGATTCGCCCCTAACTCAAAAAGGGTTGCAAAATGCCCGCCTGTTAAGGGATAGACTTCACGATGTTCAATTCAGTACGGTTTATTCTAGTCCGTCAAAAAGGGCGTTTCAAACGGCCCAAACTATAGTAGGGGAAACTACAGAAATTAGGATTGAGGACGATTTACGTGAAATTGGCATGGGCGATTGGGAAGGCCAAAAACAAGAAGATATACAAGCTGCTTACCCTGATGCATTCCATAGCTTTTGGAATACTCCTCATCTATTTGAAACATCCAATGGTGAAACATTTCAACAGCTTTATAATAGAGTCGAACGATTTTTACATAAATTACAGCATGACCATCAGGAAGAAACGGTGTTAGTGGTAACTCATACGGTATTCATTAAAACACTTTTGGTATATTGCAAGGGGTTGCCCATCTCTAAACTTTGGGAACCACCGTATATTTATGACACGAGCTTGACTATTTTGGAATGGAGTGAAGAATTGACTGTAGTCTTGGAAGGAGACATCGGGCATTTGGAGGAAAAAACAGTTCGATAAAAGTCATACTTTGTTGCCAGAATCTCGTGGTGATAGTACAATCACGCTATACTAATTTTCGGAAGTGAGTCTATCATGTATTTAACTATTGAGGAAACGGCAGAGTATTTGTCTCTACCAGAAGAAACTATCATGAGTTTGATTCGAAATAAGAGAATTCGCGCCTTATTTGATGGGGAGCAATATATGATTTATCAAGATCAATTCAACGATCATTTGGACAAAGTAGAGAAGTATAAAAAGTTAATAGAAGAATACTATAGTGAACCAATTCCGGAAGATTTTGATGTGAAGGATGAGGATTAGATAGGGATGGGCGGCATAAAAGGCTTAAATGGAATCTTTGTTGCCGTTTTTTTTATTCTATTAAAAGGTTTACAAGTGAGGAAGGAGTAAAAAGAAGATTTTATAATCGAAACTCATAAAAATAAAATCGAAATCTCAAAAATATCTACGAAAGCAGAAAAATACATTCGAAAACAGAAAAATACAACCGAAACGTATGCATTTATCGATTTTTCGACAAAAAGGCACTGACCAAAAGGTGTTAATTCACAAAAAAATAGGATGCTCCAAAACTAGAGCACCCATCGACTACGATCCTATCTTTTTATCAATATCATTAGTGTCGACAGTTGGTCCAAACCATTCCTGTAATTTGCCTCTAGCTTTTCCTTTTATTTCGTCATCAATATGCATGGCAACTTGGATTAAAGCAATTCCTAATGCCCCAAGGTCATCAGTAAAACCAATTCCAGCTGCAAAGTCCGGAATAAGATCAAGTGGGAGAATAAAATATCCGAGAGCTCCAATAATGATAGTTTTCGTTTTCATAGGCACTTCAGGCTTTTGTAATGTATAGACCAATAATAAGCAAGCATATACAACAGAGGAACCAGCTTTTTTGCTGAATTTTTTTAGCTTCCTCCAAAGCTTTTCTTCTGAATAAGCTTTTTCCGCCTCCTGTAATGTATCTTCGGTTTGATCCTTAGATTCTTCCAATAAAGGTTCTTGCATTTTATCAACCCTTTCTTTGTACTATTAGAAAGTTGAAATTGGCAGCATAGAAGAAAGGCGATGTAGTGTATAAGTTAAACGTACTCACCCCTGTCTCCGACTTAGGGCTGGCCGATCGGCGAGTTTTCTATGAAGCTATTATCTGAATGATACAATATTTAATAGAGTAGGGAAAGAAATATAGGAATAGGGATAACATGAACTTATGATTTTCATATCTCACACTTTGATAAAGATCTCCAGAGCGATTTCGTCTCCATCCCATCCATTCCGGGCTTAGATTTGGGAATTGTAAATTCCTAATTTTTCCTATTTAGTAGGTATAAATTTTCAATCTTACCTGGTCACTTAGACTAATCCGCCTATTAATTTAGCAAAAATCAACCTCCATTTAAGGGCTTTTCTCCTCTTTTTTACAATTAAATTTATTTATATATTCGAAATAATCTGATAATGCTATTATTTTCCTGTACATAAATAACTTTAGGAGGTTGATTATTTTGAGACGAATAAAAAGGTCTCTAATCTTTTTGGTTAGTTTATTGCTTGTGACAGTTTCAACAACTGCTTTTGCAGAAAAACCAGGATTAACTGAATTTCCTGAACCTGTTGATTCCCAGTCTTGGGTCCTTCCACGTGATATGTCATGGAGTGATTACCGACCCGTTCCTGGAATCGATTGGCAAACAGCAGATATCGAGCCGGAAAGAGTTATTAAGGGTGCATTAATTATTGTGGACTTCCAAGACACGGATTTTATCTTAAGTCAGCCAGAGGGTTCAGAAATTGCCGGCAACCCGATTGGCACTGGAAATATTCCGCGGAATGATATCCCTAAATTTTGGGAAGACTTCCTCAACAAACCTTCAGCTTTGAACAACTATCGGACTGTTAATGAGTATTGGAGAGAAAATTCTTTCGGTAAATGGAAGATAGAACTCAAAGCGTTTGGCCCCTATAAAATGGACGGGAAAGAATACGAATACGGACTTAATGAGTTCGGGCAGCAAGTAAATATGCCTCCTGGATCTCAACCGAGAAACCTTAGAAGTGAAGCAGTTCAAAAGGCATCAGCCGATATCGCTGCTTCTGGTGAAACGTTCGACTTCAGATTTGTTATCCATGCAGGCTATGATGAATCAGGTGTATGGCAGGAATTGGGTGAAATGATGTTCCAAAATCCAGAATCAGTAACCTCTCCTTTTGGTCCGAATGTTGCAGGAATGCCTAATTGGGCCAAAACAAGGTATGTACCATGGACCTCTTGGTACGCTGCCAAAAGCATTTGGTCAAGCGCTAGTGGTGGCACCTCAATTCAAGGTGAGAATGATGGAATGGGAACGTTTGCTCACGAATTCGGTCATATTATGAGCCTTGGAGATAACTACAATAATCCATACGCAATTCCCGTTTCCAGGACCTACTCAGGACCATGGGAATTAATGAGTCGCGGAAGCTTCAATGGGCCTGGTGGTCCACACACACGGTGGATGGTTCCATCACCATTGGGTGCATCTGCCCCATCCCACCATATGCTGCGAAATAAAATCAAACAGGGCTTCCTTTCAGAGGATCAGTACCTTAGTCTAAACCGCGACGAATTAGCAAATACAGGTCCAGTATTCACTGATATCCTATCCCGTGAGGTACCAGCTGGCAGTGAATTTGGTCGTTCCGCAATCCACGGTATTAACATTAGCATGGAGGATCTAACACCAGCGAACTCCTTGTCAGACGATTGGCGTGCTGATATGCAGCGCGGAGCGAAATGGTACAATAACTACACAGTTGAGGTGGTAGACCGGGTAGGATTTGACTCCTTTGTCCCTGATTCTGGTGTCCTATTAGCTAAAACGAGGAACGCAGAGTCTTCACCAAATATCTGGGTGGTTGATTCACATAAAGAAGATATCAATCAAGTAGACTTTAAGCGACCAGACGGCAGCACGGCCATGCTTTCAAAGGGTGATTTTCAACAGTTGGCTGACTCCCTTTTTAAAGCTGGAACCGGCGAAGGTGTGGAAAGTGAGTACAAAGATGAATTTAATCGACTTCATTTCTATATATTAGGGAAAAAGTATGACAAACAAGGCGCCCTCTCTTATCGTGTAGCCGTTCGTCATATGGATGGTGCGGGTTCATTTGAACGCGGAGTAGCTGCTGCTGTTGGTACCGTTGAAAAGGCGTCACCAGGGAGGATCGCTGTTTATAATTTCAATGTGACAAACACAGGGTCATCAACAGACCTTATCCGCTTGAAAGCTAAAACAGACGCAGGATGGGAATTAAGGCTTCAGAATAATGTAATTGAGGTAGAAGCAGGTAAAACCGTTACAGTTCCTGTTTTCGTAAAAATCCCTGCCGCAAGCCAATCAGCTCCTCAGCCAGTACCAACAAATCTTACTTTTACAAGTACTTCTGAGACTGACACCGCTAAGACAGTTACAGTAAGTCGTTTTATTGGCCCTGGTGGAGTGAAGTAAACGTTCTCTAAGAATATCCTAATCTAATAAAATAGTTAGCAAAAGCTGTCGAGGTTACCCGACAGCTTTTGTTTATCTCCTTGTAAAAGAAGCGAGAAAAATAAAACTTGTAATTCCCCTTGAATGTGATAATAGTTTTCCAATACGTGATGAACTTTTGTCGGAAAATTCTTTAGTGTGATATTGAGATGCTACAGTAGTATAGTAAAATTTTCAAAATATAGTTGACTGTTCTTCAAATGATTTTTAAAATATAGGAAATATATGAATTTTATAATAATTTAATGGAGACTGATGGATATGATGAAAATAGAAACGACTATCTCCAATTTAATAAAAAACAGGGGCTGCTTTGGATCAAATGATGATTCTGGGCAGCCCCTTTACTATGCTAATGGGGTGGAGAATATGATTATTTTGAATGGTGAGCAATTGACGCTTAAAGATGCTGAACAAGTCATTTTACACGGAGCGTATGTTTCTGCAAGTGATGAGGCAATGGCAAAGGTAAAAAAGAGCAGGGAAGCTGTAGATAAAATTGTTGATGACCAACAGGTGGTATATGGGATTACAACTGGATTCGGAAAATTTAGTGATGTGTTCATTTCGGCGGATTATGTGAAAGAGCTACAAACCAATTTGATTCGTTCACATGCTTGTGGAGTTGGTGAGCCATTTGATGAGTCAGTTTCAAGAGCTATGCTTTTGCTTCGAGCAAATGCTTTATTGAAGGGTTTTTCTGGGATTCGTCCAGTCGTGATTGAAACGATCTTAAATTTATTGAATTCTAAAATCCATCCTGTCGTCCCTCAGCAAGGATCACTAGGGGCAAGTGGAGACTTAGCTCCATTATCCCATCTTGTTCTACCATTAATGGGAGAGGGAGAAGTGTTTTACAAAGGAAACAGAATGAAAGCGGAGGAAGCGCTTCAAGCTGAAGGAATCACTCCAGTCGAATTAGATGCCAAAGAAGGATTGGCCTTAATCAATGGTACACAAGCCATGACAGCGGTTGGTGTAATTGCCTATTTAGAAGCTGAAAAAATTGGTTATTTATCAGAGGCAATCGCATCTGTCACGATGGAGGGATTGCAAGGAATTACAGATGTACTCGACGATGATATTCATATGGTAAGAGGATATCAACAACAAAGAGATGTAGCTTTTAGAATGAGAGAATGGCTAGATGGAAGCAAACTTACGACTCGTCAAGGTGAACTTCGTGTCCAAGATGCTTATTCCCTTCGTTGCATTCCTCAGGTTCACGGAGCGTCATGGCAAGTTTTTGACTATGTGAAGGAAAAGCTAGAAATCGAGATGAATGCTGCCACTGACAATCCGTTGATATTTGATGAGGGTAGGAAGGTATTGTCCGGTGGGAACTTCCATGGACAGCCGATTGCCTTTGCAATGGATTTTCTAAAAATCGGTACCGCAGAACTTGCCAACATCTCTGAACGAAGAGTGGAACGTCTTGTCAATCCACAGTTAAATGATCTTCCTGCTTTTCTAAGTCCTGAACCAGGCTTGCAATCCGGCGCGATGATCATGCAGTATTGTGCCGCTGCCCTTGTTTCAGAAAATAAGACACTTGCACATCCAGCAAGTGTAGATTCAATCCCATCGTCCGCGAATCAAGAAGACCACGTGAGCATGGGAACGATTGGTGCAAGGCATGCTTATCAAATCATCCAGAATGTACGACGTGTATTGGCTATTGAATTAATTTGTGCATTACAGGCAGCAGAGTATAGAGGTAAAGATAGAATGGCACCGCGGACAAAATCGTTTTTCGAGCAAGCAAGGACCATTGTTCCGTCCATTACTAAAGACCGTGTGTTTTCTGAAGATATTGAAGCATGTGCAGAATGGTTAAGAAACATGTCAATTGAACAAGTATTGCAGAAAAAATAGAGGGGGGATTCGACATGGAGGGGAAGTGGCTGATTGGTGACCGTGATAGCAATGAAAGAGAAGGATTGAAATGGTTATTAAAAACGACATCAGTCCCGATATCCCATATTCATGTCGCCTCCAATTTCCAAGAATTGATCCTTCAGTTTGAGAAAGAGACGCCCGATGTTTTAGTGTTGGAGTTGGATATGTTGTCCCAGGATGAGTGGCATTCGTTAAAAGATTTACTCATGATATATGAACCGATTCTTATTTTGACAAGTGCTGAAGCCACTTTTGAAAAGGCGAGTCTAGCTATAGATATACAAGCACTAGAACTTATGATTAAACCGCTTTCTTCCACAAAAGTGAAGAGTACCTATCAAAGGGCATCTAGGCTATTGACTGCGCGAAAACAAACTATGGAAAGTCCAAACTATCAAGCTACTAAAGAAGGACTATACGAGTTATTATTCCTTCCAAACAAACCGAGTGTGGAGGATTATTATGTGGCGGTCTTCCAAACAGAAACGAAGGAAATGATTCCAACCTTACATGCATTCCTGATTGCATTTCCGTTCCAAAGCAAACAAAGTATCTTTGTGTTGAGTGATATGGTGGTCATTTTGTTTAAACAATCAACACCACGTCCATCGGAGCAATGTCAGAAAGCGATGCATAAATGGGAAGAGGAATATTCAGATGCAATTTCGATAGTGGTCCATACAGGTAAAGAAACTGTCCTATCTATACACCATAAGTATTTGGAAGCGAAAAAAATACTTGAATTGACTTACTATCGTGGATATAGACAGGTTGTCCAAATGCAGTCATCGCCAACATGGGCACATATTGATCCATTTTTAACACCACCTGAGCAAAGAAGGTGGATTGATATGCTGGCGAATCATGAACTTCAGAATATTAAGGAATGGCTTTATGCAGAATTCGTCTCTTTGAGGGAGCCCTATCCGGAGCCAGGTCTTGTTCGAATCCGGTTGACCAGCATTTTAGCCCAAATCAGACGATTTATGAAAACCAATGCATTGGAGAAAAAAATGGAATTAGAATCGGAATACCGTTATATTTTTAATTCTATTTTGTATGATACGGTGTTATATAGGACTGTTCAAAATCTCATCCTTTTTACTCAGAAGTTGTTCTTAAAAGTAGAAGCTGGAAATCGTAACTACCATAATGACCCGATTGAGAAGGGACTTTCCTTCCTTGAAAAAAATTTCAGAAAGATGGATCTGAAGTTAGATGAGGTAGCTAATTATGTGAGTCGGAGCCCATCCTATTTCAGTCACCTTCTCCATGTAAAAACAGGACAAAGCTTCACTGAAATCGTTTCAAGCATTCGAATCAATGAGGCAAAAAGGTTACTACGTGAATCAGATCAACCTGTAAAAGAAATAGCATTAACCATTGGATACCCTAATCCTAATTATTTCAGCAGAGTCTTTCGTGAAATGGTAGGGATGACACCTAGGGAATTTCGGACAGGTAAGGTTGAGATAAGTAATTGAAGTTTCACAAGTAAATTGTGTATCAACATTAAAAGAATTTAAGCCATGTGGAAATTCATCCTCATGGCTCTTTTTTGTGTTGGAGTTTCAACCGTGTCCATTCTGATAATTATGCAACTATTTTTAAAGGATATTTTTATAACCTAAAAATATTATTCATTTATAAAAATAATACTATTAAAATTGTTGATTTTTTTCTTTTTCCACTTATCTTAAGTGGAAATTTATCCTTATTCATTCATTTACTTTATATAATTCAGAATTTTTACATAATAAAATGAAGATAGAATTATAGAGGAGGTTTTTTTATGGAAACGAAATCTGCAGAAAAACGTACTATACAAAACTATAAAGGGTCAGAACTTCATGCTAAAGGTTGGGTGCAAGAAGCTGCTCTAAGAATGTTGATGAACAATCTTGATCAAGAAGTGGCAGAACGTCCTGAAGATTTAGTGGTATATGGTGGCATTGGAAAGGCTGCTCGTAACTGGGAATCCTATGATGCTATCATCAAAACACTCCATGAGTTAGAAAGTGATGAAACGCTGTTGATTCAATCAGGAAAGCCGGTTGCAGTATTCAAAACACACAGTGATGCTCCTAGAGTTTTACTTGCAAATTCGAATTTAGTTCCTAAATGGGCTAATTGGGATCATTTCCATGAGCTAGATAAAAAAGGATTAATGATGTACGGTCAGATGACAGCAGGTAGTTGGATTTATATCGGAAGTCAAGGGATTGTCCAAGGAACCTATGAAACGTTTGCAGAGTTGGCACGCCAACATTACGGTGGAACATTAAAGCATACGATTACGTTAACAGCAGGTATGGGTGGTATGGGTGGAGCCCAAGCATTGGCTGTTACAATGAATGATGGTGTATGTTTGGCCGTTGATGTGGATGAGACTAGAATTGACCGTCGTATTGAAACCGCTTACTTAGATGTGAAGTGCCATGACTTGGATGAGGCGATTTCCATGGCGAAACAAGCAAAACTAGAGGGTAAAGCGTTATCCATTGGATTAGTTGGAAATGCTGCTGAGATTCTTCCTCTTATGATAGAGAAAGGCTTTAATCCAGATGTGTTAACAGACCAAACATCGGCTCATGACCCACTGAATGGTTATGTACCTGTAGGTTACTCAATGGAAGAAGCGGCAAAACTTCGTAAAGAAAATCCAGAGCAATACGTGAAATTATCCAAGCAAAGCATGGCAATCCATGTTAAAGCAATGCTATCCATGCAGGAAAAAGGTGCAGTGACGTTCGATTATGGAAATAACATCCGTCAAGTTGCGAAGGATGAAGGGGTAGAAAATGCTTTCGATTTCCCAGGCTTCGTACCGGCTTATATTCGACCATTGTTCTGCGAAGGAAAAGGACCTTTCCGTTGGGCGGCATTGTCAGGAGATCCTGAAGATATCCGTAAGATTGATGAAGCACTACTAGAAGAGTTTAAAGACAATGAACATTTATGCAAATGGGTTAAGATGGCTCAAGAGAAAATTAGCTTCCAAGGATTGCCTGCAAGGATCTGTTGGTTAGGCTATGGCGATCGTGCGAGATTCGGAAAAATCATCAATGATATGGTAGGCCGTGGAGAGTTGAAGGCTCCAATCGTTATTGGGCGTGACCATCTTGACGCTGGGTCAGTAGCTTCTCCGAATCGTGAAACTGAGGCAATGAAGGATGGTAGTGACGCGGTAGCAGATTGGCCAATCCTGAATGCATTGGTTAATGCGGTAGGGGGAGCAAGTTGGATTTCTCTACACCATGGTGGCGGAGTAGGAATGGGATACTCCCTGCATTCAGGAATGGTTATTGTGGCTGATGGTACGAAAGAGGCAGAGAAACGATTAGAGCGTGTGTTAACGACTGATCCTGGTATGGGTGTAGTCCGTCATGCAGATGCAGGATATGACTTAGCCATCAAAACAGCAAAAGAAAAAGGCATTCACATGCCAATGCTTCCATAAGACAAAAAGGAGGTCCATTAAATGACTGCTCCAATTTTTATACGAAATGCTTCACAGCTTGTAACATTGGAGGGGAGTTCCAAAGCTCCCCTTGTAAAAGAAGCCATGTCTGATTTAAAGGTGATTGAAAATGGCAGCTTGTGGATTGAACATGGGGAAATCCAGGCTGTCGGTACAGATGTGGAACTATCTCAGATATATAAAGACCGCATGGGTGAAGCTCAAATCATTGATGCTACTGGTAAGCTTGTGACTCCTGGATTGGTTGATCCTCATACTCATCTAGTTTTCGCGGGTAGTCGTGAAAATGAGTTCAATATGCGTCTCCAAGGGGCTACCTATATGGAGATCATGAATAACGGTGGAGGCATCCATGCTACAACAAGTAGGACAAAAGCGGCTACACATGAAGAATTATTTAATGAAAGCTATGAGCGTTTAAATGGTTTCCTTATCCATGGTGTAACCACAGTCGAAGCTAAAAGTGGGTACGGAATGGAATGGGAGACGGAGAAAAAACAGCTTGAGGTCGCTAAAAAGCTAAATGAGAAGCATATCATCGATATTGTCAGCACATTTATGGGAGCACATGCTGTACCGAAGGAATATAAGGGCAATCCAGACGAATTCGTTGATCTTCTTATAGATGAAATGATTCCTCAGGTGGCTGAATTAGGTTTGGCAGAATTCAATGATGTGTTCTGTGAGCATGGTGTATTCACACCTGAGCAATCAAAAAAAATTCTAGAAGCCGGTAAACAATATGGGTTGAATCCTAAAATCCATGCGGATGAAATAGAGCCATATGAGGGTGCTGAATTGGCAGCGGAAGTGGGAGCGATTTCGGCGGACCATTTATTAAAGGCTTCCGAACAAGGGATGAAAATGATGGCCAAAGCAGGAGTGGTAGGGGTACTACTCCCTGGAACTGCGTACTTTTTAATGGCTGAGTCAGCTAATGGTAGGAAAATGATTGATCTTGGTGTACCAGTTGCACTTTCCACAGATTGCAACCCGGGCTCATCTCCAACAGTTTCCTTACCGTTTATCATGAACCTAGGATGCTTGAAGATGGGAATGACCCCAGCGGAAGTGCTTACGGCGGCAACAATTAACGCAGCCCATGCAATTAACCGTGCTGATCGAATTGGAAGTTTGGAAGTTGGGAAACAAGCGGACATAACCATTTTTAATAGTCCTAATTATATGAAGCTACAATATTCTTATGGGGTAAACCATACAGATACAGTCATCAAAAAAGGCCGTGTTGTGGTAGAAGGAGGGAAGCTGGTTGAAGAGCTTTCTTTATCCACATCTTATTCCTCCTAGTTTTTTATGGAATGGGGGATTTCCTGAAAATCCACAAAGGGTGAATGAATGGATAAAACCTCTGGAGGATAAATCTGAGGAGTGTGAGCACCCAAACGTCCTTGTCATGGGTGTGCCATTATCCAGATCGTCCATCTCTGCTTCTGGTGCTTCTGAGTTCCCTGAATATTTTCGCAGGGCTTGGAAAGGATTCGCAACTTACAATATCGATCATGATGTGGATCTTAATACGATGGCGATTGTGGATGCAGGGGATGTTCCGATGCATGTTACGGACATCCATGCTTGTCATCAAAATATTAGAGAAGCCTCAAAGAAAATACATCAAGAGTTCTCTCAATCTACTATTTGTTCTATCGGAGGGGACCATTCGATTACGGCAATGCTCGTAAAAGGGATGCATGATGCCAACCCTTCCGAAAAAATTGGGATCTTGCAATTTGATACCCACTTTGACCTGCGAGATTTAACTGACAATGGACCTTCCAACGGAACACCGATGCGCAATTTGATTGAGAGTAACATTGTGGAAGGCAGCAATATGTATAATATTGGACTGCATGGTTTTTTCAATAATAAAGACTTAAAAGAGTATGCAGATGAAAAAGGTGTGAACTACTTTACTCTACGTGAAACTAGACGTAAGGGAATTGAAGAGACTGTATTACAATGTTTAGAAGAATTAGAGAGTAAGGTGGACCGTATCTATGTAACCGTGGACATGGATGTGTTGGATATCGCATACGCACCTGGTGTCCCGGCATCTACGCCGGGAGGGATGACATCAGGTGAACTGTTAGAGGCCGTTTGGCTTGCAGGACAACATCCAAAGGTAAAGGCCATGGACATAGTTTGCTTGGATCCACTTCGCGATTTAACTGCTCTGCCAACTGTGAAGATGGGAACACATGTGTTTTTAACATTTTTGACTGGTTTGGCAAAAAGGTAAGTAGGATAAAGGGGGAATAGGGATGGAAAATCAACCTGTAAGAAACCTACAACAAGAATTGGCACCAGGAACGAATACGAGCAATATCTTGAAATTTTTCATTTTCAGCGCCATTGGTATTTTTATGTTTTTTATTCCAATTACATTAAACGGTAAGTCATCCATCATGCTGGATCATATCGTTAGTTTTATTCAGCTGAAGGTGCCTAGTGTACTTCCGTATTATGCGTTGATTGTCATTTTGATGGGTGCATTATATCCATTCGTAGCAAAAACCTGGAAAAAGGATACGGTTACAATTGTATTTTCAGTATTGAAGGTTTTTGGTCTTGTCGCTGCAATTATGCTTGTTTTTAATGTAGGTCCTGAGTGGTTTTTCGCTCCTAATATGGCTCCGTTTTTATACAATAAGCTTGTTATTTCGGTGGGCTTGTTAGTTCCAATCGGATCAGTTTTCCTTGCGCTGCTTGTGGGCTATGGTTTACTAGAATTCATTGGGATTTTCATGCAGCCAGTCATGCGCCCAATTTGGAAAACTCCAGGTCGATCTGCCATTGATGCAGTTGCCTCATTTGTTGGTAGCTATTCAATAGGTTTGCTTATTACAAACCGTGTATTTAAAGAAGGGAAATATACCATTAAGGAAGCTGCGATTATCGCAACTGGTTTTTCAACCGTTTCCGCTACATTCATGATTGTTGTAGCAAAAACATTGAATTTGATGGAAATGTGGAACGCATACTTCTGGGTAACATTCGTCGTAACGTTTATTGTAACGGCCATTACTACTCGAATCTGGCCACTATCCAAAATGAGTGATGAATATTACCAAGGCATGGAAGGTGACAAAGAAGTCATTATTAAGAAGGATCGTGTCAAGCATGCATGGAAGGAAGCGATGATTACAGCAGAAAATTCTCCGAGTTTACAATCTAATATTTGGGAGAACCTAAAAGACGGATTTATCATGACTATGGGAATTCTTCCATCTATCATGTCGGTTGGACTACTTGGGTTAGTCCTTGCAGAGTTTACTCCTGTGTTTGATTGGTTAGGTTATATCTTTTACCCTTTCACAGCTCTCGTTCAATTACCTGAACCAATGTTAGCTGCAAAGGCGAGTGCAGTATCAATTGCTGAAATGTTTTTACCTGCTTTATTGGTAACAGAAGCTGCTGTAGTGACTAAATTTGTGATGGCTGTGGTGTCCGTATCAAGCATTATTTTCTTTTCAGCGGTTGTACCATGTATTCTATCCACTGAAATTCCATTGTCAATCGGAAAGCTGGTTATCATTTGGTTCCAAAGGGTTGTCCTTACAATCCTATTAACTGCACCAATTGCTTATCTACTTTTATAAAGAATTATAGGAGAGTGACTCTAGCAACTTGCGTTAGAGTCACTTTTTTCGGAAATAAACCGGGATAATTTATGTGATTTTTCACTGCAAGCCAATTTTTTGGGGATGTGAATTTACCTTTTAAAATATGAATCATGGTTTTTAAAAAGAGGTAGTCTTGCGTGAAAAGCGGAACCCTCAAGGACGCAGAGGATTTGTAAAAAGCAGAAATCTTTCGTGCAAAGCGTAGATCTCACGAAATAAGCAGAAACCCTTCCGTAAAACGGAAATCTCCAGTGGAAAGCAGAAATCTCTGGAAAGAAGCGCAACCCCTCCATAAAAAGCGAAAATCTCTAGAAAGAAGCGCAATCTCTCCATAAAAAGCGAAAATCTCTAGAAAGAAGCGCAACCCCTCCATAAAAAGCGAAAATCTCTAGAAAGAGGCGCAAACCCTCCATAAAAAGCGGAAATCTCTAGAAAGAAGCGCAAACTCTCCATAAAAAGCGAAAATCTCTAGAAAGAAGCGCAAACCCTCCATAAAAAGCGAAAATCTCTAGAAAGAAGCGCAAACCCTCCATAAAAAGCGAAAATCTCTAGAAAGAAGCGCAACCCCCCATAAAAAGCGAAAATCTCTAGGAAGAAGCGTAAATCTCTAGTAAAAAGCATAATTCCTCCAAGAAGAAGCGAAAATCCATAAATAATTGATTTTCTTTACTTAATTACGTTTGTTATTCAAGTGTCAACACAACTTGAGACAGAGGGAATCCTGGTCTTAGTTAGTGTCGAAAAATCTTTTCTTTCAATAGCAACCACTATTACTAATGTAGCAGGAATTTTGTCCCAATATTCCGAATATAATAGATTAAGAAAAGAATGAATGTTCATTCATTTTTTTCTTATTAATTATATATGGATATGGGGGTTATGTATGAACGCTTTTCGCCTGTTAGGGATGGAGCTTTCAAAGCTCAAAGAGCAAAAAGGGTTGCTGTTCTCATTGCTTGGAGTCTTATTGATTCCATTGGTCTACGCAGCTATTTTGCTGTCGTCGACTTGGGGTCCGTATGATTACTTGAACAACTTGCCAGTAGCGGTTGTCAACAAGGATCAAGGTGCCCAGTCTGGGGATAAACCCATCAATGTGGGAGAGGATTTAGTAGCGGATTTAAAGAAGACGAATACCTTGGGGTGGGAGTTTGTCTCAGATGAAGAAGCTAAAAAGGGGTTAGATAGTCAAAAATATTACATGGTCATAGAGATTCCAGAAGACTTTTCACAAAAGGTCACCACTGTTTTGGATGCAAATCCACAAGTTCCGGATTTGAAATATGTCCAAAATGAAGGCTTGAATTTCATGGCTGCTCAGGTTACAAGAAGTGCCACTGAAAAAATTAGAGAGCAATTAGGGAATAAAATCACGGAAACATATGCAAGCAACCTATTCTCTAAATTCGGTGACATTTCAAGTGGATTCAAATCAGGAGCGGATGGCTCCCAAAAGATTTATGATGGAACTTCGCAATTATCAAATGGAACAGGGCAATTATTACAATCATTAACTGATAAAACTGCAGATATCCAAAAGCTTGCGGATGGTTCTGAAAAAGCGGAGAACGGTGCTGGCCAACTATTGAGCTCCATTAAAGGAGGAACAGGGGACATCAATAAATTGGCTGCGGGTTCCAAACAAATCGATCAAGGTGCTGGACAGTTGAAAGAAGGATCAGGCAAGGTGTTAGTTGGTCTATAGTCGGCAGAAGCAGGTGGGAAGGCTTTGGCTACTGGATTAGAGTCTAAAATTATGCCAGGTAGTGCTCTACTAGCATCCAAAACTGGAGAATTGGCTGTTGGTGCAAAGCAATTGTCCGATGGTGCACAAGGACTGACTGCTTTATTGAAGGGGTATTTGGCAAAGCATCATCAACTTATGACAGATCCTGAGTTTTTAAGAATAGTAGGCACTAGTGAAGCCATATCTGGAAAAATGCCTGGCCTAGTGGATGGTGCTAACCAGTTAAAAGCAGGAGCAGATAACTTAGCTGCAGGAATCGCAAAAGAAGCAGTTCCAGGCTCGAAAAAATTGTCAGCTGGGCTTTCTGAGTTGGTTGTAGGGCAGAAGGCAATTGATAAGGGAATCGCTGACTTAAAAGCTGGTGCTTCCCAGGTTGCTAGCGGAAATGCTTCAGTTGCAACTTCATGGGTGAAGATGACTAGCGCTGTAGCAAGCCTTCAAAATGGTCTTTCTCAAATCAGCACAGGTAACCAAACTGTAGCCACTGGATGGAAAACAATGACAGAAGGTGTAACTACTTTAGATGGCGGTGCAAAACAGCTTCAATCAGGAAGCCAACAATTGTCTGATGGTTTAGCTGGTGGGGCGGATGAAATGAGCAAAATCAAAGTGAGTGAAGCAAACATCAGTATGTTCTCATCCCCAGTAAATTTGACAGGGGAAAAGGCAAATGGATTTGAATTCTATCGCGATTCAACAGCACCATATGTATTGTCATTAGCATTATTTGTTGGAGCTTTAATCCTCTCCTTTATAGTCGATTTCAAAAAGCCAGCTGGTTTACCTGGTTCGGCATTGAGCTGGTACGCAAGCAAGCTTATGAAGGTATCTATATTTGCTGTTGCACAAGGAGTGCTAGTTTCTCTGTTTGCCCTATTATCCTTGCAACTGAAAGTTGAAAACGCTTTCTTATTTGTAGGATTTGCTGTATTTGCAAGCCTGGCATTTATGTCCATTGTCTTATTCCTAGTCACTTTAGGAGGAAATATCGGACGCTTTGTAGCACTTGCATTCATAGTATTGCAGTTATCTACTACAGGTTCGAACTTGCCAATTCCAATGCTACCAGAGAACCTGCAAGCAATTAGCAAGTTCTTACCTTTGACATACTCCAATGCAGGCTTTAAATCTATTGTCTCTTTAGGTGACAATAGCTTCCTAGCCTCTAATGCTACTGTATTGTTCTTCTTTTTAGCAGGATTTGCGGTATTGTCTCTGGGTGTATTCCTTTTCAGTTTCAAGAAGAGTAAAGCTGAGCTTTCATTAGCGGCATAATAGAATGATAACAATAAGGGGTGTCTTGAAAGATCGAGTATAAGATCTTTCGAGACACCCCTTTATTATTGGCCGTTTTTTACATATGTAGAAACAAAAAAAATAAGGTATAAAGCCACATCGAGGAAACTAAAAATCCAAATAATGCAAAATAAAAACAGAAATAAAATTGATTAATCCATTAGAACCATTGTTGGAAGATTTTAAGGCGTGCTAAGATACAGATAATTTGTAAAATAGAGTAGAGATCGTTACTTGATTATAGGAGAATGAAAGGCCAAGCTTTTGGACCATTCATATGTGCTGTTTTAATCGGAATTCTTTAAAATGGACTTTGTCATGATGTTTATTCCTTATTTTGAGATGAATATCTAATAGTACCTGATTGCCCTTGCCTTACCTTATTAATAACTGAAGCATTAATGGAGGGATAGATGATGACAGTTTTTACTAAAGAGTATTTTACTATGAAGGAAGAAGATGCAGTTATATATGCAAAAACGAAACTTGATATTTTTGCAGAGGATGCTGTTTTAAGTTGTAAAGAAATTGGAGACGGAAACTTGAACTATGTGTTTAAAGTCGTCGATGTAAAAAATGAGAAATCCATCATTATTAAGCAAGCAGGGCCAGTTGCGAGAATTTCAGATGAATTTAAACTTTCTCCGGATCGTAATCGCATCGAGAGTGAGATTCTTAAGCTGCAATTCGAGATTGCGCCTGGTTTCGTACCGAAAGTTTATTACTATGATCCTATCATGAATTGTTGTGTAATGGATGATTTGTCCGATCATGAAATCATGAGAACGGCATTGTTGAAGCATAAGAAGTTTCCCCTTTTTGCTGACCATATTTCCACATTTATGGCACAAACGCTTCTGCTAACAAGTGATGTTGTTATGGAACACAAACAGAAAAAAGAATTAGTAAAAAGCTTCATAAACCCAGAGCTTTGTGAAATTACAGAAGACCTTGTATTTACAGAGCCATTCTATAATTGCCCTCGAAATGACGTGTTCGAAGGTACACTTGATTTTGTAAAAGAAAACATCTGGGCTGATAAAAGTCTGGCATTAGAAACAGCTAAATTAAAATATGAGTTCATGACAAATGCACAGTCGCTATTACATGGAGATCTTCACACGGGATCTATTTTTATCACAGAAAATTCAACCAAGATTATTGATCCAGAGTTTGCATTTTATGGACCAGCTGGATATGACATTGGAAACGTTATTGCCAATCTGATTTTTGCCTATGGGAATGCGATGTACATGATTCAAGATGAACAAGAAAAAGATGATCAGCTAGTATATTTGGAAAATACCATTACAGATGTGGTTGATTTATTTAAAGTGAAGTTCAATAAATTATTTGATGAGAAAGCAACGGATCGAACAGCTAAATATGAAGGCTTCAAGGAGTACTACCTTGATTCCATTTTACGGGACACTGCGGCAGTTGCTGGTCTTGAGCTTTGTCGTCGTATTATTGGATTGGCTCACGTGAAAGATATTACTTCGATTACGAATGCTGAATTTAGAGCTGCAGCTGAAAAGATTTGTCTATCAATCGGGAAAACGTTTATTCTAGAGAGAGATTCCTTGAAGGATGGAGAAGCTTTTGTAAAGGTAATCCGTAAGTTTGCGCAACAATTCTAAGGAGGCATCATGATGGGACGACCTGTTGACGTAATTCAATCCGTAAGACTTGATGACGAGAGGGATACTCTTGTATTACTAGATCAAACCTTACTTCCGAATGAAAAGAAGTTTCTTGAACTAAAAGAAATGAAGGATATCTGGGATGCTATTTATCTATTAAAAGTTCGGGGCGCTCCAGCAATTGGGATAGCAGCGGCATATGGTGTGTATCTTGGTACGAAACAATCTTCAGCTTCGTCGTATGAAGAACTGTATCAAGATTTCGTAAAAGTGAAGGAATATCTAGCTTCATCCCGCCCAACAGCTGTGAATCTATTCTGGGCTTTGGACCGAATGGATACTAGATTTAAAAAAGAAGAAGATAAAAGTGTAGTAGAAGTAATAGAAGCATTGCGTGAGGAATCCGAGCTGATTCGTGCTGAAGATGAAAAGGTATGTGAATCGATTGGACAACACGCTCTATCCGTACTAGAACCAAGTTGGGGAATATTGACTCACTGTAATGCAGGAACCATTGCGACAGCAAAATATGGTACAGCATTGGCTCCCATCTACCTTGGACAAGAAAAAGGCTATGACTTTAAGGTTTATGCTGATGAAACGAGACCATTATTACAAGGTGCCCGACTTACAGCATGGGAACTTCAAGAAGCGGGAGTTGATGTGACGCTTATTTGTGATAATATGGCTTCTATCGTCATGAAGGAAGGGAAAATTCAGGCCGTGTTGGTTGGATGTGACCGTGTTGCGTTGAATGGAGATTCTGCCAATAAGATTGGAACATCTGGAGTTGCCATTTTAGCTAAGCACTACAACATTCCTTTCTATGTATGTGCGCCTCTATCTACAGTAGATTTAGAATGTAAAACTGGTGAGGATATCCACATCGAGCTTCGTCCATCGTCGGAAATCACTTCCACATGGTATGAAAAGCCGATGGCACCCAATGATGTGAAAACATACAATCCTGCATTCGATGTAACGGACAACAGCTTAATCACTGGAATCATCACCGAAAATGGAATTGCTTATGCTCCGTTTGAAGAAAATCTACCCAATATGTTTAAGAAATAGATTAATAGAAGAAAGGATGGCCTTGGGTAATTTGAGGCCATCCTTTTTGGTAGGGAGGAATCATCAATATCTGCACGATAGGGTGCAAATTCTGTACGTTATTTTAAAAAATACGCACGATAGGGTGCAATTTCTACACGTTATTTTAAAAATACGCACGATAGGGTGCAAATTCTGCACGTTATTTTAAAAATACGCACGATAGGATACAATTTCTGCACGTTATTTTAAAAATACGCATGATAGGGTGCAAATTCTGCACGTTATTTTAAAAATATGCACGATAATAGAAATTTGCGCTTTTTAAGAAACCAAGTGTGCTTTTTAATAAATTGTTGCGCTTTTTAGGAATACATTGCGCTTTTTAAAGAAGCTATTCGCTTTTTTTAGAAGCAATGTGCTTTTTAAAGAATACATCCGCTTTTTAGGAATACATTGCGCTTTTTATGGATGCAATGCGCTTTTTAAAGAATCGTTCCGCTTTTTAAGAATTCGATGTGCTTTTTATTGCTCCTACACGAAAGTCAAAATATGAATCCCAAAAAAATCCCGCCATCTATGTAAGTGGCGGGATTTTGTATTTATTCACATTCTATTAAGCTAACGTTATGATCTTGTAAGAAAGTATGCCAGTCGTCATTTAATTTCTCGTCTATAACTACTGTATCAATTAAATCGAACCCACATATGCTTGCGAATGAGGTTTTGTCGAACTTCGTGTAGTCTGCGACTAGGAATACATTATTGGCGTGTTCAGCTGCAAGTTTTCGAATGCCTGCTTGCTGTTCATTGGAGTCGGTGATCCCGTGCTGCATACTGATAGAACGGCAAGAAATAAAGGCTGTGTCAAAGAAATAATATTTCATATTGTACTCTGCATTTCTTCCAAGGTTGGATAGGGAAGAATGGGCTAAGGTCCCTCCGATGATAACAAGTCGAATATTAGGATTGTCCATTAGAGTTGATACAACCTTAATGGAGTTAGTAACGACTGTAATTTTCAATTCCTTAAGCATCGAAGCGATTACCAATGAGGTAGTAGAAGCATCTAAAAAAATGGAATCTCCATTCTTAATGTAAGAAAGACATTTCGAAGCAATTTTACGTTTGCCTTCTACGTGGACGAATTCACGAATGGTGACATCTACATCGTTTTGGACCCCTTCAGAAATATAAGCGCCACCATATGTACGATTAAGAAAACCCTCATCCTCTAATTGTTTTAAATCCCTTCGAATCGTTTCCTCAGTCACTTGGAAAATAGAAGTAAGTTCGGAAACAGTTACGCTTTTTTTCTCCAGAATCATTTCTTTAATTTTATTTTTACGGGCTATTGGAAGCATATTAGAACTCCTTGAAAAAGTAAGTTTAATTAAAAGTATAACATTTTGTTTTGATTTATTTTGGACATATACTAAAATAAGCAGATTTATTTTGTGATTTTATGGTATTTTTATTAGTTTTCTTGTTATTCATCCATATAAACAACATAATATAACTATAAAACAACACAACTTTTAGAATGAGAATTTTAATAAAAAAATTCCATATCATATTGTTTAGGAGAATGCACTTATGGAAAAAAAATACCCCACTGATCTTGAGGCTAAAGAATTAATCTGTGAGATTGGTAGACGTATTTATAATAAAAATTTTGTAGCAGCAAATGATGGAAATATATCGATTAAAGTGGGACAGGATACTATTTGGACGACACCAACCGGAGTTAGTAAAGGTTTCATGACTCCCGATATGATGGTAAAAATGGATCTGACGGGAAATGTACTAATAGGCGAGTTTAGTCCATCCTCGGAAGTAAAGATGCATTTAAAGGTATACAATGAAAACCCAGATGTTAATGCGGTCGTTCATGCCCATCCACCAGTTGCCACTTCGTTCGCCATTGCGGGAATCAGTCTCGATCAACCAATTTCACCAGAAGCGGTGGTGATTTTAGGAACGGTCCCAGTCGCCCCATATGCAACACCAGGTACAGATGAGGTTCCAGCATCTATTGCACCATACTGCAAGGGATACAATGCTGTCTTACTTGCAAACCATGGTGCTCTGACATGGGGTAGAGATATTTTAGAAGCGTACTATCGAATGGAATCTTTAGAGCATTATGCATTAATGACGATGTATTCAAATAACATCATTAAACAAGTAAATGAATTAAACAGCTCGCAAATTTCGGACCTAATAGAAATCAGAAATAGAATGGGAATCATAACGGGAGGTATCCCTGTAAACGAGTCGAATAACAAGGCTTCAATCGATCAATTCAGTTTTTCTACGCAAAAAGAATTGATTCAAGAAATTGTCCTAAAGGTCACTGAGGATGTTTTGAAAAATATTTTACCGAATCTAAATCAGACTGAAATAAATAAAGATTAATTCATAATATCTTAAGAGTGAGCTGAAACTTACTAAGAAATGGGTAAGGTAAGAGTGACATGTTCCTTTTAAAGTTCAATTGAATGTGGGTGAAGCGATCTCATGAGGATATTAATTATTGGCGGGGTTGCTGCGGGAATGTCTGCAGCCTCAAAAATCAAACGTATTAATCCTGAAGCTGAAGTAGTTGTTTATGAAAAAGGAAGATTTGTTTCGTATGGGGCATGTGGGATGCCTTATTATATTTCAGGAGAAAATGACGATTATCGAAAATTGATAGCAAGGTCTAAAGAGGAGTTTGAAGAAAAGGGAATCACAATTCATCTTAGGCATGAGGTAGTCAAGGTAATTCCTGAAGAAAAGGTAATCCATGTAAAAGATCTGGAGGGGAACAAGCTAATCCAGGATTCTTATGACAAGCTTATGGTAGCGACAGGGACTTATGCAAAAATACCTCCAATACCAGGTAAAGAGTTAGCGAATATTCATGTTTTGAAAACACTGGACGATGGTCTCCTACTTAAGAAACTAGTGGATCAACCTAGTATAAAAGATGTCGTGATTGTTGGTGGAGGATTTGTAGGGATCGAGGCAGCAGAAGCTTTTCGTTATCAGGGGAAAAATGTAAAAGTGATTGAACATGGTGAAAGAGTTCTAAAAACATTTGACACTGAAATGACAGACATGGCTCATAAGGAGCTAGAAAAACACGGTGTAGAGCTTCATTTTAATGAAAAGGTAGAGGGCTTTGTTGGGAAAACAAATGTTGAAGGAGTCAAGACTAATAAAGGAACATATAAAGCAGATCTAGTGCTTGTATCAATCGGGATTAAACCTGCAACAGAGTTTTTACATGAATCAGGCATTCATTTTGCAAAGAATGGGGCAATCCTTATTGATCGTGAAATGAGAACAAACATAGAAGATATATATGCCGCAGGAGACTGTGCCTTGGTGTATAACAGAGTAATGGAAGAAAATCAGTTCATTCCTCTTGGTACTACTGCTAATAAATGTGGAAGAATTGCAGGCAGTAATATCCTTGGTAGTCATATAAAATTTGTAGGTACACTCGGAAGTGCAGCCATTAAGGTATTTGATATTGAAATGGGTAGAACAGGTATGACGGAACAAGATGCGAAAAGGAATGCCTTAGAATACACTACTTCATTTATTAAAACCATGGTCCACCCTAGATACTATCCAGATGCCACTCCAATTTGGATTAAGTTGATTTGTGATAAACGAACAAGAGTGATTCTCGGGGCACAGGCACTGGGCAACAAAGGGGCAGTATTGAGGATAGATGTTTTTGCTGTGGCCATCCACAATAAAATGACAGTAGATGAACTTGGAATGACAGATTTGTGTTATGCCCCACCATTTTCTGGAGTATGGGACGCTATCCATATAGCCAGTAATTCTGTAAAGTAATATGGGGAAATCATCGTTCATTGAAACTTCACTCCTCTCTCTACGTATTAAAAGAGAGAAATAGTAAAGGAGCGATTTGGATGAGTGGTGGCGGATGCATTAAATGCGGTCATACTGAAACAGACAGGAAAGAAGTAGCCATGACAGGAACAGGATTATCAAAAATGTTTGATATCCAACACAACCAGTTTGTTGTCATCTATTGCAAGAAATGTGGATATTCCGAATTCTATAATAAAAAAGCTTCTATGGGTTCTAATATTCTAGATTTGTTTTTTGGCGGATAAGTAAAGAGACTGGATTGAACTATTACGTTCAATCCAGTCTTTTTTAAAGCAAAAATGCTTGTTAAGTTCATTTTTTATTCAAAAAAGCACAGTCCATTTGTTTTGGCCAATTGACTGATGACTTTTTGAAGGGAGTTTTCTGTTTGGATTCCTGAGAAATCAATGCCTAGCTGAATGGATGTCTGTGCTACCTCTGGCCTAATGCCTGTTAAGATGGCTTTTATCCCTACTATACGTAAGGAATCGATTAGTTGGAATACCTGTTGGGCGACCATTGTATCAACCATAACAACACCAGATAAATCAATGATTAAGATGGTTACCCTGGCTTTAACAGCCTGGGTCAGTGTTGATTCTAAAATGCTTTTTGCACGTGTCGTATCGATCTCACCGATAATGGGTAAAAGGCCGACTTTGTTCGTTAATGTTATGACTGGGGTGCTTAATTCCCTGATTAATGTGGCTTGGGAAGTCAAACGATTTATCATGATTTCCATGAAAAACGCGATAAATGTTTCAAGTACATAATCCAGAGCGTAGTTTAATTTTTTTTCCCAATAGAAGACATCATCCAATTCAATGTTTAAATCTGTTTCTTTAACAAACTTTTTTATATATTCCCAGTAGACCCTACGAAAAACACCATTATTTCTAGCGACCTCATCTAGAGAAGTCTTTGATTGAACGCGATCTGCTGCAGTCTTACTCGTCCAATCAGAAATAGTATCTTTCATTTCTTCCTCTGTTTGGAGAAGGGATTGTGCAAGGAAACGGACATATTGAGAATTTTGTTCCTTGATTTTGCTAATTACATGAGGTGGAGCATCCAATGAATAATCAGAGCCTGTTTTCACTGTTTGATATGTAAACCACTCTTCTGTAAATTCCGTAGCATGGTCGACCAAATAATCGTAAAGTGCTCTTGCTTTGACGTCCATATTATCTCCTTGTCATGATATCTTTTTATTGTTTCTTTATTGTTAGGGCAAAAAGATGAAAAGTCAATTTACTAGCATTTGTTCGTTGTATGAGTACAAGTGTTTTTGTGTAGTGGAAAAATATCTTACAACTTTAATTTTCCGGAGAGATAATAAGACTCATATTTATCAAAAATTCAGAATTAATATTTCTGAATGGAAAACGGAGTATCTTATGAGAATACTCCTTGGAGTTGACGATGATACGGTCATATTGAGAGAAAATTCGTTGGATTTAGAGAAGGAAAGGATTATTATTGAAAGGATTAAAAATGAGCTAGATGCTGATGATGTTATAGTAGAACATGGTTTGGCCTTAATCATGATTGTAGGTGAAGGCATGCGACATAATGTAGGGACTACTGCACGAGCTTCAAAGGCGTTGTCCAGTGTTGGGATTAATATAGAGATGATTAACCAAGGATCTTCGGAAGTAAGCATTGTGTTCGGAATCAAGGCGAGGGATGAACACAAAGCGGTAAATGCATTGTACAATGCATTTTTTGCACCTTGGTTAGTTGGTGTATCGAGATGATGACAGGATACTCAAAGGAAAGAATGTATTTACCTTTAGGGTATCTTTTTTTCTATGAAAAAGTACAATTTGAATGTATAGATATAGAAGAAGTGACCCATTACTTTTGCAGTGAAACTTGGGAAGCTGTTTAATATCCAACTCTTTATTAGGGAGTGTATCGAAACGAATACTGAGCAAAATAAAGAGATGGATAGGTAATTAAAAAATTCTAATTATTTCAAATTCTAAGATAAAATAGTAAAATAAAAGAAAACATTAAAGTACTTCGAGATATTCGGTTTCCTAAAGGTTGATACAAATGCAGCTAAGGATGGTACAGAATGGGGGATAAGATGAGTAAGGTGTTACACTTCCTAAATCCATATAAAATAGCCGTCGGAATAGCCCTGTTTTTTATGCTGACGGAATTGGCAGTCGAGCTTTGGCAACCATTATTAATGGCAAAAATCATCGATGAAGGAATTTTGAAGAATGATATGTCGGTTATTCTCGCATGGGGAGGGTTCATGGTCTTGTTGTCCCTAGTAGCCTTTGTGTCAGGGATATTAAACTCCTTTTATGCTGCCCATGTCAGTCAAAGTTTTGGATTCGATGTAAGGCAGCATTTGTTTGAAAAAGTACAATCTTTTTCTTATGCGAATTTCAATAAGATTCCTTCATCTTCATTAATAACACGTTTAACGAATGATGTTACCCAAATCCAGAATACTGTTTTTATGAGTTTACGGATAATGATGAGGGCTCCTTTGTTAATTATCGGTGGATTGGTCATGTCATTTGTCGTCCATCCAAAATTGGCTCTTCTCTTGGCGGTAGTCGTGCCAATTCTATTCTTCTTTCTTATCTGGTTTATGA
Organism: Peribacillus alkalitolerans; assembly: GCF_010882125.1. Classification (GTDB taxonomy): domain Bacteria; phylum Bacillota; class Bacilli; order Bacillales; family DSM-1321; genus Bacillus_BN; species Bacillus_BN alkalitolerans. The sequence goes on along the minus strand of NZ_JAAGVZ010000004.1, from coordinate 185,693 downwards.
ATAAAGGAAGAAGGATGTTCAAAGTCGTCCAAGAAAAGCTAGACGGTGTAAATAGTGTTATGCAGGAAAATTTGGCAGGTATGAAGCTAATCCGTTCTTTTCTAAGAAGGAACTTCGAGGGGGATCGGTTCGAAGATGCCAATTTGGAGTTAATGAAACACACTGCATCTGTGCTACGTGTTATGGAAGTGACGATGCCAGTCCTATTATTACTTATGAACTTCTCAATTCTTGGAGTGCTATGGTTTGGAAGTATTGAAGTTAATACAGGCGGTGCTGAGGTTGGAGAAGTGGTGGCGATTGTCAATTACTCAATGAGGATAACTTCCGCACTGTCGGTCTTTACCTTCATAATTATGGCCTTTTCAAGAGCCAGAGCTTCAGCAGAACGAATCACGGATGTGTTAGATACCGAAGTGGTTATGAAGGACAATGGGGAAGGGACCGAAAAGGAATCGATATTAGGTACTGTGGAATTTCAGAATGTATCCTTTCAGTATCCTGATACGAGTACTTATGTATTAAATGATATCTCTTTTAAAGCGGGAGCGGGGGAAACCATCGCCATCTTGGGAGCGACGGGTGCTGGAAAGACTTCTTTATTTCAATTGATACCACGCTTATACGATGTTTCAGAAGGTACAATACTGATTGATCAACTGGATGTTAGGGCGTGGAAACAAGATTCGCTTCGTAACGCGATCGGGTTTGTACCACAAGATTCTATCCTGTTTACAGGTACGGTTGCAGAAAATATTCGCTGGGGTAAGGATGATGCGAATATGGATGAAATTATGCAAGCTGCAGAAGATGCACAAATAGCAGATACCATCGGTAAACTTCCCAATGAATATGAAACAAAAATTGGTCAAAGAGGGGTCAATTTATCCGGGGGACAAAAGCAGAGAATTTCCATTGCTCGAGCGCTTGTCCGGAAACCTAGGTTGCTGTTATTAGATGACAGTACAAGTGCCTTAGACCTTCGAACAGAAGCTAAATTACTTCATGCTCTAAAAAATTATTCCTGTACTACACTAATAATTACACAAAAAGTAAGTACTGCAAAATCTGCCGATCAAATTTTACTTCTAGAAGATGGACGGTTGATTGAAAAAGGAACTCATACTGAATTGCTTGATAATAGCAGTCTTTATCGGAAGATTTTCGAATCACAAAATGGAAAGGGGCTGGAAAACCATGTTAAAACAACTTACTAAACCCTTTTCCTATCCGAAAGTGATTAATCTTCAAGAAGACAAAAAGATAGCTTCAACTGAAAAAAAACGTGCAAAAAATATGCTCCATACCATTAAAAGAATATGGAATTACCTAGCAGTTCATAAAGTTCTATTTATCCTAGTAGTTCTCATGGTATTTGTGAGTTCAGCCTGTGCATTACTGGGACCTTACCTAATTGGGATGGCGATTGATGATTATATAGTCACGAAAAAAATTGAAGGATTTGTATGGCTTCTTGGATGGCTTACAGCACTGTATGTCATCAATTCATTTGTGCTATGGGTACAGAACTACTGGATGATTGGAATCGCTCAAAAAACAGTATTTTCTATGAGGATGGATTTGTTTAAGCATTTTCATAAGTTACCGATTTCCTATTTTGATAAAAAGCAGCAGGGAGAATTAATGAGTCGAATCACTAATGACATTGAAAATGTGAGCTCTACCCTCAACAGTTCAGTGATTCAGATTGCATCCAGTACATTAATTCTAATCGGAACTGTGGTCGTCATGTTTTGGTTAAGTCCAATTCTTGCGATGATTACATTATTAGTTATACCAACGATGGTCCTAGGCATGAAATGGATAACGAAACGTACAAGCAGGCTATATAAAGAGCAACAGAAAAACCTTGGAAATTTAAATGGCTACATTCAAGAAATTATTTCTGGACAAAAAATGGTCAAGGCCTTTTCTCAAGAAGAACAAGTCATTTCAGAGTTCTTGGGGAAAAGCGAGCAATTAAAGGGGTCTGGTTTTTGGGCACTTACTTATTCTGGTTTCATCCCAAAACTGATGAACGTACTTAATAATATGAGTTTTGCCCTAATAGCTGGAATTGGTGGAGTATTGGCCTTGAATGACCAGGTGTCCATTGGGGTAATAGTAATATTTATTGAATATTCCCGTCAATTTGTCCGACCATTGAATGATCTTGCCAACCAATTCAATACACTATTGTCAGCAGTTGCTGGTGCGGAAAGGGTATTTGAAATTCTGGATGAAGAAGAAGAATTTCATCATGAAAAGAACTTGGCTACCTTGAAGGAAGTAAAAGGAAAAGTGGAGTTTAGGGATGTTTCCTTTTCTTATGAAGGGGCAGGGAATACGGTCCAGAATCTTACTTTTAATGCAAGGCCAGGTGAAACAGTAGCATTGGTTGGTCCGACTGGGGCAGGAAAAACAACTGTCCTCAATCTTCTTTCGCGCTTTTATGATTTCCATGAAGGCTCCATCTATTTAGATGGTGAGGACATTACTCATTTTAAAAGAGAAAGTGTTCGAGCTCAAATGGCTTTTGTGCTACAAGATTCCTTCTTATTTCAAGGTACAGTTATGGAAAACATCCGGTATGGTAGATTGGACGCAACAGATGATGAAGTGATGGAGGCTGCTAAAAAAGCCAATGCCCATTCATTCATCATGAAGCTCCCAAACGGATATAAGACAATTTTAAAGCAAGAAGGAGCCGGAATCAGTCAAGGACAGAAACAGCTACTCTCCATCGCTAGAGCCTTTGTGGCCAATCCTTCAATTCTCATATTAGACGAGGCGACGTCAAGTATTGATACGGTGACTGAATTGAAAATTCAGCAAGCCTTAAAGAAGCTGATGCATGGAAGAACTAGTTTTGTCATTGCCCATCGTTTGAATACCATTCAGAATGCAGACCAAATTATCGTGTTACAGGATGGGGTTATCATTGAATCGGGAACTCATGAAGAATTATTACGAAGAAAAGGGTTTTATCATAGTCTCCATGTAAGTGGACACGCAGTACATTAAATATATAAAAAGCGAGCCGTAACGACGGGCTCGCTTTTTTGAAAGATGAGAAATTATTAAGTTCGAATAGTGTCCTTCTCCACAAAATAAGCCTAAATTGGTCTCACCATGTGGAGTCATTTATACTATTCGTCATAGGGTCAAATCAGGTACCTTTCCATACACCCTTGGAATGGTTATTTGTTTGACGCAGTTTTAACTTCTATATGAATAAAATATTTTAAGTAGTAAATATGCCGCGATGATATTCAAATAGCCGCTTGAGTCTATGAACTTAAACGACGTAAGCCCTGCCTCTCTTACATCCTTACGGCTCCGTAGCCGATCCAGTGTGAATAAGTTCCACTCAAATGAAAAACTAAAATGTCATTCATTTTCATAGTAAATTCCACACCTTTCTAAATTGTTGGGTCAGAATAAACATCTTATCACTATTTGAAATCAATGTCAATATTTGTTTGGCATATTCAAAGGGTCACTTTTTTTACTTCCCTTTTTAAATACGCATCAAACATCCTTTTTTGATTTCATTTGTAAGATATTTAATTTTTACAAAAATCCACAATCATGTTTTTATATATTTCTATCGATTGGATTTCTACATATTCCTCATCACCGTGCCAATTTGCTCCGGTTGGTCCAAATTCTACAGCAGGTATTCCTAATTCTGAGTAAAAACGTGTATCTGCAGCGCCATGTTGACCAAAAAAGACAGTTTCTTTGTTGGTATACTGGGAAATCACGGAAGATAATTTTGAAACCCAGGAGTTCTCCCTTGATGTAGTAACTGGAGGTGCTTCCGTCAATTTGTACATTTCACCATTATTAGGAAGGATTGACTGTATTTGTGCCATTATGTTTTCTGTCTTTTGTCCAGGTAAGAAACGGATGTCATAACTTAACGTACAAGTATCGGGAACCTTATTATAAACATCTCCACCACTTATTTTTGCCAAATTGATCGATGGTGATGAATACCAATCGGTGGATTCCTGTGAAAAAGGGAGATTCTTCAACTCATTATGAAAACCTAGCGCTTGCTCAATAGCGTTGTTTCCTTCCCATGGACGACTGCTATGAGCAGATGATCCACGAATAATGACGTCAAGGCGTAAGATTCCCTTTGCTTGAAGACCAATCCCGAGTTGAGTAGGTTCCGAACAAATGACAATGTTTCCTGTGTAGCCATTTTGTGCTAAATATCGGGAGCAATGATGGCCACCTGTTTCCTCATCAGAAACAATTTGAAGTTGAACTTTTTTGGATAAAGAATGATTATTTAGTTCTGATACTGCCCACATGAAAGCCACTACTCCTGCCTTCATATCTGCAGTACCTCTTCCAAATAATTTGTTTTCTTTTATTACAGGTTGAAATAACTCTACTTTGCCAGGTACAACATCAACATGTCCGTTTAGTATTATTGTATTCGGACTGCTGCCAATCGTGGTCAGAAGCATTTTATAACCATTATTTTCAAGTATTTCCACTTTAAGATTTCGTGATTCAAGCCATGTAGCGCACAAGTCAATCGCAGTATTTGCACCGGCTTTTGTCGAACTATCTATTTGTACTAAATCTTGTAATATTGTAAGCCATGTAGAATCCATAATAAGAAATACCTCCAATACGAGCTTTTTACTATAATAATCAATACATTCTTCTCTACTTGATTTATTCCTTCTTGGATAAAAAATAAAAGAGACCAACGGTGAGAATTCTTCTACCGTTAGCCTCTTTTTTGGTTTATTTATATACTGTAACTTTTACTGTCTTTTTTCCCCAATTAAGGGCACGTTGTTTGTTGGGGATGAATACGTCAATTTTATTGCCTTTTACAGCACTGCCTTTATCTGCGGCAATTGCATATCCGTAGCCTTCAACATATACTTTCGTTCCTAAAGGAATTACCTTTGGATCAACAGAAATCACTTTTAGATTTGGATTTTTCTTTAAGTTCATGCCTGTTGCTGTGATACCACTGCAACTTTTGCAACTAGCTGTATATGCTGTGGCTGTCATATTAAGCACTTTAGATACTGCTGGCTTTGTTGCTGCAGTTTTTACGGCGGGCTTAGCTGCTGCTTTAACTACTGCAACCTTTAATACTTGCTTTGGTTTAATCGTATCGCTTTTCAATTTATTCATGCTTTTTAATTGAGTGATTGTTAATTTATGTTTTTTTGCGATGCCATAAAGAGTATCGCCAGATTTTACTGTGTATGTAGATGCTGCTGCTTCAGTTGTAATGTTTGTAGCTGATAATAGGAAAGCTAATGATAGGATGGCAACTAGTAACTTTTTCAAATTCTTATGTCTCCTTTGTTTCAACATAAGAATACTATAACTTTAAAATATTTCATTTATGTTTCATAGAGTTTCTATTTGTTTTACAAAACATTAAAACCTTTTAACATTTCGTTACTAATTCATCACTATATAGGGATAAGTGGCTAGTATTTAAGAAATATTTACTAGGCATAAAAGGGTATTCTGCAATTTCCAAGAATGATTTGTGACCATTATGATATTACTACAGAATCCACGAGTGGAGATGTGAAAGTGGAACTTTGTAAAATCCCTGACTCATTAGAAATTGACTTTGATTCCACTTCTGGGGATGGAAGCATTGAACTGGAAGGTATGTCTTACTCAGAGAAATCGGAAAGTAGAATTCTTGGAACAATCGGAAATGGAGCAGTAATATTGAAAATCCGGACGACTTCTGGTGATTTTGATATTCATAATTAACTCAGTTATGATCGAACCTAAACAAATGGGTTCGGTTTTTTATTGTGTTGGAAAACATAATCATATAACCATTACATCAAATAGTAGTGTTATTTGACTTGTATCAAATGTCTTTTGTAAACCTAGATAATTATGGCTAAAATAAAAAGGATAATTCGGGATATCGACTGCCCTCATTTAATAGGAAGATAAAGGTGAATACAGCATGAAACAATCTCATAAGATCGCCTTGAGAATTTCATTGATCTATACTTTAATAGGAATCATTTGGGTTGTGGTCACTGACTATATGTCGATGGAAATAGCCAATGAGAATATTACAGTCTATCTCTTGTTCCAACGAAGAAAAAGCTGGTTTTACATTATTATTACAGGACTAATTTTATACGCCTTAATCTATCGTCAAACTAAACGAGTTGTTCAGTCTAAATTGGAGCTGATGGAAAAAGATTTCTTGTTACAAGCGAGTAATGAGCACTATCAATCATTATTCAATCATAATCCAGATGCTGTCGTTGAATTAGATAAAGAGGGAAATTTCGTAAGGGTGAACCCTGAGGGTGAAGAAGTGATTGGTTTTAAAGAATCATTCTTAAAGGGTAAACAAGCAAGACAATTCATATATGGAGAAGATCAGGAGCAGGTTCATAAGTATTATTTAGATGTATTCAATGGGAGTTCCGCTAAGTTTGAAATGAGAATCATCACTGCATTTGAAGAAGTCAAAATTATGCGTTGTACTTTGCTTCCAATCATAGTTGACGGGAAAATCATTGGATTGTTTGGCATTGCTAGAGATGTAACAAACATTCGTCGGGATGAAGAGATAATGATTACTTCTGAAAAAATGTCAGCCATAGGTCATTTAGCAGCTGCAGTTGCACATGAAGTTCGAAATCCTCTTACCTCTATCAGAGGATTCTTACAATTAATGAAAACAACCAATAAGCTCGACCAATCGTATGTAGATATCATGCTTTCAGAAGTGGAAAGAATCAACCTAATAGCTGGTGAAATGCTTATATTAGGTAAAAAACAAGATGTGATTTTCAAAAAAGAAAATCTATGTGATATCGTTAATCAGGTTCTTCTATTAATGGAAGCCCAAGCTAACTTACACGATACGGAAGTTGAAGTTATTAAAAAAGGTACATCTCCTATATATGTGCATGGAGATAGTAACCAATTAAAACAGGTGTTTATCAATTTAATTAAAAATGGCTTAGAAGCTACATTTGATCATGGAAAGATTATTATTGAAATAAAGAAAATAGATAATTACGCATTTGTCCTTATCCAAGACAATGGAATAGGAATGGATGAAGAAAAGCTAAAGCATTTAGGGGAACCATTTTATTCAACGAAAACCAGTGGAACAGGTCTTGGTTTGGCTGTATGTTATAAAATAATCGAAAGACATAGCGGTAAAATCGAAATTGATAGCGAGGAGGGAATGGGTACTTCTGTAATAGTAAAACTACCTCTATTTAAGGAGAAGCATGAATCCGTTAGCAAAAGACTTGAAATATGATAAAATGAAACAACTTATGAGATAAGATGGGATGACAATTCATTCAACCGGAAAAAGGAGAACAATATGGATCAAACCAATTTTACAATAAAGAGCATGAAACCGTTTATACAAAAGGCATGGGAAACTGAAGGCTTCCAAGAACCAACTGCTGTCCAGAGTAAATCAATTCCTTTAATTATTGCAGGGAAAGACGTCATAGCTGAATCGCCAACTGGAACAGGTAAAACGTTAGCCTATTTATTGCCAATCCTTGAAAACGTAAACCCTTCCTCACAGAATGTTCAAGCTGTCGTTATGGCTTCTTCTCGTGAGCTAGTCATGCAAATCCACTCGGAAATCCAGAAATGGTCCAAAGAAAGCGGACTTGTTTCAGCTTCTTTCATCGGGGGAGCCAATATAAAAAGACAACTGGAAAAGCTAAAAAATCGTCCTCAAATCGTGGTAGGGACACCAGGGAAAATTCAAGAGCTTATTGATTTGAAAAAATTAAAAATGCATGAAGTGAAAACTATTGTACTTGACGAAGGTGACACATTGCTTGTACCTGAGCATATAGCTACTATTCAAAAAATCATAAAAAGTACAATGAAAGACCGTCAACTTCTAATGTTCTCTGCAACCGTTCAAAAAGATGCTTTAGAGCAAGCAAAGGATATGATGAATGAACCGGAATTGATTATGGTGGGGCAAGCAGACTTACCTCCTGCCAAGGTAGAGCATATTTATTTTGTTTCTGATTCACGAGACAAAATTAAAGTTCTAGAGAGCATTGCACGTTTACCTCACATGAAGGGACTTGTCTTCATGAAGGATATTGGTGAAATTTCTCTTACATTATCAAAGCTAGGGTTTAAGGATTTAACAGCTGCTGCCCTACATTCAGAATCGAAAAAATCGGAACGAGAACGAGCAATGAAGGGATTCCGTAAAGGTGAATACCCAATTCTTTTAAGTACGGATGTAGCAGCTCGTGGACTTGATATTAAAGGATTAACACATGTTGTTCATTTCGACATCCCGAGAACTGTCGAACAATACACCCATCGTTCTGGTCGTACGGGGAGAGCTGGGGCTGAAGGAACTGTTATATCAATTGTAACATCGCAAGAAGAACGGGACTTAAGACGATTGGTGAATAAGTTAGGCATTGAACTAACACAAAAAGTTTTCTTCAAAGGACAAATTGCTGACGAAAGAAAACAACCCATGGAAAAGAAATCAAAGCCAACATCTGGCAAGCCTGTCGCCAAGAAATCATTTTCTGGGCAAGGTAAAAGGAAATAATAGCATGGAGGGCGCTTATTTTAGCGCTCTTTTTTCTTAGGATCAGGTTAATCATATGGACTTATTAAACATAAGAAGTTTAATCTCTTTTCCATGAAGGATTATGTATCCTATAAATTGAATAAATAACAGTAGTTGGATAAAAAATACAGCAAAAAAGAAAACGCTTACATTATGAGATGGAATCACATATGATAGTAGAAGAAGGAAGTAGATATAAAGGAGAGAGAACATATGGGAGAGAGCTATAAAAATTTTGAAACGTCTGTAATTCATGAAGGATATGATTCAAAGGATCATCTAGGCAGCTTATCTACACCAATCTTTCAAACTTCCACTTTTACATTTGACAGTGCAGAGCAAGGGGAACGTCGCTTTGCAGGCAATGAAGAGGGATATATCTATTCACGACTTGGGAATCCAACGGTAAAAGCTCTAGAGGAAAGAATTGCAGTACTTGAAAAAGGGGAGGCTGGATTAGCCTTTGGTTCAGGCATGGCCGCAGTATCGGCTGTCTTAATTGCTCTGACAAAGGCGAATGACCATATTATATGTTCACAAGGTTTATATGGTTGTACGTTCGGACTTCTTAAACTCATGAAAGAAAAATATAATATTAGCCATGATTTTTGTGCAATGGATGATGAAAGTGAATTTAGGCAAATGATTCAGCCAAATACGACTTGCATTTATGTGGAAACACCCATCAACCCAACCATGAGAGTAATTGATTTAAGAATGATATCAAAAATTGCGATGGAATATGGAATTCCAGTCGTTGTAGATAATACATTCTGCTCTCCGTATTTACAGAGGCCACTAGAGTTGGGATGTGATATTGTTATCCACAGTGCGACGAAATATATTTGTGGGCATGGAGATGTCGTAGCGGGTTTGGTAGTGGGGAAGAAGGATTTCATCCAAGGTGTCAGTATGACGACCCAAAAGGACATTGGAGGGATTATATCACCATTTGATGCGTGGCTTTTGCTTAGAGGCTTGAAAACTTTGCCTGTCCGGATGGATCGACATACCTCAAATGCTGAGAAACTCTTTGGAAAATTAAAGCAGCATCCGGCAATTTCTCATATCTATTATCCTGGTGACAGTAGTCATCCCAATTATGGTATTGTCCAACATCAGATGAAACAGGGTGGAGGACTAATTTCCTTTGAGATTAAAGGAAGCAAGCAAGATGCCCAGAAATTCTTAAATTCCTTAAAATTACTAAAAATAGCTGTCAGCCTTGGTGATGCTGAGAGTTTAATTCAGCATCCAGCTACCATGACCCATTCTGTCATTCCAGAAGAAACTAGGTTGAAGATGGGAATCTCAGACCAACTAATCCGACTTTCAGTTGGACTAGAATCATGGGAAGACATTTGGGGAGATATTGAACAAGGCTTGATGTTTTTATTGAAAAAATACCAAAATCAATTATGATCATATGATTCAAAAATTCCACTAAAGACATCTTTAGTGGAATTTTTTATGTCTAGCTTTTATTTTGTCTATCAAGCCATGACCATGCACAACAGAAAATAACCATACCTATTCAGTTGTTATTAAGTAAAATTCCGATTGAAAGTAAGATACGGGTCGATGTGGAATGGTTCAAACCCAATCCATTCCAGTCGATAATAATGAGGAGAGCTGATATTTCAATTGTTGAAACGCTAATCCACAAAGGAGAATGGAAAATAATAGCCATCTTTAATTATGATTGGAGACATTATGGAGAAAAATATTAAAAAAATATCAGACCATTTTAATATTGATCAAAAACAAATTACCACTATGTCAACGGGTTATCAAAATGAAGTTTACCTTTGTAAAGGTATTGATAAAGACTGGATTGTCCGCTTATCAGATGGTACTAGAAGGACAAAAGCAGAGCTAACTGGGGAATTGGAATTTTTAGAGCTGCTTAAAGAAAATGAAGTTACAGTAGCGGGACCTATGTATAGTGATGTGATAGAACTTGAAGAGAAAATATACTTGTGTGCTTTTGAAAAAGCTGAAGGTAATGTGATAGATGTCACTGACAAGAAAATTTGGAACAAGGTTATGTTCTATAATTGGGGAAAAATGATGGGGAGAATCCATAGACTTTCAAATCGTTTGCCCAATATTAATAGGAAAAATTGGAAGAGGAATTCGGAACAACTTTATAGAATGAATCAGTCAGGGTTGGAAGATTTCGTTTATCAAAAATATTCATTTTTAAGAAAAGAAGTGGATCAATTTGAAAACGATGATTCAGTGTTTGGTTTAATTCATAATGATTTTCATCAAGGAAACTTCCATGTGAAAAATAATTCAATTATTTTATTTGATTTCGATGACTGTGCATATAATTGGTTTGCGCAAGATTTAGCAACTTCAATATTTCATGCTTATTGGCAGAGTCAATCTTTCCTGCAGCTCGCGGAGCCATTCTCCACTTATTTTATAGAACCATTTTTGGAAGGTTATCGTTCAGAGCACACACTGTCGGAAAACATTTTGAAACAAATTCCATTGTTTTTACTTTTAAGAGATATTTTCTTATATTCATTATTCAAAAAGACATGGATACAAGATGAAATGGAAGATTGGCAATTCTATACGGTACAAGAAATAGAATTAAGGATTAAGTCTGGAAAGATAATTGGACAAATGAATCAAGAATTCTGGAGTAAATTTTATCAAAGATGAAAGTAAGTGGTCATCGAGGAGAATAATAAGATAAGGGTAAATTTTTTCTAATATTAAAAGAAATCGGTGGTTATTGGTGGATACAAGAATAAGTAAAAACAATCAACAAAAAAAACTAAGAAAGTATGTAAAGAGGTTTATCCTAGTTGTCCTAATTTTCATTATTGCAGTAATCGGGTATTCCTTCTTTCAGTATGAACAAGGGGTGAAACAGGCGGCACCTTCACCAAAGCTAGAAACTAAATATGAATTTAAACCCCCTCCACCTGAAGCTTTCGAAGGGACAGCTCTTGAAGGAACATTTAATGTACTATTACTAGGAATAGATTCCCTTAATGAGAAGCAAGCTTCACGGACGGATAGTATTATGTTAGGGCAGTTCAATACCAAAACAAATGCTATAAGACTTGTTTCCATTATGCGTGATACATACGTTGAAATACCTGATCATGGAAAGCATAAAATTAACGCTGCGTTTTCTTTAGGTGGACCTGAATTACTGAGGAAAACAATCAAACAAAATTTTGACATAGACGTGAGTTACTATGCTTTAGTTGATTTTAAGGGGTTTGAAAAAATTGTTGACACTCTATCTCCATCGGGAATTGAAATAGAAGTTGAGAAAAAAATGTCCAAAAACATAGGTGTGACGCTACAACCTGGTATCCAAAAATTGCATGGAAAAGAACTACTGGGATATGCACGTTTTCGCCATGATGCAAGAGGCGATTTTGCTCGGGTAGAACGGCAACAGAAGGTAATTAAGGCAGTGAAAAATGAATTCATTAGTGTCAATGGTATTAGCAAGCTTCCAAAAGTTATTGGCACAGTCCAGCCATATATCGATACAAATATGAAGACTTTGATGGCCATTGGGATTGCGAAAGACATAGTGTTAAATAAGAGTGATATCAATACATTAGTAATTCCGATTAAAGATTCGTTTACAGAAACACGAGCTGAAAATGCTGGTCAAGTGCTTGTTCCAGATATTGAGAAAAATAAAAAGGCTCTAAACGATTTTTTAATAGAGGATTCTGCAGCAACATATAATGGAGTAATTCAGAAAAATTAGGCGTTCCTATAGTTGTCATCTTTCATAGAATTAATTAGATGGAAAAGTCTTGTAAATGAAATGGAACCTTTGATACAATGTTTTTATAATTAAAACTATTATGATAAGGAGGTGAAGAGAATGAGCCGTTCAGTAATATTGCGTGAAGAACAACAGTTTATGTATGTGATTCGTGCAATTTTTCATGGTGCAAAATTTCAAGGGGGGAGTCTGCCCTTTTTTAGAAATTGCATATTGAAACTGAAACGGTAAAAGTTCTCTTCACCTTTTAAACATTATGAGAAGTCAGTCGTGTAACAGACGGACTCTAAGATATGTTTAATGTTTAGAGTCCTTTGTGGACTCTTTTTTGTGTATCGATTTTTTGTCAATATAAGAATCGATCCAAGGGTAAAGAAGCGCGTGTCCTACCGCTTCTTTACCCTTTTTTGCTTTTCCATCCTATAGTATCTTGCGTCTGCATAGGAAATAAATCGACGTAGGAGTGCATGTAGGAGGGCGGTATGAGTGCAACTTGGTAATCACAGGAGCTAACCAAGTTTTCTAATCAACAATAATTAAAATACAAGGAGAAATAAAATATATGATTATGTGCAGTTTAAACTCAGTGAAAAAAATGTTCGGGGGAAACACAGTATTTGAAGACTTATCATTCGAGATACAGGAAAAAGACAGAATAGGCTTAGTAGGGCGCAATGGCTGCGGTAAATCTACCATTCTTAAGCTAATAAGCGGTATGGAACCAGTAGATGCAGGTGCGATTCATATTAAGAAGGGTACAAAAATCGGATATCTATCACAAATACCAACTTTTGAAGATCAAACTTTGGGAAAGGATGTATTATTTTCAGCATTCTCAGAGGCAAGAGACATTTTTAACAAAATGAATGACATTGAACTTAAAATGTCAGCAGAACAAAATCCAGAAAAACTGGATTCACTTATCAGAGAGTACGGAAATCTTCAAGAGAAGTTTATTCATTTGAATGGGTATGAAATGGATGCAAAGGTATCAAAGGTGGCAAATGGACTAAAGATTGAAAGTCTGTTAGACACCGAATTCAAGACGTTAAGTGGTGGTGAACAGACGAAGGTTTGCCTTGGATACATGCTGCTTCAACAGCCTGACTTATTATTGCTTGACGAACCGACCAATCATCTAGATATTGGTGCGGTCGAATGGTTAGAAGAATTTTTGCAGGATTATGAAGGGACAGTCGTCATCGTTTCCCATGACCGTTATTTTCTAGATGAAGTTGCTAATAAAATCTTGGATTTAGAGGATGGGGAAATCTGTTTATATCATCACAATTATTCTGGGTTCATGATTGAAAAGGAAAAGAAGTTATTGGATGAATTCCAGTCATATCAGGAGCAGCAAAGAAAAATAAAGAAAATGAAAGAAGCGATCAAGCGATTAAGGGATTGGGCAAATCGTTCAAATCCACCTAGTGCTGCTCTTCATAAGAGAGCGACGAATATGCAACGTGCACTGGACCGGATGGAAAAGCTTAAAAAACCTATCCTAGAGAGAAAGAAAATGGGTCTTGAATTTGAGAAGGCGGACAGAAGTGGGAAGGATGTTGTTTTAGTTAAGAATGCGAGCAAAGTGTTCAAAAATAAAACTTTGTTTGAAAATGTGAATATACATGTCCAATATAAAGATCGAACGGCTATCGTAGGTGATAATGGAACAGGAAAATCTACCTTGTTGAAGATGATTTTGGGGGACTTGAAAGCTGAAACAGGTATCGTATCGGTTGGAAGTAATGTGAAGATTGGCTATTTGTCTCAACATTTATATACAGATAATCCTAATACAACAGTCTTAGAAGCTTTTAGAGAGGAAATTAAGGTTGCTGAAGGAGAAGCTAGACATTTGCTAGCAAAGTTTTTGTTTTACGGACCGGCTGTTTTTCGCAAAGTAGGGCAATTGAGTGGTGGAGAAAGAATGCGTCTACGACTGGCGCAGTTAATGCATCAAGATCTTAATCTGTTGATTTTAGATGAGCCAACCAATCATCTGGATATTGATTCCCGTGAAGTGTTGGAGGATGCGCTCGAAGATTTTCAGGGTACTATTTTGGCCGTCTCTCATGATCGCTACCTATTGAACAAATTATTCGATAAGACATATTGGATTCATAATAAGAGCATGCACTTTTTTGAGGGGCCATATCAATGGGCAAAAAAGAAGCTAGTTGAAAAGCTAGATAAGGAACCAAAGCAAATAATAACTGGAGCTCCCAAAAAGCAGGTTTCAAGTAACTTCGGCAGACCAGAAAAAACGAAAGAGAAAACTATTAACTTGGATCAGTTGGAAAAGGAAATTGAGCTCGTTGAAGAAGAACTTCTATATATGGAATTGTCTATGCAAAAAGAAAGTGACTTAGAAGCTCTTCAGTTATTGTATATAAAACAAAAAGAGCTTGAACAAAAAAGGGATGCACTTTATCAAACCTTAGAAAGTGTGTTGAGCTAAGGCAAATGGTGTGGCTTGTTGTCAGATAAAAATTAAGGAGACAAAAACGTATGAATATCATGAAATTAACTGAACAAGATCAAGAGTTGGTCCAATCTGCTCAAGAAATCATTAAAAAGTGTTATGAGTTGGATCGTCACCATATAGGTGCTGCATTAAGAACCAAGTCTGGTGAAATTTTTACCGCAGTGCATGTGGAAGCTTATATTGGCAGAATTACTGTTTGTGCTGAAGCAATGGTTATAGGAAAAGCCATTTCAGAAGGCTTTAAAGAGTTCGATACAATTGTTGCTGTACGCCATCCCCATCCAGATGAAGAAAATCAAGAAATCAATATTGTGACTCCGTGTGGAATGTGCAGAGAGCTTTTAAGCGATTATGGAAATAACATGAAAGTCATTATTCCATTTGAAAAAGAAAACGGTAAATGTGATATTTCAGCTATGCTACCTATGAAATATACTAGGGAAAATGTTTAATCAAACGTTTGATTAAATAGAGCCGAAAAAAATGTTTAATTGTAAATGAAGGTTGTTTTCGTAAAGTTTGCTGTTTTTTAGTGTATTTAATTTTGACTTTCTGAGTTGATTGTAGCGAAGGGTACTTGACTCCTGTGGGGATATAGAGGGAAGGGGGAGACTCACAGGCGCTAACCCTCCCCACGGAAAGCAAGTGCCTACGGACAAACTTTATAGACAAAAAATACAATCTATGTGAAAAGAACCTAAATAAAAAAAGAGCCTTATAGGCTCCTTCTATCTGGGTGTAACCGGCTTAACTGAAATCGCTGGTGAAGAGGATGTGATGATACAGCCATCCAGGTCAGTTGGATGAATCAATCCAAGATTAAGAGCAGCTTTAATTTTTACATCATCGGGTTTTCTTATTACTTGTATTAGATCATTCATATTCAATTCTTCTAACCTTTTGATGGTTAAGTCGTCGTTGAATTTTTCTGTTTTTCGTACTTGTCTCTGTAGTTTATACCCATTAATGGTGACTTCGCCTTTATCATTCAATCCAACTTGGTTATCAAAGTAGTGGTGGAATAAATCCTTTAATTCATTTAACTCTAATTCAATTTCTTTTTTCTTTTTGTTAAGCTCGTAATACTTAATGAGCATATCTCCTGTCATTAACGTTTCATTTTTATTGATCAAAGTTCTCCCCTCCACAACGAACAGATATTCTATTCTATTGTGAGTGACAGAGAATTATTACAGTAATAAATGATCTGAAATTTTTATAGGAAGAGGGTGACTAAACTTGGTCACCCTCTTTCTATCACTTCAATTTTTGAGCCATTGCATTCGATTTTCTAGCTTTTTTCGCTTTTTCTTTATGAAGTTGATTTGCCACTTCACTACCCATTTCTTGACCAAATTCTTGATTGATAACTGCAGAATCAAATCCTTGTTTATTCTTTTGATCTGCATCGTGTTTTTGTGTTCTTTTCGCCATTGTATATCCTCCTTCAAACTGTTATTAGAAACATCATTAGTTTTGAGACTTGATGATGTTTTTATTCGTTTCAATGGCAGGTCGCTCTTTTGTAATTAAGGTAAGTAAAGATAACCTGGAGGGTCTGAGGAATAGAGGTAAGTAGGTTGGAGTTTTATTCAGTCTTAAGTTGTATATAAAAATCAAACTGCCGAAGAATGTTTCCTGTTGGTAAATTTCGTATATTAACAGTAAGAACAAGGAGGCGATTACAATGAATATTAATCACTTTGCAATAGAGGAAATGGTAAAACTGAAAAGAGAGGAAATGAATATAAAAGAGAAATTTGTTGAGACGTATAATTTGTATCCTGTTGATCCGAGCAAAAAATATTTCTTTTCATATAAACAATTTAAATTTTGGATATGAAATTGGTGAAATAATATGGAGAAAGCCATGAATAAGCTTCTTGAGTGAAAATGGGCTCAAAGAAGCTTTTTTTTATTAAATATGTATTGACCTTAACGCTGCGTAAAGGTGTACAGTAAAGTTGTCAGGAGGTGAAAAGATGGAATATACAGTGCAGAAGTTAGGCCAGTTAGCAGGGATCAGTAACAGAACGCTTCGATATTATGATGAGATTGGCATTCTTAAGCCGGCAAGAATGAACTCTTCAGGATACCGAATCTACGGTCAGGCAGAAGTGGATAGGCTACAACAAATATTATTCTTCAGAGAACTAGGGCTCAGTTTAGAAAAAATCAAAGAAATCGTGACTGCCCCTTCCTTTAATGGTGCCGAAGCACTTAAAGAACATCGTGAAAAACTCCTGGACAAAAGAAATCAGTTGGATTTGTTGATTGCTAATGTGGAGAAATCAATTGCCTTAACTGAAGGGAGAATTACAATGTCAGATAAAGAAAAGTTTGAAGGCTTTAAGCAAAAAATGATAGATGATAACGAAAAGAAATATGGTAAAGAAATTCGTGAAAAGTATGGGGACGATGCTGTTAATAATAGCAATGAAAAGGTAAAAAATATGACCAAGGAGCAGCATGAGGAGGTCACTCGTCTAGCAAATGAAGTAACTGAGACAATAGCGGAAGCATTCAAAAAAGGCGACCCTGCTAGCGATATTGCCCAAAAAGCAGCAGATTTGCATAAAAAGTGGCTAACATTTTACTGGAGCGAGTACAGCAAAGAGGCACACGCAGGACTTGCTCAAATGTATGTAGATGATGAAAGGTTTAAGGCATACTATGATAAAGAGCAACCTGGCACAGCAGAATTCCTGAGAGATGCAATCCACATTTATACAGGTTTTAAGAGTTAAGTTTTATTAATGGAGGTAGCACTGTAGTCTTTGGCTACTGGGCTGCCTTTTCTTTTTTATACAAAAAAGATTGGTATTAAAACCAACCTTTCTAATAAGAATACCCACTCTGGGCCTCACTACTTGATGGAAATGAAACACCCATGGCAATTAATGCTTCTTTAGCTTGTTTTAAGTAGGATTCCGTTTGTTCCTGCCATCTAATAATCATCCGGACAAATGACTTGTACTCAGGAACTACATTTTCCTCCATTGTGTGTAAACCTTCTCTTACTTTTTTATCCCGATTTTCAGCATTAATGATACATGCTACAAGAGTTGCAGTAATGGTTGGTTGTTGTTCTCCATTGACAAGCCTCTGTGCTGAACCCACTGCTGATACTCGGTGATAGGTAGCGTGGACAAGATGTTCATGCATCTCAGCATTTCCTTTTAAATCCTTAGTTTGAGGGATATGAAAAAGCTCACTACTCATGGAACATACCATTTCTTCGGCATATAAACTTTTGTGCAACAAAGATAAAACCTGTTCCCAATTATTCACACGATAATAATAGTAAGGATACAAAAAGGACATCTCCTTTGATTGGAAAATTTGAACCTTCATTTATATAGGTATGTTTAAGGTATGAAAAAGGTTTATGTCCATATCTTATGATCAACAGGATTATTTAAGGGTGAATAGGAGAATATTAGTTATTGTGAAAATCAAACAAAAAGGAGAAATAGAATGGCACAGGTTCTTTATATTACTGCACACCCACATGATGATGCCGTATCATACAGTATGGCAGTAGGAAAAGCGTTTATTGATACTTACAAAGAGTTGAATCCCACAGATGAAGTAGTTCACCTTGATCTTTATAAGGAGAATATTCCACATATAGATGTAGATGTTTTTAGCGGATGGGGGAAACTACAAGGTGGGAAGGGGTTTGAAGAACTTTCAGCTGAAGAACAAGCGAAAGTCGGACGTCTTTCCCAGTTATGTGAACAATTTATTGCTGCAGATAAATATGTGTTTGTAACGCCGTTATGGAATTTTTCATTCCCACCAATCCTAAAGGCATATATTGACTCTGTTTCTGTAGCGGGAAAAACATTTAAATACACTGCTGAAGGGCCAGTTGGACTTTTAACCAATAAAAAAGCCTTACATATTCAAGCGCGTGGCGGAATCTATTCAGAAGGACCAGCAGCTGCAATGGAAATGGGTCACAGGTATTTGCAGGTAATTATGCAATTCTATGGTGTTCCATCGTTTGAAGGTTTATTTGTGGAAGGGCATGCTGCGATGCCAGATAAAGCGCAAGAAATAAAGGAAAATGCTATAGCACGTGCTAAAGATTTTGCTCATACTTTTTAAAAATAATGGTATAATTTCCATATATAGGAGAGGTGATGACTATGGATCAAAAACCCATTCATTATGACGGAAGTATGCAAGGGAATTACGAAGTAAAGGATGAAGTGACTAATCAGGATTCGTTTCAAATTACGGATGAAATGAGAAAGTTTATTGGTGGAAACCCTTATATTATTAATTAAGAGCTGTCATTGCAGCTCTTTTTCTTTTGGACCGTAATATAGAGCCGAGCCATTATTTTTCACTTTAGAAAATATAAATTGGCGGCAAAGAAGTAAGTCGGCTTCGTTGCCAATCTTAGGATTAAAATATAAGTGCAAATAGGCGGTTCCCCAGTGCTAAAGCTTGGCGCTAGCTAAGATTTCTAATGTATACTTATTTCATCGATATCTGACAAGGAGATAAACATGAAAAAAGTAAAAACAAATGCTATGCGGATTTTAGATAAAGAAAAAATATCATATGAAATGATGACGTATAGAGCTGACGATGGAAAAATTGATGGCGTTTCTGTTGCACAAAAGATTGGAAGAAAAGAAGAGGTAGTCTATAAAACGCTTGTTTCCCAAGGTTCTAGTAAGGGAAATTATGTATTTGTTATTCCTGTAGAGACAGAACTGGATTTGAAAAAGGCGGCAAAGGCTGTGGGAGAAAAGAAAGTCGAAATGATTCTTGTTAAGGATATACTAAAAGTAACAGGATATATACGAGGTGGCTGCTCTCCAATTGGGATGAAAAAACTATTTCCAACATTCATTGATGAAAGTGCTAAAGCACTTGATACCATAATTGTCAGTGGTGGCAATATTGGAGTTCAAATTGAATTGAAAATCGACGATTTAGTTAAAGTAATTAAGGGTCAAGTTGTGGATTTGACAAAGTGAACTTATTCAATAAAATGAGAGACCCCTTTTAATTTAAGTGGGTCTCTCATTTATTAACAGATAGCTTGGATCAAGAGCCAAGAAGTAGCTTGAAATGAGAATCATCTTGACAATCGAGGCGATAAGCCTTGTGTTAGCTAAGGACTAATTATTTCATTTCAGTTAATGTGTGTACCATGTCTTTTTCAACAGCACTCCATAACTCTAGATCAGTAGTAAAGAGGGCAGATATTTTTTCGACGAATGCTTTAAAAGCCTCTTTGAATGCAGGGTCCTCTTTGTCAGGCATACCAGTTTTAATTTCTTCGACTACTGATTGCACTTCAGGAGCACGCGGGCCCCATTTGCCGATTTCATGACCGTTTTCATCTATGAAAATGAAAATGGGAATCGAACGTGCTGTTCCATTCGTTAAGTATTGATCCATTAACTCTAAATTCTCATCACGGATTAAGTATCGTGGTTCAATACCTGCAATATCACCAAGCTTTTTGAAAATAGGAACATTCATCATTGCATCCCCACACCAGTCAGCTGTCAGGACGATAGCAGCAATATTTCGATCCTTCAATTTGGAAAGTGATAGCTTACTACCTTCTGATACCGAGTATTCATCATACACCTTTTGTAGGTTTTCTTTATGTACAGTCATACTAGTGACATAGTCATCGTGTGTCATGCCCTTTTCAAACCAAGAACGTAAATTACTCATGATATTACCTCCTTTTTTGTAATCATAACATGCTTATATGATTGTAGTCTTTTCTGACGAATTCGTTTCAATTATAAAAATTTATTTGATTTGTAAAACTTTCTGCTATAATACTAATGAAGTTCATGAGTAACAAACATGTAGGGGGGCCGATGTTGTCGGCTGAGATAGCGTCCATAAGATGCTGACTCTTAGAACCTGATCTGGTTGATGCCAGCGGAGGGAACATATAATTACGTTTTTTGTATGTTTACGTCCGATTCTGTCATCGGGCGTTTTTTGTATTTCAAAAGAGTTTTTTCTGAAAGACTTGCCCAATGAAGAACGGTTCCGGCATTACTATGGGCTTCCAATCTATCAATGGAGGAATACATATGAAGAAATGGTTATCACTTGTCCTTGCTGCTAGTTTGTTAACTGGCTGTACTGCAGACAATTCAAGTAAAGAAAAAGAAGGCAAAGATATAAAGGATTTAGAAAAGGTATCCGTTGTCCTTGATTGGACGCCAAATACAAATCATACAGGTTTATATGTGGCAAAGGAAAAAGGATATTTTGAAGAGGAAGGCTTGGACGTTGAAATTATTATGCCAGGTGAGGCTGGAGCGGATCAGCTTGTTGCTTCTGGGAAGTCTGAGTTCGGTGTAAGCTATCAGGAAAGTATAACACAGGCACGAGTGCAAGGAGTTCCTCTAGTTTCTTTAGCTGCAGTTATCCAGCATAATACTTCAGGCTTTGCATCACCAGTTGCTAAAAATATTGCTTCACCAAAGGATTTTGAAGGTAAAACTTATGGTGGCTGGGGATCACCAGTTGAAAAGGCAGTCATTGATTCCCTCATGAAAACAGAAAACGCAGACGTCAATAAAGTAGAAATCGTCAGCACTGGAGACAGCGATTTCTTTACTTCTGTTAAAAGAGATATCGATTTTGCATGGATTTATTACGGTTGGACAGGTGTGGAATCTGAGCTACGCAACGAAAAAATCAATATGGTCTACCTAACCGACTACTCAGATAAATTAGATTACTATACACCGGTGCTTGCAACGAATGAGAAGATGATTAGCGATAACCCTGAGACAGTGAAAGCCTTCGTCCATGCGGCTTCAAAAGGGTATCAGTTTGCGATTGATAATCCATCAGAAGCTGCTGATATTTTATTGAAAGGTGCTCCTGACTTAGATACTGAACTAGTAAAGAAAAGCCAAGAATGGTTAGCGCCTAAATATCAAGATGATGCACCACGTTGGGGTGAGCAAAAGCATGAGGTATGGAAAAATTACGCAGATTGGATGACGGAGAACAAACTTCTAGAAGGTGAGTTTGATCCGGAGAAGGCATTTACAAACGAATTTTTACCAAAATAGGAGAGTGAACGATATGGCTAGTACTTTAATGAGTGTGCAAATCATTCCAAAAGCGGAAAATGTCATTCCTTTAGTAGATGAGGCTATTGCTGTCATCCACGAGTCAGGAGTGAAATATGAGGTGCATCCCCTTGAAACGACGATGGAGGGGGAGCTCTCGGAATTACTTGCTATTTTGGAGAAAATGAATAAGAGAATGATAGAGTTAGGGTCTCCAAACGTCATTACACAAGTGAAAATCTTGTATCAGCCAACTGGCATCACTATGGGTACATTAACGGAAAAGTACAGAGCATGATCAGGAGTAATGTGTGGAAGAAGGGCTTATCCTTCTTCCTTTTTATCATTTTGTTTATCATTTGGGAATTATCAGTTAGGGTTCTTAACATTGAACCTTGGCTACTCCCTTCTCCAACTGCCATTTTTAAAGAAGGCATTATTGCATTTGGTGGATTGCAGGAACATTTATGGTCCACTATACGTTTGGCGGTTATTGGTCTTGTAATAGGGAGTTTCGTTGGTTGGAGTATGGCGGTTATCCTTCATTTATTCCCTTTCGCAAAGGATATTGTGTACCCATTGTTGATTCTATCCCAAAATGTCCCAATTATTGTTCTTGCACCGTTACTTGTGATTTGGTTTGGTTTTGGCTTATTGCCAAAACTAATTGTGATAACGCTGGTTTGCTTTTTCCCTGTGGTGGTCGCTTCATTGGATGGATTCCGTCAAACCCCTTATGAATGGAGGCATTATTTTGATATGATGGGGGCGACTAAAAAGCAACGGTTCTGGAAATTGGAGCTGCCTAATTCCCTACCTTTTATTTTTTCAGGTTTGAAGATATCAGCCACATACAGCGTCATGGGAGCCGTGATTTCTGAATGGCTTGGTGCTAAATCAGGGATA
The DNA here is from genome assembly GCF_010882125.1 of Peribacillus alkalitolerans. GTDB lineage: Bacteria > Bacillota > Bacilli > Bacillales > DSM-1321 > Bacillus_BN > Bacillus_BN alkalitolerans. The sequence continues at coordinate 162,834 of NZ_JAAGVZ010000004.1, read as the reverse complement.
GGGGTCTATATGACACTGGCCTCTTCATCCTTCCGAACGGATCGCGTTTTTGTTGCAATTTTTATCATTATGTCACTGAGTCTACTGTTTTTTGCAGCCATCACTTTTATGGAACGAATGGTCGTCTCCTGGAATCGAAAGGAGGACACACTACGTGTTAAACATTGATTCATTGAATTTTTCATATGACGGGAAAGAAAATACCCTTGAAAATTTGAGCCTTGAAGTGAATGATGGGGAATTTGTGTCGATTTTAGGACCATCAGGCAGTGGTAAAAGCACGTTGTTCCATTTGATAGGTGGCATGTTGAAACCAGATTCAGGAACCATTTCATTACAAGGTATAACGTTGAATGGCTCAAGAGGTCATATTAGTTATATGCCTCAACAGCCGGCACTTCTCCCTTGGCGGACAATAATGGAAAACGTTGCATTAGGGGCTGAGATTTCGGGGCAAGTAGACAAGGAAAAGGCACAATCAATGCTCGAGCGCGCAGGTTTGGGTGAATACGCACAGGCTTATCCGCACCAATTATCTGGGGGTATGAAACAAAGGGCCGCATTTTTACGAACATTATTGAGTCCCCAACCATTCATGTGCTTGGACGAACCTTTCTCTGCTTTGGATGAATTGACAAGGTTAGAGATGCAGCAATGGTTGTTGTCGATATGGGAAGCTGATCGACGGTCTGTTTTATTCATAACTCATAGCATGGAAGAAGCGATTTTTTTATCGGACCGAATAATAGTTTTATCTAGTAAGCCAGCGAGCATAATCCATGAAGTAACCGTGCCTTTTCCAAGACCCCGGTCCAAGGAATTGCTGCTAGGTAAGGAATGCCTTGAATTGAAACGCGAGCTTTATTCGTTATTAACCACAAATAAAGTTAAGGGGAACTGATATGAGGTTAATAGATAGCCATATTCATTTTGATAAATATGATAGAGTTCAACAAAACCTTATTTTAAGCGGGTTAGAGCATTCAGGTGTCGATGCTCTGATCTCAGTATCGATGGACTTAGCATCTTGTGAGCGGAACAAGGCGCTTTCTAAGGTTGATTCGAGAATTAAGGCTGCATTCGGTTTCCATCCGGAACAAGATCTTCTAACAGAAAAGGAAATCGAAAAGTTATTCAAGTGGATGGAACAGCATCAAAGTGAGATGGTGGCAGTAGGTGAAGTCGGACTTCCTTATTATCGAAGATTGGAAGGGAGGCCAGTTGATATGCCAAAGTATATAGAATTGCTTGAGCATTTTATTATATTTGCCAAAAAGACAGATAAGCCAGTCATTCTCCATGCTGTATATGAAGATGCTCCAGTCGTATGCGGTCTCTTGGAAAAACATTCGATTACCAAGGCTCATTTTCATTGGTTTAAAGGAGATTCAAAAACCATCGAGAGAATGATTAACAATGGCTTTCATGTGTCTATTACACCGGATGTATGTTATGAAAAGGAAATACAAGATCTTGTATGTAGGTACCCAATCGAACTCTTAATGATTGAAACAGATGGACCTTGGCCATTTGAAGGCCCCTTTGAAGGTAGGATGACAAATCCGGATATGATGATTCACACTATAGATAAGGTTGCGGAACTAAAGCGTATGCCTTTACAAACTGTCTCAGACATCATATACAGAAATACGATTAACTTTTATCATTTGTAATCAATCAACTGAAACATATTGAATATTCTTCACGTCAATAATTTTGAGGTGAGAATAATGAGTAAATGGCTTCATGTACTTGTCTTATTTTGTATGGTCGTAAGTATGTTTATCGTAGCGATTCCATCGCCTGCTTCGGCTTGCTCATGTGCAGAGCGACCGAGTGTAGAGAGTGAGTTCAACCGATCAAAGCTGGTTTTTAGTGGAGTGGTTAAAGATATTAAAGAAAATAAAAGTATAAGTGGTTACATCACGAAATCCGTTCTTTTCGAAGTATCGAAAACGTGGAAAGGAACAAATGAGTCACAAATCATTATTGCCACAGGTCAAGGCGGAGGAGATTGCGGGTACGAATTCGTTAAAGGAATAGAATATTTTGTGTATGCCAATGAATCCTCATTGTATGGAGACAATGTATTATCCACAGGAATTTGCGATAGGACTGCAGAATTAACATCTGCAACAGAAGATTTATCCATTCTTGGTGAAGGAAAAACACCCACTAAACATGTGGATCTTGAGAGGGAAATTGAAGCTCCCCCCTTTTATTGGTGGCTGGGTATTCCTGTGTTAATCATAGGTTTATTCATTTGGCGCAAACGAAAATAATTAATATAAATTAAGATTGACACACTTTAGTGAAAGGTATCTCGAAGGTGCCTTTGCATTACGTTTTGTCAGTCTTTTTTTGTGTACACCAATGGGTCAGACCCTGGTCGGTTTTTCTAACATCATCTTCGATTGTGTGATAAAATATTAGAAAATTCAGAAGTATTCAGGGGGTGTATGATGAACCCATTCGGTATTATTAAAACGAAATTACTTCCTCCAGGTATAAAGGATTCAATGCTACGCAGGGCAAAATTGTTTAAGAAGTTCCAAAAAATAGAGGAGTATCCAGTTACGTTAATTTACTCGGGTGCAGGCTACGGAAAGAGTACTGCATTATCCCTTTATATTCATGATGTGAAAAGCGAGGCATGCTGGTACAGTATATCTTCACGGGATGATGATTTCTTGCCTTTTTTTGTATATGTCATACATAGCATTCAAACAAAGCATCCACAATTTGGACATGTACTGCTCGATGAAATATCAAAAGGGAGTCAATTCTTCCGCGAAGAAGAGGTCCGGATGCTGGGAACGCTTTTTATTAACGAAATGCTTTCCATGGAAGAGGAAGTTACGCTTGTATTGGACGACTTCCATCATGTTGAGAAATCAGTTGTTATAGAGGAGTTCATGGAAAACATATTGGAGCATTGCCCTCCTAATTTTCACCTTATCATTTCCAGCAGAAGCAGACCAAGGTGGAGAGGCCTTACACGCTTAAAAGTAAGGGGGCAATTATTGGAGGTCAACCAATTTGATTTGACCTTATTGAAAGATGAAGTAGAGCTATTATTATTGGATACATACGAAGTTTCTTTATCGGAAGAAGAAATCGAAGCAGTTTGTAAACTGACAGAAGGATGGGTAATCGCCCTCGGGTTTATAGGGCAGCAGCTCCAAGTCGAGAAAAATGTATCAAAGATTATACAGAACCGTACTCGGTCTCTTGAAGATTTATTTCAATATATAGCTTTAGAAGTGTTGTTGAAGCAATCTCCTATGGTGCAGAAATTTTTAGAGCAAACCAGCATTTTAGAAGAGATTTCGATAGATTCGTGTAGCTACATTTTAGACTTAGATGGAGCAGACTCTATTTTGGAAGGGCTTTCAGATAAGAATATTTATATTCAGTCGATTGGTGAGGGACTTTACCGTTACCATGCCTTGTTTAAGGAATTGCTGGAGAAGCGATTTATAGATACTCAGCCTCAGGAATACCGTCAGTTAAATGATCGTGCTGCAAGATATTTCGAGAGAAAGGGAATGAAAGAGGCTAGTTTATATCATCTTGAAAAGAGCGGGCGTTGGACTGCTGTAGCTGAAATTCTCCAAGACTATGGATTCCAATTGTTAAAGGAAGGCAAGCTTCAGACATTGTACGACAGGATTAAAGCGATTGACCATTCAGCCAAGGATACGTTTTACTTGCTTTGGTTTTTCGAGGCTGAAGTACAAAGACTACAATCCAAATTCGAACAAGCTGAATTGTGCTATGAACTTGCCATTCATCATAGCCAGAAAAATGAAGATTGGAAGACTGCAAGCCTTGCATATGAAGGAATGGCAAAGATTTTCTTGGATACCATTCAACCTGGAATGGCAGAGCGTTATTTACAACTAGCAATAGAGAGTCGTGAAAATAATGATGGGTTCTCCAATGATGATAAAGCTAGTTTGTATCTTCTTATGGCAGAAAATTTAATCAATAGTGGTAAGGCAAGTAAAGCGGAAAAATGGTTGGAAAGAGGTAGGAATCTTGATCTAATCTTGGATGATGGAAACTTATTGGCTAGGCTTCATTTACGTACAGGCAGGTTAAAGGAAGCAAAGTCTATTTTACTTGATCGAAAAAAAGAGAATCCTTTTTTAGAAGAGAATCATATACCGCAATACCATCGAGAAACAGATTTGCTACTTTCTCTTATTTCTGCCTTTATAGGGAAAGGAGAGGAGAGTAAGAGATATGCACAGGAAGCCATTCAGCAAGGTATTCAATTGAAATCTCCTTATATAGAAGCATGTGGATGGATTCGAATGGGTCATGCCGTTCAAATGGCTACTTCCTATCAATCTCAATTGGCTATCCAATGCTATGAAACTTCCTTGCAAATCATGGATGACCTACATAATGCAAGAGGGAAAGCAGAACCTTACATGGGGTTATGTATCTACTATGCTGGAAATGAAGACTTTGAAAAAGCGTGGGAATACGGAAAGCTTGCTCTATATGAAACAGAACGGGTTCATGACATGTGGTTATCCTCTTATATAAAGCTCGGTATTTCCGTAGCTGCCATCCATAGCGATCGTCTGGAAGAAGCCCTAGGTTACTTAGATGAAACAGAAAACCTTTTTTCTGAATGTGAAGACTTATATGGATTGACCGTTACTAGTCTTTGGAAATCTTACTGTGCGTACGTCCAATCGGATTGGGATACGTTTGAAAAAGAATGTTTAAAGCTTTTACAGCGTGTACAGTTTGGTCAATATGATTTTATTTTTAAATCTAGGACCATATTTGGACCGGTTGATATTCAACAATTGATCCCTTTACTTTTAGAAGCCCAGAAGAGGCGCATTCAAGAACCTTTTATCTCAAGATTGCTTATGGAGCTTGGTCAATCCGATGTGGAGCTTCATCCTGGCTTTACGTTGAGAATCCAAACTCTGAGCACTTTTAAAGTGTTTTTAGGTAATAGGGAAGTGAAAGAAAAGGATTGGCAGCGAGGGAAGGCACGGGAGCTTTTTGAGCTATTTATCACTTATAAAAAGGAATTATTCCAAAAACAACAAATCATGGATTTACTATGGGCAAATCAAGAAGAAAAATCAGCAGACCGTGACTTTAAGGTAGCCTTGAACGCTTTGAATAATGCACTTGAGCCTAACCGAAAAGCTAGAACACAACCCTTTTTTATCAAACGTTTTGGAAGTGGCTATGGACTAAATCCAAATGCCGGCTATATCCTTGATACGAAAAATTTTGAGGAATGGGTTACGGCAGGCCTTGAGGAAAAAAAGCCATCTCAGTCAAAGGCTTATTTAGAAAAAGGACTGCGCCTTTATGAGGGTGACTATCTTCCAGAAAGAAGATTTGAAGATTGGTGCATTAACGAAAGAGAGAGACTACTAGTGATCTTTTTACGCGGTGCAGAAAAAATGGCTCAAGCCTCCATTGCGACGAAGGATATGAATAGCGCCATATACTGGTGTGAAAAAATACTAGAAAAAGACCGAACGTGGGAAGAAGCTTATCGACTCCTCATGTATAGTTATTATTTAAAAAACAATCGACCACAAAGTTTGAAATGGTACCAGAAATGCTGTGACACCTTACAGGAAGAAATGGGAGTAGAACCTTTAGATGCAACGAAAGAAATGTATAAAATGATAATGGAAGCTGTGGAAATAGGAGCTTTTAGAGATTAGTAAGAAACGACACAATATTCGTCAAAAATAGACGAATTTTGTGTCGTTTTTTTATTGAAAAAATTTTTCATAGTAAAAAAGGAGTGTGTGGATTTTTGTCGATTTTAGATACAAATTACCAGGTTAAAACTCGAAATCCATGAAGAAATAGTAAATTTCTAACAAAATATTTGCACTTATTTGAAAATTGAATCTTTTTTAAACAATTTGTTACCATTTCGCAAGAATCGACGGAAGGTGTAAAAACATAGGAATGAGAATATGTAATTTAAACATTTCGAAAGTTTTTTCTTTTCTAAAAACTTTCGGATGAAAGTTAATTTTTAGGGGGGCAGAGCAGATACATACAAAAAAATAATATAAAAACATCAGTCTTTAGAAAACGAAGTTATTCAAGAGAGGGGAAACAACAAAATGAATTTTCGAAAGTTTCTTGTAGCAGGAGCTTTATCTTGCTCTCTAGCCTTAGGCACTGTGGGTGCAACCCAAGCTTTTGCAGTCGAATTTGTTGATACGTCTGGCTTAAGCAGTGAGTCATCTATCAACAAACTTGTTTCATTGGGGATTATGAAAAATACTGGCGATACGTTTAATCCTGATGCAGGATTAACAAGATCAGAATTTGTTCTAATGGTTAACAGTATCATGGGTTTAAGCACAGGAAGTAAAAAGGTTACTTTTTCAGATTTATCACAAAAGCACAAAGACTATAACAATACATTACGTTTGGTTAACAACGGTTATCTTTCAGTTGATAAAGGAGCCATTAAGCCAAATAAAGGTGTAACCTATGCGGAATTGAGTAAGGTGTTGGCCCAAGGTTTGGGATTAAAGAAATCTTGGACAAACCGACCTGTTGACTATCTATTCTACTTAAACCGTAAAGAAGTATTGGATATTGATGTTGACTTAGATGAAGTAGTAACTAAAGAAGCTGCAGCTGTTGCTTTTGACAAATATATAACTCAAAAGGGATTATTTACAACGGAAACAGGTATCGTTGCATCAGTACATGCAAAAGGATTCACGTTAACGGATGGTTCATCGTATACGTTTGCAAGCAATGTGTCTGTTTTAGTTAGTGGACAAGGAGCTACTATCGATGATTTACAAGTTGGAAGTCCAGCTACTGTCATCCTAAACAAGAAAGGCACAGTTGCATACTACGGCGGAGAACTACTTGATGCTGAAGAGTCAACTATTAAATATGGAAGTGCTAAATGGACAATTGGTACTTTAACGAAGGAAGTGAATCTTGACGCATTCGTTCAAACTCTACCAAACAATCCAGGAAAAGAATTTGGAATCAAATTAATTGATGAATATCAAAAAGCTGGAGCTCAATTCTCAGGTCAAGTATTCTTCACAAATATTGATGAAGTAACGGCGTTATATCCGTATATTGCTAAGGCGGAAAATAAAGCTATCTCTGTAAATGGTAATGCTTTAACACTTACGTTATCTGCAACAATCAGTGAAACGTTTAACATTAGCGAAGAAGTAAAAGTAACTCTAAATGGAAAAGATGCAACATTAGCTGATGTAACTGCTAAACAAACTGCAGGTGAAACAATCTCAGCAACAATTGAAGCAGATAAGTTTGGTAATGTAACTGTTATTACAGCTACTTCAGCACCTAAAAAATAATCTAAGGGGGAACAAAAATTGGTTAAAAAGTTTAAAGTATTATTACTAACTGCTATTGCCTTTGTAATGATGTTCGCTACTTTTGCTCCACAGGGGAACGCAGCGAATTTCCGTAAAGGTTATGATCCTAAAAAGGTAGGAGGAGATTTAGTATTCAGTTCATTCGCTGATGCTACACGATTAACTCCATACACGGTAAGTGATGCGGTATCTAACCGTATTATTGGATTCTTATTCGATGGTCTAGTTTCTACAGATAAGAAAAATCAAATCATTCCAAGCGTTGCAACAAGCTGGAAAGTTGAAAATAACACAAAACGATATACATTCAACATGCGTAAAGATGTTAAATGGCATGATGGTAAGCCATTAACAGCACATGACGTAAAATTCTCTTTTGATATGTACCTTCATAAAGATTCAATCAATCCTTACAAAGGTTCATTTTCAATGATTGACAAAGTTACTGCAAAAGACAACTATACAGTTGTTTTTGATTTAAAAGATCCATCACCACTTTTCTTGTATGCAGTAGGAGCTCCTATCATTCCGAAGCATAAATTCCCTAACGGAGTTAAGAGTTTTAATGATTCTAGTTTCCACCGTAAGCCTGTAGGATCAGGGCCATTCGTTTTCAAAGAGTGGAAAACTGCTCAACGTATTGTTGTTACTGCAAACAAAAACTACTGGGATGGTCGTCCATACCTAGATACAATCACTATGAAAATTCTACCAGATGCTAACGTGGAAGTTGTTAACCTATTAAAAAATCAAGTAGACTTCATCGAGTCTGTTGATCCAAAAATGGTTTCACAAGTTTCTAAAAATAAGAGCTTAAAAGTTAAGAAGTATGACTCCGGTCGCTACGATTATATTGGATTAAATACTGAAGATCCAAGATTCTCTGATAAGAGAGTACGTCAAGCTTTACAATACGGATTAAATCGTAAATCAATCGTAGACAGTGTTATGTTAAAGAATGCGGTTCTAGCTAGTGGTCCAATCCATCCATTAGAAGCACCTTATAATAAAAATGTTAAGCCATATGCTTACGACGTGAAAAAAGCAAATGACTTATTAGATGATGCTGGTTGGAAGATGGGCAAGAGCGGATACCGTGAGAAAAACGGTAAAATCTTTGAAATTGAATTAGCTTACAACAATGGTAATAAAGTACGTGAAGCAATTGCTAAAATTGCTCAACAGGACTGGAAAAAAATTGGTGTTAAAGTTGTACCACGTTCTTGGGATTTCTCTATCGAGCTAGAAAAAATTGATTCTGGTGAAATCGATGCTTACATCATGGCATGGTCACTAGGAACTAACCCAGACAAATATGGATTATGGCATTCTAGTCAAATTCCTGCTAACAACAACCAACGTATTAAAGACAAACGTGTAGACCAAATTATGGAGCAGTTCCGTAAAGAACCAAGTGCTTCTAAACGTAATGCACTATACCAAGAGCTTCACAAAATCCTAAACGATAATGCATACAGCTTATGGACACATCATCCTAAAGGCTTTGCAGGAATGGATAAAGACTTAGCTGGAGTTGAATTCTCACTATATACGCGTTGGTACAACGTTATTGACTGGTACTGGGCTGACGCTAAAAAGAGAAAATAATAGAAAGAAAGATTCTAATGTCGATATCATAGCTCAAATTAACATCAAGAAAATAACATAAATTGACCAGACATTGTAGTAGCCGTAGTGGACCGTCAGGTCTCTACGGCTATTATTCTGAAAGAGATAGATAGAGAAAATTTACGAATTAGAAAGCGGGGGAAATTAAAGTGTGGAAGTATATATTAAGACGTAGTATTCAAGCGATTCCTCTTTTAATTATCATTTCAATTATTTCATTTATATTAATTACAATCGCTCCTGGAGATCCTCTAGATATGTATCGAAGCAGTGAAGGAGCAGAAGCAGTTGATACAACGGCTATTGAATCAAAGCTAGGATTAGATAAACCATTATATATCCAATATTTTAGTTGGTTAAAATTATTGGTGCTAGATGGAAATTTAGGTTATTCATTTGAAGATGGACGTCCAGTTATGGAGAAAATTCTAGAGAGAATTCCAGCAACTATGCTTTTAATGGGTGTAGCAATTTTTTTGTCAGTTATTATTGCTGTACCAATTGGAGTATACTCTGCTGTTAAAAAATATTCATGGTTTGATAATTTATTTACCTCATTTACTTACGTAGGAATTGCTGTTCCTTCTTTTTATTTAGCATTAATGGTCATTTTAGTGTTTTCTTTAAAACTCGATTTATTCCCACCTAGTGATATGATGTCAAACTATGATGAATTTGATTTGATGGATCGAATCAAACATTTAGTATTGCCTGCATCCGTTTTATGCTTCGGACTAATTGCAACCAAGTCACGCTTTACGCGTTCAAGTATGCTAGAAGTTATTAAACAAGATTATGTAAGAACAGCGAGAGCTAAGGGTGTGTCAGAAAAGAAGGTTATATATAAACATGCTTTAAGAAACGCCTTACTGCCTCTTATTACAATCTTGGGATTGCAGCTACCTTCGCTATTTGCTGGAGCCTTATTTATTGAACAAGTTTTTGCTTGGCCTGGTATGGGGCGTTTAGCAATTAATGCCATCTATGTGCGTGACTATCAAGTTATCATGGGAACAACCATGTTCGCTGGTGTAATGGTAGTATTAGGGAATTTAGTGGCGGATATTTTATATGCGATTGTAGATCCAAGAATTCAATACAGTAAGAATTAGAGAGGTGAATAACGATGAGTCTACCAAATACAGTAACTAATCAAAAAACTGTGGTATCAACTGAGTGGCAGGAACAGGGTAAAATTGAAACCCGATCAGCGGTCATATGGAAAAGATATAAGAAAAATAAGCTGGCTGTCACTGGGCTTATCACATTTTCATTATTAATATTAATGGCAATATTTGCTCCTCTACTTACTCCGCATGACCCAACAGAATTTGTGTTGGAGGAACCGAATTTACCACCAAGCCTAGATCACCCATTTGGAACAGATGGTCTAGGGGGAGATGTATTTAGCCGTGTAATTCAAGGAACAAGAGTATCTCTAACCGTGGCTCTTGCAGCTATGTTTTTTACATTATTAATTGGAATATCATACGGTGCCGTTGCAGGTTATTTTGGCGGCATTGTTGATAACATTATGATGCGTATTGTCGACGCTATTCAGTCTATTCCATCATTATTTTTACTTCTAATTATTGCTTCTATCATGGTTCCATCTGTTTGGACTACAGTATTTGTTTTAAGTATCGTTGGTTGGACAGGCATGTCACGTATCGTACGTGGTGAAATTTTGACTTTAAAGCAACGGGATTTCGTAGAAGCAGCTAGAGCTACAGGAGAATTGAAGCCCAGTATTATTTTCTATCATATTCTTCCGAATGCCATAGCTCCTATTACGGTTATTGCTACATTAGATATCGCTGGAAACATTTTAGCAGAAGCAGGTTTAAGTTTCTTAGGTCTAGGGATTCAATCTCCTACTCCAAGCTGGGGCAATATGCTAACTCAAGCACAGGAACTCCCTACATTGATGATGTATCCATGGGTTGCCATTTTCCCAGGTCTATTTATCTTAATCGCAGTATTATCAGTGAACTTTATCGGTGATGGTCTACGTGATGCATTAGATCCGCGTAATAAAAACTAGGAAGGAGGACGACCAATGAACCAAACATTAACGGAGAAAAAAACATTATTACATGTGAAGAATTTAAAAACACATTACTTCACAGAAGAAGGTGTCGTTCCTGCAGTAGACGGAATTGATTTTAAAATTAAAAAAGGTGAAACGTTAGCCATTGTTGGAGAATCTGGGAGTGGAAAAAGCCAAACTTCCTTATCTATTATTAGATTAATACCTTCACCACCTGGAAAAATCGTGGATGGTGAAATCAATTATGATGGAGAGAATCTATTAGAAAAATCGGATAATGAAATGCGGAAAATTCGAGGAAATAAAATCTCGATGATTTTCCAAGAGCCTATGACTTCCCTCAACCCGGTATTTCGAGTGGGTAATCAAATCTCTGAATCATTAATTCTACATCAGGGAATGAATGCACAAGAAGCACTTGAACAATCCATTAAATTATTGAAATTAGTAGGAATTCCTGAAGCTGAGCGTCGTGTTCACGCCTTCCCACATGAGTTGAGTGGTGGGATGAGACAGCGTGTCATGATCGCCATTGCACTTGCATGTAATCCAGAATTATTAATTGCAGACGAGCCTACGACTGCATTGGATGTAACGATTCAAAACCAAATACTAGAGTTAATGAAGGAACTAAAAAATAAACTAGATACATCTATCATGCTCATTACCCACGATTTAGGAGTCGTAGCAGAAATGGCAGACCGAGTGGTGGTAATGTATTCGGGTCAAATAGTAGAACAAGGTGATGTTTTTACTATATTTGAAAATCCAAAGCATCCGTATACTGAAGGTTTATTACGCTCAATGCCTACTCCTGAAAAGAAACAAGGTAAGCTATATGCAATAGAAGGGGTCGTTCCAAACCCTTTAAATCTACCACCAGGGTGTCGATTCGCCCCTCGCTGTGAATATGCAACAGAACTTTGTCATAGAGAAATGCCTGAGGTCATCAATATATCAGAAGAAGAAGTAGTACGTTGTTGGAAATATACTAACCGTTGGGAGGCATAAGAAAAATGCTGAATACTATGTTGGAGCAAGAAAAAGACGTAGAAAAGAAGTCTTCAGTTATTCTGAGTGCCAGAGATGTTACAAAACATTTTCCTATAAAAGGTGGCTTTTTAGGTCGGGTACAAGGTTATGTAAAAGCAGTTGATGGGGTTAGCTTAGATATATATCGTGGAGAAACTCTGGGACTTGTTGGCGAGAGTGGTTGTGGAAAGTCTACCATTGGACGAGTTATGCTTAATTTACTAGAAGCTTCGAGTGGTTCAGTAGAATTTGAAGGTCAGAATATCTTTGATCTTTCAGATGAAAAAATGCGACAAACGCGTAAAGATATGCAGTTGATTTTCCAAGATCCATACTCTTCCCTAAATCCTAGGCTTAGTGTGGGAGATATTATCGGAAGAGTTCTAAAGATTCATGGAATGAAGGATGCTTCTGCAAGAGAGAAACGTGTACAAGAATTATTAGAAACAGTTGGATTAAGTCCTTATCATATTAGAAGATATCCACATGAATTTAGTGGTGGTCAAAGGCAAAGAATAGGTATTGCCAGAGCACTAGCTTTGAATCCTAAATTCCTTGTATTAGATGAAGCGGTATCAGCACTAGATGTTTCGATACAAGCACAAATTGTCAATCTTTTAGAAGAGCTTCAAGAAGAAATGGACCTTACTTATTTATTTGTGTCTCATGGATTGAACATTGTCCGGCACATTAGTAAGCGTGTTGGTGTTATGTATTTAGGTAAATTGGTAGAGTTAGCTGAAGTAGATGAACTATTTGAAAATCCAAAGCATCCTTATACTTTAGCACTTATTTCAGCGAACCCTATAGTTAATCCTAGATTAAGAGATCAAAAGAATCGTATTGTACTTGAAGGAGATGTACCTAGCCCAATTAACCCTCCTTCTGGTTGTCGATTCCATACACGGTGTCCTATGGCTCAGCCGATGTGTAAGGAAGTTGAACCAGAGTTTAAGGAACATAGTGATGGTCATTTTGCCGCATGTCATTTCACACTTAATTAAAAAAAATTTTTATATTATTCGGGACTTTCGAAAGGGTAATGGTCCATATGTCACGAATATATCTATAGGTAATTTCGGTTAAGTGGAGGATTTTAATGGTCAAGAAAATGCTTGTAATAGAGGATGATGCTTTAATTATTGACCAGTACCATCAGTTTTTTTCTACTTCGTTTGAAGTTTTAGATAGTAGGGATGGTATAAGTGGTATGGTAAAGGCTATTCAAGAAAAAGTGGATATAATAATTATTAGTTATGAAGTACCTAAATTGCATGCATTAGAAATATGTAAACAAATTCGTCCCAGTTCAGGTTCACCAATATTTATCACGTATCAAAATCTTCACGAGGATGAAAAAGTGAATTGTTTTGAAGCGGGAGCAGACGACATTATTCAAAAACCAATGAGCTTTCGTGAATTAATGTATAGAATCACGATTCATCTAAAGAAAAACAAGAATTCCGAAGAATTCAAAGAAGAGGAAAACGTGTATACCTTTGGTAATATCACAATGAATAAATCGAGTTATAAAGTATATATTGATTCGGAAGAAGTCCTATTTACAAGAAAAGAATTCGCAATATTGTGGATATTACTTAAAAAAGTTGGTGAAGTTGTTACTCGTCGAGAATTAATGATGACAATTTGGGGATATGATACGCTTCACGATGATCGCATGATTGATACACATTTAAATAGGATCAGAAAGAAAATGCAAATCTATACTCAAGATGTGACTATTTCTACTGTGTGGGGAGTAGGCTATAAAATTGAAAAGAAAAAAATGTATACTCAATCGAAAAACAATGAACAGAAATTAGTTTTTAAAACAGTTGAATTATAAAATCCTTTCATAAATTAAGGGTGACTTAGAAGATCGTTAATGGACGACCTTTTAAGTCACTTTTTTTTTAGCTCAGTTAAACCTGCGGGTTGATTTCCGCTTCGGACGCTCACTTTCAGCGGGTGGTTCGGGAGCCTCCACGTCTCTTGTGCCTGTGGGGTCTCCCTTAACACTCTTTTCCCGAAGGAGTCTCGAGCCTTCCGCTTCAATCAACCTAGTGCCAAATAAACAAAGAGCATTAACATAGCCTATTTTTAAGTTGTAGAATCCTCAATTGTCTTTTCTAACATTTGTAACTACTCTGTAACTTCCTCCTTGTACGATACATTCAAAGCATGTGTGCTTTTAATACAAGTTAATAATGGGGGTAGTGTGGATGAGGAAAAGAAAATTTTCGGCTGTCATGCTTGTGCTATGCTTCTTGCTGATTTTCGCTTCGGCATGTAATTCTAAGTCTTCTTCGGAACCTAAGGAAGAAAAGGAAGAAAGCAAAGAAACAATAAAAATCGGTGTCTTAGCTTCCATGACGGGGGCACTTGAATCTTATGGTAAACAATCGACAAGAGGATTTGAGTTAGGTCTTGATTATGCAACGGACGGTACGAGAGAGGTTGCTGGCAAGAAGATTGAGTTTGTAATTGAAGATACTGAAACAAAGCCAGAGGTTGCGGTTCAAAAAGCTACAAAGTTACTTGAAGAAGATGGTGTAGATTTCTTAGTTGGATCTTCTAGCTCTGGTGATACGTTGGCGGTGCTTCCTTTAGCTGAAGAATACCAAAAGATCATGGTTGTTGAGCCAGCAGTTGCTGATAGTATCACTGGGTCAGAATTCAATCCATATCTATTCCGTACTTCAAGAAACTCCTCACAGGATGCTGTTGCAGGAGCGGCTGCCATCGCTAAGGATGGAGTAAAGATTGCGACATTCGCACCGGATAATTCGTTTGGCCGTGACGGTATTGCTGCTTTTAAAGAAGCCGCAGAAAAGCTTGGAGCTAAAGTCACGCATGAGGAATATGCAGATCCAGCTGCAACTGATTTTACCTCCAATGTTCAAAAGGTAATTGATAACAAGCCAGACTATTTATTTGTTGTATGGGCTGGTGCCAACTCACCTTGGAACCAAATTGTTGATATGAAGGTGCAAGATAAAGGTATCAAAATTTCAACAGGAGCTCCGGATATCGCGGCTCTTGGAACGATGGGCGCGTTGGTGGGAATGGAAGGTTTCAGTGTGTATTATCATGACCTGCCAAAAAATGAAGTCAATAACTGGTTAGTAGAAGAACATAAGAAACGTTTTAATGGAGAGGTCCCAGATTTGTTCACTCCTGGTGGCATGAGTGCTGCGATTGCTATTGTAGAAGCACTTAAACAATCAGAGGGAGATACAGATTCTGAAAAGCTGATTGAAACAATGGAGGGAATGAGCTTTGAAACTCCTAAAGGAAAAATGACATTCCGTAAAGAAGATCATCAAGCTCTTCAAACGTTGTATGCAATCAAGCTAGAGAATAAAGATGGAGTTCCGTATCCAGTACCCGTGTTAATTCGCGAATTGACACCAGAAGAAACGGCTCCGCCAATCCGTAATTAATTAACCGAAGGGGCCGACCCAAAGATACTAGCGCTGTAAGCTCTCTAAGATTAGTAGAGAACTAAGTGCTTGGCTCTTCAACTTGGGTCAGCCCCTTCTTTCAAAATGAAAGGAGTGGGCAGTATGTCCGTACTACTTCAAACGAATGGGGTCGGCATTGCCTTCGGGGCACATAAAGCAGTGGATGGTGTCACATTTTCGGTGAAAGAGAATGAGTTTAAATCGATAATTGGTCCCAATGGAGCAGGAAAAACAACGCTGTTTAATTTATTAAGTGGTCAACTGGCAACTACAGAAGGAAGAATTAGATTCCAACATCAGGACGTGACAAAATTATCTCCTATGGAAAGAACGAGGCTTGGAATGGGAAGGTCGTTTCAAATAACAAATGTCTTTCCCAACCTGACAGTTTTAGAGAATGTCAGATTAGCAGTGCAATCCCAACAAAAGGTTCGATACCAAATGCTTCAGCATTTTAAAAAGTATAAGGAATTTGAAGAGAGGGCGCATCATTGGCTTCAGTTAGTTCGTCTTGAAAATAAGTCGGGTACTTTGGCCAAAAACTTGGCTCATGGCGAAAAAAGAAAATTGGAAATTGCAATGATTTTAGCACTGGAACCTTCACTTCTATTACTGGATGAACCAACTGCAGGAATGTCACTTGAAGATGTTCCTATGATTCTGGAGGTCATCAAAAATATTAAGAAAGAAGGTAATAAAACGATCTTATTGATTGAACACAAGATGGACATGATTATGGATTTATCTGATAGCATCATGGTCCTTTTTAACGGCAAGCTTTTAGCCGATGGAACACCTCGAGACATCATGGACAATGAAACCGTACAAACTGCATATTTAGGAGGACTATACGATGAATACACTGCTTAGTCTTTCAAATGTTGAAACGTATATCGGGCAATACCATATCCTCCAGGATATATCCTTCCAAGTGCCTCAAGGAGAAGTCACAGTCCTGTTAGGTAGGAACGGGGCCGGAAAGACGACTACTTTACGGTCTATTATGGGGTTAAACCCACCTTCAAAAGGTTCTGTCCTTTATAAAGGCAAAAGCATTCAAGGCTTGCCACCGTATGAGATTGCCAATTTGGGGATGGGGTATGTGCCGGAGGATCAAGGTATTTTTGGTGAATTAACGGTTGAAGAAAACATGAAGGTTGCGATAAGGAAAGAAGATGATGAAACTCTTAAAAAGGTTGAATGGATTCTTCAGCTTTTTCCAGATTTGAAGACCTTCTGGAAAAAACAAGGTGGATTTCTGAGTGGAGGTCAGAAGCAAATGCTTTCGATAGCCCGTGCCTATGTTCGTGAAAGCGATTTACTTTTGATAGACGAACCAAGTAAAGGACTTGCCCCAATAGTGGTAGAGAAAGTAATGGATTCAATTCAACAAATGAAGCAAAAAACGACCATTGTGCTAGTTGAGCAGAACTTTTTAATGGCAAGTGCGATAGGGGACAGCTTCTATATTATTGACGATGGCAGAACCGTATACAATGGGCGAATGAACGAACTCCGCGAAGATGAAGTCCTTAGAAGAAAATATTTAGGAATTGCGTAAGGAGGTGCCATATGGAATTGTTTTTTAATTTGACCATCAATGGATTGGCGACAGGGATGTTGATATTTCTATTGGCAGCCGGACTTACGCTGATTTTTGGTCTGATGGATGTCCTGAATTTTGCCCATGGAGGATTGTTTGCCTGGGGTGCTTATAGTGGAGTATGGGTGTATGCGCTGACAGACAGCTTTCTAGTGGGAATCTTGGGGGCAATTTTGACTGGCTTAATATTAGGATTTATTACAGAAAAGTGGATCATCAAACCTGTTTATGGCAATCATGTTCAGCAAATCTTAATTACATTAGGCTTCATGTTGGTTTTATCAGAATTATTAAAAGTCGTTTGGGGTCCTAATCAAATTGCCGTTTCTGCGCCTGAGTATTTAAAGGGAAGCTGGGAAATAGGTGACATCCTTATCATCAAGTACAGAGCATTCATTATTTTGGTAGGTGCTTTAGTTTACTTCATAATTCATTACATCCTAAAGAAAACGAAAATTGGATTGATAGTACGTGCTGGAGTAATGAATAAAGAAATGATTCAAGCTTTAGGTATCAACATTAACCGAGTGTTTCTATATGTATTTATGGCGGGTGCTGCGATGGCAGCTTTAGGTGGAGCGTTATTAGGGCCATATTCAGGTGTGATCCATGCGGAAATGGGGCTGGAATTCGCAATTCTAGCGTTCATCGTAGTTGTCATTGGAGGTATGGGGAATATTACTGGATCGGTTTTAGCGGCAATATTGGTTGGTTTAACAGGTTCTTATATGGCCTACTATGTACCAGACCTATCTTTAGCAGTCAACATGATTTTAATGGCGGTCGTATTAATATTTAAACCAACTGGGTTGTTCGCGGTGAAGGGGTGATGAGATGAAACTGACACATAAATGGAAGGAAGATAAAGTAAATCTACTATTTCTTTTCGTAAGTTTAGGATTGTTTATTTTTCCGTTTGTATATGAAGACAGGAACTTGCTAATTCTCTTTACCCAAATTTTTATCTTTGCAATATTTGCGATGAGCTATGACATTCTACTTGGATACACCGGGATTGTATCATTTGGTCACGCTATGTTCTTCGGTATTGGTGCTTATTCTGCCAGTATTTTTTTGAAGAGGTTTGAGCCTGATTTGATGTTTGTCGTTCTAGCCATTTTAGTAGGGATACTGTTATCAGCCGTGGTGAGTTTTGTTGTCGGTTTGATGACTTTACGCCTGAAAAGTCACTTTTATGCAATGCTGACACTAGCATTATCTGGATTATTTCTGGTGGCTGCCGAAAAATGGAGAACACTTACGTATGGGAATGACGGTTTTACTTTTAGGGTTCCAGAAGTTTTCCGTGATCGTACCAGCTTCTATTTAATCTGCCTCGTATGTATGGTTTTGGTTTTCTTTTGTTTAAAGCGATTCATTCATTCTCCGCTAGGGAGGGTATTGGTTGCGATAAAGGAAAATGAACATCGAACTGAATCTCTTGGATATAAGGTCCTTCATTATAAGGTAATTGCCAGTGTCGTATCCGGAATATTAGCAAGCCTTGCGGGTTCTTTATATGCTTTATCACTCCGCTTTGTCAATACGAGTGTTTTTACAATGGATATAACATTGGATGCACTGCTTATGACGATTATCGGTGGAGTTGGAACGCTTATCGGTGCGGTGATTGGATCAGGAATCATTGAGTTTGCCCACCATTGGCTCACAGGGCTATCGAAAGTCCATTGGATTTTTGAGAGATGGATTATCCTGTTTGGAATTGTTTTTATTCTTGCTGTGATGTTCTTCCCTCAAGGAATTGTTGGAAGTATCACTTTATTGAAGGAAAAAAAGAAAGTGAAAAAGACAAAAGTTGAATCAGATAAAAAATTGGCTGGCTAGGAGGAGGAATCATGAGTGCTCCAAGTGTCACCTCTTTCATTGTCCGTTTTCATCTTGCAAGTATGGAGCCGGAGAGTGGTCAAAAGAAGTGGAGAATCAAAGTAACCCATGTCCAAGATGAAACAGAAATGACGTTTGAGAATATCGAAGAAGTATCGTTATTCCTACAGGATTGGATGCAATCGAATGATGTAATGGATAAAGTCTAAATGGAGGGGAGAAGGTATGGCGGATATTGGGATAATCGGGTGGGGGACTTATTTGCCCGAATCATATCAAACCTCAAAAGAAATAAGCGAACTAGCAGGAATGCCACAGGAAATTGTAGAAAGAAAACTAGGAATCTTAAAAAAAACGATACCTGGTGAAGATGATCATACCTGTGAAATGGGAATTTGGGCTGCCAGAAAAGCCATTCAAAAAGCAAAGATTGACCCAAACGATATAGATGGAATCATTTATATAGGAGAAGAGCATAAAGAATATCCACTCTGGACAGCGGGCATCAAACTACAGCATGAGATTGGAGCCGTAAATGCCTGGGCTTTTGACATGGCTCTTCGATGCGGAACGACTATCATGGCTCTTAAGTTAGCGAAGGACATTCTCCGTTCTGATCCAGGTGTTAAAACGATTCTTTTGGCGGGTGGATATAGAAATGGTGACTTTATAGATTACAAGAATGAGAGAACCCGTTTCATGTTCAACCTTGGTACAGGTGGAGGAGCCATTATCCTACAAAAAGGTGTTTCAAGCAATCTATTGCTCGAAAGTTCCATCATTACGGATGGTTCTTTTTCTGAAGACGTTGTGGTAGTTGCTGGGGGAACAAAGCATCCAATATCAAAGGAAGCCATTGACCAGAGTTTAAATAAGCTCGATGTATTGGACCCACAAGGGATGAAGGCGCGCCTGGAAGAGAAATCGATGGAAAATTTTCTATATGTCATCAGGGAAGCTCTAAGAAAAAGTGGTTATTCCGAGCAAGACATTAATTATTTAGGAATCCTTCATATGAAAAAATCAGCACATGATTATGTACTGTCTCAGTTAGGGCTTGAGGAGGATCAGTCGATTTATTTGAATAAGTATGGTCATATTGGTCAAATTGATCAAATTTTATCTCTAGAGTTAGCAGAACAACAAGGCAAATTAAAAATCGGGGATATTGTGGTTTTAGTGAGCGCTGGAATTGGATATGCATGGGGAGCTACGGTTATTCGCTGGGGAGAATAGAGGAGGAGTGGTGACTATGATTACATTGAAGAGTGTTACATTACCAAATGGTGAAACTTTAGGGTACAGAGAACGTGAAAGTGGGGAAAAAATTGTCCTTCTGGTCCATGGCAACATGACATCCTCTATGCACTGGGATCTGTTAATGGAAGCGTTTGACCATCAATATAAAATATACGCAGTCGATATGAGAGGGTTCGGAATCTCCACCTATTTGAAACCAGTAGAATCCATTAAGGACTTTGCAGACGACATAAAATCTTTCGTCGATGAACTAGGATTAAAGGATTTTGCAATGGTTGGATGGTCAACAGGAGGAGCGGTATCCATGGAGTTTTGTGCAGATTATCCTGGGTATTGCAATCAGTTGGTTTTATTGGCTTCTGCTTCGACTAGAGGATACCCGTTCTTTGGCACAAATGAAGACGGAGCATTGGATGTAACGAAGCGATTATCTACATTGGAAGACATTAAAAAAGATCCTATCCGGACTATTCCCATCCAAGGGGCGTATGATTCGGGTAATAAAGAGCTCCTAAAGGCGATATGGAATAGTTTGATTTATACGAAAAACCAACCAAGTGCTGAACAATACGATGAATATTTAGATGATATGCTTACACAACGTAACTTAGCTGAGGTGTATCATTCATTGAATACATTTAATATCAGCAATGAATCTGGAGTGAGGGCAGGTTCTAGCAAGGTGGAGAAAATTTGCATCCCAGTTCTTATCCTTCGTGGGGACGAGGATTTGGTTGTGACGGACACCATGACAAAAGAGATCATACAGGATCTTGGTCCAGTTGCTAAGTATATTGAACTTACGGGTTGTGGGCACTCTCCCCTCATTGATAACTTAGATTTATTGAAGACTTCTATCACAAATTTTTTACAAGAGACGGAGAACAAGCAATATGAGATTAAAGGATAAAGTAGCAATCATTACAGGTGGAGCGAATGGCATCGGTTGGGAAGCAGTCCAAGTTTTCCTCAGGGAAGGAGCCTCTGTGGCAATAGCAGATTTTGACGAGGAGAACGGCTCTCAGAGACTTTCTTCCTTGCAGGGATATATAGAGAACACAGCTTTTTTCCAAGTGAATGTAGCGGACCGTGCTAGTGTGGATCGCATGGTTGAGCGTGTACTACAAAGGTTTGGAAAAATTGATATTTTGATTAATAATGCGGGGATTACCCGTGATGCTATGCTGACGAAGCTCAGCGTGGATGATTTCCAAAAAGTATTGGATGTCAACTTGACTGGTGTATTTCATTGCACACAGGCAGTAGTTCCAACTATGATCAGCCAAGGATTCGGAAAAATCATCAACACCTCCTCCGTTTCAGGAGTGTATGGAAACGTCGGTCAAACAAATTATGCTGCAGCCAAATCGGGCTTGATTGGTATGACAAAAACGTGGGCTAAAGAGTTGGGACGTAAAGGAATCAATGTCAATGCCGTTGCTCCAGGATTCATTGCCACTGGAATGGTAGAAACGGTTCCAGAAAAGGTCATCCAGCAGCTAACTAGTACAATCCCACTTCAAAGGTTGGGTAAGCCGGAAGATATCGCAAATGCGTATCTATTCCTATCTTCCGAAGAATCTAACTATGTGAATGGTACAGTGCTTCATGTAGATGGTGGGATAATGATGTAAATAGTCAAAAGCTTAGGTGAAAACCTAAGCATTTTTATTTTCACCTTAACAATGTAACTCATCTGTAACTATCGCTTTTTATAGTATAGCTATCTATTGAAGCGAGGGGGGACGCATATGCTAGAGATAGACTGGCTTTATAAAAGGGCTATGATGACACCTGCAAAAATAGCTGTTCACAATGCGGAAACTCTAGAATCATATACATATATGGAATTAAATGAACGCGCGGAACTACAAGCGTCCGTTTTTGCCTTACAGGGTGTAAAAAAAGGGGACCGTGTTGCGCTGTTGTCAGTAAACGATGTATGTTATTTGGATTATTTATTTGGTTGTCTTAAACTGGGGGCCATATTTGTTCCCTTAAACTGGAGGCTTTCAGAAAGGGAATTAAGGTATATTTTAGACGATTGCGACCCTGCTTGGATTGGAGTTCAGAATCAATTCCAACCGCTAATTTCAGATAATTACAAGGATATCTGCTTTGATTTGGATTTTCTGCCCATTCCATTTGAGAAACATGAGCACACGAGAGAATGGCCACCGGAAACACCTGCAGTCATCATTTATACAGGAGGGACAACAGGCTATCCAAAAGGGGCGGTATTATCCAATAAAGCTTTATTCACAAATGCAGTAAATACAATCATTAGCTGGGGATTGGCAAATGATGACTGTACAATAACTTATTTGCCGATGTTCCATACGGGCGGTTTGAATGCTTTGACTCTACCTATTCTGCTTGCAGGAGGGACGGTCGTAATAACATCTGGCTTTGAGGCTGAAGCCGTTGTGGAAAACCTAGTCAGGTTCAAATGTACGATAGTATTACTAGTACCCACTATGTATCACTTAGTCATTCAGACAGATGCTTTTCATAAAACGAACTTTCACAATATGAGGGTCTTCTTATCTGGAGGGGCTCCGTGTCCTCTTGAAGTTTATGATGCGTTTAAAATGAAGGGAATTCCTTTTAAAGAAGGATATGGATTATCAGAAGCTGGTCCGAATAATTTTTACATTGATCCAATAGATGCAGCTGTTAAAAAGGGATCAATAGGGAAGCCGATGTTATTAAACGATGTTAAATTAGTTGATGGGGAAAAAGAGATTTCGAACCATGATGAGGTGGGTGAACTACTTATTTCTGGGGGGCACACATTCCTCAAATATTGGAATAAGGAAGAAGAAACAAGGAACACCTTAATAAATGGATGGCTCCATACAGGAGATTTAGCTAAAAGAGACATTGAAGGATATTATTATATTGTAGGACGAAAAAAAGATTTGATCATAACAGGTGGAGAAAATGTGTATCCATTGGAAGTAGAGCAAGTATTGTCTGCCCATCCATTCGTTTCGGAAGCTGCCGTCATCGGGATGCCGCACTTGAAATGGGGAGAAGAAGTGGTAGCATTTGTTTCAACCAAGCAACATGAAGGGATATCTGTTGAGGATTTAAAAGGATATTGCTCTCAAACCTTGGCAAAATACAAAGTTCCTAAACGCTTTTATTTATTACCAGAATTACCGAAGACCCACGTAGGAAAAATCGATAAAAAGGCATTAAAAGAGGGAGTAGATTCCTATTCATTTGAATAGGGACCTACTCCCTTTTTTATGAAGATATAAAAGTATAACTCTTGGAGCAGAGTCTAGCTCCAATGCCCAGCGACTAGTGTGCTTCCGCACCCCTCCTTACGCTAAGTCAACATCGAATCACTATCCTTCTTCGTGTTTCCTTTATCTCATACGGGGTTCGTCCAGCCCATAAGTCGCTAAGCACAAAGAAAAGCTTCTAAGAATAATCCTCGCAGGGACAATCGGCTTTTGGATTGTCCCGAGGGCGCTTGCGCTTTTCTAATTATCTAGTAGCCTTTTGCAACTTATGAATAACCTCGAGTGAACGTCCAGTTCCGATTGCAACTGACTCGAGTGGGTTAGGTGCAATATGAACGGGAACAACGATTACTTCGCTCAGCCATTCTTGGAGACCATTTAGGAGTGCTCCTCCACCAGTCAAGATAACACCTTGATCCACAATATCACCGCTAAGTTCTGGTGGGCAATTTTCTAGTGTCGCACGGATTGCTTCAAGAATATGCATCAAGGATTCTTTGATGGCATCTTGGATTTCAGTCGATTTTATATTAACCGTTTTTGGCAATCCAGATACAAGGTCACGACCACGTACATCCATTGTTCTATCTTCATGTCCAATTGGAGCGTAACCAATTTCGATTTTAATTTGCTCAGAAGTTCTTTCTCCAATTAGGAGATTGTATTTTTTTCTAACATATTGAATGATATCTTCATCCATCTGATCTCCACCGATTCGGATAGAATTACAAGAAACGATACCACCAAACGAAATAATGGCAACTTCTGTAGTTCCGCCTCCAATATCAACTATGACATTTGCAATAGGCTCGTCCACTGGTAGGTCAGAACCAATCGCTGCTGCTACTGGTTCCTCGATTAGATGGACGTGCTTAGCACCACAATTTTTTACTGAATCATGGATGGCCCTTCTTTCAACAGAAGTGGATCCTGACGGTGTACAAACGACTACTACAGGTTTGCTGATGGA
This sequence comes from Peribacillus alkalitolerans, assembly GCF_010882125.1. Taxonomy (GTDB): domain Bacteria; phylum Bacillota; class Bacilli; order Bacillales; family DSM-1321; genus Bacillus_BN; species Bacillus_BN alkalitolerans. The sequence continues at coordinate 138,345 of NZ_JAAGVZ010000004.1, read as the reverse complement.
TAGACCTAGTTTTTTACCGGCCTTCTTCATTATATGTTTCAGCATTTGTGTTGTAATATCGAAATCGGCAATAACACCGTCTTTCAGTGGTCGTACTGCCACGATTTTACCTGGCGTTTTTCCAATCATATCTTTTGCCTCTTGACCAACGGCAAGGACATTCTTTGTTTCAGTATCAATCGCCACCACAGATGGCTCATTCAGAACTATACCTTTATTTTTGCTATATACAAGTGTGTTTGCAGTTCCTAGATCAATACCTATCTCTGTATTTGTAAACATATATAGTCACCCCTTCAATCGGTTTGACCCCCATAAGAGCATTCTACACAAAAACCACGTTTTGTGGGGGTCTTAAACCATGGTAAATGTTGGGTGTGTGTCAAATCCAATGATTGGTTATTCATCATTCATGGAGTAATAGTGACTGCTTGATTCTTTTTCTCGTGAAGAGAATACATTAAATAGTACAAAAAGGCACTGATTAAACAGAAAAAGAACAAAATGATAAAAGTGGTACTATTGCCAAACCAAGAGGACATTGGAATTGCGATCGGTGCAATCATTCTACCGATGGTAAATCGAAGACTGGCAGCTGCGAAATATTGGCCCCTCATATGTTCAGGCGCAATTTTTGAAATGAATCCTTGTTGGATACCTACTGTCATTAGTTCTCCGAATGTAAATAAGGCCATTGCTAGTATGAGACCCCAAATCCACCCCGTGGAAGCTGCAACTAACATAGAGAATCCATATATAATAGATGAAACAACAAACACATTTCTTTCCTTGTACAAGCCCATCCATTTAGTTACCGCAATTGTGAAAATGGCAACTAGCAATCCGTTTTCGGATATTAATAATCCAAAAGCCTGTTCTCCACCAATTTTAATCTCCCATTTTCCCATTGAAAGCAATGTTTGGTTATGAATAACCTCTTTCGTATAGACTGGAAATAATAAATCCAATTGCATAAAAGTCATCCCGCCAATGATTCCAGCAAGTATGAACAATAGAAATACTTTATCTTGAATTATGATTTTATAGGTTTTAATTTGATCGACAAGAAATTCGAGTCCAGTTTTTGAACTCCCATTAGTCGTATGGCTACCGATTAATGTAGGGGCTGTTTCTTCGATTTTTTTCTGTAAGATTAATGCTAATGTTGCATTCATGATTCCAGCAAGTAGTAATAATTCGAAACGGTGTTCAGCATAGAATAATCCTCCAATGATTGGTCCGATGACTACTGCAATATTGATGCTGGTGTAAAATACAGCAAAAACGCTGCTGCGATTTTTTTCATCAACCACATCTGCAACCATTGCTTGGCTTGCAGGCCAATACAATGAGCCACAAACGCTTACTAGACTAAAACAAATGAAAGCGAGCGTAGGTGAATCCAACCATGGTGAGGAAGCGTATGCAAAAGCAAAAAATGCCAAGGCCTGGCAAGAAGAGGAGAGGACCATCATTCTTTTCCGGCCATATCTGTCCGCACAATATCCTCCTAAAAGGTTGGCAATTACTGAAAAGATTTGCGAAAAGATGAGTAAGAAACCAGCCGTTGTTTTACCAAAGGCTTCCGAGAAAAAAATCGTTAAGAAGGGGAAGAACATCCAAAAAGTAATATTGACTAAGGCTTCGCCACCCAAGCGGATTTTTAAATTTCGATCCCAATTGCGTAATTTCATAAGTGATTTCCCCTGACCATTGCTTTGATTTCAACCATTACATCATACAATTATTCTTAATATTGGAACAACTAAAATGAATTTTTAAAAGAATGAGTATTTATTAGCTTGGGGTCCATACTTGAATAAATATGAGTTTCTTTTATTTCTTATATTGTCGACATTTCCCGGACAATAATCGATTTTTTTCGCGGAAGTAGTATGATTTTGAAGTTAGATGAAATCAATCTTTTTTACATTTTCAATCAAACGTTTGATTAAAAAAACATGGTGGGGATTATGTCATATTATGAGTTATTAACCAAATAAAAAAGAAATATTGAAAAAAAAGGCTAGAATCTTCACACTGTAGGTAGAACTTTTAAAGGGGTATAGATATGAACCATTCGCATTGGAATAACAAACAGGACTTACTTTCAATTGTAAAACGTCTAGTAAAGGTGGCTAGCATTTCTGGTACAAATGGTGAAAACAAAATGGTCAAGGAAATTAGAGACATATTAAGTGACATCCCTTACTACTCTCAGTTACCAGAATATATTATAGAAGAGGAAATAAAAGGGGATACCCTAGGAAGAAGTGCCATAGCAGCTCTGTATAAGTCTTCGAAAAACACTGATAAAACCATTGTGTTATTAAGTCATTATGATGTTGTAGATATAGAAGATTATGGTCATTTGAAAGAATATGCTTTTTTTCCTGATGAATACACGAGCCTCTTAAAGAATGAAGAGATACCCTCTGACGCTAAAGAAGATTTACAATCTGGTGATTGGCTATTTGCCAGAGGTATTATGGATATGAAAGCAGGTCTCGCCTTACATATCGGATTAATCTCTGAAACGAGCATGGCTGGTTGGGATGGGAATATAGTACTGCTTTCTGTTCCTGATGAAGAACGGAATTCTGAAGGAATGTTTGCAGGAGTAGAGTTATTAACCTCCTTAAAAGATAAGCATGGGCTGAACTATGAAGTGTGCATATGTTCAGAACCGAATTTTGCGAGCTATCCAGGTGACAGAAATAAATATGTTTATCTTGGATCGGTAGGTAAATTGCTTCCATTAGTTTATTGTAAAGGGAAGGAAACGCACGTTGGGGAACCATTAGAAGGTGTAAATGCCTCTTGGATGGCTTCATCATTTACTAACGAAATGGAATTAAATGAATTGTTTATCGAAGAGAAGTATGGCGAGAAGGTATCGTTACCAACCTGCTTGAAGCTTGAAGATTTAAAGCAACTTTATAATGTACAAACTCCTACGAGTGCATATGTCCTGTATAACGTTTTAACACTGACGCAATCTCCAGAACAAATACTGGAAAAGATCACTCAAGTAGCTAGAGACAGCAGTAATCTAATTCATGGGAGAATTCAAAAGGCATATAGGAAAATGGGTAATGAAAACGCTATGGACATTTCCCGATTAAAACCAAAAGTGTTTACCTATTCCGAGTTATATGCAATTGGAGTGGAGCGTTACGGTGACCAATTTGTGTCTGAAGTGAAGTCGATTTTAGAAAAAGAAACCGATCCTCAATTTGATCTACGAAAATTAACTGTTTCTATTGCAGAAGGGATTAGTCAATTTTGTAACGACTTAGCTCCATTCTACTTAGTGATGTTAGCTCCGCCATATTACCCGCATGTCTCTTTAACGAAAGGAGACAAAAGGGAGCAAAGAATTAAAGATTTATCTACTTCGATAATCGAATTTGCTCAAAATGAGTTTAACGAAGAACTAAAATTACTGTATTATTTTGCTGGCCTTTCTGATGTAAGCTATTGCCGACTGGTAGGAGGAGAGGGAACGATTGCAACATTAGAAAATGAAATGCCTCTTTACGGTAAAAAATATTTGTTGCCTTTAGAAAAGATAGAGTCATTAGATATTCCTACCATCAATCTTGGACCATTTGGAAAAGATGCACATAAAAGAACGGAAAGACTACATATACCTTACTCATTTGAAATTGCTCCAATGCTTTTAAAGCAAGCAGTAAAACAGGTTTTTGAAGAATAAAATAAGAGGGTGATTCGAAAGCAATTAGCTTTGAGTCACCCTGAATTCTTATATACAATAAATTACTGTTAGAATTTAGAGCAGTGTCTCGCTACGAAGCACAGGACGTGCTAGTGCCGGCATCTCCACAGGATGTGGCGGATTTTAGATAACGTTCCTTACTAGCGGAGCGCTTCCGCTTTTCTTACGGCATACTGTCTTCTTTAACGCGATTTTTAAATGCCTCGTGTGTGACGATGTCTTCTACTTGTTCATATTGTCTGCTATGTTCTTTGCCTTCTACTGTACTATTTTCAGGTAAGTTACCTGGATGGCTTTTTTTCTTATGGTCGAAATGTTTTCCGCGTCCCATATCCTCACTCCTTTACATGCATTAATCCTATTTTTTCTTTAATCATTTTTTTCATGCAGGGAATAATATGTATATCATGAACCATTCGTTGGACAAATAAAAAACAGACAGTTAAAAACTGTCTGTTGAAAAGTTTAGATTACATTCTTTTTGCACCAATGAATCTTGGTTTCCAGTAAGAATTATTTAATGAAGCTATGCTAACTCCTTTTGAAGAAGAAGCATGGATGAATTGGTTATTTCCGATATAGATGCCTGCATGTGACGCACCTTTTTTATATGTAGTGAAGAACACTAAGTCACCTTTTTGTAACTTGGATTTTGAAACTGCTTTGCCTGTTGCATAGATACCAGCAGCAGTTCGCGGGAGAGTTTTACCTGTAGCTTTTTTGAAAGTATAGCCAAGGAAACCAGAGCAATCAAAACCTTTTGGAGTTGTTCCACCAAATTTATATTTAGTTCCTATGTATTTTTTTCCTTCACTAACTATTTTGTCAGGAGAGTAAGCTGCTTCAGCAGAAGGAGCAATAAAACCTATTAAAATCGTTAGCATCAACACTGTTGCGACTAAAGCTTTTTTCATTGAATCCTCCGGCAGCTTAGAAAGAAAACTTTCTTTTCGTTAAATCTAATATATCAAACTCTAAACCTATTTTTCGTTACAAGTCTATTAAGAATTGTTACATGAATATTACAAAAATTGTCGAAGTCTGAATAGTAATGTAACAAAAAAGCGATAAAACAGGTCTTAAGGATTAGTTAAAAGCATTATTATATAAGGACTTAGGAATTATTTAACAAATCTTTCAAAATGTAGCATCTTATTATAGAGGATTATGATTGTTCACAATTTAATATACAAGGTAAATGATAGAACAGGAGCGATGTTTCATGGATATATTTCATATCGTAGCCGAGGATAAAATAAAAAGGGCAATGAAAGAAGGGGAGTTTGATAACTTGCCCGGTAAAGGAAAGCCTTTAGAATTGGATGATCTTTCTTCAATTCCTACAGAGTTAAGGATGGCATATAAAATTATGAAGAACGCAGGTATGCTGGATGAGGAGTTTGCAAGGAATGAGCTTTTACAGATAGAAGATTTAATAGAAAAGACAAAAGATAGAGAAGAAAAAGAGCAACTAAAAAGGAAACTCAATGAGAAGCTGTTACAATTCAATCGATTCATTGACAAAAAAAAGACTACAAATTCGGCTGTTTTTAAGCAATATGATAAAAAGCTACATGACAAATTACTAGACTAAACACTTTAATGTTTTTAGTAAAATATGAAAAAAGTCATTCATTTTTATCCACAATTGTCGATATAAAAAGCACAGTATATAAAGTAAAGATAGGTGACTTTTGTGGATAAAACATCATTGATAGGATTGATATTAGGATTCATTGCTGTAGGAATTGGAATGATTTTCAAAGGGGTTAGCCCAGTAGTATTGGTAAATCCAGCTGCAATACTAATTATTGTAGTAGGTACAGTAGCAGCGGTTGTAACGGCATTTCCTACAACAGAAATTAAAAGAGTCCCTAAGCTATTTAAAATCATCTTCACAGAGCGACAATTAGTGAAGCCAGAAGAATTGATAAAGACTTTTTCCGAGTGGGCTGTCACTGCTCGTAAAGAAGGCCTTTTGGCTTTGGAGAGTATTTCTGAGAAAGTAGAAGATCCTTTTTTAAGAAATGGTTTAAACCTTGCAGTCGAAGGTCAAAGTGCGGATTACATTCGTGATATTCTTTCAGAAGAAATAGATGCAATGGAAGAAAGGCACCTATCAGGTGCGGCTATTTTTACACAGGCGGGTACATATGCCCCAACTTTAGGAGTGCTTGGAGCTGTTATAGGTCTTGTTGCAGCACTCTCTAATATGGATAATACTGATGAGTTAGGGAAAGCCATTTCTGCCGCGTTTATTGCTACATTGTTGGGGATTTATACTGGGTATGTATTGTGGCACCCCTTTGCAAACAAGCTTAAACGTAAATCCAAACAAGAGGTCCGTATTAAAAATATGATGATCGAGGGCATCCTGTCCATTATTGAAGGAGAAGCCCCGAGGACAATAGAACAAAAGCTTACTTCCTATCTTCCTGCAGAAGAGCGTAAATTATGGCTAGAAGGTGGAATGAAGCAGGATGAGTAGACGCCGCAAGAAACATAAAGTACATGAAGAACATATGGACGAATCCTGGCTAATTCCTTATGCGGACTTATTAACGTTGTTACTTGCTTTATTTATTGTATTATTTGCCATGAGCTCTGTAGATGCCGTGAAATTTCAACAGCTTTCAAAAGCATTTAATGATATTTTTTCAGGAGGGACAGGAGTATTCGAATTCCCAAGTCCAAATCCAGATGGAGATCCTACATCGACAACAAGAGAGCAACGAGGATTAATCGGAGATGACAATGGGACAGGTGGCCTCGGTGAGGAAGAGCATCAAGAGTTGGCTGAAGTCCAAAAGAGGGTAAATGAGTACATTGAGAAAAATAATTTGACTACTAAACTCGGTACGAAATTAAGTGGTGAAGGATTGCTTGTGACCATTCGTGATAACGTATTATTTGAATCTGGAAGTGCAGATGTTAGAAGTAGGGATAAAGAGGTTGCTCTAGAAATCGCAGACTTGCTTGTAATGGATCCGCCTAGAAATATTGTTATCAGTGGACATACAGATAATGTACCAATTAATACTGCCAGATTTGATTCCAACTGGGATTTAAGCGTCATGCGTGCGGTTAATTTTATGAAAATTTTGCTCGAAAACCGGAAGCTTCAACCTGAGTGGTTTAGTGCAAAGGGATATGGTGAGTTTAGTCCTGTTGCTACAAATAAAACACCAGAAGGAAAAGCAAAAAATCGGCGCGTAGAGATTTTGATTATGCCTAGGGCAGAAATTATTAATAAATAGTAAAAAGGTGACTAATAGTAAGTCACCTTTTTTAGTGTGGAATCTAAATGATATATGAATAGTACGATATTCAAAGTTGTTATTCTGCTTGTTGCTCAATTGTTTCTTTATTTGGTTTACATAGATGATCAAGCCAAAACCCTATTGCCACCATGCAGCCAATCGGAAGTACATAGTTTATAATATGGAGCACCGTCATATTACTAACCTCCTTCAAGAGTATATTATCAGAATATTCTTTAATATAAGGATATTATATGACGTTTGTTCTATTATTTGTCAAAAAATGTTTATAATTAAGCTTTATTAATTTAAAAATTTCTTTCTTGTCTCTGGCGTTAACAAAATACAAGAATCACTTTTTCTAAACCATTTATAACGATTTCTTGCAACGACCATGTAGAAAATGTCACGTATACTGCTTGGAATGAAAGAAAATAAGAACAAAAGATTCCAAGGTGGTTTAAAATATTTACATATTTTAAAGGCTGCAGTAGATTTGCTGTAGAATTTTCCTTTTTCAATAAAAATGACACTATTTAGATCCGAGGGAATTCGATATTTTGACATTAATTGTTGGCCGATAGAGCTTTCAATTGGAGCAAATAAAAATACATTTCCTTTTTCGTGTCGAAGGATAAATTGAATGCTACGATTACAAACTCCACAATCCCCATCAAACAAAACAATTTTATCCAAAGTAAGTCCCCCATTCTTTCTTTTTATTCTATAACAAACCTCCTTAATAGTTAATCAAACGTTTGATTAAAAATCTTTGCTACATAACTCCCTGAATATCTAGATTAATATCCTTCATATATTCAGGTACATTAGGGAAGTATTTCGAAATAAGGGTATCAACACCATCTTTAAAGTAACCTTTATCAATAGCAATACCTAATAAAATGGAGAGTACACTCTTTGAGATAGAATTCACTTTATGGACTTTATCTGACATTTTACGATTTTTGTAGTATTCAAAGAAGATTTCTTTTTGAAAAATGATACAGGAAGTAATTTTTTCTTTTTTCAATTCTTTTTCGAATACTTTATAGTTTATGTTCATCATTTACTCCTTTTTCAATAAAATGGATAATTACATGATATTTCCAATAATCGGTTTTGGAAATAGAGTTTTATTTCTATTCTGTTAGGTTTTTGAGTACAATGATTATTAGTTGAAGTTAAGAAAAGGGTGGAGAAATGATCGTATTAAAATCGGAACGTGAAATAAAATCCATGCATGAAGCAGGAAAAATCTTAGCTGCTTGTCATAGAGAAATCGCAAAGCTCATACGACCTGGAGTGTCATCTTGGGATATTGAGGTGTTTGTAGATGAATTCTTAAGAAAGCATGATGCTAAGCCAGAGCAAAAAGGATACAAAGGATATGAATTTGCCACATGTGCATGTATAAACGATGAAATTTGTCATGGGTTTCCGAGAAAAACACCTTTGAAGGATGGAGATATTGTCACTATAGATATGGTGGTTAATTATAATGGCGCTTTAGCCGATTCTGCTTGGTCATATGCAGTGGGAGAAGTGACAGGGCAAACGGAGAAACTCTTGGCTGTAACAAAAGAATCTTTATATCGAGGAATTGAACAAGCGAAAGCAGGAAATCGAATTGGTGACATTGGCCACGCAATCCAAAGCTATGTGGAAGGTGAAGGTTTTTCAGTGGTCCGAGATTTCATTGGTCATGGAATTGGAGCTTCTATTCATGAAAAACCCGATGTGCCACATTATGGACTACCGAACCGGGGCACACGATTAAAAGAAGGTATGGTGTTCACCATTGAACCAATGGTGAATGTTGGTGTGTACCAATCGAAGCGTGATAATAACGGATGGACTGCTAGAACAGCGGATGGTAAGTATTCTGCCCAATATGAACATACGATTGCCATTACTAAAGAAGGGACTATTATATTGACAGAGCAATAGCTCATTAGGACTTAAGAATCATTTAAGCTGTTTTTTTTCTTTTTGGGTTTGTGGTTGTTCCTCGAGGGTATTTATAGAACAAGTTGATCAACACAACATCGAAATGACTATTATTTTTTCTTAACTACGAGGAGGAACAAACTATGAAATCATGGAAAAAGAAATTAATGGCTAGTGGTTTTGCGGTTGGACTAACAGTAGCAGGTTTGGCAGCTTGTGGGGACGGAGTCGATCAAGATAACGGGGTCGACGACGGCGAAGTAAACGACGAGCAAGATGACAAAAACGAAGAAAATGGTTAATGATATAGATAGTAGTAGGCAGCCGGATTTTACTGGCTGCCTTTTCTACTTAAACAAGGTAAACCATAACTTTGGTTTCAACATCTGTGTTAAAATAAGTTAAAATTGAAAACTTTAAAAGGCTAAACAAAAGGAGTACATACATGAGGTTGATAAACTTAGATGAATATCGCCCACAAACGATGGAACTTGCTAGACCGATATTCGATAAGTACAAAAGGGTGTTACTAGCAGAAGGACGTTCTATTCATCCGACGTTTTTAAAGCGGTTAGGACAAATGGATATTCGTTATTTATTTGTAGAAGATGCCATTTCAAAGGGTATAACAATGGAAGAAATGATAGATATGCCTACGTGGATGGAAGCGATCCAGGTAGTTCAACTGACGTTTGAGTCAACTAAAAAGAAAGGTGCCTTTCCATTTAGGGAGATTCAAGAAACTGTCAAAAAGCTAGTGGCAGAAGTGTATAAGCGAGGTGCCGTCGTTCTTGTCCCTACCACCTTTCTAGCTGAGGAGCTTAGGGATTACGCACATGCCGTGAATGTTGCCCTATTATCCACCCAACTTGGAAAGAAAAAGGGTTTAAATCAAATGCAAGTGAAAGATCTAGCCTTAGGAGCATTACTCCATGACATAGGAAAGGTAGAGATAGAAGGAGAAGGACATGCTCAAGCTGGATTTGAGATATTGCGAAAAATTAGGGAAGTGGGCTTATTATCTGCCCACGTAGCTTATCAACATCACGAAATGGTGGAGGGTAGTGGGTACCCTAGGGGGATCAATGGAACTCAAATACAAGAATATGCTCAAATATGTGCCATAGCTAACACATTTGAAAATATGATATCGTCACAAGGATATGCTCCTCATGAAGTCATCGAATATATCATGACAAAATCAGGATCTTGTTTTAGAGAAGATTTGGTACATCTATTCGTGAGAGAAGTGCCATTATATCCTCCAGGTACAAAAATTAGATTGAATACTGGGGAACAAGCGATTGTCACGAAAGTCCATAAAAACCCACAACGACCGGATATTCGCATATTGGATACAAAAGCAAATCTATCATTGGCAGATCATCCTACGCTATTGGTTTCTGAAGTTTTAGTCGATGAGGAAAAATATACAGAGGAAGCAAAATAAAATAGAGGGCAAACTGCCCTCTATTTTTTATTTCTTAAGATTTCCCAATTCTTCAGCAATAGCTTCCATTTCACTTGGGCTAAAGCTATTTTTCTTCATGACTAAGTCATATAGAAACTTTAGATCTTCATACATTTCTACATTAAAGTGCGATGATTTTACCGCTCCCATATTCATCATGCGAAGTTTATCCTTAATCCCATCAACCATATATTCTACATTTTCTGGAGTGTTTTTTGTAAGATCCATCATCAGCCTTCTTTCCTTATGATATTGCTATCATTTCATAGGAGTCATTTTTTTGTCAATCATAGGCGCAGTTTTCATTATTACATCCCTATCACTTTCTCTTCTTGGATTTTCAACTTGAAATAAGGAACTTAAGAAAGAGGTGAAAAAATTCATACTTGGAGTTTTACAAAATCATACAGTGAAGGCAATAAGTAAATGCTATGTTTCATGAAAATGTAAAAAGGGAATCATACATAGTAACAAACATTTAATCGAGGAGGAAAATGTCATGAATCAATATCGAGGAGAATATTCATATCAACAAATGGGGACAAGAAAAAATAGATTGCTTCAAGGAATCATGTTAGGAGCATTGGCAGGAGCAGCTATGAGTTTAATGAGTCGTGATACGCGTAGTTCAGTAGTATCAGGTACCAAACAATATTCAAAAGAGCTTCAATCATTTATTAAAAATCCAAATGACTTTTTTGACCGACTGAAGGAAACGTCTGGCAGAATCAGAAAAACCGTTCAACAAATTTCTGATGATGTAGCTTTTATTTCTCAAAAGGTCGAGGAAATAAAAGATGTTCCGCCTCAAGTTGCGAGCATGGTTAAGGAAACGAAAGAAGCATTTATTTCCCATGATGAACAGGACGCACCTGAAGCAAATCAAAGGCAGGAGCAACATTACAGAAATACAGTTCTAAAATCTTAATTCCATTTGAAGTTCCGAGGTGGCAGTATGGGCGTGAAGAAAGAATGGATGAATAAATCTTTCATTGTGGAATTATATGAAAGGATAAAAGGGGATGATGTTTCAGGCTGGGCTGCACAACTTGCTTTTTTCTTTCTCTTATCCATATTTCCACTTCTAATTTTTTTAGTGACTCTATTACCTTATTTACCAATCCATCAGGAAGATATTCTTACTTTCATAAGGGATTATGCCCCAGAACAATCCATGACGCTTATTGAAACGAATGTTGCAGAAATTATGAAGCAAAACGGTAAGCTTCTTTCTTTTGGGGTCATCGCAACGTTGTGGACAGCCTCTAATGGACTTAACGCGATTATTCGTGCATTTAACCGAGCCTATGATGTAAAGGAAAATCGATCCTTTATCTTTGCGAGGGCTTTAAGTATTTTGTTAACGATTGGGATGATTATTGTTTTCGTCATTGCCTTGTTATTACCTGTTTTTGGGAAGCAAATAGGTAGTGTATTGTTTGCCCAATTTGGATTTACTGATGAATTTCGTCAAATATGGGGAGCAATCAGATGGGTATTAAGCTCGGTTATATTATTTGTAGTTTTTTTAGTCTTATATTGGATTGCTCCAAATATTAAATTAAAGTGTCTTAGCGTGATACCCGGAGCTTTATTTGCTACTGTTGGGTGGATATTGGTTTCCTATGCCTTTTCTTACTATGTATCCAATTTTGCCAACTACGCATCTACATACGGAAGTATTGGGGGAATCATTGTCCTCATGATTTGGTTTTATTTAACTGCTCATATCATTATTCTTGGTGGAGAAATTAATGCGATGGTGAGCGAAAAGAAGGACCCTACCTGTGGATGACATTATTATCCTTCATAAAACTTTTATCACTACACAAACTACAATGGATACCAAATCGGTGTCCATTTTTCTTTTTCAAAGGAGAGAATATTCATGACTAAAAAGACGAAAAAAGACGGTGGAACAAAACAAAACTCTAATCAAAAACCAAAAGGTAAAACATCCGGTTCTGCTAATGGTCAAAACGGATATCACTAAAAAAAAAGCTTGCCCTTTAAAAAACGGGCAAGCCTTTTTTTCGATAGTCCCTTATATGAAGTCCAAGAACAATTTAAGATCTCAGTAAGCGCAAACTGTTTAAGATAACCAAAATCGTACTTCCTTCATGCCCGATAACTCCATATGGGAGATCTAGCACTTGAAGGAAATTCGAAGCAATGAGGAACATGATTACTGTAATTGAAAAGACAACATTTTGCTTAATGATTAGATTCATTTTTCTTGAAAGGGCAATCGCTTCAGCTATTTTAGGTAAATCGTTTTTCATCAGTACAATATCGGCAGTTTCCAATGCGACGTCGGTTCCTTCGCCCATTGCAATTCCCACTGATGCGCTTGCCAATGCCGGAGCATCATTAATGCCATCTCCAACCATGGCAACTGTGTTATATTTCTCTTTTAGAGTCTTTACTTCTTCCACTTTAGTTTCTGGGAGGCATTCGGCAACATACTCATCAATATGACTTTCCGATGCGATGACATGTGCGGTTTTTTCACTGTCTCCCGTCAACATAACAGTGTGGATTCCCTGTGAACGTAACGTTTCAATAGCTTCACTGGTTTCTTCCCTAACTACATCTTTTAATGCCATAAGTCCAGCAATACCTTGTTCATCCCTAGCAAAAACAATGGTTTTGCCTTCAGATGCTAGTTTTTGATAGATTCCACCTTTGAAAGCTTCTGCAGCTTCTTTTCCAATGAAATCTGCTTTCCCAATTTTCCATTTTACTCCTTCTATCGTTGCCTGTACGCCCCATCCACTAATATCTTCCATTTGATCGGGTCTTTTTAATGTTCTGGATTCTTGGTGCTTCACGTATCTAGTAATCGATTGTGCAAGTGGGTGATTAGAGTATTGTTCAATAGATCCAACACTATAAAGGAAAGATCCTAGTTTAAGGTCTTCGCGATACACCACATCCGTTACTTCGGGTTTTCCCTTGGTTAATGTCCCAGTTTTGTCAAAAGCAATTGCCCTCAAGTTCCCTAGGTTTTCTAAATGGACGCCACCTTTAAAAAGAATCCCTTTTTTAGCTCCGTTTGAAATAGCTGAAAGGGTGGCTGGCATAATAGAAGCTACAAGTGCACAAGGAGATGCTACAACAAGTAAAATCATGGCCCGGTAAAATGTTTCAGTCCAACTCCAACCCAGTAGGAAATGAGGTAGTACCATCATGACCAAAACAGAAGCTAAAACAACTTTTACATAAGTACCTTCAAACTTCTCAATGAAAAGTTGGGAAGGGGATTTTTCGCTTTGTGCAGATTGAACGAGTTGGATGATTTTTTGAAACAATGTATCTTGATTTAATTTTGTAATCCTTACTGAGATGGTTCCTCGGAGATTTACCGTTCCAGCAAAAACCTCATCGTCTTCCCTTTTGTTGATAGGTAAAGACTCACCTGTGATGGCGGCTTCATCAATATGTGTTTGGCCCTCTGCTATGACCCCATCAGATGGGACTCGCTCACCTGCTTTCACAAGAATTTTATCTCCAATCACCAATTCGGAAACATGGACTTTTTCTTCTTTTCCCGAAGAAGAGATCCTTAGTGCTTCCTCTGGCTGAAGCTCCATTAATGATGAAATTTCCTTATGGCTCTTATTCATTGTGTATGTTTCAAGAGCCCCACTTACCGCGAATATGAATATCAATATGGCTCCTTCTGTCCAATAGCCGATGATAGCAGATCCAATCGCTGCGAATATCATCAACATCTCTACGTTAAGCTCTTTGTTCTCTATAGTTTCTTCAATGCCTTCCTTAGCTTTGGCAAAACCACCAATTATGAAGGAAAGAACATAAGCAATAATGGAGGGGGTTTCTTGGCCATTATTAGAGAAAATCCATCCTATAGCAATTAAAAGTCCACAGGTCCCGGCTGCGATCAATTCAATATGGGGTAAAAACCTATTCCATACGTTTTCATTTGAATCTGGATGATCGCTAGCTTGATTCCAAGCATTTGCATTTGAGCTCATTCAGTTCTCCTCCTTAACAAAAATCACTTGATTTAATGAGAAAGATATTCATCGTCAATACCCTTAAAAAACACGAAAGCTGTCATCTGGAGAGATGACAGCAAAAAATGAAAAAATTAAGAGATATTTGATTACATTTATCCTACCATAAAGGATATGCAAAAAGATATTAAATTGTACTTATTCTAATTAATAATTTTAGAGGCAGGTTAATCCAACATGTTAAAGGCAGAACGGTTTTTTACTCATCCTTTTGGAATCATTCTATCAGCCGGAAGCGCGGCATTTTTATGGGGAAGCGCCTTTCCAGCAATAAAATTAAGCTATAGCTTACTGGATATCCAACCGAATGAAAGTAGTGAAATGCTATTATTCGCAGGGTATCGGTTTATATTGGCTGCACTTTTGATTTTTATTTTTTTAGGATTTACAAGAAAACAGCTTCAACTTCAAAAAGCAGACATTAAACCGCTTGCGAAAATTGGCTTATTTCAAACGTTCATTCAATATGTTCTGTTTTATATCGGTTTAAGTTATTCAAGTGGAGTTCAAGGGTCCATCATTGCAGGGACCACTACTTTTTTCCAAATTTTATTTGCACATTTTCTGTATGATAATGACAAATTGAGCATGAGAAAGGGTTGGGGGCTTTTATTGGGCTTCAGTGGGGTCATCGTCGTCAATGTCAGTAAAGGTAATTTGGCGATTGATTTTGGAATAGGAGAAGTCCTATTGCTAGTTGCAATGGCTTCAGGTGGATATGGTAATATCTTAGCCAGGAATGCAAGCAGGCATATGGAAGTTGGGTACATTACAAGTTACGAAATGGTTTTTGGTGCCATAGGTCTAATTTTGGTCGCCATGCCAGGAGTAGGACTTTTTCCATTCTCCTTCTCACTTGAAGCAGCAGGACTGTTGCTTTATTTATCCTTTTTATCTGCGGCCGGTTATATATTATGGAATAATGTTATGAAATACAATCAAGTAGGAAAAATTTCTGTATATCTATTTCTAATGCCTGTCTTTGGAGTTTTTCTTTCATTGGTATTCTTAAATGAAAAGGTAAGCACCTATGTGTTTTTTGGATTATTACTAGTAACTATAGGAATCGTAATTGTTAATCGCGAGAAAAAGTCAGAAAGCCCGCATATTGGGATGTCTTAAACATAGTGTGAAACGTATCTTTAGAAAAATAAAAGCACTGTCCTGGGACAGTGCTTTTGATTTTTCACCTAAACAGAATGTGTTACCAGCTCTTTTGATCTGAACATTAACAGTGCTATAAATATGGTTAGCATCATGGCACTGATAACGTAGAAGAAAGAATTATTGAAGTATTGTATGATAATTCCCCCGAGAAAGGGACCAGATATACTACCAACACTGAAAAGGATTCCACACATCAGATTGCCAGCCGGCAATAGGTTTTTAGGTAATAAATCTGCCATATAGGTAATACCTAATGAAAATGTCGAGCCTGTCATCATCCCTGCGAGCAAGAAGCAGATAAAAAGAATGACTCCTGAATGTTGGAATAAGCCTGCCGTAGTAAAGCAAATGAATCCTGACATCATGACAATCAGTAAAATATTTTTTCTCCCGTACTTATCACTCACATAGCCTAACGGAAACTGAAACAAGATTGCTCCAACAGCAAAGGCGGGCAATAATATTGAGACATCTTTAATTTCCATACCTGAACGAAGGGCGTATACAGGAAAATTCCCATTCAAGGTTGATTCGAGAAATCCATAACCAAAAGGAGGCAGAAATGCCACCCAGGCATATTTGCAAACTTTCCCAAACCTTTGAAGGGTCCCCAGAAAGTTAGAGGTTTCTACGCCTTGATCGGGCTTTTCATTCTGTAATAAAAATACTGTGGTCCAAGCGACCAGACTGATTATTGAAGATATAATAAAAGGTAAAGCTTCACTTACTTCTAATAACCTTGTCATTAATGGTCCGACGGCAAATCCGAGTCCAAAGAATATGCCGTAAATGGATATATTTCTCCCTCTTTGATTTTCAGGTGAAAAGGCGGTAATCCATGTTTGAGTGGAAAAGTGTAGCATATGATCCCCAATGCCAATCAGTAAACGAAGCAGGAACCAGAACCAGAATGATTTCCATAAAGGAAACAGAGCCAGGGCTAGAAAAACGGCTGCCCCTCCAATAATAATGATGGGTTTGTATCCAAACTTTCTTAAAGGCCCTTCCATAAGTGGGGAAACTAGAAGGATTCCTAAATATAACCCTGTGGCATGAAAGCCGTTCATAGAAGAACTTATCCCATCATTTTCAAAAATAATGGCAATCAAAGGTAACAACATCCCTTGAGAAAAGCCAGAAATACCAACAATGGTAACTAATATCCACAATCGTTTCATAGATGTATCCATAATGGCTCCTTTCTTAACAAATTTCATGTTACTGAGTAATAGTGGATTAGGCAATACTAATTTGAGGTAAAGAATAGGTGAAAGCCTTTAGAAAGTTTGTAGGAAAAGGTATAATATTCCTTATTCAATAACAAACATAGGGGAGAGAGGTATTTTAAGTGGAATTTCTAATGAAGGAGAAAGGCTTCGTTACTGAGTTAGCTTACGGAGATCTTCATGTTTCTGGTAATGAGGAATATGGGTATCGGCCATATCAATTATTAGTTTCTTCGATTGCTGTTTGTAGTGGTGGTATATTAAAGACCATTTTAGAAAAAATGAGGATGACAGTTGAGGATATGTCAATAAAAACGCAGGTTGAACGGAACACAGAAGAGGCAAACCGCGTTGAAAAAATTCATCTTCACTTTGTTTTACGTATTCCACAAGCAGACAAGGAAAAGATAGAAAAAGCGGTTCATTTGGCCAATAAAAATTGTCCAATGGTTCAATCGGTTAAAGGAAGCATTGATATAGTCGAGAGCTATGAACTCATCTGATACATATTTCTTAGAGATAGCGAGGAAAACTTATGGCGAATAAAATATTTCTTATTCTGGTTTTAGCAGGTGTGCCGTTATCGGTAGCTGGCTCACTCATGCATTGGCCAAGTGTTGTAATGTTTGGTGTGTACTGTTTAACGATCATTGCATTGGCTAGTTTCATGGGGAGAGCAACTGAAAGTTTAGCAGTTGTGATGGGTCCTCGAATCGGTGGATTGCTAAATGCGACTTTCGGTAATGCCGTGGAATTAATCATTTCAATTTTTGCTTTAAAAGCAGGATTAGTAGGTGTTGTACTTGCTTCCTTAACAGGTTCTGTACTTGGAAACCTATTACTTGTAGCAGGTCTTTCGTTTTTTGTTGGAGGATTGAAATTCAAAAGACAAACCTTCAATGTTTTTGATGCTAGGCACAATGCAGGATTATTGATATTTGCAGTAGTGGTAGCATTCGTTATTCCTGAAGTCTTCGCTCAGTCAATGAATGAAACTAAAACGATTTCATTAAGCGTAGGAATTTCAATCATTTTGATTCTTTTATATCTTGCCGCTCTATTCTTCAAGCTTGTTACTCATCGTGGGGTATACCAGCATGGGGAAAATGGAAGTCATCATGAGGAAGAAACGCCGGAATGGAGCAAAGGAAAGTCTATGCTCATATTACTCTTGGCAACGGTGGCTGTAGCATATGTATCTGAAAACTTGGTTCACACATTCGAAGTCGTTGCTGAATCATTTGGTTGGACTGAGCTATTCATTGGGGTTATCATTGTTGCAATTGTCGGTAATGCAGCTGAGCATGCTTCTGCTATCATCTTTGCTTATAAGAATAAGATGGATATTGCAGTCGAAATTGCTGTAGGATCAACCCTGCAAATTGCGATGTTCGTAGCTCCAGTACTTGTTCTAATTTCATTAATGTTCCCAACAGCGATGCCTCTGGTATTCTCCATGCCAGAATTGATTGCAATGGTTTCATCCGTATTCTTAATGATTGTGATCTCCAATGATGGTGAAACAAACTGGTTTGAGGGAGTTACACTTTTGGCGGCTTACTTGATTATGGGAATTGGGTTTTTCCTATTATAAAAATAACAATAAAAAAAGACTCTGCATGTATGGTACAATTTGCAGAGTCCTTTTTATATGGTCATAATTTCTGTTAAGTACATAATACAATCCAGACTATCTTGATTCTTCGAAAGAATGAAACTTCCTACACAACGAGCAGGGGTATTCACGTCGAACGATCCCAGATAACTTTCTCGGATATTCACCAACCTTTAAGTATTTTTTTCAAACATGAAAGTGTTCTTAGTTGAATATATTTTCGATAGACAACCTCCCTTTATGTGTGGACTAAGATGTAAAGATCGCCTCCTTTTCGAAAGGGTAAGGTAATTATATCGTTTAAATGAATAAAAGTAAATATTCTAAATTTTACAAAAACATTACAATTTGTAGTTATAAAAAGAAATGGGGATTCATTTTGAAGCTTTGGAAGAGAATCGTGTTCTTTGTAGGAGGAATATTAATCCTCACACTTGGAATCAGTATGACGATTAAGGCGAATATTGGGACAGGTGCATGGGACGCACTAAATGTAGGGCTTTCAAAAAAAGTAGGATTTACAATTGGAAATTGGGTCTTTCTAAGTGGAGTATTTATCATGTTTATCAATGCCTATTTATTAAGGGAAAAGCCTAGGGTACTCTCACTAGGAACGATATTCGTCATTGGGATGTTTGTTGATTTTTGGATGATATTAGTCTTGAAGGATTGGGCACCAGTTACTCCTATCTGGAAGCTTTCAACATTGTTAAGTGGAATAGCTGTAATTTCAGTTGGAGTAGCAATATATCTTTTACCTAAATTTCCTCCTAGTCCCATGGA
Source organism: Peribacillus alkalitolerans (assembly GCF_010882125.1). Lineage (GTDB taxonomy): Bacteria > Bacillota > Bacilli > Bacillales > DSM-1321 > Bacillus_BN > Bacillus_BN alkalitolerans. Next base: position 119,097 of record NZ_JAAGVZ010000004.1, on the reverse strand, counting down.
TATATTTATGTTGGCCATCCATCAGCGCTTCAAGGTAAACTTGATGGCGGCGAAAACAATTGGAGAATTGTTTGGGTTGATATTAGCATTCTTAATTGGAGGTCCAATCGGTGTTGGAACATTGATCATTACTTTTTTAATTGGACCTCTTGTTCAGTTGTTTTTCCCAATAGCAGAAAGATGGTTGGGTGGAGCAAGAACGTAGAATAATGTGCATAGTAAAATCTTTTTGAGCAAACAATACTAGCAAATGATTTTTTGCTCAGAAGGAGTGCACATCATGAAACGATTAGCATTTTTAACGGTTGGATTTTTACTATTTTTACAGCTTTTTATTGGGGCTAATGTATTTGCCTCTTCAATTGAGGTGGGGGGAAAGCCATCAGGTCCTGTTCCAATCCCGTCTTCAGTTCTAAATATAGCTAAGGAGAATACGTATCCAAACCCAACACAGGATTTACCGTATCTCCAACCAAGTGAGCTCACCCAACAATTAATCGATTCATCCAAAGTGAAAATCGATAATCCAGAACTAATCCATATGTTAAATGAATCGACTGTGTCTAAAGCTCCATTGGCATTTGGATATAGGGCTACCATTTATTTAGGGCATTGGGCACTTAATTACGAATCGACTGAAACATCACCAAATTGGGAATACCAAAAAATCAATACGAACTACTTCGACAATAGAGGCGGAACAAAGAATTACCAAATCCATTACGTCCAAGAAGCACAAAAGATTGTAAAAGGTGGACTAACTGCTAAAATTCCAGCAGCGGACGATGTTCAAAAAATGATGATTATTAAAGCAGCAAAGAAAACGAATTTACCACTGTCATTCGAAACCGTTGTGGGCGGAGGTACCAAAAAAGATCAAGTGTATAATATCCCACCAAAAAGACTTGGATATTTATATTCATATGCTTCTGCTGTCAACGAAAAAGGAAAGGTAACCTACGGCGAGGTTTTCCTAGTCCTAAAAGGTAATAAGAAAATGATTGTCGTCAAAAATGTGACTCATCAAGGGATAGGGGCTTGGATTCCAGTTCAGGATCATCTATCGTTTGGATTCCTAGCTACAGAAAGACCTAGATAAAGTTAAAAAGAGTGCGATATTGCACTCTTTTTTAATTTGCCATTTCATAGTGATGACGACTTATGCCTATTTTGGTTGGGAGAGGGTGTGAAAGGTAATTATAGGAGCAGAATGATGCCCGTTTTGGGTGAGCGAGGATGCAAAAGGTAATAATAGGAGCTAAATCATATCGATTTTGAATGGGAGCAGAAATAAAAACAGCTTGAGAGACAACCCAAGCTGTTTTCGTTTCTTTTTTATATCACAAAAATGACCCATTAATTATTTCGATATTTTTGCTTGTTGGACTGTAAAATCTTCTTTTGGATAATAAGCGTTTTTAACCAGAACATTCGGTCCAAGGCATTGGGCAGCTGGGCAATGACAGTTCAATGACTTAGCGAGCTTGGAGTCCATCCAATTCTGATACGACTCTTGTAAGCTGTGTGTTTGGATATTCCCAAGAGATGGTGCATCACCAAAATCAGTTACGATTACTTCACCATTGAAAATATTGACGTTTAAACGTGACCTACCGTCAGGATCATTGCGGACTGTAACATTCTTTGCACTATACAGTTTTTGAAGAAGATCTAAATCGTCTTGATTGTAACTACACGGATAGAATGGCAATGTTCCAAACAACATCCATACGTCCTCATTACGAATTTCTAATAAATGCGAAATCGCCTTCCTCATTTCATCTAAAGAAACCGCCTCTAGACTTGAAGCGAAGTCACTAGGATACATCGGATGAACTTCGTGACGTTGACAACCCATTTCCTCAGTAATCTGTTTATGGATGCTTTCCAAATATGGAAGCGTTCGATTGTTCAGCATTGTCTCAGCTGATACTATAACACCCGCTTTAGTCAGAGCTTGACTGTTGTCGATCATTTTTTGAAATAGAACAGCTCTCTGTTCTCTCGTTGGCTTTCGTTCCATCATAGCAAAGCCGTGATCGATAAAATGATCAATCGTCCCCCAATTATGAGAAATATGTAGAACATCAAGATAAGGAATAATATCATCATATCGTTCTAGGTCTAGGGTTAAATTAGAGTTGATTTGAGTACGCACACCTCTTTCATGGGCATACTTTAAAAGAGGGACGACATAGTTTTGTACCGATTTTTTGGACAGCATAGGTTCGCCACCCGTAATGCTTAGAGATCTTAACTCTTTAACCTCATCCAGTCTTTGAAGGAGAAGTTCAATTGGAAGTGCGTTTGGGTCCTTTGGTTGTAGTGTGTAACCGACAGCACAATGTTCACATCGCATATTACAAAGTGTAGTCGTAGTGAATTCAATATTAGTCAAGGTCATTTTACCGTACTGTTGAATGTCCATATATGCTTCCCACGGATCATACTGTGGGGTAATAGGTTGAAGACGAGAAGTAGTTTTTATCATATAAAAGCTCCTTACAAGGATTGTAATGGCACTGTATCATTATGAAAAAATGACTTAATAAAGTCAATGACAACGATTGAACTTTTATTCATTATTATGTAGGATTAATTAATCGAAAGGGGGAGTACATACAATGGGAAACGCAATTACTAACAAAGATGACCAAATGAATTATTTAAAACAAAGGCTCTCAATGTTTCTGGAAGTTTTGGAAAATATTGATCCTGAACATACAGAATTAGAGGATATTGACCGTCTAATTGGAATCATCGATGAACTAGAAACGAAAATTGACCAATTCAAGACTAAGTAAAATAAAGGTATTAACGGGCTTTTTCTATTAAAGAGAAGCCCATTTATTTTGTGTGCCCCCTATCTAGAACTAATTCGAAGAAAAAGGATTGCTTCAGTAATTTTTGTATCATCTGGGTATTAAGTAGCCAAAAAGGTTTTTAATTTATCTTCTAGATGATGGAGAATATAGGCTTTAACATCGATTTCCTTTTACATTTTCGCTTCTCCGTGGATAAAAAATTCCTTCACGATTTTCCCCTGTAGCTTAATTTCCAATGTCCTTAAGTTTTTCATTCAATATTTTTACATCGTTAATCCAAATATCAATGATTCCTCGTCCTAATTTTAGTTTTTTAAATAATTTCACATCTTACTTATATAGTTTGAAAAAAAAGTTTCATAATATTTACTTGTATTCGTTTTCACCTGAAGACTTTTCGAACGTAAAAGATAGGAGTATAATAAGAAACGTAAATTTTTTAACAATAATTTGTATATATAAAAGTGTATCAGGAATCAAAGGGAGTAAATAGAGGGGGAGAAACAAGCATGAACATGGAAAAATTCCAGGAGAGCATGTACCAGTTAATTGTAGAAACATCTACTAATCTTCCAAAGGATGTTCGTAGAGCCATTAAAGAAGCCAAAATAAAAGAGAGTGAAGGCACTCGTTCTGCAATGAGCTTGGCAACCATTACACAGAACATCACTATGGCAGATGAGAATATATCTCCAATTTGCCAAGATACAGGATTACCGACATTTAAAATTAAAACACCTGTGGGTGTAAATCAAATTCAAATTAAAGAAGCTATTAAAGCGGCAATAGCTTTGGCTACTAAAAACGGAAAACTTCGTCCAAACTCCGTTGACTCTTTAACTGGGGACAATAGTGGTGACAACCTTGGCCAAGGTGTTCCAGTCATGAAGTTCGAACAATGGGAAAAGGATTACATTGATGCCCGACTTATCCTAAAAGGTGGAGGATGTGAAAATAAAAACATTCAATACAGCCTTCCTTGCGAACTTGAAGGTCTTGGAAAAGCTGGCCGTGATTTAGATGGAATTCGTAAATGTATCATGCACTCTGTTTACCAAGCACAAGGGCAAGGGTGTAGTGCGGGCTTCATAGGTGTTGGAATCGGTGGTGACCGTTCTTCAGGATATGATTTAGCTAAAGAGCAATTGTTCAGAAGCAATGATGATGTTAATCCAAATGAAGACCTTCGCAAATTGGAAGAGTATGTTATGGAAAATGCCAACAAGCTAGGAATCGGTACAATGGGCTTTGGTGGTGAAACGACTTTATTAGGTTGTAAGGTTGGAGTCATGGACAGAATTCCTGCAAGCTTCTTCGTTTCTGTAGCTTATAATTGCTGGGCATTTCGTCGGCTAGGAGTTCAAGTGAATCCTGAAACAGGGGAAATCTCAGAGTGGATGTACCAAGAAGGAGACAAAATCGACTTTTCACAAGAAGCAGAACTTGAAACAGCAGCAGCTATAGATACTGAGTGCGATGAAATCATCCTTCAAGCTCCAATTACGGAAGAGCAAATCCGTGAGTTAAAAGTTGGAGATGTTGTTAAAATCTACGGTATGATGTACACAGGTCGTGACGCTATCCATAAATACTTGTCTGACAATGATTCACCAGTTGATTTAAACGGTCAAGTTATATATCATTGCGGTCCAGTTATGTTAAAAGACGAAGAAGGAAAGTGGCATGTGAAAGCTGCAGGGCCGACAACAAGTATTCGTGAGGAGCCTTACCAAGGTGACATCATGAAACGATTTGGCATTCGTGCGGTAATCGGAAAAGGTGGTATGGGACCTAAAACATTGGCTGCCTTACAAGAGCATGGAGGGGTGTACCTAAATGCGATTGGGGGAGCTGCCCAGTATTATGCTGATTGTATCAAATCAGTTGAAGGGGTAGACCTAATGCAATTCGGGATTCCTGAAGCAATGTGGCATTTAAAAGTGGAAGGCTTTAAAGCAGTGGTGACAATGGATTCTCACGGTAATAGCCTTCATAAAGACGTAGCGATGAGCTCACTGGAAAAGTTGGCGCAATTTAAAGAACCTGTTTTTAAATAAGTAATAAAAAAGAAGCTTGGGAAAACCAAGCTTCTTTTATTTTGGCTCATTTTGTATAGATTGTTGTGATTAGACTATAAAGTTTGTCCGTTGATTGCGGCGAGAGGTTTCTTTGCTATCTATTTATGAAAGATCCAACACCCCATCACATCTTTACCATCTAAATTTTCAATAAAAAGGACTTTATTACTGTTTTGCGAAAACGTTATCAAAATGCCCACACCGCTTTAGAACTCGTACATACATTGATAGTGAAAGGAGGGATTCTTAATGGACTTTAAAGCATTATTCCTTACGATTCTAGCTGGTTTTGCGTTAATTTATCTTCCTACTCTAACTGAATCATTAACTTATGTTTCTGCACTTACTCCAATTCTTACTACCGTAGGTTACTTCACTGTCGGTGTCTTTTCACTTGTAGTAGTTTATAGAGCAGTGCGATCATTATTAAATAAGTAATATATTTGAATAATTTCTCCTCCTATTGCTGTCCGTCCGTGTTTTACGGACGGTTTTATTATTGTTTAGACATAAAATTTGAGTTGTTTTTTCCTGATAATATGTAGAATTTATGTTCTTCAATATTTTCCCTGTTATGCTTTCCCTTAATTCTGGAAAAATAAGAAAAACACGAAAGTTTACAGGAGGGAAAACGTTGATTAGGAAAGCGACTTTTATAACGACATTATTATTTATATTCGTTACATATAGTAGTATTGCTTATATTCCCAATTCACCATATCACTGGGGATTTAATAAAAGTAAAAATGGCGAACCAGCTGATGCAGGCGCGAAATATGAAGAAATGATCGCCAAATACGATGCAGTTTATAAGGATAATTCAAACAAGAAAACGGTATATCTGACTTTTGATAATGGATATGAAAATGGGTATACAGATGAAATTTTGGATGTATTGAGAAAGCATCATGTCCAGGCTGCTTTTTTTATTACAGGACATTATTTACTATCTGCTGAGGATTTGGTAATACGAATGTCAAAAGAAGGGCATATCATCGGAAACCATTCATGGCATCATCCGGACATGACACAGGTAACAAACGAAAGGCTATTTAAGGAACTAGATAAAGTAAAGAAAAAGACCGAAGAAATAACAGGGAAAAAAGGAATGCAATATTTACGTCCTCCGAGGGGAATATTTAGTGAACGTACGATGGCTGCAGCGAAAGAAGCAGGTTATGTACATGTTTTTTGGTCGTTGGCTTTTAAGGATTGGAATGTGAATGCTCAACAAGGACCTGATTACGCTTATCAGCAAGTAATGGCTCAAATTCACCCAGGGGCGATCATACTATTGCACACGATTTCAAAGGATAATGCTGAAGCGCTTGAGCGAATAATCGTCGAGTTGAAGAGACAGGGATATACATTCAAAAGCCTGGATGATCTGTACATGAAGAAAGAAATGGGAGAAAAGATATTAAAAAGGTAACCTTCCGTACTAGCGGGAGGTTTATTTCTTTCGCTTACCAACGCTAACAAAGTCATCCCTAAAAATGATATAATACGGAAAATGTACTAATGGGGGAAAGACTGTGTGGAATGAAACCATTTCAATACAAGGACCATATAATTTTGAGCTTGTACTAGAACGTTTATCTCTTGATCCATTGCAATGTATAGAGATAGAAAATCGACTTGTGAAGGTTCCTCTAAATGTTAAAGGTAACCCTGAAGTGATATCCATTCAAGCGATTGGAACAACGGATACGCCAAAATTTATTGTTTTAGGAGAAAATGTGTCGACAAAGGGTGAAGTATTTTCTCGAATTAAAGAAATCTTTCACTGGCACATTCCGCTTGAAAACATACATCAACATTTTTCAGGAACTAAACTAAATACTATTTTTGAAGAACATAAAGGGACAGCGCTGATTTTAGATTTTGATTACTTCAGTTGTCTGGTAAAATGTATTATCCATCAACAACTAAATCTTTCATTTGCCCATACATTAACAGAACGGTTTGTACACACTTATGGTTTCGAAAAAGATGGAACATGGTTTTATCCATCCCCTGATCGTGTGGCAGCTATTCCTGTAGAAGAATTGAGGGACCTTCAATTCAGCACTAGGAAAGCTGAATATGTGATCGGATTAGCAACAGAAATTTCTGAAGGCAGACTAGACTTGGATTCCCTAAAGGAAAAATCAGATAATGAAGTAACACAAACATTAATCAAGTTAAGAGGCATTGGAAATTGGACAGCGGAAAATTTCCTCCTATTCGGTCTAGGCAGACCGAATTTATTTCCAAAAGCCGATATAGGAATACAAAATGCGTTGAAAAAATTACTGCAGCTTCCAGAAAAGCCAACCATAGAAGAAATGGAGGTCCTATCGACAGAATGGGCTCCTTACTTAAGCTATGCTTCCCTTTACCTGTGGCGCAGCATTGAAAAACGGAGTGTAAAATCATGAAAAAGCAGCATGAAAGTAATAGAACACAAACAGCGATAGCCCTACAAATAGGACAAACTTTTCCATTAACGATAAAAAGGCTAGGTATCAACGGGGAAGGTGTAGGCTACTTTAAAAGGGGCGTTGTTTTCGTTCAAGGGGCGTTGCCAGGAGAAGAAGTGGTAGCAGAAGCGACTAAAGTCCACCCTAAGTTTGCAGAAGCTAGAGTAAAAAAAATCCGCAAAAAGTCCACTGAACGTGTTGCACCACCATGCCCTGTATATGATCAATGTGGAGGGTGTCAGCTTCACCACCTATCCTATGAAGGACAATTAAAGGAAAAACGCGACATCGTTAGGCAGGCATTTGAAAGGTATCTTGGTAAAGAAACAGAGAAATTAGATATCCATGAAACAATAGGTATGGAAGATCCTTGGCATTATCGAAACAAAAGCCAATTTCAAGCTGGTATCCGTAATGGAAAAGTCATTGCAGGTTTATATGGTTTGAATTCTCACAATCTAATTGACATTCCTGTTTGTATAGTCCAACATCCAGAATGTAATAAGGTGACTGATGAGATAAAAAAAATGCTCGATGAATTAAATATCTCAATTTACGATGAGAAGAAACGAAGAGGATCGATACGTACGATAATGGTACGAGTTGGATTCGAGTCGGGTGAAGTACAAGTGGGCATTGTAACAGCTACAAAGGACTTGCCGAAAAAAGATCAACTTATACAGCTTATCCAACAAAGGCTACCACAGGTGAAATCGATAGTCCAAAACGTTAATGATCAAGAGACCTCCTTAGTATTTGGAGAAAAATCGATTCATCTTTCCGGGGAGAATGTAATTAAAGAAACACTCGGCGATCTTTCATATGAGCTCTCAGCACGAACATTCTTCCAGTTGAATCCTATTCAAACGGTTAAGTTATACGATGAAGTCAAAAAAGCGGCTAGCTTGACGGGTAAAGAGAATGTAGTTGATGCCTATTGTGGTGTCGGGACAATCGGTTTATGGTTATCCGACGATGCAAAAGAAGTGCGTGGAATGGATGTCATTAAAGATTCGATAAAAGACGCGAGAATGAATGCAAAAAGAAATGGGAAAACCAATACTCATTTCGAAACCGGTAAAGCGGAAAATGTCTTGCCAACTTGGATTAAAAAAGGTTGGAAGCCAGATGTATTGGTAGTAGATCCACCAAGAAGCGGATGTGATGAGCAGCTATTAGCTACTATCATAAAAGCCAAGCCAAAAAAGGTGGTATACGTATCATGTAATCCATCAACTCTTGCAAAAGACTTCCAACGTTTGAGCAAGCTATATAATATTCAATACATCCAACCTGTTGATATGTTTCCTCAGACAAGCCATGTGGAGTGTGTAGTGCAACTCATTTTAAAGTAAGGCAACTAAACCGAGATAATAAAAATAGGGGATTAATTAAAAAGGTGGTTCCTAGCCACTAAATTAAGAGGGATTCCTCTTATCAATAATAAGTTATAGAGTGGGTGGTTATATCCCACTCTTTTTTTGTTTTCAAAAATGAACACCACAATTACTTTAAGTGTTCATGTACTGTTAATAAAATAATCTTTAATTTGCAATATTTTACAACAATCGGGTAGATTGTTTTCTGAATTAAAATGTATGACTACCACTTATGGGCAAATGAAGTTATTTTAAATCGCTTAAAAGAACTACCGCAAGACATTTTCCATAAGGAAGTTAAGAGTGGTTTTTCTTCGGTGGCAAAAGTAATGACTCATATATACCTCACAGATTTAGCCTGGCTTGAGATTATTCTGGTAAAAGGGTGCTCTAAACCGAACACTTTTAGCCCGGCAGCCTGGTTAATTTTATAAAGAATCAAGGTCATAATTATGATGAATTCAAAGAATACTGGGATAAAGTTAAACGATTGGCATCCAACGTATTCACAGATGAGGAAATTCTTAAGTATCAAAAAAAGATGTTAGTAAAAGCTTAAGTTGCTGGCTGAACAGGTGCTATTGTAGGATAACACCCTTTATTTTTGATTAAATAAGGGATTCATGTTGTATTAACGGGGGCGTGTTAGTTGAAAATTGCAGAGTTGTTAATTCAGCTCTTGTTTTATTTACGGGAAGGATCGTTATTCAATCAATATCATACAATATATAGATAAATAATAAATAGGTATAGGAGTGAACAAATGGGAGATTTAGGATTCATTCTATTAGGATTTATCGTTTGGGGATTAATTACTTTTGGATTGATTCATCTGTTATGGGGGCTTTGGAAAAAATCTTGGATATCATTCCTATGGAGTGGAATTGCTTTATTACCAACACTATTTTATATTGGTGGAGAGAGTTGGTATAAGTTAATCGCACTAACTCCTCTGATTCCATTTGCACTTGCTTATTACACAAAAAGAGCAAAAATAAAGTAAAAATAATAATATTCCGTCTTCAACTAACGCATGCTTTAGTTGAAGACGGATCTGGTAAACAACAATGAAAAAACTCGCCAATGTGGCGAGTTTTGTTTTTATATGCCAATAGCTATGACAAAGCAATTGTCATTATCGGCTTAAAATCCATCGCAGGAATTGCATATTTTTAAATTAATTTAAAAAATAATTGAATTTTATTAAAGAATATATTAACATTATTAAAAAGATAAGGGGGGAAGAACATGAATCGTGAGGATGTACCAGCTTGGATTTTATCTTTAGATAAAGAATCCATTGAATTTATAAGAAAATTCATTATAAATTCTGGTTCTTTAAAGAATATAGCTAAAATTTATGATGTTTCCTATCCAACAGTTAGGGCTAAGTTGGATACTTTAATACAAAAAATTGAGCTGAACAGCAAAACGGAAGATGTTGAATTTGTTAATATGATTAAAAATTTAGTAATCGATGAACGGATTAGTTTAGAAACTGCAAAACTGATTATTGATAAATATAAAAGTGAAAGGGATGATAATTGATGTTAGAGGTGTATGGATGGTTAATTGCGATTGTGATTATTGGGATTCAGTTTTATTTATCTAGTAGAACAAATGTATACTGGGGGGCTATCTTACCTGGTTTATATTTAGTGTTTATAGTTAGCTGGTTTTTAAAGAAGTTCGGGGAAGTAGATACACTTTCTCTTATATTAGCTGCTATTGGAGGATTAGCTTTTTTATTGAGCATCTGGATTAATGGTAGAGAATCTCTTAAAAAGAAAAGAAAAAAAGAATTAGAAAAAATAGACATACAAAATATTCAATGATGGAAACTAAGTAGTTTTTCTTCTTCAACTACCAATAAGTTTCTTCAAGATTAGAAAAATGGCAATACTTATAAGACCCAACTCAATCGTTAAAAAAAAGAGGAGAGCGATAATAAATAAGTCTATGGATTAGGGTTGACTGGATTAAGGTCAATATCAGTATTGACACTTCCTAACCATTTTCATTCTTTGTGGTGCGGCACTGATTTTGTGCTGCATGGATGGCTAACGGGGGCGTTTCTTTAAGACTTATAACGAAATTAAGTTCTTGATATATCCCGTCAAGGACATATTATGAAACAGTGCTTTAATAAAGGAGTTGTATAAAATGAATGAAAATAAAGGTACAGAAATAAAACGCTTTTCAAAAGCAGAAAAAATTCTACCTCAGATCAATAGTAAAACTAAGCTAGGCGACTTACGAAAAATCGCGAAGGACATTAAAAAAGAACACGAACTAGCTATGGAACTTTGGTCAACCGAAGAGTTTTTGCCCAGACTATTAGCAATCTTAATTATGGACAAAAAACTTCTTTCACAAGATGTGCTAAATAAGCTTGATAAGGATATGCAGACTCACACTTTTGATGAGCGAAATAACTTAATGGATTGGTTAATGGCTAATCAGCTCACCAAAGACAAGAAAAAAATTGCATTGATGGAGTCATGGGAAAATAGTCCTTCTGCTCTTCAAAGGCGAGCTTTCTGGTATTTTCAAGGGCGATTGAGATGGACTGGACAAATACCGCCTGATAACACAGCATACTTGCTATCTGCATTAGAAGCTAATATTACGCAGGAAGAACCGGAAGTTCAATGGGCTATGAATTTCACCGCAGGCTGGATAGGCGTTTATGATGAAAAGAATCGTGCACGTTGTATTAAACTTGGTGAGAAAACGGGTCTTTACAAAGATGAAATAGTAGCAAAAGGATGTACTCCCAGCTATTTGCCGGAGTTCATTACAATTGAAGTTAACAAAAGACATAATAATTAGTTACCTCTGAAAAATTTATTAGGGTTTAATGCAAAAAATAAAGGAATTCAAGTCCTCAATATGAAAATTGAAATAGGTGCTAGAGTTGAGGTCAGTGGCTGTCAATATGGCAGCCTTTTCTTATTTGACTAATGGGGCAGGATAATACAATAAGAAGAATATGTCTTATGTCTCATCAGACGAATATTATTTATTAAGAAAGGGATGATTACGATGACAAAATTATCTTATAGTGGTTTAAAATATGGGGAAAGTGATGTGGAAGTAAAATTACTGGTGGATATACAAAATGATTGGTTTGAGATAACGCATACGAAGGAAGTGTCTCATGTAATGAATAAATCAACAGGTGAATATATCATAGTAAAACGAAACACCCTGAAATTTGAGGTTGTTTCATAGTACGATGAGATTGTGAAGTATTGTACTTAAAGTAACGGGGGCAATAGCTCAATATAAAATTATTAAACTAGTATAAATTATGCTTTTAAGGTGAATACTGCCAGTAAAAAGAACTGGGAGTTATTACAATGATTGTATCTGAAGCGTGGCAACTATATAAAGCAGATAAACAAATTCAAGGCTATTCTTCTCAAACATTAAAAGCGTATAGTGTTCAATTATCCTTATTAATCAATTATTTTGGTGATGTCAATATTACTGATTTTACGACTGAATCTATTAAACTATATCTTGGAAAAGTAGCTACAGGGTTGAAGGCTTCTAGTCTTTGTCATCGGATACGTTTTATAAAATCTTTGTTTAAATGGGCTCAAGATGAGAATTATGTTACAACCAATCCAGTATCATCTATTAAAGAGCCTAAGCTCGACAGTAGGATTCCTAAGTTTTTAACAGAAGAGGAAATTGAATTGCTACGTGAAGCGTGTGATACTACTTTTGAGAAAGCATTATTTGAGTTTATGTATTCAACTGGTTGCAGGATAGGAGAAGTTGTAAGCATAGATAGACATTCAATCAACTTCACAGAACAGTCCGTTATTGTGTTTGGAAAAGGAAAAAAAGAAAGAGAAGTGTATTTTAACACTAGATGTAGTATATGGTTAAAAAGATACTTAGAAGAAAGAACAGATGATCAACAAGCTCTGTTTGTTACAATAAGAGCACCACATCGGATGGGCATTGCACAAATGAGATACGTTATAAAACAAATATCCAAAAGAGCAGGAATCAAAAAGTGTATACATCCACATCAATTAAGACATAGTTATGCTACTACATTAATTAATAATGGAGCACCTTTAGAAGTTATACAAAATCTATTGGGACATGAAAAGAGCGAAACAACAAGAGTGTATGCTTATCTAAGTGGACAACTGAGGCGTGAATTATATAAAAAGTTCTTTTAATTATTCCAATGCTGCTATTGCAGCATTTTTTATTGAACTATCGGGGCAGCATTCCTGTAATGACTGAAAATGAGATTTGAACAAAAAAATAACCTCTTGGTAGAATGAGAGAGTCCTGAAGCTGGCCAGCGAAAAGGACATTACTCAAATACCAGGAGGCCTTTAAATGAATTATAACCAAAATGAAAAGATTGCTCAAATTACTTCTCAGACTCTTATTATAGGTGTTGATATTGCCAAGTTCAAGCATGTCGCACGCGCGCAGGACTATAGAGGAATGGAGTTCGGGTCCCCTTGTTATTTCGATAATACTAAGCAGGGATTTCAACTATTTCTCCAGTGGATTTATCATTTGAAGCAAGAACAGAACATGGGAAAAGTGATAGTAGGCATGGAGCCTACTGGCCATTATTGGCTTAATTTAGCTCACATTCTAAAAGAGAATGAGATTAAGTTGGTCGCTGTAAATCCGTTGCATGTTAAGAAAAGCAAGGAACTCGACGACAATTCACCGACCAAGAACGATGTGAAAGATGCTAGAGTCATTGCACAGTTGGTCAAAGATGGGAGATACGCCGAACCTAAGATTCCGCAAGGGGTTTATGCAGAACTCCGCGTGGCGAAAAAAATTCGTGATCTCTTAACTGATGACCTTCAAACGGTCCAGGGACAGATTCATAACTGGATAGATCGATATTTTCCAGAGTTCCTAAAAGTCTTTAAAAAATGGGAAGGGAAAGCAGCCTTGCAATTTTTAAGATTAGGAGTCTTACCGCATGAACTGATTGGTTTCTCTGACCAAGATTTATTGAATCATCTAAGAAAAGCAGTGAAGCGTAGTGTGGGACTGAACAAGATACATGAGTTGAAACAAGCAGCCAATGAGTCCATCGGACTTCGACAAGGAGCTACAATGGCCAAGCTAGAACTGACCACCCTGCTTGATAAATATGATCTAATCCAAATGAAATTCGAAGAATTAGATACACAAATAGACAAATTGATTGAACATATCCCAGGTGTCCAACAAATGTTGGCCATCAAGGGTGTAGGGAGAGATACTGTTGCCGGATTTTTCGCGGAAGTGGGAGATCTTGGAGACTACTCTCATCCTAGACAAATCATAAAATTGGCTGGATTGAGCTTGAAGGAGAATACTTCTGGTAAGCATAAGGGACAAACCAAGATTACTAAAAGAGGTAGGAAGAAGCTGAGGGCCCTTCTCTTCAGGGTTTGTATGATTATGGAGAACTCTGCATTTAAGGCCTTACACGCTTATTATACGCAACGTCCAGATAATCCACTAAAGTAAATGCAGTCTCTGATTGCATTGTGTAATAAGTTAATCCGGATTTTCTTTGCCATTGGGAAGAAACAATTCGAGTTTAGCGAAGAGAGAATGTTAAAGGATATCCCTCATATGAGAGAAAGAATGGAAGTAGAAATAGCCGCGTAATCTAGCGAAGAACAGTTGAGTAGCGAGTAGTTTTTTTGTGTCATACGTCACGTACATTTGAAGCACGGATTAGTCAGCAAAGCAACTAAACTTCGGGCAAGGACCCTGTGGGGCAGCATGACTGACATCCACCTCATGGTAAGGTTGGACGAAGGAATTTGAGAGCGAAGACTCTGTGAGACATGGGAGGGTTGACCTCCATGAGATATGTGGACATCCACCAGTGCGATCATAATTTTACTCATCCACCATTTTTTGTAAGTTTGTGGCTGTTGAGCTATGAATCTTTTTTCTTCAAAGGTCCAAATTTATCCTTTATAGATAAATCCAACCACATTAATGACATAAAACACCAAATTATCTAATTGTGAAATACTGAGAAAACCAGAAAAAACGGGCGATTTCGCTTTCTTTATTGAGGGAGGTTAGTGAAAGAAGGTAATAGTTTATTTAAGTAGAATTTGAATAATGGGTGTAAAAATGAGGAGGTTGCAAGATGAAACAAAAAGTAGTAATCATATTAATTTTTGCATTAACTGTGATTGGCATTTATCTAATATTTAACCCAATGATTGTCTTGGATTTATTAGATTAACAGCACAAGGCTAAAAGATTAGGGGCGCTGCGGCGTTCTTTTTGTTGAACTAAACGGGCAGGTTAGTTAAAGAAGGGAAAATTTCCAAAGTTGTAGAATAAACCTCTAAGATATTGAAGTTTCAGGAAAACGGAGGTTGTTGAATGGAGATTATTATTGGATTTGCTGGAATGTTATTTATTTTGTTCATCATTAATTCCTTTTTATCAATAGAGAAAGAATTAAGGAAACTAAATAGGACAAATGAAAAGATAGTTGAGATATTAAAAGAAATAAAGAAGGAGCCATTCAACTAAAGGGGCTCTAGTTTAAATATAAGAAGGATTATAGCAGCTAAGAATGGAATTTTATTAAACCACTGTGGAAGAAATTAAGAAGATTTTGGTGTAATTTTGAAATGAAAACAAGGTGAAAGGATGATCAAAGATTAATAAAAAAATAATAGGTGGGTTAATTGCATTTACTGTTTTGTTAATTGGAATTCCCTTAATAATTCTTTTTTCATATGAGGAATCAGAAAAATTCGAGGGGTTTCCAGTACCCAAAACTGCTGAAATGACAGCTAATAAGAGTAAACTAGAAGCTTATAACTGGGGCCCAGCTTCAGAAGAAAATGGTCTGCCTTTAAGGTACCGAGCAATCATTAAACTATGGGGTTGGGAGAAAAAAGAGCAAGAAGGTAGTTTAACCGTTTACGAAAAAGATGGACAAGAAGTAGATGTTATTTCACAGACAGACTATTTATCTCTTAGCACTTCTGAAAATTGAACTCAAAGCTTTTAATTATCTTTTAACCTTGTTTATTTTATTTTTTTATCAACAATAGGGGGCAATAGTTGAACATCAGAGTCATTGAGGTGGATTTTCTTATTCCACAAAAGGGGCAGGATTGTCGAAGAAGAATATTTATAATTCTAATTCCAATTTTTTCCTAATGTTGTATAATTAAATTAAAAAATATTTTGTTTCTGATTCGTCTGTAAGTCAAAGGTTCTTTGTTTTCTATTGTGTGTAGGAATTTCTAAATATCATTTCTAGGGGGATGGAGATGAATACAATTGATATAAAGAGAATGAGAAAAAAGCAAATACTTGTATCAAATGTACTATTAATAACTGTCCTTCCAATCTACTTTTTCATCTTAAACCTTATTAATATAACATTTTCAACTCATTTTTTAATACTTAGTATTATGATGTTTATACAGGCAATTGTAAATTTGGTGAAACGTTATTCAACAAAGTCATTCATTCCTGTTTATGAACAAGTAGCACATTATGAAAAGAGCAAAATGGGAAAAGAATGGATGAAACAAAGAAAAAGTGTTTGGATTTTGAATTTTGTTTTAAGTGTTTCATTCTTTATTCAATATTTGGTTAATCGTAATTCAAGTAATGTGTTAGAATTCGAGTTATTTTTTATGGGCAGGTTACTCTTTCTTCTATTAGTAATAATGAATATTAGTATGTTATTGCATATCAGTAAGGTTGATCGTGCAACATCAGAATCGGATTTCAAAGGATATACTTGGAAATGGCAAATAATTAGTATTGTTTTTGGAATTGTTTTGGCTTTCTTCATTATTATGTTTACTATTTTTTATCTCCTTGCAACGATTTGAAGGTAAAATCAATTCTCAACGATTATTTGGAAAAAATAACTTTAACTAAACTAACAATTGAAAGAGTTTGTGAAGAAATGCACTTAAACAAACGGATGCTTGAGTTGAAGAAGGAGTTGCAGGCGGCAGCTCTTTTTTCGTTGATCAACTAACGAAGCAGGGCAGTGGAAGAAAATAGAAGGATTAAAAGGAGAATAAAAAGAGGTGATTTCGTTGAAAAAGTTTATAGGAGTTTTCCTTTTGGTAATTATTTTTGTCTTTGCTGGAACTTTTATGTTTTCTAATGATTTTTCAAATATCACCAAGATAGAGTATGAAAAATATAATTATTCTGAAGGTAAGTTCGGTGAAGTAATAATAATTGAAAACAATCATTCTATTAGTCAATTAACAAAGATATTAAATAAGGCAAATCACCAAAATAATATGTATGAGAAAACAAAACATGAAGACTTTAAAATAACTTTATATTATGAAGATGACACATCTGAAATCATTAGGGTTTGGAAAGATTTTGGTCAGGATTATGATTTATTAGAAAGTGCTACAAGGGTAGGTACATATAAACTAAAAAACAAAAAATCAAGAAAAGCATTATATAATATATTAAATTTACAAGGGAAAGAGTAGAAGATCTAGCTGCCACTTGGGTAGCTTTTTTTATTAACTAAAGGGGCAGTTGTGCGGCCGAGCCTAGGTCGTATCATATAACGGGTGGGATTCCCGTCGAGCAAGAACTAGCCATTCACTCGTAGCGAGTCTTGGAGGGCTAAAGGTAACTTTAGTCTTTAAGCGTAGACAGTTAGGTGGCGGGCCGAAAGCCAGATAGTTGAAGGGATTGAGCTCCATAAACTTTAGTAAATCTAGAGGGCTGATGCCTTACCTGCGCGCAGAAAGCAACATTTTATCCATCGTTTATGGCAAGATGGATAAAACCTCACTGGAGTCAGAGACCTTGGCACGTTACACATTGATATGATACGGCAACTCGGGAGACCCTACCGGTCTTTTCTTTCTTTTGAAGAAGAGTATGGTGTACAAGCGATAATAAGTAAGGAAACCAAATGCCAAGTAGGGAGTCGGATAGCAGCGTAGTACCAATGAAGTTGGGTAATGCCGATGGAGGGAAGGCTAGCTACCAGTTATCACCCTTACTAGGGACACATTTACTACACGCAGAGGTAGGTTTAATAAATGGAAACAAAACTACTAAGGATAGCAGAATTAGCAAAATCTGAGCCTAAAATGACATTCACATCCCTTGCGCATTTATTAAATGAACAAGCACTCATTCAATGCCATCATGAATTACCTAATAAGAAGGCATCTGGTGTTAACGGGACAACTAAAGAACAATACAGTGAAAATCTAGAAGAAAACATAAGGGACTTAGTAAGTAAGCTTAAAAGCAAAAGTTATCGCCCTGTTCCAGTTAGACGAATGTATATCCCAAAGCTTAACTCAAACAAGAAGAGACCATTGGGAATACCGGAACATGAAGATAAAATTGTACAGAAAGGCATTGCTAAAATACTAAATGCAATCTATGAAAATGACTTTCTAGACTGTTCGTTTGGATTCCGTCCTAATAGAAGTTGCCATGATGCGTTGAAGATACTGAACCATTATATTGAAATGAGATCAGTAAGTTATGTAGTAGATGTAGATATCAAAGGCTTCTTTGACAACGTGGACCACAAATGGATGATGGAATTCTTGGAACTTCGAATCTCTGACCCTAACTTACTGAGAATAATCAGTAGGTTTCTGAAAGGTGGATACATGGAGGAAGGTAAGAAATACAAGACAGACAATGGTACACCGCAAGGTGGAGTAATATCTCCGATATTAGCCAATGTATATCCCCATTACGTTCTCGACTTATGGTTTGAGAAGGTGGTTAGGAAACAATGCAAAGGTCAGGCATACATAGTAAGATACGCAGATGATTTTGTCTGTTGCTTTCAAAATAAAAGTGAAGCACAGCAATTCTTCCATTCATTAAAGTCGAGATTAAAGAAATTTAACTTGGAAATAGCCGAGGATAAAACTAAAATTATTCCCTTCGGGAGGTTTGCGGAAAACAATGCAAAGCAAAAGGGGAATGGTAAACCAGCTTCCTTTGATTTCCTTGGGTTTACACACTATTGTGGGAAAAGTAAACAAGGGAAATTTAGAGTAAAGAGAAAATCGAGCAGAAAGAAAGTCCAAGGTAAACTCAAAGACTCTAAAGAATGGATAAAGAATAATAGAAATAATGATATTCATATCATTATGGATAGATTTAAACGCTCACTAATAGGCTATTACAACTATTATTGCATCACAGATAATATCCCAACTGTTAACAACTTCAAAGACAAAATCGAGTACTTACTATTTAAATGGCTGAACAGAAGAAGCCAAAGGAAATCCTTTACATGGGATAAATTCAGGCTCTTTCTTAATAAATATCCATTACCTTCACCAAGAATCAAAGTGAATATATATGAATTAAGAAAAGAGATTAGCTATATTCAGTAAAAGATAACTAGGAGGAGCCGTGTGCATTAATAGTGCAAGCACGGTTCTGTGAGGGGGGAGGAACACAATCTACCGAAGGTAGAGAGGTTCCCTTCTACTCGACTAGCTTATGAAAAAATTACTCAGATGTGTTTGAAACTTTTTTCCATTTCAAAGCGTATAAATATAAAATGGAAAAAGGTGGGATTGGTTAGTTGCAGAATACAAAGATGGATATTTACGATATATTTGCATATTACCAAGATGAGGGATTTTATTATAAATATATCCCTGAAAAAATGTTAAATTACATAAACAAAAAGTATGAGATACCCACTGAAGAATCTATAATTGCATTTTTACATTGTGGATTTAAAACTGGACTCTGCTTTACAGAGAAGGGTGTCTATTGGAAATTGTTTGGGCAAGGGAAAGGAAAAGGGAAAGGTAGTTTTTCTTGGGAGTTTTTAAAGAAAATAGACCATTTCAAAATTGAAAAAGATGAACTATATCTAAATAATGAGAAAGTTTTAATGATAGCAGGTACTTCATACCCTCCAAACGATTTAGTAAAACTGCTTGAAGAAATCAAGCGAAATTACATTGAACATCAAGATTTCTTAACTTTAAATACAAGTAATATATGTGATTTTTCAATAAATATTGAAAATGTGCTTCGTATATGTAGTACGTTTAAAGGTAATGAGGACTGCTTGTTGTGTACAATGTTAAACGTAGATATAAGAACTTCAGACTCTCTTTCAGATAAAACAAGAATTTCTCTAATGAAGAAAAATAACTTAGGAGAAGATGAAAAATTAATTGCTTATGTTAATACCTATATGGGCATAGGAACAAATGGAATCACAATTACTGAAAAAGGGGTTTTCTTTTCTAAGGAGTTCTTATCGATATATTTTCCTTGGCACGTTTTTAAGCAAATTAGTTTTGTATACAACAATGAGAATAAGGAACTTATAATTAATGATAGAATTGTTATGAATTTAAGTTGTTCAATTATAGAAGCTAATGATATATTTCTATTTCTTCAACAGTTACAGAAGCAATTGTACAATCCATAGCTTTTTAAATGAATGGGTAGCGAAATTAAACAATGCACTGCCTTGTTTTGTTTCATTAAGAAGAAGATTGTGAATTATTACACTTAAAGTAACGGGGGCTTGTGTTAAACAACGGAGGTAGTTGCAACACCTCTTTTTCTTGTTTAACAAACGGGGCTTACTTTTCACTAACGATAAGCTTTAGTTTAAGAACACGAGTTGCTACGGCAGCTCTTTTTTCTTATTTAAGTAACGGGGGAAGTTTTATTGAATAATGAAATGGAATATATTTAATAGATTTGAAAAGAAAAAATTAGTTTAAAAGGGGGCTAGGGAATGGTGAAAAAAAATAGTAAATCCATTGCTTCGTTAATATTAGGGATATTGTCAATAATCATACCTACTATTGGATTAATTTTTGGTGTTATTGGGATTATTATATCTAGGAAAAGCATCAAAGAAATTGATAACTCCAATGAAACAGGAAGAGGTTTAGCTATTTCAGGTAAGGTTTGTAGTATTGTTGGAATATGTATTCAGGTTCTTTTGACTATACTAGCAATTTTAGGGATATTGTCATACTTCGTGGTTGATGAAACAATTATTAAATAACGAACATTGCTTTTTTCTTATTCAAGTAATGATTGGCGATACTTCCACAAAGAGTATCGCTTTTTCCTTATGGTGCTCCCTCAGTAAGATACGATTATCTCTCAAATACTCACTTATTCGCAGGATATCAAAACACTTAGGAGATCAAAACAGGACGTATTGAATGAGTTTTAGACTTGTGGGCTTCATGAAGGCGTACTTAAATAAAGGAGGTAGTAATTAACTCCAACAATTTCCATTTAATGTACGCATTCTCCACGCCACCCTTGGAGGTTTTCACTCCCATGTCTCAACGGGTCAATTGCCCTTTCATTCCTTCGTCACACCTATCCAAGTGGTAGAGGCCGGTCTTTAATTGCTCTATTTCTGTCCTATAGACCTGTGATAACTCTGTTCTCAGTTCTTCCAGCGTCTCATTGGAGAACGGTAAAGCCGGAAGCTGTTCTTCCTACGTCCCGCACGAATAAGTGTACTTTTGGAGATCCCTCGCACCATAGTAATATTGAAATCTTTTTTAGAGAAATTCCCATAAACTCCTCTCTTTGATTGAAGTGGGTCTAGAAATAAATGAGCATTTATCGCAAACGGACATCAAGACAACCATAACATTTATGCACATTTGGCTATTTTGAAAGAAAAGGCCACCCAGGATATTATTCGAAGCTCTTAGCAAGTTTCAATTCTTCTTTTTTGCGGCCACCGGGCTTCATCAGAGGACGAAAACGTTGATTCATCAACGATTAAAATGGACAAGTTGAGCCCCCTTGGGCCCCAAGGGGATTCGTATGGTTACTTCCTAACGTTATGATTGATTTTGTTAACCTCACATGGATATGGTTACATAATTAATTAATATTAGATAGGTATGGACAAGCATACAAGCAAAACTAGTAAATTTTAATATATTTGATATTACTTCAAAAGAAAGGAGGTAATTCTTTTGTCAAAGTGTAAGGATCTTTGTTGTTCTACAACGTTTAATGAATCTCGATGTGTTGAAACCATGGCAAATATATTTCAAGGTAATATAGGTTTTACTACTTTTCTTTTTGATAAAAGTGGTGCTTTATATACTGGAACTATAAGTGAAGTAATTGATAATTCTGTTCTTCTCCTTAGAGAAGTAGTGAAATTCCCTTGTTTCTGTACCGACCCAACTCGGAGTATAAATTCCTTAAACAGGTATATTAGTATTTGTGAAATTAATGATTTTGATCTTACACCTCCTCCTACTGCGGACCTATCGTTGGTGAAAACAGATTTACCGGATCCAGTAACGGTGGGACAGGACTTAACCTATACGGTAACGGTTGCCAATGGTGGACCTGGCACCGCAACGAACGTAACGTTGACCGACATACTGCCTAGTTCTGTGATCTACGGTTCTTCCAGTCCCTCCCAGGGATCATGCTCGTTTGCTGCAGGCACTCTCACCTGCACCCTTGGCACCTTAGCGAGTGGAGGAACGGCGACCGTTAATATTGTTGTCACCCCCACCGCAGATTCAGTCCCAACCATCTCTAACGAGGTCATGGTTATCGGTGATGAGATCGATCCTAATCCAGCCAACAATTCGGACACGGAAACCACTACGGTTAATCCTGTAACAGCGGACCTATCGGTGGTGAAAATAGATTCACCGGATCCAGTAACGGTGGGACAGGACTTAACCTATACGGTAACGGTTGCCAATGGTGGACCTGACACGGCAACGGACGTAACGTTGACCGACATACTGCCTAGTTCTGTGATCTACGTTTCTTCCAGTCCCTCCCAGGGATCATGCTCGTTTGCTGCAGGCACTCTCACCTGCTCCCTTGGCACCTTAGCGAGTGGAGGAACGGCGACCGTTAATATCGTTGTCACCCCCACCGCAGATTCAGTCCAAACCATCTCCAACGTGGCCATGGTTACCGGCAATGAGATCGATCCTAATCCAGCCAACAATTCGGACACCGAAACCACTACGGTTAATGATTCTTGAAATATATTTAAGAATAAAAAAAGCAATTGTGCATGAGAACGGATTTCGGTATTGATTGACGTATTAATTACAAGGACCGTATCATCTAAATCATTTAAATCGTATGCAAAAAGAGGGTTCTTAAGGAGAACCCTCTTTTAATTGACTAAAGAAACTAACTTATTATGTTCACTATTAAATGCTATATTATGTAAAAAAAGGAAGTGTGATTTTTGTTAAGAATCCATTTTCTCTATCCTGCAATATCAATCACAGTAATATGGCAAATTTTAAAGGCTGTTAACATTCTTTTTATTAAAAAGAAATTCGAGTTAAAAAGAGAAGTAGTAAATCTGCTTTATTACATAAGTGTGATGGGTGTAATTGGACCCTCAGATGAAGTAACTATTTCAAGTGGAAAAAGTGTTAGCCAAAACAAATAAACTAAGATTTTCTTGTTGAAATTAGAGAAGCTCCAGCTGCCATTTGGTGGCTTTTTTTTTTGAACTAAAGGGGCAGTTTAGGTCAATAAGATTAAGAGATTTAATTGGTGAAATTTGGTATAATGTAAAATGAGTAAAGGAGGGACTTATGAAAAAAATTACAATGCACTTTATAATATTAATGTTTTTATTGTTAAGTTTAACAAGTTGTAGAATAGATAAAGATTCCAGTAAAGATATTTTTCAATATAAGGAGTCTTATATCGGTAATAACAGTGCGGTAGGAGGTATTATAGATCAATTACCTCATAGTAAAGAATTCAAACAAATGACACTTCAAACTAAAAAAAAGCCTTATGGAATGGTTATAGAATATAATAATTCAGCTGGTGACACTAAAAGTATTGCAATAAATAATGCAACTTTTTTATTTGCTTTAGTTAAAAATTTAGATTGGATTACCTTTGGTTTTCCTGATGAAAAATATACTTTGGAAAGAGATCAATTACAACAATGGTATGGAAAAGATTTAAGTGATTATACGAATGAAAAAGACTTAAAGAATCTCATTCAAACTAATTTAAAAGATAAAACAAAAGTAAATCAGTTATTTATATAATAACGTTTTACTATACAACTATCGCATGCGTTAGTTTAAGATCATGAGCTGCCGTTAAGGTGGCTTTTTTACTTATTGAACAAAAGGGGCAGGTTAGTTCCAGAAGGAGAAAGGATAATTTAGATAAGAAATTGGGGTGTATAAATTGAATAATGAACATGAATCAATCGTAACTATTGATATAAGTAATGTCCAAACTACAAATGATTTACATTTGCTTCTTAAAGATAAGCTCGAGTTTCCTGACTTCTATGGTGAAAACTGGGATGCTTTTTGGGATGCTATAACAGGGCTTATTAGTATGCCCGATAAACTTGTACTTATCGGTTGGTCTGAATTTGAAAAAAGCTTGCCCTCAGATGCAAAAATAATGAAAGAACTTCTTTACAAACACAATGATGAATATCCTACTTGGAAATGTGAGTACTTCTTCAATTAATGAGGGCGATTATCCAGAAGGATTATCGCTCTTATTTATTGAATAAAGCTTACATACTGTTATGTTGCTAAAGGGGCAGTTTAGTTAAATAAGAAGTGTCAAAACGGGGATACTATTTCCAAAAAATCAGTTTGAATTGGGGTATTAATAAGATGGCACTTCTTTTTCGTCTATTACTCATCATAATCCTTTTAGTTAGTAGTCCAATGTTAAGTATGGCTAAAGGGATAAAGTATAACCACAATAGCGAAACCATACCAGAAATAAAGAAAAAAGTTGATTTTACCATTTTGACTCCAAGAAAGATTCCTGACTATTGGACATTAGATACTAAAACTTCCCCTTGGATAATGCTGCATTATATGGATAGTAAGGATACAAAGCTGATGGTCTCTATTGATTTGAGAAGAGGATTCCCATTATCCGATGAAGACTTTCCTCATTCTCAGAAAGTTGATATTAATGGAAACAAAGGTTATTTTCAGGAATGGATTGATAGTGGTAATGTTGATAAAAATGGAGAAACCATAGCTGGGGGTTTACTTAATTGGGTACAAGATGGTACTTATATAGAAATGAATAGTTCAAGGTTACCGAAAGAAAGAATGTTAGAAATTGCGAGGTCAATGAAATAACAGTTTTCAACTAATGGAAGCGATTCTTCAATAGTGAAGGCTCGCTTTTTCATCTTCAAGTAACGGGGCAGGTTTGTGGAAGAAGGATATTTATGTGATTGAATGTTTTTTTTAGTTATCTTATTTGAAGAGAAGTGATTTATATATGAAATTTAAACAAAAAGATTTTACTGACGAACTGATGGGGAAAATTAATAAAACTGAATTGACTTTAAAAAGCAACATCGAGAGATTGTTGACTAAATATAAACCTGTATTTGCGAAGAAAAATTTAGATTTTGATGCTAGATTCGAAAAAGATGGCAAAGACCCTTTTATGCCTGGATACAGTTCCTCAATTTCAATTGGAATTGCCGATAAAAATGAAGAACCAATTGATTTCCATTCCATTAAAATATGGGAATGTGAACGTTCTTTCATAGGAATCCCCACTTCAAAGAAGATTCCTGGTAGCAAAATTATAGGGGAATTACTTGATGAAACTTTTGAAGAGATTCAGGAGGAATTGAAGGAATATATTGAAGAATTTTTAGCAGAGTAACTTAAGAACTTCTTCAACGGATAATCCAGGAGGGATTAGAGCTCCATATAATTGAAATCCTTACTGTGCTAAAGGGGCAGTTTAGTTGAAGAAGGAAACTTATATAGAGAGATCGAATTTTTACTAGCAGACTAAAGATTATACAGAATTTATATAAGGAGTAATTCCAATGAAGGAAAAAATTTTTAGGTACATAGACAGTAATTTTCCTAGCCTAACAAGTGAAGTACATCTAAGGTTTGAACTAGGTGAACCATATGAAAACGGAACTAATGATAGAATTAATCAAGTTGTTACAAGAGTGACTACATTGTTTGAAGAAGTGTTCAAGCCTGATGATTTTATATATGTTTATATAAAAGATTGGGAAGTAACAGAGGATATTATGTTTGGAAATACCACTCCAGAATACATATATGGTTTATTATGTAACCAAAATATAGAAGAGGAAACTTTGTTCGATATAGATGAGGATTATGATGATATAACGGGTCAAACAATAGAAATAAAGAATGAATACAAAGTGAAAATTGTATACTCACAATTAAAGTCTATTATCTACAAGGATATACTTGAAGGTATAGGAAATTATGAACAAGGAAGAGAACCTTCTATTGGACAATCTGTTTACTTTATTAGCACCGAAAAGGACATAATATTTCATATGTATGATGATAGAGGTTGTATAATTCATTCTAATGAAGTTGAGAAATTAATACATTTATATCATAAATATAATAATTGGTTGGTTGATTATTGGCGTGATGATATTGATAGCATTTTCAAAAAATCATAATCTTTCTTAATGAATTAACGGGGCGTTAGTTGAAGATCAGAGCTGTCATAAAAGGCAGCTTTTCTTATTCCACTAAAGGGGCAGGTTACTTATAAATATCCTAGATGAAAAATTAGTTCTAATGAATAGAAGGAATCCATGGAGGACTCAAAATAGTGGGAAATGGAAAAGTTGTAATATCGTTAATAAGTTTGGTGGTTTTAGCATTACTTTCTAGTTGTTCTAAAGTTGATAACGTAAGAGATCCTATTTCTATTTATGATATTGATTTAGAATACTTAGAAAATAACTCTGACTCTTCCATAGAAGCATTTATGGTTAAAGCAGATGATTCAGTAATTGGTAAAAAGGTTGATATGTTACTCCACGGAGACTATACTTGGTTTTTGAATTTACTCCAAAAAAACAAATCTGAGATTTTTGAAAATCAAGAACCCAACTCCTATTCTGTAAATATTGTATTTACAGAATTGAACAGGAGTATCGACTATCTGCCTGGTAGGTATAATGGAAAAAAAGTTTCTTTTTATATTAGTAAAGAATTAACAGACAAATTTATAAAAATATTTATAAACAAGAATCCAGTTAATACAATTCTGAAGAATAATACTATTTCTTCTAATGGGAAATTAGAAGGGGTAGTAACGGTTAGTGCAGGTAAACGTTCAATTGTTTTAGATAGGATTACATTGGAAATGGAATTGCCAGAAGAAGAAACTCCTATTACATGGCTAATAACAAATAATATTGAAGTCTTACCAAATCAGGTAAAGAAATTCCCCTTTACATTTAAACTTCCAAAGATTACACGATCTCAGGAAAGTCAAGATCCAATATTTTTAGAAACAGTAGTTGAACCCTTTGAACTTTATATCAATGACTATGAGCAATTGGAATTTGTGAAATAATTTTATTTAAGCTTTAAAAATACATTGGTTAGGAACAAAAGCTATTGGATCTCCTAATTTTATTGAAATCCAAATAGAGATAGGGGTTGTTTCTATACCAAGACAACTCCCTTTTTAGTTCCATTTATATAGATGATTGTGAAATGATTCACTTAAACAAAAGGGGGCGTTGATCTAAGAAGGATTAATGCTCTTTTTTGTTGAAATTCTTATTGAGCTAAAGGGGCAGGATAGTTGAACAAGGGTTGGGGATAATATGGCTAAAAAAGGGTGTAAAGATAGTGAAAAGAACATTATGTATTTTTATAATCTTATTAACCTCTGCTAGTATTAGTGAAATAACATATGCCGAATCGAATGATATACCGAACCAATATGAGGATTTCTATCTTGGAATAGGTTATCAATCATCTGAGAAAGCATTAAAAGCCTTTGAGAACCATTTAAAGCAAGATGTGAAATTACCCCTCCGTTTACCCTCGATCGCTTTTACTCACCAATTCGGTAGGTTTATTAATTTAGAAGGGGACGTTAACGACTCATTTGAAGTTAAATACATAAATGATAAATTACCTGAAAATCATTATAAAATTGATATTCGACTAGTAGAAAATGGATTTCAATTAAGGGACCACAACATCTTAAACACCTATGAATTAAGGGATGGTAATAAAGCCTCGTATCTAAAAATTTTCGGATTTAATTTACTAGTCTTCAACAAAGATAATTTTCAGTATGTGTTGAGTATTGATAAAAGAATCGAGAACGAAGTAACTCCTGAAAATTTGGTTGAGATTGCTAATTCTATGGATTATTCTCATAATAAAATAAAGTAGTTCTTTAACTTAGGGGCGTTAATCTGAAAATGATTAGCGCTCTTATTTATTTAATTAATCATATGCTGCTATGGTAGAAACGGGGCAAGTTTGTTAAACAAGGAGTTATATATGAAAAAATCGAATATAATAATTCAACTACTAAGATTTGTTTTAGGAGGGAAATTTTGAACAATAAATACAATTGGTTTTATATTCCTATTACTGTCATTTCGATTATTGTATTAATGTTACAAAAGGCTGGACCGTTTACGGGAAGATTAACTTATGTTGCATTTGCTTTATTCACTATACTATGTGTAGTCTTAACTATTGAAAATAAAGACTCAAAAGGTAAAATGTTTGGGGTTATCCTATTTTTTCTTTTTATGTTTGTTGTTCTTTTAAATTAGCTTTAACATTAATAGCTTTTACAGTGTCAATTCCACTGAAAAGATCTAGTGTTTTGGAGTGATGGAGTTTAGGGAAATCAGGGTGTAAATACATAGAAAGGTGGTGTTTAGAGTTGCAAAAATGTGAAAACTGCAACACTCAATTTAGCTGGTACAAAATCTTTAAATCTAATGTATGGTCCTATAAACCTATTGAATGTGACAGATGTGGTTCTGAACATAAGATTACCTTTCTAGGTAGGGTGACATTTGTTAGTTTAACTATTATACCTATGATGATTTTCATTAACTTCCTTTCGCCCTTCAATAATATTATAGTGAGCTTTTTTATAGGAATCTCTATATTACTAATCGGTTCTTTGCTGGCACCATTTTTAGTGAAATATAAAAAGTGTGAGATAATACCTTAATCAAACTTTGGCGATGATCCAGAAGGATTATCGCTATTTTATATGAAGTAAGTAATATGCTTCTGTGGAAGTAAAGGGGCAGTTTACTTTCATAAGCAGGAGGATTTTTTATTAGCGTTGAATACAGTATGAGTGATAAATTTTGTTATTTGAACTTCTTAGCTGTAAAAATAGATGTATAAAATATTAATACTGAATTGAAAAAATATTATGTCTTAAGTTTCAAGGAGTGTTTTTATGTCTAATAAGGAACAGATTAATCGTTTAAAAGAATTAGTAAATGGATTAGCAAATTATGAGTTTGAGACCGAAGAAATATTAGATAGATGTACAGACATAAAAGAAATTACTAAGAACGTATGGGATCAAAGCTTTTCTGAAATCATTAGTAGCCTTACTGGATTAAGTAACAACAAGGATGATTATTATTTTAAAGGGGATTATCAATTATATTGGCTAGATTGTTTAGGTTTTCCCAATGAATTACTAAAACTTAAAGATAAAAATGGAAAGATAATAGATAGAATAGCATATCATTATGGCTCATTGCCTTCTGATTTCAATATGAATCATTCATTTGATGATTCATTTATTGAAAAGATTAGCTTAGAAGAAAACAATGTAACTAACCTTATTATTGATATTAAATTAGATTCACAAGAGTATAGCTTTGCTAGGGTAAATTTTAAGAACGTGAAATTGTTACTGCTTGATAGAGAGAATGATGATGATTTTAATAAGACTGTAAAAAGAAATGAAATGATTGATTATCAATCATTGATAGGTGTAGAAATCATATGTGCTTCTGAAATTCCTGCTATTGATTACTTTTTAATGGGTTATGACCTAGAAAAAGAGGATGAATTGAAACAATGCAGAGTATTTAATTTTTCTGTTTATTACAGGAATGATAATCGACAAAGGTATGGTAATTTATATGTTTTTAGTAGGAGTTGGGAAATTGATAAAGGTAACTCATTGGATCTCAAATAGATTTCCTTATTTAGCTAACGGGGGCAAGAGTTAAAGATTGTGATCGCTGCGGCGGTCTTTTTGTTTGACTAAAGGGGCAGGTTAGTTGAAGAAGATTTTTTAATTAAAACTAAATCATTTGAAGTTATGATTGAAAAGGGAGGGTCAATAATGAAGAATCTTATAGGTAATGTCATTTATGTTCTTATATTTCTTATTATTTATTTTGTCTATTTCAAAATTACTCAATATATATACAATGCATTCATTCCCTTTAATCCTACTTCAAGTCTATTTTCAATATTAATTTTAATTTTTGTTTTACCCCCCTTATCTTTTATCTCAACTGCAATAATATTAAAAATCATAAAGGAATCTTCTTAAGATAACGTGGGCATTAGTTTAAGATCAGGAGCTGCTGTAGGGTGACTTTTTTACTAATTGAACAAAAGGGGCAGGTTAGTTCAAAAAGAACAAAAAAATAATTCCTCGGATTATCGCATAGAGAAGAAAGAGCGATGCAGAAATTCTTTTTTAATCCATTTCCTAATTTCCTTTGAATGCTGTTTAGTATTAAACCTACAATCAAAATTACAATGAAATTACCTTCTCCATTAAATTAAACAGATAGCAACTGAAACAAGTTGCAATGGTCAGAAGGAACTTCTTCTACTAATGAGTCAGGTTAATTGAATAAAAAATTGTTTAAATTTTTTTGCAGTTTACTCTAATTGTGATGGAGTGTATTTTGGGGAAACCAAGAAGTAGTGTGTAATTTTCTACTTCTTGAAATATGTTTTAATTATTTACCCAAATAAATTTTACATTTAGGTCTTGTTTATTTTCTGAAAAAGTCTTATTGAATTCACCATTCTCGATTATGGTCTTAAATGCAAATCTCATACTATCTATCCATTGATTTATATTTTCATCATCTTCTTTGGCATAGATAGAAGGGAAAGTTTTGTTCAATCTAATAAGATCTTCCTTATCAAAATGATGGCTGAAATTGTACTCGGAGGATTCTGAGGATGACTTTAAAAGTAATGGTGAAATATTAATTTGTTTATTTTTTCGATAAAAAGAAAGGACATTTTTCTTTCCTGAGGTAATATTATCAATCTCAATAACAACTTCTTTAACTTGCATTACTATCTCTCCTTTACTATTAGATAAATATTAACAAACGAATGGGGAAATGGTACAGAAATTGTAAAACTATTTAATTTGAAGATTTCAGGATATGTTAATAAACAACAAAAGGGGCAGGATAGTTTAATAGTCTTAAAATCCTCTTGATCTTGCGAAGAATAACTTCTTTAATCTTCTTGTTTATTCTTCTTATTAATAGAATCAAGTGAGTTTATTATTACATACCAAAACAATGCCAGAATAAGAAGATTATTATAATCTGGGTTTCCTAAGAAAGGGATAAACCAAGGTGTGATGTAGGCTAGGATAAAGCAAGCAACAATCATTATAATTACTGTAATGATCTTCAAACCATTTTTCCTCCTTTATATCTTATTGTTATTTATATTATAAAGATAAAAGTATAAATGTGGGTAAATTATCCATTTGGTTTTGAGACCTTTTTTGTTAAACAAACGGGGCAGGTTACTTATAAATATCCTAGATGAAAAATTAGTTCTAATGAATAGAAGGAATCCATGGAGGACTCAAAATAGTGGGAAATGGAAAAGTTGTAATATCGTTAATAAGTTTGGTGGTTTTAGCATTACTTTCTAGTTGTTCTAAAGTTGATAACGTAAGAGATCCTATTTCTATTTATGATATTGATTTAGAATACTTAGAAAATAACTCTGACTCTTCCATAGAAGCATTTATGGTTAAAGCAGATGATTCAGTAATTGGTAAAAAGGTTGATATGTTACTCCACGGAGACTATACTTGGTTTTTGAATTTACTCCAAAAAAACAAATCTGAGATTTTTGAAAATCAAGAACCCAACTCCTATTCTGTAAATATTGTATTTACAGAATTGAACAGGAGTATCGACTATCTGCCTGGTAGGTATAATGGAAAAAAAGTTTCTTTTTATATTAGTAAAAAATTAAGAGACAAATTTATAAAAATATTTATAAACAAGAATCCAGTTAATACAATTCTGAAGAATAATACTATTTCTTCTAATGGGAAATTAGAAGGGGTAGTAACGGTTAGTGCAGGTAAACGTTCAATTGTTTTAGATAGGATTACATTGGAAATGGAATTGCCAGAAGAAGAAACTCCTATTACATGGCTAATAACAAATAATATTGAAGTCTTACCAAATCAGGTAAAGAAATTCCCCTTTACATTTAAACTTCCAAAGATTACACGATCTCAGGAAAGTCAAGATCCAATATTTTTAGAAACAGTAGTTGAACCCTTTGAACTTTATATCAATGACTATGAGCAATTGGAATTTGTGAAATAATTTTATTTAAGCTTTAAAAATACATTGGTTAGGAACAAAAGCTATTGGATCTCCTAATTTTATTGAAATCCAAATAGAGATAGGGGTTGTTTCTATACCAAGACAACTCCCTTTTTAGTTCCATTTATATAGATGATTGTGAAATGATTCACTTAAACAAAAGGGGGCGTTAGTTTAAGATCAGGAGCTGCCGTTAAGGTGGCTTTTTTGCTTACTGCACTACCATGAAAATTAACTTCTATAACTGGGGTTAAAAGGTAATACTTAAATAGACGCAGCTCATTCATTTTTTAAAAAGAGGAGCGCCTGATCAAGGTGTTTATGGACGGATATACTAGATTACGAGGCTTCGGTAATGGTGACGGTATAACCTAAATAATATAAAAACAATGGTTCACCCTAGACAAAAGGGAATTAGACTTTATATTGAACTTGAAACCACGGACCATCCTTTAGCAGTGGAATGTAGAAACAGAGTTACAATTGAACGGGTACAAGAGATAGCTAAGAACTGTGTGTGAATAAAGATAATCAAGAAAAAGAGCATTTGATTTTATATCAACGCTCTTTTTTCTACGATTTAAAGTGTTAATTTGGTGCTAATTATAATGATATAAATCTAATTTAAATTAGCTTTCCCTCCGAAAAGAGAAACCGTTAGATAATTTTAAATGGAGATTCTGAACCCACCAAATGCAGTTAAACATGGGTCCAATCTTTGAAAGATCTCTTTGAAGAGAACCAAATCAATGTTTTTATTTGGAACGGACTTCATTAGTATAAATAAACTAAATGACCATTTAATTGAATAAGGGATTAATATTAATTTTGTAGAATTATTAATTTATTTAAAATAAGGTTTGTGTAATATTGATGAAAAAACAAAAAATCAGCATCGAATGTTAGTAAGTTTCGGATATAAATTCCTTGTAGTTTGTCCAAATTGTAAATGAAGACCGCGTCCTATAATACATTAAAGCACATAGCGGGGAGTCAAGCTAAGTTCAACAGTGAGGTTACCAGGTTGACTGGAAAAAACCTGAATACTATCAAAATTATTAATCGTAAATGCAAAGGCTTCATTTTCCTGAAGTGGCTCAGAAGCGAAAAATGTATCCAAACCTAATCGGAAAGTAACGGTAACTTCTGCGTTCGGAAGCTGAACATTAATTAATTTTATATACCCTGTTGCAGTAACCGGCAAATTTGCAATATAAATTGTTTCTCTGTCATTTATACTAGTTATTGTTCTAGTAATTGGCAAACAGACTTTGTCTTGGACAGTGTCGACCTTACAAGCATCGTTCGCAAATCCAGCATGCACATTTCCAAAACATGACATAAACAAACAACTCCTTTCATTTTATTCTGATGGGTGAATACAATCTAAGTTTGTCTTCATATATATTCTATGAAACTACCATTTAGTTGGTATGGTCTAGCGTGGAATAGGTCGTCTTAAAATCTAGCAGATATTATATTTGATCTTAATAGTTACGGTAGTAGCCTTTTTTTGGATAAATAGACAACTATGGAGGGCAAAACAAATGGAATTAAAAGAAGACGATTTTGCTTTTGGATATTTTTGCTTT
Organism: Peribacillus alkalitolerans; assembly: GCF_010882125.1. GTDB lineage: Bacteria > Bacillota > Bacilli > Bacillales > DSM-1321 > Bacillus_BN > Bacillus_BN alkalitolerans. Next base: position 85,318 of record NZ_JAAGVZ010000004.1, on the reverse strand, counting down.
GAAATTCATAGTGAATAATCGGTTCTTCAACTAAAGTGGGCAAGAGTTAATGAGGGTGATCGCTGTGGCGGTCTTTTTGTTTGTTCGACTAAAGGGGCAGGATAGTGAGCATTCGAGAGATATTCGTATTAATCTGAGGAAGTTGAATCATTCTATATGATTGAATATCTATTATTCTTAAACTCTATTAAAAAAGGCGATTTTATTATATCTACTGATTTAAATTCACATAAGATACTAAGGAGATATTATCTCAAAAAAATATTATTTGGAAAGTAGATGATTGGTATGCCTTCAAATGGAAGACCAGATTTTTTTGTTCCAAGTGGGATTATTGTTATGTGGAGCGGATCTATTAACAATATTCCGCAGGGTTGGCTATTATGCGATGGTACCAATGGTACTCCAGACTTAAGAGACAGATTTGTAATGGGTACTGTCTCCGATCCAGAAATTGGAGACATAGGTGGAAGCAACAGCATTACTTTAAATGTACCTCAATTACCTTCACATTCACATGGTGGTGTTACAGATATCGCTGGAAATCACAATCATACGGCAACTACCGATCTCGCCGGAAGTCACACTCATACGGGAACCACCGATATAGAAGAAGCTCACGCGCATGTCTATGGTATATCTAGATTTGTAACTGAAGGTATTGCGGGTTTTACTGATGGTGATCGATTGTATGCAAACGAACTTAGTTTTAGTGTAGCTACCTCATTTGCCGGAAGACATGCCCATTCTGTCACAACCGATAGTAGTGGTAATCACGTTCATACTGTCACTGTCGCGAACGCGGGATTACATGACCACAGCTTTAATACAAATAATACGGGGAATGGAGCCCCAATTGACATAACAAATCCATTTTACAAATTAGCTTTTATTATGAAAACATAGCTTCTACTGTGTTGTAAGTGGAAATGTATTACAGCTTAGGTGTACAAATATGTTACGATATTCAGCCAATGGAAGTTTTTGAGAGAATCAAAATTCGAGCTTAATAATTAGCTTATTGGGGTCCCGGTAGCAAAAAGCGGAAAAAATACGCTAATCTATCGCGGACCAGAAAAAATCCTTATTTTTCTACTCTTAAAAAAATAAGGATTTCATCATTTAAATAATTAATGGTCTCAACGAACCCAAATTAGTGGTTTTGTTAATATCAAAGGAGTACTCCCCCAGGAAATTGATATGTTCCTAACCCAAAGGTGAAATATAAATGGAATTAGGGGTGTGTCTATGAAAAATAAGTTTATTATGTTTGCTTCAATATCCATTTTAAGTTTATTTTCTATTTTTCTATTTTCATCAAACATATTTTCCAAGAGTCCTGAAGTGAAGATAAGGGAAGCATTCTATATTTACGATGTTACGGATAAGAAGAAACTAGTAGGAAACAGTGAACATTTATTTATAGCTAAGGAATTAAGCAAGTAGGAACTGAATCGCCTCGAAAGATTCAACCACATACCCAATTAGAAGTCGAAGTAATCAGGAATAAACGGGGGCTTTAGTTGAACAACAAATAGAAATAGAGGATGATCATTAGTCGATCATCCTCTATTTCACTTTATGGCAGGTTAGTTCAAAAAGCTGCAATCCAGATTTATTAGGTTTTGACGCTTTTTTACATTTTATAAAAATTAATTAGAATCAACAACAGCACTTTTTTTATAGAAAAAGAACATCTTCTTGCAGCCCATTATCTTCCAATTTCAAACCAGCTATCACACTTGTCAAATGTATCTCCATAGCCTTTTCAGCTTCTAGTTTATCTCTTGATTCAAGGGCTTTTACTATAGTAATATGCTCTTCAATGGATGGGTTTATTTTTAATGTTTCCAGAGGATCAAATAATACAACGTAGATAGTAGTTCTGCTAACAATATCTTTAACATATTCGAACAATAGTTTATTTTGTGACGCTTCAGCTATGATGAAGTGGAAAGAGTCATTCATTTTATAATAGCTATCCGTATCTCGATGATCAAATGTTCGTTTCTCTTCATCTATTAAATTATAAAGCTTTTCAATATCTTCTTTGCTAATCCGCTCAGCTGCTAGTCCAGCGGATTGCTTTTCTAGAAGTAACCTAACTGAATAGGCATCTTTCATCTCTTCTGCAGTTGGTTTAATGACAAAAGCTCCCCTATTTGGGGTAACTTGCACATATCCTTCATGCTCTAATTTTTTTATAGCCGCTCTTACAGGCGTCCTGCTAACATTTAGCTTTTTTGCAATTGCCGCTTCCACAAGCTGACTCCCTGGCCGGATGAAGCGGTTATAGATTGATAATTTAATCTTTGTGTAAACCAATTCCTCCATATTTGATTTTTGAATACTGTCCTGACTCATATTGTAACCACCTAACGGATAGGAATAATTAATTCATTATTTCTTTACATTATATTATTTTTCCCTCTCATTTCCAACCAAGTAGAGGACAACCCCCTTAAATTAAAATTATGTTTTCATTTGAAAACCATAAGCTTATTAGGTTATTTCCATATAAAGAAATTTCAAATTTGAATAATCAGAATATTTTAATATCAATTGTATACTAATTTTGTATACCATGTTATCATTGTTTTTAAGTAATTTACCATTCTTCATTTTTTTAGAAATATTATTCGATAGGGGGGATTCAGCGGAATAGGTATTATAATCCAATAGCCATTTGTCATTATTTTTTCATTATGAAGACAAAACTTGCCGGTATAAAGATTGATCATGAGGATTCCAACTAGCTTTTTTATTTATTTTCTTAATTTTAATTAGTTTATAAAAAGTGAGGTTATGATATATGGAACATAAAGTTCACCCGGAGTTAAGACAATCGTACACGTTACCATCACGTCTATACACAGATGAGGCGGCATTGAAAATCGAACAAGAGAAAATTTTTGAAAAATCATGGTTATTTGCTGGTCACGTAAGCCAGGTAAAACATAACGGCGACTTTTTTACGAAAGATATTGCTGGACATTCAATTTTAATTGCCAAAGGAAACGATGGATTCATTCGAGCATTTTATAACGTTTGTACTCATCGTGCATCTAAACTAGAAGAAAGAGAATGCGGTAATAAGAAGATGCTCCAATGCCCTTATCACGCTTGGACATTTACACTAGATGGTCACTTAAATCGAGCACCAAATATGAAGGGACTCCAATTTGATGCAGAGGATTTTTGTTTAAAACAACCAAAACTTGAAATTGTGGCAAGTTTTATTTATATAAACTTAGATGAAAACGCTTCCTCCATGTCTGAAGTATTTGGTAATTTGTTTGACGGGTTAAAAGATTATCCTCTTGAGGAATTAAAAATTGCTCGTGTGCAAGAAGATATTGTGAAATGTAATTGGAAAGTAACTATAGATAATTATTTGGAATGTGACCACTGTCCAACTATTCATAAAGGATTTGTGAACACTCTGGATATGGACAATTATGAAATTAGGACATTTGATAACTACTCTTATCAAGGTGTTCCATTGCGCTCTGGTACTAATGAACCGGATAAATTAGGTCAAAGTGCAAAATATTACTTCCTATATCCGAATATGTGGATTAGCGTGAATCCAGGACTTCCTAACGTTTCTATTAATCAATCAATTCCAATTGATCACGAAACTACTAAATTAATTTATACGACATATTTCTTAGATTTAAACGACTTAGATGCACAAAAAAAATTCTATGCATTTCTAGATCAAGTTCGGGAAGAAGATTTTGTAATATGTGAAACCGTTCAAAAAGGACTTCAATCAAAAGGCTATACACAAGGACGTTTTTCATTAACGGAAAATTGTGTTCATCATTTCCATTTGTTAGTACAACATGCACTTGAAAGTGAGCAAGCTTATGTTCCATTAACAATAGGGGTGAAGTAAATGGAGAAGCAACAGTTAAAACGAGTATTAAAAACGCGCCATCTATCGATGATCTCGATGGGAGGAGTAATTGGAACTGGGTTATTTTTAGGGTCAGGTTTAACTATTAATAGTGCAGGCGCTGGAGGAGCGATTGTAGCCTATCTGATTGGTGGGTTTATGACGTATCTCGTAATGCTTTGCCTTGGGGAACTTGCAGTTGCCATGCCAGTTACAGGATCTTTCCAAGCCTATGCAACGAAATACATTGGTCCATCGACAGGTTTCATGGTCGGAATTGTTTATTGGATGAGTTGGGCGACTACAGTCGGTCTTGAATTTACAGCGGCAGGTTTGTTAATGAAGCGATGGTTTCCTGATATGCCGACTTGGATTTGGTGCTTATTTTTTATCGTTTTACTGTTCGGAATAAACGCGTTAACCACAAAAGGTTTTGCTGAAACAGAATATTATTTTGCTGGAATTAAAATTGTGGCGATTATTTTATTTATTATCATTGGAGGATGTGCCGTTTTAGGCATTATCTCTTTGAAAGGCGGTCAAGCGGCCCCATTCTTCTCCAACTTATACAATGACGGAGGTTGGTTCCCAAAAGGGTTTACTCCAATTTTAATAACAATGATATCTGTACTTTATGGATTCCAAGGAACAGAACTGTTGGGGGTTACAGCTGGTGAATCCGAAAATCCAAAACGTGACATTCCAAAAGCAACAAAAAATATTATTTTCCGCGTCCTTCTATTTTATGTGACAAGCATTATCATCGTAAGTGCTATGGTCCCATGGAGAAACGCAGGACTTGTAGAAAGCCCATTTGTAATGATGTTTGACAAAGTAGGGATTCCATATGCAGCAGACATCATGAATTTTGTTATTTTAACCGCTGTTTTGTCAGTGGGGAATTCGGGTTTATACCTTTGCTCACGTATGTTTTTCGCAATGAGTGAAAGTGGTCAGGTTCCAAAAGCATTCGGAAAATTAAACAAACGACAAATTCCTATGAACGCACTATTAGTTAGTTTGGCATTTGCCCTTTTATCATTGTTAACTAGCGTAATAGCAGCTAACACCTTATTTGTTGTATTGTTAGCAATATCAGGAATCGGAACGACTATTGCCTGGGCTGTCATTGCTCTTTCACACATAAACTTTAGACGTGCTTACATAAAAAATGGAGGTAAATTAGAAGATTTGGCATTTCGAGTGAAATGGTATCCATTTGTTCCAATCGCTTCGTTTATTATGTGCGTAGGGATCATACTATCACTTGTATTAGATCCAGACCAACGCGCATCGTTCTATTGGGCAACTGGATTTGTAGTTTCCTGTTATGTATATTATCTAGTACGATTTAAATGGTTTAATAATGTTATACCAATACAAGCAACTAAGATAGAAGAACATTTGTAATTAGTCTTATTACACTAGACTAGGTATTCTTAAATCCCAAAAATGGCATCAGAAGGACATGAAATTTATCTTATGGGGTAGACACTTGAAAAAGGTCACTTCTATAGACTCACTAAAAAATTCATTTGCTGTAAAAGAAATAAAAAAACGAACCGTTGTATTTCTTTGAAATTACAAAGGATGAGTTTATCTATGTAGATAAACGAATAAAAAAGTTATTACGTTCAGATAAATAGGTCATGGGGGAGGGCTGGTACCAAAAAAGTCTAGCAGAAATAATCTGCTAGACTCTTCTTTGTCCAAATTTATTAGAATTACATAGTTGTGTTACCCGAAATCTATTGTCTTCCCTCTGTTAACGGAATAGATTCATATACCTCTGGGTCAATATCATATACTGAACCATCAGTTACTCCATTAATTATACCGTATAAGCCTCTTTCAACAGCCTTAACGAGTTGTCCTTTTTTCTTTTGGCCCATGCTATGAGTTTGACCTCTCACTTCAAATAACACAGTTCCACTTCCGTTAAGTGCAAAGGATGCTAATGCTGTGCCAGGTAGGTTTTGACCTTGAGGATAAAGCGTAATATTTTTAAATGGTGAATCTCCGTATTCTTGTAATGCGTTATAAATTGCAACATTTAACTGTCGTGAAAAATCATATTTATAGTTTTCTGCATATGTTGCATATTTGCTTCCTGCATCCGTACTTGGATCTGGAACAAATTGACCACTGATTGAAAACGTTACTAAATCGTCAGTGCCGTCAACTTCATAATATGGTGCTTGATGGTGCAAATCTATGAAAACCTCTACCTTACCATACTCTTCTACGAGAGATTTATAGACATCACGAACTGTTTGCGATTCTGGTGTTATGAACCACCCTGGCTCAGAAGATTTTGCAGGGAAGTCTTTTGGTTGTGGCACATAATCTAGATTAGGGTTAAAGTCGCGATTCACATCAAAACCAGGCTGTGACTTATAATCAAAATTTGAATCTTTGTATGTATAGTAATTCCATGATGGAGCAGCATTTTCAAGCTGAGGAAAAGCCTTCACAACCTCTTGCCAAGTCATATTATTTCCGCGACGACTTAATTCAGATGCATCCGGATTCATCTTAGGTAATGCTACTAGTGTTATTTCTTCTCGTATTTTCTCAGCTTCTGGAGAGTTTCCACCTAGATACTGTAAAATACTTAATAACGCTTCAGTTCCAGTTGGTTCATTTCCGTGGATTTCACTTTGAATTAGGATTACTTTTTTACCAGTACCTACCGTAGCTTTCCAAATTTCTCTACCTTTATTCGAAAATCCCGCTACTTCAACAGCAACTTTCCCATGGCTGTTTTGTACAATTTGCTCAAGTTTTTTTCCCAACTGAGCATGGTTCGTAAATCCTTCTACAGATAAAACTTGTTGATCGGGTGTACCCGGTGAAGTTTGACCTGCAGCAAATGTTGGTGTTACTAGACTAGCAGTTAGGACAATTGCTCCTATAGTTGTAATAACTTTCCTTTTTTTCATTTAACAAAACTCCTTTGTATTATTTTGCAGAACTTACCCCTCCAATTAAGTACCTTTAGAAATTGCTTCTTTACTAACCGACTAAACTATTACTCATCTCCAATCCATTCCTAATAAAGTAGTTTTAATCTTATGAATTTTCACTACAATGTAAAGTATAGGAGAGTTAATAGAATTAGTTAATAGGAGTAAGCTCTTATTATTTCGCAAAGCTAAATATCTACCTATTAAGAGGAAAAAAATTGTCGAAATTAGAAAATGAATCACATTATGGAGAGAAAACAATTTATGAATAAATAGAGGGACTTTATTAAGAATTATTGGTTGTAAATACCAATAATAATGATTTTGACAAAATCTATTTTGACTGACTAAGAAGAAAAATCGAAAGGTCGATTTGTGTCGAAAAGAAAAAGAAAAGGTTACTACTATTTCATTTCTACCAATCTGTTAGTAGGATTTTCCATGAAGAAGGTCCTGGGATTATAGGGTAAATGCAATCGCTCATTTTTCGGGGAGTAATTGTGCGCTACTAAAGTCGCGGGAAGGAAACGAAAGGATAGTAATATGAATGCATGGCTATTCTGACTAATGCAGCAAGACAAAAAAAACTCCGAGTAAGGGTTTTGGTGTCCTTTACTCGGAGTAAAGTTCAGAATGTAGTGTCTTTACTAGTCATTGTTTGGCTCATTATGGTCGCGAGGATTTACTAAATGATGAACAAAAAAAGAACTTAGATCAACTTTAAAAAGAATCATACTTTTATAGAAAAGTTTAATCATCTTCAAGATGACCATGGTAATCAATTTTCATAACTTATTACCTGCTTTTATCCATTTTAGGTTTCTAACCATAGCATCTTTAGACCAATCAGCGGGCATTTCTTGATCAGTAATAACACAATCAATTGATGAGAATGACCCTATATGAAAAAGAGCCTTCTGATTAATTTTAGAAGAATCAGTTACAACATAAACACTTCTTGATCTTTTCATCATAATAGTAGATGCAGTTGCTTCATCAATATCGAAATCACATATTCCTTCTTTGCTTATTCCTCCACATGAAATAAACGCTTTATCAAAATAAAAGTGTTCTAATAAATGATTTGTTAATGGTCCACTGATTGAACGTTGTAGTGGATTAGTTGTTCCTCCAAGTACGATTACTTTGCCATCAAATAGTTGGTTTTCTAATCGATTATTTAAGATTTCGGCTGCTGCTAATGAGTTGGTCACAATCGTGATATTTTTTACATTTTTAATTGAACTCGCAATATGTAAGGTTGTTGATCCAACATCTAGTGCAATTGTTTCTCCATCCATAATGAAAGTTGCGGCAGCTTCCCCTATCATTTTTTTTTGATGATGAGAGATGCCGATTTTTTTATTAAAATGAGGTTCTTTAATCAAACCAAAATATTGAATAGCCCCGCCGTGAATTCTGCGTAATTTCTTTTTCTCCTCAAGCGCGCTTAAATCTTTTCGAATCGTTTCTGGTGTTACGTTTAATTTTATTGCTAAATCTACTACATTGATTTTATTTTTTAGCTCAAGTTCTCTAATTATTACTCTATACCTATCTGTAATTAAATACTTATCCATATAATCTTCTCAAAGCCTCCATCATTTTGATTTGTTTTGTTTTCACAAATTATAAGAAATGAAAATAAAAATATGACTAAGAAAAAATTAAGTTTTGTAAATTATTCAAAAATGGAAAGTAAAACAAAATCAAAAAGCATCTTTTTCATCTATCTTATCTACTATAAATTGAAACTTCACTCATTAGGGAACTTCTCGTTAATCTGCGATAAATAATCTAAATGTTTTCTTAGAAAGGCTTTTTGTGTCGTTTGCTTTGGTTTATTTGTTTTCTGTTTTTTCTTTGTTTTTTTTACATACCTTTCTAGTATGATTAATAATCTATCAATATTTTTATTCTATGATGTAAAGGTAGATTACGGGGATAATGGCGGCAGTTCTTAAATTATGATTGCTTGTACTTGAAACTGTATATTGCTTTTCCCCTATTTTTACTCTTTTCGATTGCTGGGCTCTATTAATTTTTAATAATTTGGAGGTAATTTTTATGAGTAATCAGGATCTAAACAAAGGGTTAGACAGAAGGAGTTTTATAAAAATAGGAGGAATGAGTACGCTTGCGTTAACACTTGCGTCAACTGGTTTGCCGGGAGATTTTTTTACTAACAATGTACATGCTGAAGAATTTGAAAATGCTAAGCTTCAATTTAACTCAGATGGAAAGTTTAAAGTTGTACAATTTAACGACACTCAAGATGATGAACGAATTGATCGCAGGACAATTGAACTTATGGAGAAAGTTCTTGACTCAGAGAAGCCGGATTTTGTTGTTCTTAACGGTGACAATATTACAGGCGGCTGTGATACGGAACTAGAGATGAAACAAGCCTTAAATAATGTAGCTCAACCAATGGAAAAAAGAGGAATTAAATGGGCAGTTACCTTTGGAAATCATGATGAAGATTCTTCTTCCAAGAGTGGAATGTTTGAGAATGACATGCTGAATTTCTATATGAAGTACAAAAATAATATGAATGAACCTGGAGAAAAGGGCATTACTGGAACAGGAAACATGAACCTCTTAATAAGAAAATCAAAAGGCAATAAAGCCGCATTTAACCTCTGGCTACTTGATAGCGGTAGATATGCACCAGCACAAATAGCTGGGCAAGATTTTAAAGGATACCCTACTTGGGACTGGCTTCGTTTTAATCAAGTTAATTGGTATTATGAGAAATCCAAAAAACTTGAGAAGCAGTACGGTTATAAAGTACCTTCACTCGTGTTCATTCATATTCCTCTTTGGGAACATCGTTTTATGTGGTATGGAAGTGTTGATAGCAGAACACAAGCTAACCATGATCTTGCAGCGACGAAACATAATATAGTAGGAGAAAGAAATGAAGATGAATGTCCAGGACCGGTTAACGGAGGTTTGTTTTCAGCCATGTTAGAGAGAGGCGACGTTAAGGGTGTTTTCTGTGGGCATGATCATATAAACACCTATTGTGGCAACTATTATGGAATTTTGCTTGGGTATGCTGGTAACACAGGTTTTGGAACGTACGGTCTTTCTGGTGCTGAAAGAAACAGACTTCGTGGAGCGAGAGTTTTCAATTTGGATGAAAATAAAGAAGGTGTTCTTGTAGAAACCCATATGGTTTTCGCTAAGGACTATGGAATTGATTTAACTGCGAACGATCAAAGTATGGATCCTTTACCATTAAATAATGAAGAAAAGGAAAAAGCAGTGAAAGGATAAATACAGTTCATCTTATCTGTCACAATCGTATAAAACTATTTTTAATGGAGGTAACAACATGTTACAAAACATAGGAGTACCTGGCCTGATTTTAATATTAATTATTGCTCTAATCATATTTGGGCCATCTAAGTTACCTGAAATTGGGCGTGCATTTGGTAATACATTAAGAGAATTTAAAAGCTCAGCAAAGGATTTACTGTCAGAGGAAAAAGATAGTGGTCATTCTAAGTAAGCGTATCGAAGATGTAAGTTCAAAGCTTACATCTTCCTCTTATTTCTAAAAGGAAGAAGGAAGAGCCTTATATGAAAAATCAAGAGTTAACGTTTGTGAATCACCTTGGGGAATTAAGGAAGCGATTAATCATAACATTACTCGCTTTTATCGTTTTTTTATTTGGATCATTCATGTTTGTGCAGGAAATTTATGAGTGGCTTATCCGAGATCTTAATCGTGATTTAGCAGTATTAGGACCATCTGAAATTCTATGGGTTTATTTTATGATTTCAGGAGTGAGTGCGTTCGCACTTACCATCCCAATTGCTGCACATCAAACGTGGTTATTTGTAAAACCAGGACTAACGAAAAAAGAACGAAAAATAACATTAGCCTACATTCCTGGATTGTTTACTTTGTTTATAACAGGGCTTTCATTCGGTTATTTTGTCGTGTATCCAATTGTTCTTAACTTTTTATTATCCTTATCTAAAGGCACGTTTGAAACCATGTTTACAGCCGAAAAGTATTTTAAATTCATGATAAACTTAACACTGCCGTTTGGATTATTATTTGAAATACCACTCATTGCCATGTTCCTTACCTCAATTGGTGTCATTAATCCAATACTTCTATCTAAAGCTAGAAAGATGTCTTACTTTTTACTAACCCTTATAGCTATTTTCATAACTCCACCTGATATTATGTCGGATATATTGGTTATCGTACCACTATTCGTTTTATATGAATTTAGTGTAACATTGTCTAAAATCGTATATCGAAAAAAAATCAAAAAACAACAATCAGATAATAATATTATTCCGCTGAAAAAAACATCATAAACAATTAAAAAGACAGCCGGTATTTCAAGAATGTCAGCGGTATTTACAGCTTATAGCTGCTAGAGTATGCGGGGTATAGTTATAAGTCAGTTTTGCCGAAGGGCAAGGGAAGACTCCTTTTCAATTAAAATGTCGGTGATGTTGGTGGGTTTATAGTTAATGTGTGCAGGTGTTGAGTTCAACTCTGTCATTTTTGTAGTTAACAAAGTGGTATAGATTCTTTTAATTTTTTGGAGAGGTTTAAAAACTTCTCTTTTTTTTATTGTAGGGTGCTCTGCCCGAGCAAGGAAACTGTATTTTTTGGTCTTAAGTGTGTTTATTTCTGAATAAGCTTTCCTAAAGGGAAGGCGGACAAATTTGGATATAGAAGTATTATTTTGGATTTTGCTTTGGGTTTTCATTCAGGTGTTTCCTAGTTCTCGAGATTGGGATCTTAAGCATACTAAGTCGCCTAATCCTGTTCGTATAACGATTAACCATAATCTTTTGTTTGCCGTTATATTTGGACTATCATTTTTGTGGATAATTTTTTGGGGCGATTCTAAAGTTAAACCGATAGCGGTTGGTTACGGGCTTGGTACATTAATATATGGTGTACCGCTATTGTCTTTCCCTTCTCAAGAGACGTTTAAACAATGAACCACGGAATTTGGGTGCTAAGAAGAAATATAAAAGAAATAAGAGAAATACAAGATATATGAAAAAGAAATGATAGTTTTGGTGGGAGGAGAATGGACCTGAACTTCTTTTTATGGTTTGTGGTAATGGTCTGTATTCACTGTCTATTAAGTATACGAATTTGGATAGTTAATTGTAAAAATGAACGAAATCCCTATGAAAAATTTGATAGGCATCTTCTGTGGATGATAGGTATTTTTGGCGTGCTCGCTATCTATATCTATGTACGTACAGACGGCACTGTAGGTTTAGCATATTGCTATGGAGCAGGGGCATTAATTGATTTTATTATTTTAATAGTCTTTCGGAAATATCGAACGAGGAGACCGAAATGGAGAAGAAGAACAAAGAGAAGAAAAAATTGATTTTTATGGGCATGTTAAGTGTGTTTCGCAACAAATATTAAAGAAAGGCAACTACCTTTTGGAAGTTGCCTTTTTTCGAATCTTGTAACCAATAAACAAAGAGTCATGTATTTCGACAATCACATTCTTCGGCCTTACTTGTTTTAACTCCCCAAAAACTATTCCACAAAACTAATTAAGATTTTTCATTCAAGATTATGATAATATAAGAAAAATCAGACACAGAAAAGCAGGGGATACCATCATGCTAGCGGGGAAGATTATTAAATTCTATCGAGAACAAAAAAATTTCAAGCAAAAGGATTTAGGGGAAGGGATATGTTCCAGTACCCATATTAGCAAAATTGAAAGGGGGCTTACAGAGGTCTCCGATGAAACGATGAACTTTTTGTCTCAGCGATTAGGGATTGATATGGAAGAGGAAATTTCTAATTACAAGAGGGTAGAATTATTATTAAAAGACTGGCATGATTCCATCGTAAAGAAACAACAGAAAAAGGCGGAGGATATCAAGAAGCAACTGGATGGAATAGACCTTTTACATATTACAGATTTTTATCACTCTTACAAGCTTGTCCTCACCAGATATTACTTGTCTGTTGGTGAAAATGAATTGGCCCAAGGTCTATTAAAGGAGATTGGTGTTTGGACTGATTTGTCTAAGTATGAGGAAAATATGTTATTGCACATAAAGGGAATCTTTCATCTTGCCGTGAAATATGACTATATGGGTGCGATATCGTTTTTGGGACAAATCAACATGGAGCATTACACCAATCAGGAATATTTTTATGATCTGGCTACTGCTTATTTTTATCTCAATTCCCCAGTACTTGCATTCTTTAATGCCAATAAGGCATTGGAGTTCTTCACAAATACACGCTGTTTCTCCCGTATTATCGATGCGGAAATGATTATGCTGATTCAACGAGAGCAAACGGAGGATTTTGCATTTATTAATAATGAATATCATAGGTTAATAGATATGACATGGGATTATGGGCAGGAACATCAAAGGGCAATCCTTCATCATAACCTAGCTTATCTCAATCTACAGCACGGCTATTACAAAGAGGCAAGCGAATTTTATAAAAAATCGATGGATGCACGAGATTCCGACGATCCAAAGTACTTGGGTTCATTGGAAGGGTATATTAACTCTTTGACAAAAGAGGGGAAGACATCTAAAAAACAACTATTAAAGCTGGTAGATGAAGGGATGACTCTATGTAAGAATTTGAAAGACAAGACATTCCATCACCTCTTTACCATGCACTATCATTCCATATTAGGTGAAGAAAAGGCGTACTACAAGTATCTCGAGACAAAGGCATTCCCTCATTTTGAAAAAATGGGATATCGATTGACGGAGGAGTATTATGCGGTCAAGCTTTTTGATTATTATATGTCCAAAAATGATACGGAAAATGCCAATCACTATGCAGGAATTATCATAAGAAAAATCCCTCGAAAAAATCTATTTGTATAGCAATAATGACTAAAAAAGATGCCCCTAATAAGCGAGCATCTTTTTTAGTGAATTATTTCAACCCGTATGCTTTGATGATCTCTTGAGAGATTTTGTTCCCTTTATCATCCCAAGCGCTTGCTTTGAGTGAAACGGATTTTGCAGATTTAGGATTTTCGATGGTAGCTTCGAAATTTTCTCCATTTCGTTTAAGTTCCACTGTTTTCCATGTCGTACCCTCATCGAAGGACACTTTTAACGAAGCACCTTCCACATTTCCATATCCAATAGCATTCTTAACCTTTCCTACTGATAGCTCAAGGTTGGTAGGGCCATCTGCTTTAACGTTTCCTTTTACATCTGTGTCCACTTGGTAATCCAGAGTAAGGAATGGAAGACTTGTTTCCCAAGCTTCTTTATTTTCTTCAGTCCAGAAGGTCCACTCGGTATGTGTACGGACCGACGTATTCCAGCGATTTTCATTACGTTTTGCATCCGTAACAAAGCGGAATTGTGTACGTTCTTTTGGAAGGCCACTAAATACATTTAGCGCCTGTCCGTTTCCTTTTTTCAGTAAGGTTTCTCCTAGGTACAATTCTGATGTTTGATTCTTTACAGATACATCATATTCGGTACCACCGGTGTTTCCTTTTCCAGCATCGGCCCATGCAGGGACATTAATCTGGAGGTTCTGGTAGATGCCACTACCTTGACGTTTTGGAGCCCAATAGCCTTCACCCAAGGTTGGACGGACGACAGGGGAGAACCAGTTCTCTGTTTTATTTTGTCCTTTTGTATAAGTGGCCAATGGCTGACGGATTTGCCATGTTGCATCTAACACTTGTGCCTGATGATACCATCTTGAATCCTCTGTTACCGAGACATATTCAGTTCGAGCAGAAGGATAGGCTATTTTGTACATGAAACCTACTGCTCCACGTGTGTGCGGGCGCAAGTCATATCGGAACTCTCCGCCTGCTGTTTCAATATGTGAATTATAACGACTGTCGATAGTCGCTAAATCGTTATTCTTTGGTGCATAAGCCAAATCGGTTGGAATAGATCCCTTATGGGCATCTACAAGGTCATAAACATAAGGAGAATTGGTATTTCCCTCAACCTGTAGCATTACATTTCCAGACCGTGCAGCTTGTACGAGCTTGTCACCTTCTTTTTTGCTGATGGCTGCTACTGCAATAGGATTGTCTGTGAATTCTGGAGTACCTGCATACTTACTAAATTCTTTATCTTCATTGTTGGCGATGATCAGTAGTTTGGCTCCAGCAGCTGTAGCAGCAGTTGCTTGTTCGGAAGGAGTCACTTCATCATTTCGCTCGACAACCACAGCTTTACCTTGCACATCCAATGCTGCCAAGTCTGCGGAACTACCCTTACCTGCATAGACGGTAGGTAAGTTATACTTTCCATCTAACATTGTACTTCCAGACAATGGAATATCATCCAGTTCCGTGCCATTAAATTTCATGGTCAGATATGGTTTTGTGAGGCGCCAGCGAGTGAGTTGCTCAAAATATCCAGTTTCAACTTCTTCTGTTGGGACTGCATACATCTTATCAACCCAAACCGGCAACAAATAACCACTGTTCAGTTTCTGGTCACCAAGGGTACGATAATATTCTAATCTTTGGTAGGTCGGTTCTACATCCTTAGGTACATCAACAGTTATCTCATTTGCTTTCCTAGCATCAAGCTCTACCGTTGTTGGACCGTTCAATTTCACTTCTGGATCTCCTACAAGGGCGACACCAGCGTGGTCAGTGTCAGCATCCACATCCATAACGGACATTGCGGAATAGGTGCCTGGTGGTAGTCGAAGCTCCAACGTACCATTAACAGCATAGACCCAAGGTTGCATATTCTCACTGAATAACACGACATATGCCAGTCCTGGAGTACCGTCACGGTCTGTTGCTTTTAATGTGAGCGGATATCTTTCTTCTTCCTTAACCATTCCCATGGTAGTACGTACAGCCGTTTCTCCATTAACCTTTGCAGTTAAATAGCCTTGATAACGGGATCCGGTTTCGCCCAATTTAGAATCGAGCGTCACTTTTACGTCTTTACTTCCTCCTGCTGGAACTGTGATTGTCTTTTCAGAAAGGGCCAACATCCCTGGTTTAGCTTCTGCGCCTTGGGCATTCTTAAATGTTGCTTCCAGCTCAATTGTCATATCTTGTTCACTATCATTTGTATACGTAACGACTTTTTCACCTGGAGTTGCTTGATCATGCGGCCATTTGAAGAAACCGAATGAGATTGAACCAGTTGCTCGTAACTGTGTGTTCAAAGCAGCAGTTACGTCCACTCGTCCAGTTCCTACATGAAAAGGCTCATACCCATCAAGCTTCTTTGTCGTGTTCATCAGGGCTTGTTTGATGGCATTTCCATCCCATTCAGGATGCTTTTGTGCTATGATAGCAGCAGCACCTGCGACATGAGGAGTAGCCATGGATGTTCCATTTAAACTTTTGTAAGATCCTGTGCCAGGAGAATATTGGGAGCGCGCTGCCACAATTCCTACGCCAGGAGCTGATAAATCAGGTTTTACACTCATATCTCCATAGCGAGGTCCCTTTGAAGAGAAGTAAGCAAGCTGATCAGATTTATCTACAGCTCCGACAGTTAATGCAGAATCAGCCGCACCAGGTGAACCGATCGTACCTTCTCCTCCGCTATTTCCTGCTGCGATAACAAATAGAGTCCCATTTTCTTCGCTAAGTTTATTTACTGCTTGAGCCATAGGGTCTGTACCATCACTTGGCTCACTGCTTCCAAGACTCATATTTACAACCTTGGCATTCTCGGATGCCCATTCCATCCCATCAATGATCCATGAGTCTAGTCCAAATCCTTCATTGCTTAATACTTTCCCTACAAGTAAACGTGCATCAGGAGCGACGCCCTTGTATTTAGTATCAGCTGCGCCTGTACCAAGCACCGTAGAGGCAACGTGGGTTCCGTGTCCATTTACGTCTTTTACATCTTCACCTGGCACAAAACTAACCGCTTCATCTATTTGATTGGCGATGTCAGGGTGCCCAGCGTCAATCCCGGTATCAAGGACAGCAACTTTTACACCTTTACCTGTGTAGCCTGCTTCCCAAGCTTTATCAGCATTAATTTGCGGAACACTTTTATCTAGGGATGCCTCTACACGGCCATCTAGCCAGATCTTTTCTACACCATACTCAAAGAGGGATGCTTTTTCAGGTTCATTACTGGTGCTTTCGACAGTAACATCTTCCCAGAATGTTTCCGCCTGTTTTTTCTCTGCTGAAAGTGCAGCACCATTAATGCTTTCTAAATCGCGAACCTTTTTAGATCCTTTTGGAGCTACGGCTTTGGAGAAGGTTCTTGCCTTTGATTCTCCATATTCTACGATAACAGGTAAAGATTCTAGATTCTTGTCATCATACCCATATTCCATCAATTTTGTAATATTAAATAGATCCTGATCCAGTTTTCCAGCCGCAAGATAAGGCATTGTAGAGTTCGGGAAAACAAATGTGTCCTCCCCGATGGTCATTACCCTAACACCTTCACCATTCTTTTGAGCGGGTTCCACGGTAATAATTTGTTTTCCGTTATCCAGGGTAGAAACTTTCACTACATCACCAGTGATGAGCGTAATGACCTGACTACCTTTTATATTATTATTCATTGCAACCGTAGGTTTTTCCAATTCCGCTCCATTCGTATTTGTCTCATAGGCATTTACTTGAAAAATGGACCCTGAAAGCATAATAGAAGCTAAGGAACCAGCTAGAAGCGTTTTCTTAGTTAGCTTTTTCATTGACATTCTCCTATTCCATAAAGTTTTAATAAATTACGAAGGTGAGAGTCTTGATGAAAATAAATGAAGAAAATATGTAGTTCAAAAAGGTCTCTAAAAATAGAATACTAGATTCAGAATTGTCACCACCTCTCAAAAACGGATAGAATGCATGTTGTTCTTTTTCTAAGGATGTAAAAATTGCGGAAGGATCTCTCTGTGAGGTAAGGTTAAACTGAGAAATTTAAAAGGTTAGTTGAATTGTAAAACCCATTGAATATGATTGACAAATGGGGTTTTTTTGGGGGGCTAAAGAACTGTATAGGGGAGAGTGAAACTGCAGATTTTATCTAAAATCAGTAAGTAAATACATCAAAAATACTAAAAATACGGGTAGGGATTTGGGGTTTTAAAGAAGCCGAACCCCTCATTGGAACCTTGAGATAATATAAAACGTAGGATAAGTATTAATATTAACAGGTGGATGAAAGGGAAATGGGAGTTAGTGATTATTTGTTAAATGAGTAATAAGTCATTATGGAACGAAAAAGATCAGAAGTGATTATGTTTTTACGAACATCTTACTTTTGATGGAAGGATTTTAGAAAGGCTGTAGAGTATAGATGGTAGGGTACATTCTATAAAATACATGGTTTAGATAATTTTTCTAATGATATAAAAAATGGCAAGTCTATTGTAAGATAAGCATTAATATTTTAATAAAGTAATTATTTCAAATTTGCTAGATATTAATATTAAAATTCTAAAAGATAAAAACCTCTTTAAGGAACAAGAATTATGGAAGGTAATTGGAATAACAAAAATGTAAAGGGTGTGCAAATATGCAAAATTTAAGATCTTCACTTATTCTGAACGAATCGCCTGATGGGAATTTGACCTTTACGTATGAAATCAAAAATGTAGGAAGTGAAATGGCTATTTTACATTTTAATACGAGCCAAATATATGAATATGAAATTTTTAACAAAGATCATGGAAGGGTATACCGGTATTCAGATGGAAAGTACTTTTTACAAGTATTAAAAGAAATCAGGATATTGCCAAGTGAATCTTTGTCATATGATATCAAGATCCCACCATTAGAAAAGGGTGAATTTACCTTTACAATCTGGTTAGTTGCACAAGATGGATATCAGTTGAAGCAAAGTCAAAGATTTAACGTTCGATAAAAGAAGATCTAAAACTTGGATACCGATTTTTTAGTATAGTAGAAACGTTTTTAAGATTGACTTATCTTTTAACAATACAGAGGGAAAGCGGTTAGGGGCGCTAAAAATACACAAAGTCACTCTGAATGGAACAGATTGGCTTTATACTGGAAACGGTTTTTTTATTAGCAGTCTCGTCAATAATGGCAATTTTTAAAAAATGGCCTTTCTATCAGGAGTGTCTGTATATATAAATTCACATACAGACGAAATAATTTCTTAATTTAATCCTCACCCAGGTGGTGAATGTTCAAAAATAGGTAGGTAGGCATTGTAGGATTTAAAAATGTTTATGTATTATTTTCAGAAAATTAAGTTAATTTAAATCACCTGCCTTTTCTACATGCATATTATGTAGAAAAGGGGTGATTATTAATGGACTTTGCACTTTCTGACTGGATGCTCTATACCATGTGGGGCGTATTAGGACTTATGTTTCTTGATTTTCTTATAGCATTTTTCCGATCGTTTTGGAAAGGCTCTTTCAATACAGCGTTTGTACTCGAATATTTGAAAGATGTTTTATACTTCGTAATACCATTGAACATTATTGTTTCCATGATACCAATGGATCCTACTGGATGGATTCTTGTGATATTTTATTTTGCTGGAGGAATCGCAGTAATTATCAAGTATATCGTTGATATTAAAGGTAAATTGATTAATAAATAAGTAGTTTGAGGGTCCTTCATTATTGGGGACCTTTTTTATCTTATAAAATAGGTTTCAATGTAAGCATCAATAATATATTACAAATTTATTAAATAAGGATGTCCTTTTTGAGAGATGCCCACTTTTCTAGGTAACATTAAGATGAATTCCTCATAAAATATTCAAAATATTCAGAAAGGATAGTGTTGTCATGAGGAAATTTCAGTGGATTAAGTGGCGGAAATTAATACTTTGGATAGCAGCACTAGTCTTCATTGGAACGTTGGTATGGAGAGGAGGACCAACATACTGGAAGGCTACATTCACAATTGTTGGATTTTTGTTTCAACTGCTTTTCGCTATGATGTTTATGATTATTCAGTTTGTAGCACTCTTTTGGTTCTTGGCACGGGGACGCACGTATTGGATTCTACCAGGCGAAACTGGGTCTACTTGGGACGATTATAGGGGTAACCCAGAAATCGTCGAAAATGCCAAGCGGATCGTAACCCTGCTTAGAGGTGTCAAGGAGTTCAAAGAGATGGGGGGAGAGGCAATCCGTGGACTACTTCTTTGTGGACCACCTGGTACAGGGAAGTCTTATCTTGCTCAAGTAATCGCGAACGAAGCCCAGGTGCCCTTCGCTTATGCCTCAGCACCTAGCTTTCAAAATATGTTCTTTGGTGTCGGAAACCTAAAGGTGATGGGCATCTATAAAAAAGCACGTAAACTAGCAAAAGATTACGGAGCATGCATCATATTTATCGATGAAATTGACGCCATCGGCATGAGTCGACAGGCTGGCGGTGGTGGAGGAGGTCTGTTTGGTATGGGGGGAGGTTCTGGACTTCTAAACGAACTTCTATTACAGATGGACCCGCCAAACATCGATAATTCTAAAATTGCTAAATTCCTTCGCTCATTAGGCCTTCGACGTAAAAAGGCAGAGCGTCCTGCAGTTTTAACTATAGCAGCTACAAACCTGCCAGACGTTCTTGACCCTGCACTCCTTCGTCCAGGGCGATTTGACCGAAAACTTTGGGTAGATTCCCCTGACTATGATGGACGCTTGGATGTCTTCCTCTACTACCTCCGAAAGGTAAAAAGTGACTCTTCTTTAACTCCAGAACGCGCTGCACTTGACACCATCGGTTATAGTCCTGCACAAATTAAGCATATCGTTAATGAGTCGGTAGTAATCGCCCATCAGCGGGGTGCAGACGTTACTACTTATGAAGACTTCCGTGACGCTATGGAGACCTATGAGTGGGGACTAAAACAGCCTCTTCGTTCAATGAGCGAAGACGAAAAAAGGAACGTTGCTTATCATGAAGCGGGCCATGCGGTAGCACAATACTTGCTAAAACCACATGATCGTGTCTGGAAGGTGACTATTATTCGACGGGGCGGTGCACTTGGTCTCGCTGCAACTAAACCAACGAAAGAACGGTATAACCGTAGTGACAGTGAAATCCTAGCAGCCATACAAGTTAGTCTGGCTGCAAGAGCAGTGGAAGAAGAGTTCCTGGGTAAGAAATTAAACGGTGTTACCTCTGACTTGAGGAATGCCACATTATTAGCCGGTGCATACCTTGGAATGGTAGGGATGGGTGATGAGCTATTCAGTTGGCTTTCTTTGGGCTCACAGGCTGAAGCGCTCAAGTCACTTCGACCAAAAATAAATGAATTACTAAAGGACCAGATGCTCCAAGTGAAGGCGCTAGTTACAAAACATGCCGATTTTGTCCACGCAATTGCGGGGGAGTTACTAAACAGGGGAGATTTAACTGGAGAGGAAATCGAAGAAATCTATCTGCAATTATATGGTCATAGTCGGCCAGAGCCGCCTGTTGTAAAAGCTAGGGTATTTATAGAAACAAATAGCCAGGAGGATATTTCAGGTAAGAAAAATTAATAATAAAACGAGTCAATTGACTATTTCTAATAGGTAAATACCTAGTTTTATTAATCAAGATGGATCCCAAAGAATTTAGATGTAGAATCGAGATACGTGCCGTTGGTATTTATCTCTTTTTTGCATTTAAAATGTACTTTTTTAGTTCCATTTATAATAGCATATTACTAAGCTCAAAATATGGGGTGTGAACCATTCACTGAAGAATGAACACAGCTTTCAAGTATGACTTAAGAGTTTCCAAAAATGGTTGCGCTTACATATTGTTTTTCTAAGATTTAGTGTTATGATTTAGGTAATAGTTAAATATGTTCACATGTTACTGATACGATCAGGCATGGTGGTAATAATAAAAGGTTTTTTCCTTTTTATTGTTTCCCCATGCCTTTTTTGTTGTCTTACTAGCATTTTTTAAGGAGGTGCATGGCTAAAAGGAAAATTTCTGATAATAAAGCCAAGTACTTATGCTGATAAGGAATTATTCTCAATTAGTATGCAATTTTATTTCATTCATTTATTTACAAACAAGAAAAACTGGATAAGACAGTAACTTTTTACAGGAGGAATAAAAGATGATGAAATATCTACAAAGAATTGGCCGTTCATTGATGCTGCCAGTAGCAGTATTACCTGCTGCAGCCATTTTGATGGGGATTGGTTATTGGATTGATCCAACTGGTTGGGGTGCAGGAAGCCCAATAGCAGCTTTCCTAATCAAGGCTGGGGGTTCCATTATTGACAATATGGCAATCCTGTTTGCTGTAGGGGTAGCATTAGGTATGGCTAAAGAAAAGGACGGCTCATCTGCATTGAGTGGATTGGTCGCATATTTAGTAGTAACAACATTACTTTCAACTGGCTCAGTGGCAATGCTTCAAGGGATTGACGTAGCTGAAGTGAATCCAGCATCTGCAAAAATCGGAAATCAATTTATCGGAATTCTTTCAGGGCTTGTAGCAGCATCCATGTACAATCGATTCAGTCATGTACAATTGCCAGATGCATTAGCTTTCTTTAGTGGGAAAAGACTTGTACCAATTATGACATCTGTTGCAATGCTAGTAGTTTCTTTAGTGTTATTCTTTGTATGGCCAGTAATCTTTACAGGATTAGTATCATTCGGTGAAGGAATTAGTAAACTAGGTGCTGCCGGAGCAGGACTATATGGGTTCTTCAACAGATTATTAATTCCAACAGGTCTACACCATGCATTAAATTCTGTGTTCTGGTTTGATGTTGCTGGAATAAACGATATCGGAAACTTCTGGTCTAGTAAAGGAGAAAAGGGAATCACAGGAATGTACCAAGCTGGATTCTTCCCAGTCATGATGTTTGGATTACCAGCAGCAGCATTAGCAATGTACCATACAGCAAAAACGAAAAAGAAAAAACAAGTGGCAGCCTTAATGATGGCAGCAGGTGTGGCTTCATTCTTTACTGGGGTTACTGAACCATTAGAGTTTTCATTTATGTTTGTTGCTCCATTACTTTATGTGGTCCATGCAGCATTAACAGGTATCTCTTTGGCTATTGCTGCAACATTTCAATGGACAGCAGGATTTGGCTTTAGTGCAGGACTTGTAGACTTTGTATTAAGTTTGCGGATCCCGATAGCGAACCAACCGTACATGTTAATCGTTCAAGGTTTAATTTTTGCAGTCATTTACTATTTCTTATTCCGCTTCATCATTACAAAATTTAACTTAATGACACCTGGTAGAGAAGACGATGATGAAGTTGAGGTTGAAGCAAAGGGAGCTTCTGGGAAAAATTTTGCTGTGTTGGCAGGTAAAATATATGATGGACTAGGCGGAGACGCTAATGTGACATCCATTGATAATTGTACGACTCGACTAAGAATTGAAGTCAAAGATATGAATAAGGTTGATCAAAACAAAATTAAATCAACAGGTGTGCCGGGTATAAATATTGTAGGCCCTCAAAGTATTCAAGTGATTGTTGGAACAAATGTTCAATTTGTAGCAGACGAAATGGTCAAATTACACAAATAATAATGAATTGAAAAACGCTTGGATAATTGTTATCCAAGCGTTTTTATTTTATTTATACTACATTGCTTACTTTTTTCTTATTCTTTCGATATGTAGTGTAAGGTATCCAAGTTCCTCTTCAGGAAGTTGAATTCCATACTTATCTAAAAGGTTAGTAGCAACTGATTTTGAACATTTAAAGGAAATGGGGAACTTCTTTTTTATCATCTTTAACATTTCATCGTCCATAGTATGTAGCTCGGAATTTTTGATTCTGGAAACTGTGAATCGTAGATGTGATATTAATCGATGGTAAGAAAGATCATCTTCTTCTATTGAAATATCGAGATAATCCCTAATCATTTGAATCATGTCACTAATGATTGCTGTTTGTCTTAGTGTTTGCTTCATATTGTTACTTTGAGGTTTTGAAGTATGGATATGCAGAGCAATATAAGCAGCTTCGTCAATTGGCATTTTTACTTGTAATTTATGTTCAATATGTTTTAATGCCCACATACCAATCTCAAATTCTTTTTTATATAGAACCTTTATCTCATTAAAAAGTTTATTTTCCAGTTGAATACCTTCCCGTACTCTTTCAATGGCAAAAGATAAGTGATCAGTTAGCGTTATATGTACATGGTCGTTTAATTTTAGGTCAAGATACTCTTCAGCATAGCTGATAATTTCCTCAGATAAGGAGAAATGCTCTTCAGGTATTTTCAGAAGAAGCTGCTGGAATTTCTCATTTTCTTTTAAAACAAATATCTTTTCTATATTATTTGTATTAATAATGTCATTTTTCTTTTTTTGAAAAGCAATTCCTGAACCGATTGCTATCTTCTCTTCATTGTTATCTAATATCACTACAGCATTATTATTTAAGATTTTTTTAATCTTCACTTAAAGCCCAGCTCCTTGCTTCTCCTTCATGATAGATAAAAATTGAGGATAATTAAAATATTATTATGGCGAATTTATATACTCTTGAAAACATTTATTTTATTTTTAGAAAATTTTGACACTTATTTTTTTCTCCTGCTTTTAACAATAATCTAAATAATAAGCTCTTATGTTTTGTATAAACTAACTAAATATGTAAAAAAAGGCACTCATTTGAGTGCCTTTCAATTAATACTAGGACCAACTATAGTTATTAATATATTTTTCTTTGTGGGATAATATTTCGTCTCTTAGCATTTGTAACTGAATAATTCGCTCATTAATTTCCTCGATTTTCTGATCAGCAAAATCAATGATTCTTTTTTTCTCAACTTCTCCTTCAGGGTTGGATTCGTAAAGCTTAATCATTTCTTTAATTTCTTGTAGGCTAAAGCCAAGCTTTTTTCCACGAAGAATCAGCTTTAATCTTCTTCGTTCTTTATGGGTATAGATGCGTTGCTGAGTTAGGCTTTGGCGATTCTCTGAAACTAGCATTCCAATTTCTTCGTAATACCGGATTGTTCTTGAGCTGATATCAAACATAGAAGCTAATTCACTGATTGAAAATAGACGTTCTTCTAACATATGTTTTTCCTCCAAGTTGACGTTAACGTATACTTAGCTTTATAATAATTCTGAATATTTAGATTTGTCAATAGAAATGAAGGAGGATTACTATGAACCTAGCTTCCCAAGAGACTGAAACAAGAGGGGAAAATTCATACACATTCGATGAATTTATCACAAAAAGAGAGCAGATGGACTGGTATCGAGATGATTCTTTTTTACAAAATGCAACGAAATATTTTCTTGGTTCTGAATTTGAGCAAGTCCATGAAAATGTATTATCTTTTTCTCCAACCGTTTCTTTTAAATGGAACAAACTAGCAGAACGGATCGCTAGGCCAGAAGTCCGTCCATACATGCTTCACTATGATGCTTATAATCACCGAATTGATCGTATTGTGCGACCTATGGAAGTGCACCAATTAGAGCAAGAAGTATTTGGAGAAGGTTTATTTTCTAGTAAAATGGCACCTTGGGAAAGCTTTGTCAAACGAATGTTGACTCATCAATTAGGTGAAGCAGGGGTTGCTTGTCCTTTAACTTGCACACACGGTCTGATTGGAATTATAGATCAATTTCCTAACGAAGAAATTCCAGAACTACAAGAGATCCTTGAACACACAAAGGAAGGGTTAAACGGAGTGTTTGCCATTGGAGCACAATTTATGTCGGAAATCCAAGGCGGTTCCGATCTCCCTGCTAATTTACTAGAAGCAGTTCCAGACGGAAAAAATTATCGCTTATATGGAAACAAATTCTTCTGCTCTGTTGCCCATGCAGATTATTCAGTTGTAACTGCAAAAATTACAGGCTCAAACAAAGTCTCAACCTTTATTGTGCCTTCATGGTTACCAGGGAATAAAGAGAAGGAAAAAAGAAATGGATATGAAATAAACAGAATTAAATGGAAGCTTGGAACTGCAGAATTACCTACTGGTGAAATTAATTACAAGGGTGCACTTGCATACCCAGTTGGTCCAAAGGATAAAGGGATTGCAGTAGCGGCAGGAATTGTTCTTACCTTATCAAGACTGGAAATTGGGATTGCTTGTGCAGGATTCATGCTCCGTGCATCCAGAGAAGCAAATCTGTATAGTGATTTTCGGACGGTGTTTGGTAAAAAGGTTAAGG
Source organism: Peribacillus alkalitolerans (assembly GCF_010882125.1). GTDB lineage: Bacteria > Bacillota > Bacilli > Bacillales > DSM-1321 > Bacillus_BN > Bacillus_BN alkalitolerans. The sequence goes on along the minus strand of NZ_JAAGVZ010000004.1, from coordinate 59,377 downwards.
ATTTCCCACTTGCAGCAAGCAAGTTGAATTTCATTGAAAATGCTGCACAACGTACAACTGCAGGCGCTTTTAAAATCTATGATGCATTCTTAAAACTAGAAAGACCGTTGAATCCAGGTTTAGACTCGGATTACCCGATTGAAATAAGAAAACAGCTATTTCACCTTCGTGAATTGGTTTTATTACAAAAGATATGTACGACTAATGAGGGAGTAAGAGTATTAAATGAGGCAATGTCGATCTTTGCCGGACATGGAGTAATGGAGGAATTTTCTTCTCTTCCTCGAATATTCCGGGATGTTGTTGTAAACGAGCAATGGGAGGGACCTCGTAATCTTTTACTAACACAAATCTATAGGGATATTCAAAGAGTTTCTGATTGGTACTCACCATCAGAATTCGTTGCGGGTGTACTTAAGGGAGCGGCAACAGAAACGATAAAGGATTTCTCATTACAGCTTGAAGATTTATTACAGAGACCAGTCCTTGGGGAAGTTAATGAATCCTCTATGGAAGCAGCTACAAATTGGGATTCGTTTTGTGGTTCATTCTTTAAAGCTTATCAAGATGTTGCTTTAAAGGAGATAGAATCTAAATCTAAAGCTAACTTACTCTGAAAAATCCTTTCTTTGGCACCGTAATTGATGCCTTAAGGAAGTAGGAATTTGGATAAGAGAACCAAAACCTCATGCATCTATAAAAAGGCTATGTGAGAGCTCATTTTTGAAATGGCACTTTGTTGATTGGAGGGCCTCTCATTGCAATCAACAGGCTTACATAGCCGATCAAATCAAGCAGAAGAAAGGATAGATCTTTTCTTCTGCTTTTTTGCTTTTTTTAATAGAAGGAAGTATTGTGACAATGTATCATTGAATAGGACTAAAGCTTAGGAGAGAGAAAATGAACGAAGAGTATTATGATACATTACTCAATATAAAAACAGCAGGAAACCAAAAGGGGTTTAATAATTCATTACATTATCATCGTTATGAACCAACCCCATACCATGCACTAGACCTATTATTTCAACAATATGAACTCAAAAGTAGCGATCATGTGGTGGATTTTGGTTGTGGTAAAGGTAGACTTGTCTTCTATATCAATCATCGATTTAATGCTTCAGCTGTAGGAATTGATATGAATGAGACATTATATCAACAAGCGATGGAAAACCGTATCAATTATTTAAAGAAAACTAAAAAGGATTTAAACCAAGTACATTTTCTTATGTGCTTTGCAGAAGAATACGAAATTGATCCATCAGACAACAGATTCTATTTTTTTAATCCCTTTTCCATCCAAGTGTTTATAAATATTATCAATAAAATATTAGTTTCAGTGGAGAATGTAAAGAGGGAAGTTGAACTGGTCTTATACTATCCATCAGAGGATTATATTTTCTTCTTAGAAAACCAGACTCTTTTTGAGTTGAAAATGGAGATCAAGCTTTCAGGTAAATTTGCAAACAATCCTAATGAAAGATTCCTAATATATCAATTGAGCTATTAAGATCTATTGAAGCCTATTTATGTACAAACATTAGTTTATATGTATTACGAAAGCCATAATAACGAATCCTATACATAGACAGTAAAAAGGGGACGGTTAATTAATGGTTGCAGTGGCATATTCAATTCTTTGGATATTAGCAGTATGGAAGTGGGGCGACTGGGAAAACTGGAAGAAATATTATCCCACTATGCTTTTTGCGATCGTTGGTAATTTGTTATATGAAGTCATTTGCTTCAATTATCCAATGTGGGCTATGGAACCAAATGGGCTTCCCAATCAAACAATCCCAATCCTATTACTTGTGCTCGTTGGTATGCCACTTTCTGTATTTGTTTTTTTATCCCATTTTCCTGATAACGAATCCAAAATAAGGCAGGCATTGTATATTCTTTTGTTTGTCTGTATTTTTGTAGTGCTTGAATATGTGTCTGTGCAATTAGGATCCATTACCTATCATAATGGTTGGAATCTAGCTTGGTCATCTTTGTTCAATGTGATTATGTTCAGTATAATACGGATTCATTATAAGAAACCCATACTAGCTTTAATACTTTCTGCAATATTTATTGGCATATTATCAACTATTTTTGATGTAAGCCTTGATAAGATGAAATGAATAAAAGAGAATCAATAAAAAATGAGCATCCATGCAGGTATTAAAGGGATGCCCATGGATAATTGTTATTCATTTTCAATATCAGTATATTTAGCTTGTAATGCTTCGAGTCGATATTGCAGTTCACTTACGTGGTTTTGCAATTCTTCTTCCCTTTGATTAGCATTATATAAATCCGAGTTCAACCTGCTGACTCGGACTAATAAATTATGATAATACTCTTCTTCATTAGCCAACTTATCAGCTAATTCTTCGTTTTGACGTAGTAATTCTGCTTTCTCATCCTGAAAGGATTTCATTTTTTTCAATACTTTTTTCCACTGTTTTTCTTTCTTTTCGTACTCTGCAATTTTTTCTTGATAGTGTGTAATTAAAGAGTTAACCTCATCCTTTTGGAGTCTATCATCCTCTTCAATTCCAACACTTTTTTCAATTTCAGCCTTATGTTCCTTCAAGTTTTCGTGTACCACAGACTCAGTTTGAAGTAGTGTTTCGTTTACTACTGTCTCAGTTTTTAGTTGATTTTCATTTACTACTGTCTCAGTTTGTAGGTGATTTTCGTTTACCACTGTTTCAGTTTGAGGTTGTTTTTCATAATTATTGACAAATTCATTTAGCTTTTTATTTTCCTCAATTAATTTTTCCACTCTGCTAAATTGATAGCTTTCCCGAAAATCTTTCACTAAAGATTTATATTTAGAAAGCTCCGAGCTAAGGTGGATAATTTTCTGTTTAAGCATCACTTCACTGTACCGTTCAAATTGAGATGGGCTAGATTTTTCCATGAAAAGGGCCTCCTTCATCACAGCATCACAAATAAATTGATTTGTTACTTATCTATATGTAGGCAGATTCCTTTAGGTTACAATCCTAGAAAAAGCTTGTTAGAAAAGGATCTGGCAGCACATAAGAGCGGTATTGAAGTGAAAAGAACGGTAATGGAAATAGATGAGATCACAGAGGTAACCTTCCGAAATATTTATCAGCAATATGAGATACAAATTGAAATGGTTGATGCTTTACTTGAGATATATGAAAAGAAAAATGATAACGATACAATATCTTAAATAAATGAGGGTGGCTCCATAGCTTGGGCCACCCTCAAAAACTATATTTTTATTTGAACTCTCGTAATAGGTTCGCCATTTCGATCGCCGCAACAGCAGACTCATAGCCTTTGTTGCCAGCTTTTGTACCTGCTCGTTCAATAGCCTGTTCAATACTTTCAGTTGTGAGTACACCGAAGATCACAGGAATTTCACTTTGTAGGGATACTGCAGCAACACCTTTGGCTACTTCATTACATACATAATCATAATGGGTTGTCGCTCCACGAATTACCGTGCCTAGTGTTACGATTGCGTCATAATCGCCGGTTGCCATTTTTTTCGCGACTACTGGGATTTCAAAAGCACCTGGTACCCAAGCCACATCGATATCTGATTCTTGTACTCCATGGCGAACTAGTGCATCCATTGCTCCGCCTAATAATTTGCTCGTAATAAACTCATTAAATCTTCCAACAACAATTCCAACGCGTAACCCTGTTCCAACTAATTTTCCTTCAAATTTCATGATGATTTCCCCCTAAAATTGTAGTAAATGATTTAGTTTTGCTTTTTTAGTTTTTGGCTCTGTTAAACTTGCCAGTTGATTTCCGTTCCAGACGCTTGCTTTCCAGGGGGCGTTCGCCGAGCCTCCTCGTCGCTAGCGCTCCTGTGGGTCTCGCCTGTAACGCTAATCCCCCAGGAGTCAAGCGTCTTCCACTTCAATCAACATATAGCTTAAAATCAACGATGGACTTTAACACAGCCTAGTTTTTAAATAGTTTTCATTATCTTTTCTTGTTTCAAGCTTTGACGGTATGCAATTAAATCTTGAATCGTTACCATCTTTATCTGATGGTGATTGGCAATTTCGACTAAATCGGGGACTCGTGCCATCGTTCCATCCTCATTCATAATTTCACAAATCACACCGATTTCTTCACTATTCGTTAGCCGTGCGAAATCAAGGGCTGCTTCTGTATGTCCAGCTCTTTGAAGCACTCCACCATCCTTCGCAATCAAAGGAAAAATATGTCCTGGTCTACGGAAATGGGAGCCATTACTATTAGGACTCATCATTTCAAGAATGGTGTGGGAACGCTCGTAAGCGGAAATCCCAGTCGTTGAATCTTGATGATCTATACTTACTGTAAAGGCAGTTCCATGTTTATCTGTATTATTTGTAACCATGAGAGGTAAGTCTAACTTTTTAGCAAGCTTCTCTGAAACAGGTACACATATTAAACCACGTCCCCAGGTTGCCATGAAGTTTATATTATCTGGTGTTGCATGCTCTCCTAAAACGAAAAAGTCACCTTCATTTTCACGATCTTCATCATCGCAAATAATTATTATTTTTCCTTGGACTAAATCTTGCAAAGCATCTTCAATTCTTGAAAACATAGGACGTACCCCCTTAAAGAAATCCGTTATCGGCTAAAAATTGTGATGATATTTTATGGTCAGTTCCCTTAAAACTAAGTAGTCGTTCCACATGCTTTCCTAATAAATCAAATTCCACATTGACTTTGTTACCAATATGTTTACTGCCTATAACCGTATTGGCTCGTGTATGTGGAATAAGGGAGACTGTAATTATATCGTTCTGTACATCAAATATTGTTAAACTCGTTCCATCAATCGTGATGCTTCCTTTTACGTAACAATATTTGCAGCCCGCAAGTGGAATCTTTATTTGGTATAGCTGTGCATTTTCATTTTGAATAATACGGATAATTTCTCCTAAGCCATCCACATGACCTGAGACGAAGTGACCCCCGAAACGGTTATTGGCCATCATGGCTCTCTCAAGATTGGCAATTGAACCATTTTTTAAAAATCTTAGATTGGTAGCATTAAATGTTTCAGGCATAACGTCTGCAGTAAAAATGTCTTTCGTGTATTTCGTTACCGTAAGACAAACTCCATTTACGGCTATGCTATCTCCTAGTGCTACATCTTCAAGTATTTGACTTGCTCCAATCGTCAAGACTAAGCTCTTACCCTTTGAAGCGATACTCTTAATCGTTCCAACTTCCTCTATGATCCCAGTGAACATGGGACCACCTCATTTCTTATGACAATACGGTTATCATCCCGGATTTGTTCAAAAAAATTGACCTTAAGAGACAAAACATTTTTCATGTTCTCAAACTTCCTTTCAAATAAAATGAAAAAAGTCCCTTAGAAAATAATATTCCTAAGGGACTGTTTGGTAGTTTGATAGAAAAGCAACACAAATAAACATAGGCATAGTCCATTTTTTATGGAGATATCCTGTGTTTCAGAATAAAAAAGTGTGTCATGTATCAGAAAAAGGGCAGACTATCCCTAGAGATAGCTTCTATCATTTTTTGATACAATGCTTTTCATCCTTCTCCCATCCAGACTATACTGTCGGCTCTAGATTCTAACTAGATCAGCAAACATATGAAAATATGAAGCTCACGGGCTTAGTATTTTTCTGAGAAATACATCACCGCCGGTTGGGACTTTCACCCGACCCCGAAGGATAACACAATATAAAGTTTGTTCTTATTATGGGTGCAGATTTAATAAATGTAAAGTATTTATATATTGGAAATAGATAATGGATTTTTCAGGAAAATTTATATACAGTATTATTTAAAAATTTAAAATATTTAATAATTTAATTAGTAAGGACTAGCATAGTTGCTTTAGTTTTGGTTTCTGTTAATTATTGAAATGGCTTACCCGGTATCATTTTCATGACATTCACTGAGAGTAAAATCCTTATGCCACATGCTTTTCCACTTAGTTTGGTTTGCATATGAAAAAATAATTCGTAAAGAAATTAATATACCTATCCTTTTGAACTGAAAAAATAATACTGGGACGTAGGATCTGACACTTATTTGATGTTAGATCCCTTTTTAATATTTTTTTAAATAACCATTGACACAATTACTTACATTAAATAAAATCTAAATGACACTGATAATCATTTTCATTGAGAAATATATAAGACTATATATTTAAATTTCAAAGAATAGGAGGGATAATATGGCCAGACTTTTTACGGAGAATTTGAGAATTGGTTATGGTGAAATTGACATTGTAAAGAATTTGAATATTGAAATACCAGATGGCAAAATCACTACGATTATTGGTCCAAATGGGTGTGGAAAATCAACGGTCCTTAAAACGATGTCACGGATTTTGAATGCTAAATCAGGTTCGGTTTATCTTGATGGGAAAGAGATATTTAAAGAATCCACCAAGAAAATTGCACAGAAATTGGCGATACTACCTCAATCTCCTGATGCTCCTGAGGGTTTAACGGTAGCAGAGTTGGTTTCATACGGAAGGTTTCCTTATCAAAAAGGACTTGGAAAGTTAAAAGACGAGGATAAGGAAGTCATTGAATGGGCTCTAGAAGTAACGGGGATTGCACCTTTTAAGGATCGTGCAGTCGATGCCCTATCAGGAGGACAAAGACAGCGGGTATGGATAGCTATGGCCTTAGCTCAGGAAACGGACATTATTCTTTTAGATGAGCCTACAACTTATCTAGACCTTTCACACCAATTAGAAGTCTTAGAATTACTGCATCATTTAAATGTTGCAGAGAACCGTACCATTGTAATGGTGCTTCATGATTTGAATCAAGCTGCACGCTTTGCTCACCATATCATTGCCATGAAAGATGGGGAGATCATCAAAAAAGGCAAGGCAGAGGAAATTATGACCCCTCAAGTCTTACGAAGCGTTTTCAATATAGATGCAGAGATTGGAATTGACCCAAGGACGAGAAAGCCAGTTTGTCTCTCCTATGATTTAATTAAAAGATATCATGTAGTTGAAGGTTTGGCTTAGTCCGCTAATTGCGGTTTTTTTTTGAGAGTAATTGAGAATGATTTTTATTATCGATAAAAATGGAGATGAATACAATGAAAAAAAATATTTTGCTAGGGTTTATTGCCATACTGTTAGTTGGATTATTGGCTGCTTGTGGTCAGTCAACAGAAACAACTAAAGATAAAAGTTCAACTGCTGATTCTGAACCAAAAACACGTATATATAAAGGTGAAAATGGAGATGTTGAAATCCCAGCGAATCCGAAGAGAATTGCAATGCTAGGTGCTACATATGCAGGGAACTTGCTTGAATTGGGGATTACGCCAATCGCAGTTAATGAGTGGCCTAAAGGAAACAAGTTCTATGAAGGCAAGCTTGATGATGTTGAGGTTGTTACAGAAGATTCATTAGAGAAGCTAATCTCTCTGAATCCTGATTTGATTGTTACGTATTCAACTGATAAAAATATTAAAAAGTACGAAGAAATCGCTCCTACAATCGCATTAACATATGAAAAATATAACTATCTAGATCAACATATTGAAATTGGTAAAATCGTTGGTAAAGAAGAAGAAGCTAAGCAATGGGTAGAAGAATGGAAAGAGAAATCTGACGCTGCAAGCAAGAAGGTAAAAGAAGCAATTGGTGAAGATAAGACTTTTATGGTATTTGAATCATTCGGTAAGGATTTGTATGTATATGGTAACAACTGGGGACGTGGGACAGAGGTCATTTATCAAGCGCTTGGCTTAAAGGCACCTGAGAAATTAGAGCAAGATGTATTTGCTACAGGTTGGAAAGCTATTTCTGCTGAAGTCATTCCACAATACGCTGGGGATTACATCTTTGTAGGTGACGGTGGAGGAAATGCTGCCAATAACTCATTTATGGAAACAGATGTGTGGAAAGGCATACCTGCTGTTCAAAAAAATCAAGTGATTCAATTTGACTCAGCTTCATTCTATTTCAATGATCCAATTTCACTTGAAAAAGAGCTTGATTTCATTGTAGAAAACCTAACTAAAGGGAAGTAAAGGACTTAGCCCATGTTCAAAACCAAACAGGGACAAGAAAATGAAATCTATTCAAGGCCGGCAGTGGGGACATCAATATTAACATTAGGGTTTGTTCTTCTTATAGGAAGTATCGTTCTTGCCATTTCAGTAGGTGCCGCCAACATTGATTTTCTTACTGTCTGGAGATCGATATTTAACTATGACTCTAGTAACTCAGCAGATCAAATTATTCGCAGTATCCGGCTTCCTAGGGAGTTGGGTGCTGCTCTAGTTGGAGCAGCCTTTGCTGTTAGTGGTGCCATCATGCAAGGCATGACAAGAAATCCTCTTGCCGATCCAGGTTTGCTCGGTTTAAATGCCGGAGCAAGTCTGGCTCTTGCATGTGTTTTTGCTTTTCATGCAAGTCCTACCTATTTAACCGTCATGATTATATCTTTTATTGGTGCTGGAATCGGGGCAGGGATGGTATTTGGATTAGGATCGTTAAGTAGAAATGGAATGACTCCTCTCCGGATAACTTTGGCTGGAGCTGCCGTTTCAGCATTATTAGCCTCATTAGGAGAAGGAGTTGCACTTTACTTCAAACTTTCACAAGACCTAGCATTTTGGACGGCTGGTGGTGTGTCTGGAACAAACTGGCAACAACTGAAGCTCATCACCCCTGTAGTTATAGGGGGAGTTTTAGTAGCAATTATATTTTCAAAGGGATTAACCATCTTAAGCTTTGGTGAGGAAATGGCAAAAGGATTAGGACAGCGTACAGCCTTAACTAAAACAATACTAATGATAGTCGTTCTGTTGCTTGCAGGGACAGCCGTTTCTTTAGTTGGTTCGATTGCCTTTGTCGGTTTGATGTTGCCACATATTGTCCGATTTCTGGTTGGAACAGATTACCGTTGGATTATCCCATGTTCAGCAATGTTTGGAAGTGTATTGATGGTCCTAGCTGATACAACAGCTAGGATGATTAACCCTCCTTTTGAAACACCGATGGGAGCCATTATTTCCTTAATTGGTGTACCTTTCTTCCTGTATCTTGCTAGAAAGGGAGGAAGAAAATAGCATGATTAATTCCAAGCAACAAAAAAAAGTACGTCTAACGTTGATCGTAGCCTTCGCTCTATTAATATTTTCTTTTGTCATAAGCGTTGGAACGGGATATGTTTCGCTTTCACCAGCGCAACTTTGGCACACAATAATAGGGCAGGGGACAGCTAAGGAAAATTTAATATTATTTGATTTTCGACTTCCAAGAATCGTTATTTCCATATTGGCTGGAATGGGCTTAGCTATTTCAGGAGCTATACTCCAGAGCGTCACGAGGAACCCTCTTTCTGATCCAGGGATTCTAGGAATAAATGCAGGTTCAGGTCTTATGGTTGTTTTCTATGTTTTATTTTTTGGAAATGCTAATAATTTCTTATACGTTTTACCCTTATTTGCTTTAATTGGAGGATTAATTACTGCAGCCTTTATCTACCTTATGGCTTATAAAAAAGGTGAGGGAGCAGATCCTACAAGACTAGTGTTAGTGGGTGTCGGAATGGCAGCAGCTATGTACGGGGCAACCTTAACACTCGCAAGCCATTTTGACCAAGAGCAATATGCATTTATTGCAAGTTGGACGGCAGGGAAAATATGGGGAGATAACTGGACGTTTGTCTTGGCCTTACTTCCATGGATCCTTATCTTACTGCCTCTCGTTTTTATCAAATCTAACGTCCTGAATACATTGAATTTACATGAGAACGTCGCCATAGGGGTTGGCGTTCATGTTGAGAAAGAAAGAAGAATTCTGATCATTATTGCAGTTGCTCTCGCTTCAGCCTCTGTATCGGTTAGTGGTGGAATTGGATTTGTAGGGCTAATGGCTCCACATATCGCTAGAAGTCTAGTAGGTCCCCGTCATCAAGGATTCTTGCCTTTAGCAGCCATTATTGGTGCCATCTTGCTTCTTGTGGCGGATACAATCGGAAGAGTCTTATTAGACCCAAGTGGTATACCGGCTGGAATTGTGGTAACTGTCATTGGGGCACCTTATTTTATGTATTTATTGGCGAGAAAGTAGAATCAAATAATCGTTAAACTGTAGATTTACTAATCAATATTTTATCTGAAGAATTAAGAATAACCTTCTTGATATTGTATAAATGACTTATAACCCCCTTCGTAAATAAAGAGGGTGTCTCTAAGAGTTTGATCCACAGTTAACGGTGTAGAATCAGACCCAAATGAGTCACCCTCAATTTCATTTTGGCAGTTTAATTCACTTCTATCGAATCTTGTTGATGTTCATGAATATGATTTTTCTTGACATGGACTTTTACCTTATAGGTTCCTGGAGTAGGGAATAAGTTATTCACCTTATACCTTCCATCCGAACCCTCTACTGCATCAATGAAGAAAGGTTTCTTTTGATCTTTTTTCAAAATTTCAAAAGTAACAGTTGCACCTTCAAGAGGTTGTCCCTCATTTAGCACTTTTGCAGAAAGCGTTACATCTTTATTGGCTTTAATTGCAGTAGTAGGTTGGAAGTCAATGGATACTTGGCTGCTGTGCTCATGTTGATGCGTATGAGTTGCATTGGATTGGGTATTTTTATCAACTGAGGTTGCAACAACTTCTTTCTTTGGCATTGCATGCATATTTCTTGCAGTAACATGAGCGACAATGAAATATTTTCCATCCTCTTTAAAAATTGTTTCCGAAGAATAAATGCCTTTACCGAGAGGTCTACCATCTAGCATCTGGCGCTTATCTTGACCTGACTTCCATATTTCGAAAAGAACTTCACTAGCGTCGTTTACATTTTTATTGGCGAATGTAACTAGTGCCTCGATCTTAACCTTTTCATTTGTTTGTACGGTAGTGGGAGTTTGAATGGTTACATCGATCATTTCTACCGCTTTACTTGTTGGAACTACATCTTCTTTTGTTTGTGTACAACCAACCATCATTAGTAAGAATACGAATAATAGAATACTAAATTTTTTCATTTTTTCTCCTCTTTCTTTAATCTATAAATATTCTTTAAAGAGTCTTGACAGATTCTGAAAAATTTATAACTAAGAATAATAACATGGGTAATAAGAAAGGCCATTAAATTCCCTTTTGTATTAATGGTTGTAAAACTAGAGATTTAGTAATATATTTTAATTAAATGATAATGATAATCAATATTATTTAAATGAGGAGCGAGTGATTTTGACTATGCCTGATATTTACGATGTGACAATAATTGGAGGAGGGCCAGCAGGACTTTACTCTGCTTTTTATAGTGGACTTAGGGAAATGAAAACGAAAATTATTGAGTATCAACCAAAATTAGGCGGGAAAATTCATGTTTATCCTGAGAAAATGATTTGGGACGTAGGGGGTCATGCACCTCTCCCAGGAGCAAAGTTAATTGAGCAATTAGTAGAACAGGGATTAACCTTTAATCCTGAAGTAGTGTTAAATGAAAAAGTAGAATCGATAGAACGTAATGAGGACAAAATTTTTATACTTAAAACAGCATCAGGTCAACATCACTTTTCTAAAACAGTAATTGTAGCTGTGGGTAGTGGCATTTTAAACCCTCAAAAGTTGAACATAGAAGGTGCTGAGCGGTTTGAAGTGTCTAATTTAAATTACACAGTAAAATCAATTAAACATTTCAAAGATAAAACAGTGATCATTTCAGGTGGAGGTAATACTGCTATCGATTGGGCAAATGAGTTAGTACCCATTGCCAAACAGGTTTACCTAACGTATAGAAAAGATGCCCTATCAGGTCACGAAGCACAAGTGAAGCAACTAATGAATAGTTCTGCAGTTTGTATGTTTAATACTTCTATTACTAAATTAATCGCAGGTATGAATAATGAGTATATTGATATAGTAGAATTGACAAATAATGAAACTAATAAGATTGAATATTTGTCAGTTGATGAAGTGATTATCAATCATGGATATGAACAAGATGCGAGTTTATTAGCCAACAGTAAATTGAACCTTGAAATTTTGGATAATTTTTATATTGCTGGTAATGTAAATAGTGAGTCCTCAATCCCAGGACTCTACGCAGCAGGGGATATTCTAAAACACGATGGCAAATTGAACTTGATCGCCGGAACTTTCCAAGATGCAGCAAATGCCGTTAATAAAGCAAAACAATTTATTCAACCTGATGCAAGTGAAATTGCGATGGTCTCATCTCATAATGAGGTTTTTAAAGAACGTAATAGAGAATTGGTTAAACAATTGGTTCGATAACAATAAGGCATCCTGAATTGGCTGATTCGGGATGTCTTTTTTACAATATAGTAAAAGTTATAGGTTAATATTGGCTTATTTAAAATGCTGAAAGGAGAGGGATTGAGATGGAACAACTAGATGGAAGCCGTATCTATTTGAGAATTCTAGATGTCGATGATGCAGAGGATCTGTTGGATCTCATCATTAAAAATAAATATTTTTGGAGTTTATCCGAACCTGAACGAGATGAAAAATATTATTCTTTGGATACCCATATAGAGAATATACAGCTTGATTTACTTAGTACACATGCAGGGAAAAGCTATTCATGGGGAGTTTTTCTTAAAGAAACAGGTGAATTGATAGGAGACTTTTCTTTATATGGTGTAAAATCTTTTCCTTTTTATTCAGCTTCCATCGGGTATTCGATCGATCATGATCAACTTGGGAAAGGCTATGCAACCGAAGCATTACGTTTAGCAGTTGCATTTGCTTTCCAGAAATTACATTTACATAGATTAGAAGCTGGAGTGTTCCCTGGCAATCTTGCTTCTATTAAGGTATTAGAGAAATTAGGCTTTCAAAGAGAAGGACTTGCGAGGAAGAATATATTGATTAATGGAGAATGGAAGGACCATTTTCAATATGCTCTTTTAAAAAGTGATTGGATTATTGAATGAAAAAGGGATCGTATTTTAACATTCATCATGAAATTCTATACTTCTCTGGAATGGATGTTATCGAACCTTTTATAGTGCCATCTGGAGTTAGTGAACAGGAAAGAAAGGATTTTATAGAGTTATTAAGTGAAAGGATGGAAAGACTGGAGTTTTTGCCTAGAATTTCCTTTCATTCATTAGAAGATTACGAGAATGGACAATTGAAAGAAAATAGGATTGAATCCGAAATTAGCCGTTAAACTTAACCCGAAAGTAAAGTGGTCTTTAAATTTAGAGGAAGTGCCCTAACCTATAGATAGAAGCAGCTGAGGTATTGATTAAAAATAAGAAGGTTGTGTTTATAGAATATAGGGATAAAAGGATCAAAGCACGTGGGGAAATAGTATTGTTGGTCACAAAATAAAGACAGTTAAACCACCATAACCGGTGGTTTTTTTGCCATTCAATTATGGGTAAATCCCTATTTTTTTATGAAAAAGGGACTTGTACAAACCTTTTATATGCCATTGTCATAATGTAACTAGATGAACAATAGAAAATAAAGGACGTGTATAAATGGATACAAAAGGGCAGCATTCCATTATTGATGCATTTGAATGTAATCCTGAAATTCTTAATGATGCACCCAAATTAAAAGAATTAATGACTCAAGCAGTTACAGATTTAGAAATGGAAATCTTATCAACATTTTTTCATTCATTTTCACCTGAAGGGGTAGCTGGGGTATTAGTTCTTTCAACTTCACATATTTCTATTCACACATGGCCAGAACATGGTTATGCAGCGTTGGATTTATATACATGCGGGAATCAACAACTATGGCCTGTCTTAAGAGTGATGTTGGAAAAAATGGAGGTTAGAAGAGTAGTCATTCACGAGCTATCACGTGGCTTTGAATCTATTCCCACACCCATTATGAAAAAAATGAATTTAGTAACAGCAGATAGTGAAATAAATACGCCATTTATGGTTAGAGAAGATCTAGGGAACGACAAGGACTTAAAGCAGTTTAAAGAACTAATGACTGGAAATCATAATATACTTTATAATGGATCGAGTCATTTCCAGGACATTGTATTAGTTGAAGCTAAAGATCTTCGCTTGTATATTGGACAAGAGTTACAGTTTTCCTCTTTAGATGAAAGTTATTACCATGAAGCACTAATATTCCCTGCTATGGAGTTGACTGGTTCACCAGAACGAGTGCTCATTCTAGGAGGCGGTGATGGACTAGGTCTACGTGAAGTGTTGAAATATTCAACAGTAAAGCAAGTGGATCTTGTTGATATCGATTCTACTATCATTAATTTGGCCAAAACAAATCCCTCTCTTTTAGCTCAAAATAGTCGTTCTTTTTTAGACGATAGAGTTCAGATTCATATTGAGGACGCAAAGAGCTTTATTACGAATGACTTGCAACCCTATGATGTGATTATCATTGACTTTCCAGATCCTGTCGACGCAATCATCAGCTCCTTATATACAAAGGAACTATTTAGTCAAGTAGCAACTCTTTTATCTTCGGAAGGTGTATTAGTGTGCCAATCCAATTCTCCAGAAGATGCGCCGATTGCATATTGGAGCATTGGTGAGACTATTAAATCATCAGGATTAAATACGCTTCCCTATAATGTGATTGTACCTTCCTTTGGATTATGGGGATACCATTTGGGTGCTCATAAAGAATTGACAAAAAAACTTCCGGATGTGACTGTTCCTCATAAAACATTTTCATCCGAGAAAGACAAACTATTTCAAATACCTTCTTCTATCAAAGCTCTACGAAAACTAGCAATCGTTAATACCTATGACGAACTTAAGCTACATGAAATATATAAAGAAGAAATGGAAAATATGATATGATAGGTTATTGCCTATGAAATGCCTCCTAACCCTAGGAGGTTATTTTATGTTTCTTTATTATAATTTTGATTGAGGACAAAATCATTTAGCTTTACAGTGTGGTCTAATAAAATGACTAATTCACAAAAATAGGGCATTAAAAATTTCACCTTATTCCGATGGCATTTGTTCCATTGTTATCAAAGTTTGGACTTTTACATATTCTCCATATTAAAGCAGTGATCGTAAAATAGATGGTACAAAAAACCAGGAGGTTTAGGTTCTCCTGGTTTTTTGATTACTTCATTGGTTTTAATGCATTATAACGATCCATTGCTTTTTGATCGTCCGTTTTATCCATCTTATAATTGTATATTGCCGCTTCCCAATCACCGTACATTGGGTTTGGCAGCTGAATATATTTAGTACCGAGTTCGCTGGCAATTTTATCCACATTATCTTTTCGTGTTTTTAAGTCTGCTTTATAGAAGATGTCAGAAAGGTCATTTGCATTATCTCCGATAAGCATTACGATATCATTTGTTTTAGCGATTTCAGCTTGCCTAGGGCCTTTTTGGGACGTTGTTGTTTTCAATAACAAATGTTTATCATCCACATTAGGAAGTCCATGAAGTTTTAAGTTTTTCATCGTCGCCTCTTTTTCCGCAACAGTACGATTGGAGACATAAAAAATTTCTGCGCCCATCTTATCAGCTGCAAGCAAGAAATCTTTTGCCCCAGGGATGAGTTCTGCATTTGCCATATTTACCCATTCTTCCCAGCCAGCAGGATAAGCAGCGTTATTCTTAATTGCCCATGCAGTGTGTGGGGAATTGTCTAGAACAGTCTCATCAATGTCCAGAACTACGGCAGGAGGTAATCCCTTCTTTTTAGCTTGCTTGTCCTTCTTTTTCTTTTCTTCAATAATTTCAGCCAACTCTTCTTTTGCTTGGTTATAGGTTTGAATTTGTAATGCCTTGTTTTCCGCAGACGTTTGGAACCAATTCGTTGCCGCGACCAGATGCTCTTGTGTACTTTTCGCTACCTCTGCTTTACCAATACTAATACCAGCCAATGAACCGACCGTTAGAGTCGTAACAAATGCAGTTGCTAAGATTGATTTTTTCATGATTCTCTCCTTTGTGTAATAGATTGTTTTTGGTACTCTAGATTGAAAGATACAAAAAAACTGAACCTAAACATGATTAGGATAAGCTTTTGATATAAAAATATTCGTGAAGTGATTGTTATCATAAAGAATTAGTACATATTTCAAGCGAAAATATTCGAATTTTTAAGGGGAATTATATGGATATCAATAGTACTAGTGTTCATCTTAATGAGGTAAAGCATGAAGAGAGAATTCGATATATGGCTTACCTACTTATGGCTGATGAGAGTGAGGAAGTCATCACATTATATATAGATGAAGGAGAGTTGTATGCCATCCATAACGAAGGGGAATTTATTGGTGTTATTTTATTTATCTTTGAATCCTCAGAAGTAGTGGAGATAAAAAATATGGCTTTAATTCCAGAAGCAAGAGGAAAGGGATTAGGAAAAGAGGTCATAAAAAAGGCATTTCATCTATTTAGAGAAAAACAATATAAATTCATGAGTGTAGGAACTGCAAATTCTAGTATTGCAAATTTAGCTTTCTATCAAAAAGCAGGATTCCGAATGACGGATATCAAAAAAGACTTCTTCAAAAAATATCCGGAGCCAATATTTGAAGATGGAATCCGAGCACTCGATATGGTGATGTTTAGTAAGGAATTATAAGAACTATGAGCAAAATATAATAACTACTAAATACAAACTTGGAATTAGATCTGGAAATATAATGAAAAAAATCATAACTAAAAGAGATTCAATGAATCTTTATTCTCAATAAATAGGGTGCCTCAAAATCAAGGCACCCAGGGTAATAATTATTTATTTTGCATTTCATATCCATTAGCAAAGTATTCAAGTGTCTCGATTTCATCTTCGGTTAGTGGTCGTTCCACATAGGTTTCGAAGGCCTCTTTCATTTGAATAAAGTCTCCTTGGAACGTTTCAGTGATTTTTGCGACTGTTCTTAATAAATGAGCTTCCACTTCAAACTCTTCTTTTGAAATAGGCTTCCAATGGGAGAGGATATAGGTATTTGCGTCAAATGTTTCTAGTAAGGTTAATAAGGAAAGTGTGTTTTTTATTGTATAGTTTCTTTTTTCATTATAAATGTCAGGATAAATACTATCTGCCAAGAATAAGATTTTCTCCTCTTTTACATAAACCACTACAGAGTCATAGGAGTGGTCACCTCCTACGTGTTGTAAAATGCATGTCACTCCACCAAGGTCAATTTCAAGTCGATTTTTAAATGTAATGGTAGGTAACGAAATTTGGATGTCACGGTTATTTCCAAATTCCTTCTTTATTGCAGTTGAGCAAAATTCAATTTCTATTCCATCTTTTACCCGATCGTCCAAAGCCTCATCAGTCCACAAATAAGGAATCATTTTCTCCATTTCTATTTTTGTATGTATTGAAGAAATTGATGGCATTTTAAGAGCTGACAATCCAAATATATGGTCCCAATGCCAATGAGTGATGGCAACTAAATTTGGTATTGGAATGTTGCGTTCAGATAGTTCCTCTAAAAAATATTTCGCATGAGCTTCTGAGTTTCCAGCATCAATCATTAAAGTTTGTTTATCTCCCACTACAACTCCAAGAATGGGACGATCGGTTTCAGATACTGGAGTTTGAAACCAAAATTTATCTGAAATTCTCTCTAAAGTTTGCAAAAGACTTCCTCCTAAAAATAAACTAATTTCTCATTCTAAAATAGGTTACAATGTTCCTCTTAATAAAAGAGCAAGTTTCAATGATTTAATGTTACTATAATTTCAAACGCATAGTGTAGGTGAACAAATATGTTTTTAAAAAGGATCACCCTTGAACGAGAAAAGATAACATCATTTAACTACTATCCATTATCCATTCCTTCAATTAAAAACCTTGATCAAATTAATTTAAAAAGTCCTGTAACATTCTTTGTTGGAGAGAATGGTTCTGGTAAATCCACTCTCTTAGAGGCCATTGCAGATAAATGCGAGTTTAATACAGCTGGAGGGGGACGTAATAATAAATATGACGTACATGCTTCAGAGTCGTCCCTTGGGGAATTTATCAGACTTTCTTGGCTACCCAAAATTAGTAATGGTTTTTTTCTACGTGCCGAGTCTTTTTATCATTTTGCATCTCATATTGATGAGATTGATAATCGTGGATTTAAGGATTATGGTGGTCGTTCGCTCCATCAACAATCCCATGGGGAAGCATTTTTATCACTTTTTTTAAATCGTTTTAAAGGCAAATCGATTTACTTATTGGATGAGCCAGAGGCTGCATTATCCCCTCAAAGACAGCTGGCATTTATTAGAATTATCCATGATTTGGTAAATGGTGGCAATTGTCAATTCATTATAGCTACACATTCTCCAATTCTATTGGGTTATCCAGATGCGACCATTTTGAACTTTGACGATGGTGAAATATCAGAGATTGATTATGAAAAAACGGATCACTATCAAATTACAAAATATTTTCTTGATCAGAGGGAGCGGTTTCTAAAAGAGATATTAAAAGATAATTAATACATAGGGGCTTCTAAGTGACTTGAAAAAACGTCATCTGAGGAGCTCTTTATTTATTTCGTGATTTATCTTAGAAGTATATTTACAAAATTTATAAAATATCGATTTAATAACAAGAGTTATTGCCATCTACGACTAAAGACGTAATCTCATTTCAGTCAACGTTCTGATTTAGCTCCTCAATGCTTGAATTAAACTAAGGATATAAATAAAAACCTTAAAGGAGAGGGAAATGATGAAAAATGCTAAATTATTTGAGACTCATGTGAAGACGAAGAACCTAGAGGAGGCAGTGGCATTTTATCAAAATCTAGATTTGGAATTAGCCCACCTCATTGAAAAGCGCAGGGTGGCTTTCTTTTGGCTAGGGAATTCTTCTATTAAAGAACAGATGCTAGGAGTATGGGAAGTTTCAGCAGAACAATTTGTGTCTTCACATTTTGCTTTTTACGTTTCTTATGAAGAATTATTACAAGTACCTGAATATTTAACAAAAAAAGGGATTAACTTAAGACCTGACTTTGGTCTAGACACAAGTGAGCCAATTGTGCATGCTTGGATGCCTTCAGCAAGCTATTATTTTAGAGACCCAGACGGGAATTCTTTAGAATATATTACAGCATTGAATGGGGAACAGAAACCTGAATTAGGATCAATCCATCTCAGTACTTGGAAAAAAGCTAATAATATGTCTTAAAACATGTGCTTGAAGAAATAACAAGCAAATAAAGATTTAAGTAAGGTCAGCATAAGCATATGCTGGCTTTTATAGTTATCAAGAACTTTAAGATGAAGATAGTTTCAGCAAATGTTTATGGAAAGGATATTATTGGATGTTTAGAGAATATGATAAAAATATCTATATAAGTTAGGTAAGGAGGTCAATATGGAAATCTGGGATATTTATAATATTAATAGAGAAAAGACTGGTAAGACGATCGTGCGAGGAGAGAAACTGGAAGTAGGGGAATATCACCTTGTCGTTCATATTTGGATTATGAATAGCAGGGGAGAGTTCTTGATTCAAAAGCGGGCATCCACTATGCAGTTGCGTCCGAATATGTGGGCCATGACAGGAGGATCTGCTGTAGCAGGCGACGATAGTCATATTGCATGCGCCCGTGAAATGTATGAAGAAATTGGGATTCAAGCAGATATGGCAAATGCAGAAGTTGCTTTTACAGTTACAAGAAAAGATAACATTTGTGATGTATGGCTGATAAAGCAGGATTTTGAGATTAGCGAGTGCACTATGCAAGTTGAAGAAGTCAGTGATTTAAAATGGGCAACCATTCAGGAAATTAAAGATATGGTTAAACAGAAGATATTTATTAACTATTTTTATCTGAATGACTTGTTTAGATTTATTGATAGTAAAGATTCATAAAATATATCTATTATTTTGCTGTATGGCGATTGCTATACTGCTTTTTTATTTCCTTGACACTTTTCTGACACACTTTCCAAGTCTTAAATTTATGATGAGTGTGTTAAAGAAAGCCCCAAATATTGTTTTGAAAAATTGGTATAAAATACACGTTCTATTTTGACTAATATTCATTTAAAGTTTACTAAAGAAACCATGCTATGAATGTTGAAGAAAAAGATAGAGGTGAACAAATCTGTGGATATAGAATATCGAATTGTATGGTATGCAACAGTAGAAGATGGTAGTACACTTACTGGCAGAAGTTTACTTCATGCAAAAAATGAAGAGGAAGCTATTCAAAAACTTGTTTCACAAAAAGCTCAAGAGTATCGGGTAAAGCCTCAATGGGTTCAAGTTGAATCTGTCTATCCATTGAGTAAGAATAAATCATGATCAATATTTTACACACTCAAAATGGTGTGTATTTTTTTTTGCACTCGTGTTGTCCATAACAAGCTCGACATTAATAGCGTTTTTTTTTTGCACTACTAACAAGTTATTAACAGGTTTATCCACATGTTAAGTGTTAACAGACCAAACTTTTGGAAATTTATTAACATTTTTTATGGGTTGTGTGGATAACTGTTGGAAATAACCTGTGGATAAAAAGTAGTTCATATGACTTAATTTATCTAAATTATTCACATAATTCACATAATTGTGGATAAAATCTGTTGATAACTTCTGTGAAAATAGTCTCATATGTGGATAGGATGACTGTATTCCTATAAAAAATGAAATTTTATAGAACAGAATGAATTAATATCATTTCAAAAATCATATGTGAAAACATTGTGAAGTCCGTTGCAACAAGGGATACTTGGGAGTATGATGAAAGTGTAGAGGAGATAGAAAAAGAATCCATGCAGTTCATACTGTAACAGTTCATTCTATTTTCACTAATACAGATAGCTATCATTAAAGAAATTAGAAATTTTTTTATCTTTGTTTGTGAATTTATTCACAAATTATCTTCTTATTTTATATACCATAGGAGATGAGTGTAATGGGCACAAGTTGGAAGAATGGACCGATTGCTGGTGTGATTTGGACAGTATTAAGAGTTTGGTTAGGGATTGAATGGCTAAAGGCTGGGTGGGGGAAAGCTACTGGTGAATTTGATGCGGGAGGATTTATGAAAGGTGCGATTGCTAAGGCGACGGGTGAACATCCTGCAGTTCAAGGATGGTATGCTACTTTTTTAGAAAACTTTGCATTACCTAACGCAGATTTCTTCAGCTTTTTAGTGACATGGGGTGAAGTGCTCGTCGGTATGGGACTTATACTAGGGATTGCTACTATTCCAGCATTAATAGCTGGTGCGTTCATGAATCTGAATTTCTTGTTAGCAGGTACAACGAGTACGAATCCTATCCTTTACACTATTGCGGTAATTTTATTATTCGCAGGAACAGGTGCTTATCAATATGGATTAGATCGATGGACAGTTCCATTTTTGAAGAACCGTTTCGTAAAAAGAGACAACAGTTTGGAGCGATTGGTATGATGTAATAAAAACAAGGGCCGTTCATGTGAGCGGCCCTTGTTTTTATTTACGTCTTCTCGCTCTTTCGTCTGCAGCTTTAGAGCGGGCTTGTGCCTCTAAGTCGTCTTGATCGGCTAATTCTGCTGAATATTCCACATCGATACCGTCGCTTTTAAAATTCTCTGCGGCATGTGTTTTAAAAGTTTTATTCTTTTCCACTGTACTCACCTCAGTATGATATTTGGAAGAGCTAGGCTTCCTTATATAGTTTCTACGGAGAGGGTAAGTGCTATGTATGAAACGAGTAATCTTACCTTATTGTCTTTTTAGAATAACCACCAGCACGATCTGCCATTTTGAATTCATGTTGATAAGTGACCTCTTGAGTACTTGTAAGTGTACGTTTCATTTTTTCTGCTTTTTTCTTTTCCATGTTTATCACTCCTTCATCAGAACTACTATCCATTTTTTCCATGAAGATGAAAAACATACTTAGAAATTTTAATTAGGTTAAGAGATCGGCTAATGCCTCTTTTAATATTGGATGTTTATAAATGAAGGATTGTTGAATTAACTTCTCTGGAATGACCTTTTGACCTTCTAGCACTAGTATGCTCATCTCTCCTAAGACAGATCTTAATAATATCCTAGGTGTTGGAAACCAATGAGGTCTATGAAGTACATCTCCCAGGGTCCTGCCAAATTCGTCCATCTTAACTGGTTTTGGACCACTGATGTTTACAGGTCCTTTTAGCTCCTTAGTTAAAATAGAAAACTCTATTGCCCGAGCCACATCTTCAAGGTGAATCCAACTCATCCATTGATTGCCTTGTCCTATTGGCCCACCTGCGAACATTTTATATGGAAGCACCATTTTAGGTAGGGCACCTTCATCTTTACCTAAAATGATTCCGAAGCGCATGAGGGCAACACGAATCCCATAAGCTTCAGCTTTTTTTGCTTCTTCTTCCCAAAGATTTACGGTATTTGCTAGAAAATCGTCACCAGGAGTGGGATGAAGTTCTGTAAATGTCCCAATAGTAGACGTTCCATACCAACCAATAGCACTTGCGTTAATTAACACATCTGGCTTCTTTACCAGTGATTGAATGATTCTATTGATTTCAGCCGTAGTAGAAATCCTACTGTCAAGAATACGTTTTTTTCTTTCTTGATTCCATCTACCACTGTTAATCGACTCCCCAGCTAGGTTGACAATTGCATCTACTCCTTCAAGGTGTACTTCAGGAAGAGAATCAGTACTGAGCCATTTTACAAACTTGACATTAGGTTTGTTAGAATTTGTTTGCTTGCGTGTCAATATAATCACTTGATGATTTTGAGAAGTAAGAAGCTTTGTCAGCTCTTTACCGACAAATCCACTCCCACCCGCAATGGCAATTTTCATTGGAAGATTTCCTCCTTGAATCTTTATTATTTACCTAGTTCGATATCGTTAGGAAAGAACCCTTTTCTAAAATGTGCTACAGTATTAATTGAGGTGAGACTATTGGCAATCATCACAAAAATAGCCGTCCAGAAAAAATTAAAAGATCGATACAATATATATATTGATAAAGGTAACGGAGAAGAATATGGGTTTAGTGTAAGTGAAGATACACTAATTAAACTTGGTTTGAAAAAAGGAATGGAAGTTGATGAATTTGAATTAAGTGAAATAAGTTATCGAGAAAGTATTCAAAAGGCTTATACCCAAGCTGTTCATTATTTATCCATCCGGATGCGCTCAGAACAGGAGATTCGTCACTATCTTAGGGAAAAGGAAGCGGAATCACATGTAATTCAGGAAGTGATCCACAAATTGGCTGGACAAGGTTATTTAAATGACCTTGAATTTGCTTTAGCATACGTCCGAACACAAATAAATACGACGAAAAAAGGTCCAGTTGTCATCAAAAATGAATTACAAGAAAAAGGGATTAAAGGTGAGATGTTAGAACAGGCTTTAGAGCAATATACACCCGATCTTCAATTACACCATGCTATAGACCTTTTGGAAAAAGCGAACAAAAAACCTAATAAACAATCTATTATTCAATATCGGATGAAGGTCGAGCAGCAACTAACGCTTAAAGGATACCAGCGTTCCATTATCCAAAAAGCATTAGAAGAGAGTTTTCCAGAAGAAAATGAAAATCAAGAGTGGGGAAGCCTTGTATTTCAGGGAGAAAAGTTATCAAAGAAATACTCAAAATACGAAGGATTCGAGTATTTGCAAAAAATGAAGACTGCATTGTATCGTAAAGGGTTTTCCATAGATATGATTCAAAAATATTTAGAAGAAGATGAAAAATGACAGAGGGAAACCCCTTTGTCATTTATTTGATTCTATTATGATTTCATTGGTGGACTTGTATTGATGTGCGATAATTTCAGCGATTTCTTGGGGAGAACGCAATCTTGATTTATCCGAAATGTGTTCGGATTCGTCCCAGAATGGAGTGTTCATCCCCCCCATGTAGACATTGACAACTCTAACATTAGTACCTTCCAATTCCTTTTGCAAGCTCTCGGAAAAACCACGAACAGCAAATTTACTTGCGCAATAGACCGATTCATTCACTTTTCCACGTAATCCAGCAGTCGAGATCACCTGAATAATGGTGGATTTCTTTTTCTTTAAAAGTGGAAGAAAGGTTTTTGTCATAAGGATGGTCCCTAAAACATTTGTATCCAGCATTGAGCTAATCTGTACGTCTTCGATTTCTTCGATTGGACCAAAGAAACCCACTCCTGCATTATTAACCAATATTTCTAACTCAAAGTCTTTCGCGACAACGTTCATAAGTGAGACTATCTCTTTTGGATTTCGAATATCACAATTATGAATGGAAGACTTTCCTCCAAATGCTGAAACTTCTTGTCGTACTAATTCAAGTTTGTCCTCACTTCTCCCAGTTAGAATGACATGGTATCCATGCTTAGCAAATAGTAGCGCAAGTTCTTTTCCTAGTCCAGAACCGCCACCTGTAATTAATGCAGCTTTCATTTTCATCCTCCTCTTGATGTTAATCTGCCAAAAATTTTGTTATGCTATTAATCGTACACATAAAATCGAGGTGCAGTAAAGAATGGAAAAACGATATAGTCAAATGAGTTCATATGAGTTGCAACAAGAAATTGCTACTCTTCACGAAAAAGCCCGTAAAGCAGAACAAATGGGAATGGTAAACGAATTTGCAGTTTTAGAGCGTAAAGCCATCATGGCTAAATCATATTTAATTAACCCAGATGATTTTGAAAAAGGTGAAATCTATCCAATCGAAGGTGCACCTGGTTCATATTTTAAGGTAGACTATTTAAACGGTGTTTTCGCATGGGGTTATAGACTTGGTGGAGACGGTACGGAAGAGGCTCTTCCAATTTCTATGCTTAAATTAAAGGAGCAGAAATAAGACCCGGGAATTTTCCCCGAGTCTTTCAGCTAAATTAGGATCGTTTGCGGATGTAGTCATTAAGTTTAATAAGCGATTGGGATTGCTTCTCTTGCCCATTTACAAGGTCCTTTGCATGACTAGAATTGGTCCCTGCTTGGGTAAATGGATTAGAGGACCCAATAGCATGTTTTTTGCTTATCATTCCACTCCGCCTTTGAATAATAAAAACTGCAAAATGAGAAGTATTTTAAAGGCTATCTGATTCCCGTTGGCTCGAAGCTCTCATTCGTTCTTGTGGATGAGTATTGATGGTGCCATTAGCGCGTTTTGAAGCATATTCTGCTTTCGCTCTTGGTTCACCTTCGAATTTATTACCATGTTGCTTAGGGATTTTGTCTGCCAATTTAATTTCCTCCTCAAACGAATTGATTGGGTACGCGGTATGTGCGCGTACAATTATTATGATTCAAAACACAAAGAACTAATTAGATTAAATAATGGCAAGGAAGGTGGATTTCATGAAAGATATTTTTGAACCACTAGCACAGCTTTTAACTGAAAAAAATAAGCACATTACATTTGAAAAAGCACTTACTTGGGTTGAATTGCTTTGGGAGGATTTTGAGTCGACGTATGCCAAAGCTGGGTATGAATATGGCGGTCCAGAACGTACAGAAAAAGTCGTGAGGCAATGGATAGAAAATTATGGTCCATCCCTACATGAATTTGCAGGCAATAACCCAAAATATAAACATTTTTTAAATGAAGGTACTAAAGAATAAAAAAGGGAAATGGATCGAGCTCCATTTCCCTTTTTAATTTCAGCATTAATTGGACGTTATTAATTTTAGTTTTTTCTTTAATTTGTCTTCGCTGAAAATCCAGCCTGTATAGGAAGTGGTAATGTTTAGATTGGCATCGAGCTGTACTACTGCCACGAATGGATAGAAACCATTACTGCGGTAACGCAAATCGATAAAGCGGACCTCATAATGATTTTCATTCTCTGCGATTTCCCATCGATAAACGGGTGAGAAGGAAAGGAAAGCCGCGAGATTTTTATCATGTTTTGCGATATCCAATACCTCGTTATCAGGAAGCGGCACCCTTTCAAACTTATCTAATATGGTTATGTGATGTCCCGATGCCTTTGCAACATAGAAAAAGTTTTCGGTTGTGACAGCAATCCTCCATCTATCGAATTTCATAGTAGGTGAAAGGATGATCTTTCTTGCATCTGGAATTTTTCTTAAAACGGCATCCTTTACCAATCTACGTTCTCTAAAGCGGATCAAATAATAGAAAAACATTGTTATATATACCCCAATAAATGTGTAGCCAGGTGGCGCGCCAAATCCCCAAAGAATCAATCCTGCGACATGAATACCGAAAATAAACGCATCAAACGTGTTTATAACCCCTAAAGCGACCCATTTCGGGGAAATCGGACGTAATGCCTGTGTCCCATAAGCATTGAATATGTCGACAAAAACATGGAGGAAAACTGCTAAAAATGTCCAAATCCATAAATGTAGGATATTCGATTCCTGATGGAATACAAAAAGAACTGCTGTAATGAAAATGGGCCAAAGTAAAACAGCGGGAATGGAATGGGTTATTCCTCTATGATGGCGGATGTATACCGCATTATTTCTTAATTTTAAAATAGTATCAATATCTGGTGCCTGTGAACCAATGATTGTTCCAAGCATAACTGCTTGAGCCGTTACTGGATTTTGACCAATTACCGGATCCAAAGTCGCCAAAGCACCTAGACCTATCCCCATGACTAAATGTGTACCAGTATCCAACGCTCCACCTCCTTCCTTATATTCATGATAAGAAGTATTTTAGTTTTAGTGTGCCCAAAAGAACGGATAGCTTTGAATACTATATTTTGCTTTTATATATACACATATTACAATGGAGGAAAACCGTAAATGAATAAACAAATTAGGATTTATGTGGAATATAAAATTGAAGAATCTGCAATTCCACAATATCATATGCTTATTGATCAAATTGTTAATACTTTAGAACGGTTTGATGCAAAATCCATTGAATGTTGCAAAACTGAAGATCGGTATATGGAAATTTTCACCGTCCCGACTGAATCTCATTTTCATGCAATAAAAAAAATCCACAAAAATAAGAATCATTCTATTTTTGGTAAATTACATCAAATCGTTAATGGTGGGGCTGATCGGATATCATACCGGGCGCTTGTGCTTTGTGAGCAATCGTAATATTATATTCCCTTAATTAACGGTCCATTAACATCTTGGAGGCACAGCAGTGGAAAAATTTCAAATAGAAGCTTTGAATGAAATAGATAGAACCATATTTCAAAATGACTTATTGGAATGGTTTGGAAAAGAACAACGCGATTTACCTTGGAGAAAAGATCAAGATCCTTATAAAGTATGGGTATCTGAAATCATGCTCCAACAAACCCGTGTAGACACTGTTATCCCATATTTTGAAAGATTCATGTCATGGTTCCCGACAATGGAAGCTTTTTCATTAGCTGAAGAAGATAAGATATTGAAGGCATGGGAGGGACTTGGTTATTATTCTAGAGTAAGAAACCTACACTCAGCGGTAAAGGAAGTACAAGAAATCTACGGAGGAAAAGTCCCGGACACACTAGAAGTGATTTCGAAATTAAAGGGAGTTGGACCATATACTGCCGGTGCCATTTTGAGCATTGCATATGGGAAGCCTGAACCAGCTGTCGATGGGAATGTCATGAGGGTCCTCTCAAGAATCCTCCTAATTAAAGAAGATATTGCTAAGCCAAAAACGAGAAAAATATTTGAATATGCAGTGCGAGAATTGATTGCAAAACATAATACGTCCCATTTTAACCAAGCCTTAATGGAACTCGGAGCCTTAATCTGCACTCCAGGTACACCTTCTTGCCTTCTTTGTCCGGTTAGAGAGCATTGTTCGGCATTTAATGAAGGAGTTCAGTCTGAACTCCCCATTAAAAATCAGAAAAAATCATCTAAGACTGTTCATATGATATCTGCAATTCTAACCAACAAAGAAGGGAAGATTCTTATTAGAAAACGACCTTCAAACGGGCTATTGGCTAACTTATGGGAGTTTCCAAATTTCTCATATAATACGAAAATTTTATCTAATAGGGACTATTATATGGATGAGTTTAAAAAAGAATTTAATGTTGATCTTGAATTAGGCTTGCCTCTTTCAAAAATTGAACATGTTTTTTCTCATCTGCTATGGAAAGCAGACATTTATAGTGGAATTGTAGTGGATAATATCAATAATGAAGTGTTAAAGGAAAAGAGATTGAAATGGGTGGACCAAAAAGAAATCGAGGAATTAGCGTTTCCTGTTCCGTTCCAGAAAATGTACTCGGCATATTTGGAAGTAAAGCAAGGATGACCCATAGAAACAGGTCATCCTTTTGACGTATCAATACTTAGGCTAATCTAATCTTATATCGGTTCCATGAGTATAATTTGCCTCATTTCTATTCAATCCGCCACGACTTTCGATTTCTTCAATGATTTCTTGATGGATGGACTGTCCTTCTGAGTTCAAATAAGGTACCATTTGTTGAAGAGAGTGGTGGAAGAAAGCTAATTCGCTATCCTTCCATTTGTTCTTGGGAGTCATGGAAAGTTCAGTCATGTCTCTACCTACATACATAGTTAGCCCTCCTAAGGGAACTGCACCTAATCGAAGGTGCTCAGGATTTTATCCCGCATTAACGGGCAGTAAGATCCCCGTTTCAGAAGTTCAAGGAAACGAGAAATTAAGAATAGGGATAACTGCCCGTAAAAGCCCGATTGGTGAGATACAGTGAAACTTACCTCCTAGGGTTTTCAGGAGGTATAGTTGAACCAATCGGGTTCGTACTGTTGAATGATCGACGCGTTAGCAGAGATCTTAGCGACAGTAGAACGGGACTAACCATCAGTGGGGAATGAAAAAACTCCCACTGATGGAAGTCTCACTTTATTATTTTTCTTTTAGAATCAAAACCTTATTCATACAGAGAAAGGAAGAAAATTATGAGTCAAAAAGTAGCTTTAGTAACAGGGAGCAGTAGAGGAATTGGTAGGGCAACTGCTATTCGATTGGCTAAAGAAGGATACGATCTTGTTATAAACTATGCAAGAAGCAGGACAGCTGCAGCAGAGGTAGCTGCTGAAATCGAAGCGTTAGGCAGAAAAGTATTGCTTGTCAAAGCAAATGTGGGAGATGTCAGCAAAATAAAATCCATGTTTGAACAAATCAAGGAATACTATGGTCGTCTAGATGTATTTGTTAGTAATGCTGCATCTGGAGTACTTCGTCCAGCTATGGAGCTAGAGGAATCCCACTGGGAATGGACGATGGGAATCAACAGCAAAGCATTCTTATTTTGTGCTCAAGAAGCCGCGAAACTAATGGAAGCATCAGGTGGGGGCAAGATGGTAAGTATTAGTTCTCTTGGATCCATCCGTTATCTTGAAAATTACACAACTGTGGGAGTATCAAAAGCTGCTTTGGAGTCCTTAACTCGTTATCTTGCTGTCGAGCTGGCACCTAAAAACATCACAGTCAACGCTGTTTCTGGTGGAGCCGTTGATACAGATGCATTAAAGCATTTCCCTAATAGGGAAGAGCTGCTCGCGAGTGCCGCAAACCAAACTCCTGCAGGTAGAATGGTGGAAATAGAAGACATGGTAAACACTATCATGTTCTTAATTTCAGAACAGTCTAGCATGATAAGGGGACAAACGATCATCGTAGATGGTGGGATATCATTGTTAGTATAAGGTTTTTCGCTTGGTAAAAATTTCTTTTGTAATTTATAGGATAATAAAACGCCTCCTGGTTAAATTAATATTCGTGGAGGTGATTATCAATGGCAAACAACAACAACCCAACACAAGCTGGTACAAATGTTCAAAAAGTGAAGCAACAAAACGCTGCTTCAGCTTCAGCTGCAGGTCAATTTGGTACTGAGTTCGCAAGTGAAACAGATGTACAAGCAGTAAAACAAGCTAACCAACAAGCAGAGGCTCGTAAATCTCAAGCTTCTGGACAATTTGGTGCTCAAAGCAACCAACAACAATAATAATGTATTAATGTAAAAAGGCGCCCATTTCGCGAATAGGGCGTCTTTTTACTATAGAAAAAGGATTCGACAAAACTTCTATTAAGTCTACATTATTAGTCAAAGGATTCGGAATCGGAAACGCGAATTTGATTAGTAGAGTAAACCTAACCGGAGGAGGCATTTCTATGAACGAATTCAATTTGCTTGTTGGAGAACAATTGAAGACGATGGACAAGCTTTTGTTTTTACAATCGGAAATTGAACGATGCCAAGAAATAGAGAGTCAGTTAAATGCATTGAAAGAACAAAGTGAATTGCTCTCTGTCCAAGAAGAAATAACTAAAATGAAAGAAGAACTCATGGATATCCAACGATTGTTCGAGAAGCAGACCGAAGAAGTAATTCGTTCCTATCAGTCGCAGCTTCCTGCGACAGTTTAAAGTTGAGGGGAATTAAACTTAAAACTGATAGTTAGTTCAGGTACTTCCTTCAAGGAAATGAATAGTACACGATACGACGAGGCCGCTCATAAGAGGGTCTTTTTTTATGTTATTTTTACGTTAGCAGACTTTGAGGGCAGTCGATCCATTGACCAATACGGGAATATAGAATGAGTCCTAGCAAGACTCTTACTTAGCCTTAAGGCTCGATAAAACGAAAATTTTCTATCTTGTAACCAGTTATATATAGGCGAATTTAGGAGAAAGCTATGATTTTCCATCTCTTTTGTTTTAAATTTTCTTTTTAATCGCTATAATAAGGTAATATACAAACAAAACCAATTTAAAAAATTATGATCTTGACAAGTGTGGTATTTAATTACCGCATTTGTACTTTGAATCGTGTATAGCTTCTACACCTAGCCCAGATGCATAGGATATGTTATTACCAACGTTTCCATAGAACGTAAACTTGGTCGGTCGAATGTCTTAGCAACCCGCTACGGAGTCAGTAGTCTACTTGGTAGCCATCTTATGTCTGTCAGGTCTATGAATAGGAGGATACGCTTTTCGTTGAAAGTAGGGGAGAAGAATGGGTATTCCCATCGAAGGAGAAAGAATACAAATCCATAGTTATAAGCATAACGGCCATATCCATCGAATCTGGGAAGAAACCACCGTATTAAAAGGAACCCAAAACCTTGTAATTGCCGCCAATGATCGAACGATGGTGACAGAGTCCGATGGAAGGACTTGGATTACAAGAGAACCTGCCATTTGTTATTTTCATTCACAGTATTGGTTTAATATTATCGGTATGCTACGTGAGGACGGAGTCTATTATTACTGCAACATCAGTTCTCCGTTTGTGTATGACAATGAAGCACTGAAGTATATTGATTATGATCTAGACATCAAGGTATATCCAGATATGACATTTACCTTATTGGATGAAGATGAATATGAAAGGCATCGGAAAGAGATGAACTATCCAGAAGTGATTGATAAGATTCTACAAAAAAATGTGGACAAGCTTATTTTCTGGATTAGACAACGTAAAGGACCCTTTTCTGCGGAGTTTATTGATTCTTGGTATGAACGATACTTGACGTATCGAAGATGAAAGTGAATTGAAAGGCCTGTTGTGTCAACAACAGGTTTTTGTATTGAAAAAGGGTATGGTCCTTAAACCATTTTGGGGATATCCCAATATTCTGGATGAAGATTAGAGGCGAAAAAGTGAGTAGTATTAAGCGATATATGACGTTCGTCAAACCATATAAATGGCAAATTATTGGAACTATCATCATCGGTGTCATTAAGTTTGCCATTCCTCTCATGATTCCATTACTGATTAAATATGTTATTGATGATGTAGTAGGTAATGACAATTTAACCTCTGGAGATAAGAAAGAAAAGCTTGTGCAGGTAATGGCAATCATGTTAGTGGTGTTTGTTATTCTACGACCACCGATAGAATATTACCGTCAATATTTTGCGCAATGGACTGGCAGTAAAATCCTTTATGACATTCGGGATCAGCTTTTTTCACATATTCAAAAGCTTAGCTTCCGTTATTATGCGAACACAAGAGCTGGTGAAGTGATTTCTAGGGTCATCAATGACGTTGAGCAGACCAAGAACTTTGTGATATCTGGATTAATGAATCTTTGGCTTGATATAGCGACAATTATCATAGCTATTATAGTCATGGCAACAATGAATGTGAAGCTTACAATCGTTTCGCTAATTCTTTTCCCATTTTATGCATTTTCCGTCCGGTACTTTTTCGGTAAGCTTCGTAAGTTAACAAGAGAAAGATCGCAGGCGCTGGCGGAAGTCCAAAGCTATTTGCACGAAAGAGTACAGGGTATGCCGGTAATAAAGAGCTTTGCCATAGAACATCATGAGCAGAAGCGCTTCGACCATCAAAACAAAAACTTTCTTGTCAAAGCCTTGGAACATACCCGATGGAATGCGAAATCATTTGCTGTCGTAAACACCATTACAGATATTGCTCCTCTCTTAGTAATTGGTTATTCAGCATTCTTGGTGATAGAAAGGAACATGTCTGTCGGAACGATGATTGCTTTCATTGCTTACATTGATCGACTCTATAACCCATTGAGGAGATTGGTGAATTCATCCACAACGATGACACAGTCTATCGCTTCAATGGATCGGGTGTTTGAGTTCATCGATGAAAAGTATGATATTGAGGATAAACCAAATGCCAAGGAATGCAAGGATGTAAAAGGAGATATCACTTTTGATCATATAAGCTTTTCCTATAATGAAGGAGAAGAGAATGTTTTAAAGAATGTCTACCTGGATGTAAAACAAGGAGAAACAATCGCTTTAGTTGGTATGAGTGGGGGAGGAAAATCCTCACTAGTCAGTTTGATCCCTCGTTTCTACGATGTGACTGAAGGCAGAATTCTTCTGGATGGTACAGATATCCGGGATTTCAAGGTTCGAACACTTCGAGATAAAATCGGGATGGTTCTCCAGGATAATATATTATTCAGTGATTCAGTTAAAGAAAATATACTTTTGGGTAAACCTGATGCGAGTATGGAAGAAGTGCGTGCGGCTGCAGAAGCAGCCAACGCTCATGATTTTATCATGAATTTACCAGAGGGATATGATACAAAGGTTGGAGAACGAGGAGTAAAATTGTCTGGAGGTCAAAAACAAAGAGTTGCCATCGCACGAGTGTTTTTGAAAAACCCTCCCATCTTAGTTTTGGATGAAGCGACTTCCGCTTTGGATTTAGAAAGTGAGCACCTTATCCAAGAAGCTTTAGAAAAATTGGCGAAGGACCGTACGACCTTTATCGTAGCTCATCGTCTATCGACCATCACTCATGCAGACCGAATCGTCCATATTGAAAATGGAGAAATTACAGAAATCGGTTCACATGAAGAATTGATGAAGCAGCAAGGCCACTATTATAGGTTATTCCAAGTACAACAATTGGAAAGTTAATGTAACGGGTTCAAGACAAAAATGGTCTTGAACCTTTTTTTATTGGCTATAACCCATTCACTACTCCATTATGTATTTTCATCTTCAGTTCTGCCTTAAATCCTAATATCCTGTATGAAATTTAATTGTTTATTAGAAGGAAACCCATTTCTTTAATCGAAACTGAAGATTTAATATCGAAACTGGAAAAATACATTCGAACCAGGAAAAATAAAATCGAAACGGCAAAAATACAATCGAAAATCACAAAATATCGATTTTTCGACAATTCCAACCCAAAACCTAAACAAAAATTCACCCATGAGTTAAATCAATTTTAGTGAGGTTAAAGGTGTCAGGTACATTTAGAAGTGCCTGACATTCTAATAACTGACACTTATCTATGATATTTGGGGGCATTTTTAGGGTAGCCTTTTAAGGAAAAAACGTTTTTTCAATATTTTAAACAGTAGATAGAAAATGGAAATAAGTAGGTATAAAATCCTAATTCTATCGGCTCTTTGAATTAATGAAAACGTTCTGAAAATAATTTTGATATTCGAAGTTTGGTGATGGCAAATACCACGAATTAAAAAGAAATTCATATACTTATTATGTTGGAAAAAGGAATTGCAAAAGAAAAGGTTAATAACACTAATTAAACAGCGAATCTTCTCTATCTTTAAATAATTCAGAAAAATAAGTAGACTTATAGAATAGTTTTTTATAGAATAATAAAAGATATTATTCAAGTTTTTTTATCTCGTATCATACAATGTAAAACTATTAAAAAATAGTAATGGAACTTGGGACAAGCTAAAGGTGATAGTTAGCAAGTAACTTTTATCATCAAATAGTCTTACATAACGAATATAGATTGAAAGGAGTAAAGAGATTGAGTCAAGCTCCGGTTTTAGATGTTAAAGAATTAAAAACTACATTTATCTCATCAGATGGAGATATTCCTGCAGTTGACGAAGTTAGTTTTTCTGTTAATAAAGGTGAAATACTCGGGATTGTTGGCGAATCAGGGTGTGGAAAGAGTGTCACATCTCTATCCATCATGAAATTGATTCCACAGCCACCAGGGAAAATTGCTGGTGGAGAGATTTTACTTAACGGGGAAAACCTTGTGGATGCCTCAGAAAAAAGAATGAGGCAAATTCGTGGAAATGAAGTAGCGATGATTTTCCAAGAACCAATGACTTCATTGAACCCACTATTTACAATCGGTGATCAATTAACCGAAGCAATACAAATACATAAGAAAATGACTAAGAAAGAAGTCTTCCAACAAGCGGTTGAAATGTTAAAGCTAGTTGGTCTACCTAGAGCTGAGGCAATCATGAAGGAATATCCTCATCAGTTATCAGGAGGAATGAGACAGCGTGTCATGATTGCGATGGCATTATCGTGTCACCCGAAACTATTGATTGCGGATGAGCCGACCACTGCTTTAGACGTAACCATTCAAGCGCAAATCCTATCTTTGATGAAAGAACTGAATGAAAAGCTAGATACCGCAATTATCATGATTACCCATGACCTTGGCGTTGTTGCTGAACTATGCCAACGAGTCATCGTCATGTATGCAGGTAAGGTTGTAGAGGAAGCCACAGTTGAAACGATTTTCAAAGATCCGAAGCATCCCTACACTGTCGGGCTACTTCGTTCAGTCCCTGACATCCGAGATAAGAAGGAAAGGCTGTATTCAATACCAGGGAATGTACCGAAGCCAGGTTCCATTCAAACAGGTTGCAGATTTGCAGCACGTTGTGAACACGTACATGAACGTTGCTTAAGTGAAAGTCCTGATCTTTTCCAAAGTGGTGAGGAAGGGCATTATGTCCGTTGCTTCTTGCATCAAGAGAAGGAGGCGGTAGTATGACAGAAGTATTGCTGAAAGTTGATAATCTTAAAAAATACTTCCCGATTAACGCTGGTGTATTAGGAAAAAAAGTCGGTGATGTAAAAGCAGTTGATGATGTCAGTTTCTTCGTCAAAAAAGGAGAGACTCTTGGTTTAGTGGGAGAATCAGGCTGTGGAAAATCCACTACAGGTCGTATGTTAATGAGATTGATAGAACCGACTGAAGGACAGGTTGAATTTGAAGGAAAAGTCTTAACCTCTCTTTCTAGTGGGGAGATGAGGAAAGTACGTAAGGATGTGCAAATGGTTTTCCAAGATCCATATGCATCACTCAATCCCCGCCATACTGTTGAGAAAATTTTAGAAGAGCCATTGATTGTTCATGGAATCGGTAATGCGAAAGAAAGAAAGAAAATGGTCCATGAAATGTTAGAGACTGTCGGTCTGAGTAGTTATCATGCAAAACGTTATCCTCATCAGTTCAGTGGCGGTCAACGACAAAGGATTGGAATCGCACGCGCGCTGATGACAAAGCCTAAGTTAATCATTGCCGATGAGCCAGTTTCTGCACTTGATGTATCCATCCAATCCCAGGTTCTAAATCTATTGGAAGATTTACAAAAGGAATTTGGACTAACCTATTTATTTATCGCACATGATTTAGGGGTAGTCCGGCATATAAGTGATAGAGTAGGAGTCATGTACCTAGGCCGTCTAGTAGAAATCACGGATGCGGAAAAACTTTATGAAAAGCCGCTCCATCCATATACAGAAGCTTTATTGGCAGCTGTTCCTATTCCAGATCCAACGATTAAAAAAGAAAGACAGTTGTTAACAGGTGATATTCCAAGCCCGGCCAATCCGCCACTTGGATGTGCTTTCCACACTCGTTGTAAGTCTTGTATGGACATTTGTACTACTACTAGACCAGAGCTTAAAGAAGTTGAACCAGGTCATTATGCTGCTTGCCATTTATATACATAACCCTTAACTAGAATGGGGGTAAGCCAGTATTGACAATATAGTTGGCAGTTTCTGCCGAAAACAGATAAAGGGGGATAAGCATGAAAAAGCGCACTTGGATGTTGCTGATGTCCATTGTCATGGTCCTATCACTTGCTTTGGTAGGCTGTAGCAAAGACACAGCAGGAGAAAAATCTGATGGAAAATCAGATGGAAAAACAGAAGAAAAAGCTACAGGCGGTACGTTAGTATTTGGTCGTGGTGGAGACTCCACTTCACTAGACCCAGCTGCTACCACTGAAGGGGAAGCATTCAAAGTTACTAAGAACATCTACGAAACTCTAATTGAGTTCGGTCCTCAAGATACAGAATTACACCCAGGTTTGGCTACTGAGTGGAATGCAAGCGAAGACGGATTAACGTATACGCTTACACTTCGTGAAGGGGTAAAATTCCACGATGGTACAGATTTCAATGCTGACGCTGTTGTATTCAACTTCGAGCGTTGGAAAGCAGGAAACAAAGAGCAGTTCTATTACTATAACTCCCAATTCGGAGATCGTATTGATTCCGTAACGGCAGTTGACGCAAAAACAGTAGAATTTAAGCTTAACACTCCACTTGCACCATTCTTTAAAAACTTAGCAATGTCTCCATTCGCGATTGCAAGCCCTGCAGCAATCGAAAAGCACGGTGACAAATTTGCTGAAAATCCAGTAGGTACTGGTCCATTCGTATTCAAAGAATGGAAACGTAACGAAAAAGTTACACTTGTGAAAAATGAAAATTATTGGGAAAAAGGTCTTCCTAAGTTAGATGGCCTAATTTTCACAGTAATTCCTGAGAATTCCGCTCGTCTAAATGCGTTAAACGCTGGAGAAGTTGATCTAATCGATGGAGTAAACTTCAGTGATGTTCCTGGAATTGAAGCTAATGCAAATCTTCAAGTATTCAACCGTCCTTCATTAAACGTTGGATACCTTGGTTTAACTAGTACACGTGGTCCTCTTAAGGAAAAATTAGTTCGTCAAGCATTAAACCATGCAGTCGATAAGCAAGCTCTTATCGATACATTCTATGCAGGAAAAGCAACAGCAGCGAAAAACCCTATGCCTCCTGTAGTAGCAGGATACAATGATGACGTTCAAGATTACGATTACAACCCAGAGAAAGCAAAAGAATTGTTAGCGCAAGCTGGATACGCTGATGGTTTTGAAATGGAACTTTGGGCAATGCCAGTTGCTAGACCTTATATGCCAGATGGTAAAAAAGTGGCTGAAGCAATTCAAGCTAACTTTGCGGCTATCGGCGTAAAAGCTAAAATCGTTTCTTATGAGTGGGGTACTTACCTAGATAAAGCTCGTATGGGAGAAGCAGATTCATTCTTACTTGGTTGGACTGGTGACAATGGGGATGCTGACAACTTCTTATACGTTCTTCTTGATCAAGATAGCATCGAAAGCAATAACTATTCTTACTACAAAAACCAAGAAGTTCATGATTTGTTAGTAAAAGCTCAAGCTACAGTTGATGAAGCTGAGCGTGACAAGCTTTACAAGGAAGCTCAACTTATCATCAAGGATGACGCTCCATGGATTCCACTTGTTCACTCTGAACCAGCATTGGCAGGTAGTGCTAAAGTTAAGAACTTCCTTCCACATCCAACTGGATCAGATATTTTCTTAAATGTAGAAATTAAATAGCAAATAATTGGAAAGGGAGGTCAATTTTGACTTCCCTTTCCATTCAAATGGAAGTGTACAAGCTTTTAAGGTAGGTGGATAATGTGCTCGCATATACAATCAGAAGGATTTTACATTTAGTACCGGTTTTATTTGGACTTTCGTTGATCGTCTTTTTCATGATTCGTGCAATCCCTGGAGATCCTGCACAAATCATTCTAGGCCAGCTTGCGACAAAAGAAGCAATTGCTGACATGACTAAAGCGCTTGGGCTTGACCAACCATGGTATACACAATACATAAAATATGTCGGAGGATTACTAAGTGGTGACTTAGGAGAATCGCTTCGTACATCATCTCCTATCAGTGGAGAGATTTGGCCATACTTGGCAGCTACACTTGAGTTGTCATTATGTGCTATGCTAATCGCCATTTTCATTGGGGTTAATGCTGGGATTATCAGTGCTTGGTACCAAAATTCCTGGTTTGATTACGTTGCAATGATTTTTGCGTTAATTGGGGTATCCATGCCAATCTTTTGGCTAGGATTGATGGAACAGTGGGTATTTGCCATTAACCTTGATTGGCTGCCAACATCTGGACGTGATGAAGTTAGGAATCCAGTAGAGGCGATTACAAATCTGTATATTATCGATACTTTGTTACAAGGCAGAATGGATCAATTTGTAGAAGTTGTTAAACATCTAGTATTACCTAGCGTTGCCCTAGCTACAATCCCAATGGCAATCATCGCCCGTATTACACGTTCTACGATGTTAGAGGTGATGCGTTCTGATTTTATCCGTACAGCTCGCGCCAAAGGATTAAGAATGTTCTGGGTAGTATATAAACACTCATTAAAGAATGCAGTTATTCCTGTATTAACGGTAATCGGTTTACAAATGGGTCTACTGCTCGGTGGAGCGATCTTGACTGAAACAATTTTCAGTTGGCCTGGAATCGGTCGTTACATTTATGAAGCAATCAATTATCGTGATTATCCTGTAATTCAATCAGGAGTTCTAATTGTTGCTCTCATATTTGTATTGATCAATCTAGTGGTCGATTTATTGTATGCAGCCATTGATCCAAGAATCAAATACCGTTAAGAAGGGAGGATTTTCATACTATGGAATTATCAACAAATCCTAAATATCAAGCACCGATTATAGAAAAAGAAGAAAAAGTAGTTTCTCCATGGGTAGAAGCTTGGAGAAGCTTTCGGAAAAATAAGCTGGCATTAGTGGGTACCGTCATCGTTTTATTTTTTGTTATTTTAGCGATATTTGCACCGTTCATTGCACCTGAAGGGATGAATGATCAAAAATTGACTCAAGCCCTTCAATCACCATCTAGCGAGCATTGGTTTGGAACGGACGATTTTGGTCGTGATGTTTTATCTCGTGTCATTTATGGTGCTAGAATTTCATTATGGGTTGGTACCTTCTCGGTAGTTGGTTCGATTGTAGTCGGATGTCTATTAGGAATTATAGCCGGTTACTATGGGAAGTGGGCAGATGCACTAATTTCTCGTGTATTTGACATCATGCTTGCGTTTCCAAGTATTTTGCTTGCAATCGCCATTGTAGCGGTATTAGGTCCTTCTCTAAAAAATGCCTTGATCGCAATCGCAATCATTAATATTCCAACCTTCGGACGTTTGATTCGTTCCCGTGTTTTGAGTATTAAAGAAGAAGAATACATCGTAGCTGCTAAAGCAATAGGTATGAGTAATGCTAGAATACTATTCCATCACGTATTACCAAATAGTTTGGCTCCGATTATAGTTCAAGGAACATTAGCGATTGCCACTGCAATCATCGAATGTGCTGCGCTTGGTTTCCTAGGTCTAGGAGCAGAAGTGCCTTTCCCTGAATGGGGGAAAATGCTTTCGGATGCAAAGCAGTTCCTAATCCAAGCTCCATGGACAATGGTATTCCCAGGTCTGGCGATTATGCTTACAGTCCTTGGTTTCAACCTAATGGGTGACGGATTACGCGATGCATTAGACCCTCGTATGAAGAGTTAAAAGATACAGCTGAACTGATTCAGCTGTATTTTTTTCTTTAGGAAAGTATAATTTGGCAGTATAAAAGCAGGTTGACTAAGAAATCATTTTTAGAATGAAGTCCCTAAACAAAGAAAAGGAACATACCTTGTTTTGTATTCAAAAGACAAAGCAGGCAATATATCCAAGACAATAACAGTGCGTGTGCAATAAGAAAAAGCCATCGATTAAAGAATCGATGGCTTTTTTGCTAAAATGGTCAAATCATTTTTTAATTTGAACCTTCACTCATTATTCATCCACTCGAGGAGTGGGGATGGATACTTCGTTTTCATCTTTATGATAGTTTTGAAAGCTGGACACAAGTTTGTATAGATGCTCGATTTCATCCTCATATTCAATGATAGCAGCGACTAATGGCATCATATGATACAAGCAAGCTTCATTGTCGCCATTTATACACTCTGGTTGTTTAAGGAACATGTCTAGCAATTCTTTTTTACTTACAGTCGTACTCTCATGATAGTCTACAGTCGTTTTAATTTTTCCAATAAACTTTAGTAATAGTTGTTCATGTTGGAAGACAAGACAATCTAATTGTTCTTGTATTTGATTTTGAAAATCAGAAGGCATAAGGTGAAATTCATTTTCGAAACGATTTAAACGTCTTAAAACATCCAATGAACGCTTTAAAGTCGAAATCATTTGGCGATAAACCACCAGTTTTCTAGATTTTGCATAGCTGTCCTTCTTAAAGTACTCACGTTCTTCCTTAAACATTAAGTACAATTGTTCTAATTTAATGACATGTTCTTTAAGTTGGTTTACGTCATTTTTCAATAAAGAATGATCAGAAGCATGGCGTGTACTGATCCGAATCCATTTGAAAACATCTTCAGCAACTATAGATATTTTATGGTATAGCTTTGTTTCGTACTTTGGGGGTAGAAATACCAAATTAACGATAAATGCAGACAAAATCCCTAGCATAATGGTAGAAAACCTGATTAGAGCGAATTGTAGAAATTCACCATCCTGGTTCTCCATGATGGCAATGACCGTTACTAAGGATAGGATGATAGTATTGCCTGAATTTAATTTAAGATTGATAATGATGACGATTATGGCTGCCAGCCCAACGATAAAAATCTGATTGCCAAATACCAAAACAAATAGTATTGCGACAGCGGCTCCAATCAGGTTGGCCTGTAACTGCTCCAGAACCGAAAGATAAGAGCGATAAATTGTAGGCTGGATGGCAAATATAGCTGCAATTCCAGCGAACACTGGGGCAGGTAAATTCAACAGTTGTGATAAATATAAAGCCAAAATAATGGCGATTCCCGTTTTTAATATGCGGGCACCAAGCTTCATGAGAAAATAAGTCCTTTCTGAACATTCTATGGATGGATTAAGTTTACTTTACACCATCCCGTTATTTATTAAACAATAATGTAATATACAGGGTTTATGGAGTAAGTGCAAGGGAATCTTATATTCTAGCTTCTGATTTGCCTCAATTAGACTATGTATCTTAAATAAGTTTAGTTAATCCATTTTTTATTACTGTTAAAAATCAATAAAATATTCCTAGCAAGATTGTCCATCCAAAAGCATATACATAAATCCATCAAGTCGTTTCTGGATAAATTTGATATGGGGCAGATAAAAATGATATTAGGATTATTGATAATTTTCTTTCTTGTTTTGATCTTGCCGCTAACTTTAAATGTGGTGGAGAGGAATCTCGAATTATTTTTATTTGTAATGGGGTTAATTGCAGCACTAATAAGTGGGGTTTTAACTAGCTCTTTATTTGTTAGAGCTGCAAGTGATCCCATAAAAATTACGATTGCTGTATTTGTAGCTGGAGTATTGTTTAAGTGGTTACAGACACCTTTGGAAAGAACGATAACAGGATTTAGCCGAATTATTCCTTATAGATTGTTCATTGCACTTACTGTCATATTCATAGGCTTAATTTCAAGTTTGATAACTGCTATTATTGCAGCACTCGTTCTAGTAGTGGTAGTGACTGCTCTTAGACTTGATCGGATATCAGAGATTCGTTTTGTGGTGTTAACGTGCTTTTCGATAGGACTTGGTGCAGCGTTATCACCAATAGGCGAGCCACTTTCGACAATTGCCATAAGTAAACTTGATAAAGACTTTTTCTACTTAATGAGGTTGATTGGATCAGAAGTTATCATGTCTCTTGTTATTTTTGGAGTATTTGCAGCACTGCTAGTAAGACAGCCGAAGCGAGGAGAAGGATTGATAAGTAAAGAGACAAGCAGTGAAAGTTATGAGGAAATCCTAACTAGAGCTCTTAAAATATATTTTTTCATTATGGGATTAACATTTTTAGGTGGAGCATTTGAACCGGTAATCAATCTTTATTTTCTTGGGGTTGCTCCTTCGTTGCTCTACTGGATTAATATCATTTCTGCTATATTAGACAATGCTACACTCGCTGCTGCAGAGATTAGTCCGATTATGGACGATATTACGATCCGCTCTATTCTTTTAGGTTTGCTAATTAGTGGAGGAATGTTAATTCCGGGCAATATCCCGAACATTATCACAGCCGGAAAGTTGCAGATAACTAGTAAAGAGTGGGCTCAATTTGGTGTTCCCCTAGGCTTATTAATTATGATTGCATACTATATTGCAGTTTTTATCTTTTAAACATAAAAGGGTAACTAAGCTGACCGAATTGCGTCAAAATGAGTTACCCTTTTTAAAATAATAGGATTTATATTTTTCTTGTTTGATACTTTTTAACTGGGCGGTCTAGCTTTTCAATCACTCTGTAGATACAGCTGGGTCAGCTTGTTCTTTTACTGGAACAATTTGAACAAAATGATCTTTCACATTGCATAACAGAGTTTCTAGTTCCGATGCTTCTTCGGGTTGTTGTCTCTTTAACAGTTGTGTATACTTTCCTAAAAGTTCTTGAACATCGTGTATTCCTTTTTCTGAAAGTGACTGGACAGAAACTTTTGCGCCTTTTGCCATCCGGCTAACGATGGCATCTTTCGTATATCCTAATTCTGGTTGAATACGAACATAGATGACGCCACCTGTCATACCTGCACATGCCCATGGCCCAATATCCCCAAGCACTAATCCTCTTCCATTTGTCATATATTCAAACGCAAAACCTTTAATATTAGAATGGACACCAACATTTCCAGTTTCCACTTCTGGAATATTTCGTTTTAATTTACCACCAATAATCATATCCGCTCCAGACAAACGAATGCCTGCACGTGCGTCCGCATCTCCTTGGGCAATAAGTAAGCCTTTTTGGGCTCCATATCCAAATCCTTTTCCTACAGAACCATTATAAAACTTTCCATCTTTACCTTTAGATTTGAAAATCAAGATTTGACCACCAAAGGAAGTTTTACCGATTCCATCCTGGGCGCCACCATTTACTTCAATATCAATCCCACTACTATTGTAAGCCCCTAATCCGTTTCCTGGGATTGAACCATTTTTATAAGATAGTTTAACAGGAGTAAGAGAAGTGTACGATCCATCCAGGCGTCCTCTAACCCTATGACACGAAACGCGGCTGCCAAGCACTCGTTGTTCTGAGGTGATGGCATTATATTCTCTCGATTGCTGTAATTCATCTACGCTAGAGTCTAAATACTCCGCTCCGACTGCCACTTGCAGGGAATTTCCATCAATTGTAGCTGCCGCTTCTTTATGAGTGAATTGTCCAATTTCTAAAGTTTTAAGTAAATAAGTTAGATCCATTTGATCTTGCCCTTTTACTTGTTGAAGTAAATCTGATCGGCCTACTAGATCTTGCAAATTCTTTGCTCCTAAAGAAGCCGTTAAAACTTTCAATTCATTACCGAAAGCGGTGAATAGATTCTTAAGTCCGAGAACGGCAGAATCAAATTTCCTTGGAACGAAGCGACGTAAGCCATGTTCTTTCGCTTGGGATTCTGTTTCGATTTGGGTAGCGATGCCAACATGACATGTATCCAAATGACATCCGCGACAAGTTGTACAGCCAACTGCAATCATCGATAACGTTCCAAATCCAACCCGATTGGCTCCTAGAAGCATTATTTTCATGACGTCCAGAGCACTCTTCATACCGCCGTCTGCCCATAGTTCTACTCCGTCGCGAAGACCAGCTTCAAGTAGTGCATTGTGGGCTGCTTTCACACCGATTTCTACAGGAAGGCCAACGTGCTGTAGGGCGTGAATTCTAGCAGCACCGGTGCCGCCATCAAAACCAGAAAGGGTGATGATGTCTGCTCCTGCTTTGGCGATGCCCACCGCAATCGTACCGATGTTTGGAACGATTGGAACTTTTACGGCTACTTTTGCTTTGTCGTTGGCTGTTTTTAACTCATGGATCATTTGAGCTAAATCTTCAATTGAATAAATATCATGGTTATTGGAAGGGGAGATTAGGTCAGAACCAATCGTGGCGTTACGAGCCTCTGCAATTTTGGCTGTTACTTTAGATCCAGGTAAATGTCCACCTTCTCCTGGCTTCGCTCCTTGGCCTATCTTGATTTCTAATAGATTAGAAGAATTC
Organism: Peribacillus alkalitolerans; assembly: GCF_010882125.1. Taxonomy (GTDB): domain Bacteria; phylum Bacillota; class Bacilli; order Bacillales; family DSM-1321; genus Bacillus_BN; species Bacillus_BN alkalitolerans. The sequence continues at coordinate 15,080 of NZ_JAAGVZ010000004.1, read as the reverse complement.
AATAGTTCAGCATTGACACCGAAACGGCCAGATGCTACCTGCTGTCCACGTGTACGAGGATACCTCCCTAGCATGTCTTTGATTTCTCCACCCTCACCATTTAGGCTTATCATGTTCAATTGATCAGCTGCCTCGGCATAAGCTCGGAATGCAATTTCGTTTTGTGAACCAAACGACATGGAAGCGATGATGAATGGAAGTGCATGTTCGCCAACACCGATAGAAACCTCTTTTGTTGAAATGGCATTGCTTGCTGTTTTCAAAGAAGTTAAATGACGGATAGTTGTCGGATTACCTTGTTCCTGTTCTGAAATTTTCTCTTTATATGCAGTATAATCGCCTGTGGTTGCAACCTCTCCAATTGCTTTCCAAATACGAGGGAACAAGTGGAATGTCTTCCCGACGCGTTCTTTTTCATTTTGAAAATCAATAATCCTTTGTTTCGCGTCTTCCTTCATTGCTTCAAACCCATTCGTTAAATTCTCTGAGCCGAAGAAATTCACAATCTTTAAATAGGAAGCCACTTCTTCGTTCAACCCAATGCTTGAAAACAATCGTCCATAACCTCTTAATTCATGGATCCCGATGGTTGATATCACTTTCTCTAAGCCTTTAGTTAAGGCGTTATAAAGATTTACCACAGGTTCGATAGATGTTTCAGACACGGATAAGAACATATAGTATGGACTGATAATGTCTGCGCCAAGTCCGTAAGCAGTAATCAAATCATGCAATGAACGAATGGCTGCTGAACGAAGTAGCAGGGAGCCATCCCGACGTAAGCCAGCTTCAACCAAGCCTTGATCAATAGTAGAGATAACCACATGTGGATCAATCCATAGGTGGTTTTCTTGGTGAGCTTTCGCATCATCAAGAACGAGTAGTGTTTTGCCATTCTGTATGGCTTCAACGGCTTCATTAGATAATCTTTTTAATGCATCCGTAATGTTTTCGTTATCTCTACATGTCGTATCAATAAAATGAACTAATTGTTTATCTTGAAAGTGATGGACAAGTTGATCATAGCTTACTTGATTCAGAGATTTTGAGCATTCAAAGCCAACATGACCTTCTACTAGGATAGGTGATAATAGTTCAACCACTTGCGAAGTTTCTTCTTTTAAGAGGAGAGATGGCCGTTTCCCAATGATGACCCTAGTTGAAAAATGTTCAGTTTCTCGATCTCGATCGATTGCCGGATTCGTTACAACGGCTACACTTTCTTTGATGAAATCAGCAACGTTCTTCCGCTCGGGATTCAGTGCCGCAAGTGGAGCATCATGCCCAAGGGAACGAATTGGCTCTACTCCTTTTTCAGCCATTTGCTCCACTAATTGAACATGATCTCTTTCCCAACCGAACGCTTTATATTGACCAGTGTGAATTTTAGCAGGATGTGTTACAGTAACCATCTTACCTAATGTAAGAGGATTTAATCGGTCATGGACTTGGTCCAAATCATATCTTTCTTTGAATCTACTATATACAACTTCCTGGTATCGACTGTAATCGTAAAGTTGGATTTCTTCTCCATTCCATTTCAAGCCGATTTTTTCTCCAGGACCAAGAGGTTTCGGATCTCCAGTATAATCTGAAGAAGGGATGATGCCTGGTTCAGATGAGAATAAATAGGAAGTCTCGATATCTAGTTTCCATAAAGGACGTAAACCAAGCGCATCGACTGAAAATACCGCTTCATCTCCAAAACGCGAGATGATACCTGCAGGTCCTTGAGCGAAATGTCCCCAAGCTTCACGAATCAAGGTGTATACATCTTTTAGATGATCAGGATAAAGCTTTATTTCATTAATAATTGGCGGGAACACAACATCCATTGCCTCGAATAGTGAAAAACCATGTCTACAAATTAAAGTTTCAATAGTACGGCTTAAATCCTGTGAGTCACTACCGCCTTTTACAAGAGGCACCCCAATTAGTTTTGCTTCATCACGGAGTTTAGAAATGGTGTTAATCTCACCATTATGTCCAAGGACACTAAAAGGTTGCACACGGAAAAAAGAAGAAAGGGTATTCGTAGAATAACGATTATGCCCAAGAGTCATCGTCGAAGCAACAAGTGGGTCTGCTAAATCCTTATAGTACTTCGGTAAAATATCACCAGCCCCCATGACTTTGTATACCGCATGATATTGGCTTAAAGAAGCGACATGGATAAAGTCATTTTCTTCAATAGTATGAATCGAGTCAAAAACTATTTTAGACAATGATTCTTGATTCGGTTCGTTACCAATAAGAGCGATTTGCCAAAACAAAGGATTCTCCTGGAAGGCAATCGGACCAAGGGCATTTGGATTATGGACAGAGTCATTTTCGTAAAGAAGCGAGAATCCTTTTTGTTGAAGAATGTCTTTAATGTATGTTTGTAACTTCTTCGGATCTTCTTTTCTACTTAAGAAGAAATGACCTACGACAAATTGTGGATGGATAACTTTTTCAGAATCTATGCCTTTAGCATGGAGTTTCTTTTTCCACAGTTCATTTGGAATGTCGATATGGATTCCTACTCCATCTCCTTCACCATTAATGAAGCCTGCACGGTGGTTCATCTTCACAAGCGCATCAATGCAGGAATAAATATTTTCACGAGTTGGGACTTTCCTCTTTTCTATGCAAGCGACAATACCACAAGCATCATGTTCTTGTCTGTGAAACTCTTTAAATAAACTTGGGCTCCATTGTTGACTCATTATATTGGCATAATAGGTGGTTACCTATATCTGCCTTCACCTCCTAGGAAAATATCAAAAAGAAGAAATGAAAAATACATAATAACGTGGACATTAATCGATCATTTTATGAGTTTGCTTTGGGGAGAACTAATAGGCTCTAAGCAAAAATATACCAAGGTAACGCTGTGAAGAAATAAAGAGTTAGGATAGAAATATCCTAAGAAAATAAAACGGGGTGAAATAAGTGAAAAATTATAATTATTTGACTAATAGAATCATCTTACCATCTAAAAATTCAGAAATCAATTATTTATACAATAATATGGATAAATGTACTAGAGTGATAATTGAGTAAAAAGCCTTATTGAAAGCGTTTTCATGAAAGAATCGCAAGAAAAAACCCCGAAGAATAGTCTCGGGGATGAATAAAAAATGTATAAAAATTTATTTTTGAAGTTGTGAAAAGGCGAAATCGACGGCGGATAATGTTTCGTTGATATCATCTTCCGTATGTGCAACAGTTAGGAACCATGCTTCATATTTCGATGGAGCTAAATTAATTCCTTGTTGAAGCATCAGCTTGAAGAACTTGGCGAACATTTCACCGTCCGTGTTTTCAGCTTGCTCATAGTTTTCCACTTTCTCTGTCGTGAAATAAAGGGTTAATGCACCTTTTAAACGATTTATCGAGATAGGCATGTTATATTTCTGAGCTGATTCTATGATTCCTTTTTCAAGAACCTCACCTAGTCGATCTAGTTCCTCATATACCCCTTCTTGTTTCAAAACCTCTAGGCAGGCAATTCCAGATAGAATTGATGCTGGGTTACCCGCCATTGTTCCAGCTTGATAGGCGGGTCCAAGTGGTGCTACTTTTTCCATGATTTCTTTCTTTCCACCATATGCGCCAATTGGTAGTCCTCCACCGATGATTTTTCCTAGTGCAGTTAAATCAGGAGTTATACCAAGTAGATCTTGAGCACCACCATACATGAAGCGGAAAGCGGTGATAACCTCGTCATATATGACTAAAGCACCTGCTTGATGAGTCAATTCGTTGATAGCTTCAAGGAAACCAGGCTTCGGCTCGACAATTCCAAAATTGCCAACAATCGGTTCAACGAGTACAGCAGCCACTTCATGTCCCCATTTATCCAAAGCCTCTCTGAAGGGTTCAATGTCATTGAAAGGAACCGTGATCACTTCGTTGGCAATACTCTTTGGAACACCAGCAGAATCAGGGATGCCAAGGGTGGATGGACCTGATCCCGCAGCTACCAACACTAAGTCTGAATGACCATGATAGCATCCTGCAAACTTGATGATTTTGTCACGCCCTGTATAGGCACGGGCAACACGAATCGTTGTCATTACTGCTTCTGTTCCTGAGTTGACAAACCGAACCTTGTCCAGTGAGTGGATTGCCTCTTTTAACATTTTGGCAAATTTCACTTCATGTGGGGTTGGTGTCCCATATAGAACTCCATTTTCAGCAGCTGTCGTAATCGCTTCAGTAATGTGTGGGTGTGCATGTCCAGTGATAATGGGTCCGTATGCAGCTAGATAATCTATGTATTGATTGCCATCAACATCCCAGAAATATGCACCTTTCGCTCGTTCCATCGTAACTGGGGCTCCTCCACCCACTGCCTTAAAGGAACGTGAAGGACTGTTCACTCCCCCGACAATATGCTCAAGAGCTTCTGAGTGCAAAGCTTCTGATTTTGAAAAATTCATTTATAAATGCCTCCTATATTGTGTTGCTTTAACTGCATCTATTCTAGCACTAAACCCCAAAAAACTAAAAAATAAATGTGGGTTACCCCATAAAAGAAATAGATTACTCAAAGAATATACAAAATAAATAGAGAACCATCACTTTCAATACGGTTGTATATTAATGTCGAGCTCTTTCAGTTGTTTTAGGGATAGGGAACAGATACACTATTTGCTTGGGTAGTTGAGAGAAAAGAGGGGTTATTGATTTGGAAACAACTGCAATAGAAGTTCAGCATTTGAAGAAGGAATTTAAGGCGTTTTCAAGCCGTTCCGGTTTAAAAGGTGCTTTTCGAGATTTGTTTACTCGTAATTACAAAATCGTTCCGGCGGTCAATGATATTAGTTTTACAGTCAAAAAAGGCGAAATGGTTGCCTATATTGGAGAAAATGGAGCTGGTAAGTCGACAACCATTAAAATGCTTACAGGCATTTTAACTCCAACTGAAGGGTATGTAAAAGTGAATGGAATGAACCCGCATAAGGAAAGAGAAAGATTCACCAGTACTATTGGAGTTGTCTTTGGTCAACGTTCCCAGTTATGGTGGGATATCGCTGTACAAGAATCGTTTAGATTGCTGAAAAAAGTCTATAAAGTTTCTGATGAGCAGTATGAAGAGCATATGAACTACATTATTGAGACGCTAGATTTAGCTCCTCTTTTGGACAAACCTGTGCGCAAGCTTTCATTAGGGCAAAGAATGCGTTGCGAGCTAGCAGCGGCATTGATCCATAATCCACCACTTTTATTCTTGGATGAGCCGACCATAGGTCTCGACGTATTGGTAAAAATGAAAATTAGACAATTTTTAAAGGAAATCAATGAAAAATACCAGACTACTATCCTTTTGACGACTCATGATTTAGGGGATATCGAGGCATTGTGTGAACGTGTCATCATGTTAGATGAAGGAAAAATCATCTATGATGGCTCCTTGCAAAGTCTGAAAAGCCATTGGGCGGATGAAAAGGAAATTCACGTGCAATTTGTAAAGCCTACGACAATACAACAACTTCAAAGCATACCTGTTCCATTTAAGGTCCGTTGGGAAGAGGATGAAAAAAATCAAGGCTTTATCGCTTATATGGCCGATCGGGAAGACCATATTTCCATGTTCATATCGGCCCTTGTAACCGCTCATCAAATCAAAGATATCAAAATACAAGAAACGGCGACTGAAGAAATCATTCGAAACATCTATGAAAAAGGGATGAGCTAGAAGATGGATAAATATATGGAAATGGTCAGGATACGGTTTTTGATGATGCTTGCCTACCGGACGAATTATTACACAGGAATCCTAATTTATAGTATCAACATTGGCGCGTATTATTTTCTTTGGAATGCCATTTATGGTGGGAAAGAAACGATAGAAGGGTTAACTGCAGTCCAAATGACCACGTATGTGGCAGTCGGTTGGATGGCCCGTGCCTTTTACTTCAATAATATCGATAGAGAAATGGCTGCTGAGATCAAGCAGGGGAAAGTCGCTATAGAATTAATCAGGCCTTATAGTTATTTAGGGATGAAAACGATGCAAGGATTAGGAGAGGGGATTTTCCGATTATTTTTCTTCTCGGTTCCTGGAATGGTGATAGTTTCGCTCCTATTTCCTATTCAGCTTTCTGCGAACCCCTCTACTTGGGGATTGTTCGCTTTATCGATCACTTTAAGCTTTTTGATTAATACAGAAATCAACTTGCTTATGGGGATTACGACTTTCTTCTTCTATAATAACGATGGTATCATTCGTGCGAAACGAGTACTAATTGATTTATTTTCAGGTCTTTTGTTACCGCTCAGTCTGTTTCCAATCTGGGCCCAAGACATCATGAAGTACCTTCCTTTCCAAGGCATCTCCTATATTCCGAGTATGATTTTCACAGATGGGTTTTCTGGAAATGAAATGACTCAAGCTTTACTTCAGCAAGGGATATGGGCCGTGGTACTTTGGATTCCGATACAAGTGCTCTGGATATACGCGAAAAAACAGCTTGTCATCCAGGGAGGCTAACCATGTTTTATGTAACTATGTTTTTTCAATATGTAAGCCAATATTTAAAAACACGTTTGCAGTATCGGACGGACTTGTTTGTAAAATTCTTGTCTGATTTGTTATTCCAAGCAGTAAATCTGATTTTCATTCTATTAGTATTCGGTCATACCGATATGCTAAATGGGTGGAACCGAGACGAAATTATCTTTATCTATGGATTCTTTATGATTCCGTTTGCGTTGTTTTCCGCCTTCTTTAACATTTGGAACTTTAACGAACAGTATATCGTGAATGGTGAAATGGACCGAATTTTAACTCGACCGATTCACAGCTTGTTTCAAATCATTTTAGAGCGTATGGAATTGGAATCTCTGTTTGGGCTTGTTACAGGTTTTATTATCATTTTTTATTCTGGCAGCCGTTTGAATCTTGATATCGAGTGGTATGATCCCCTTTTATTTTTCGTATTTTCAATTGGAGGGGCTCTAGTCTATGCTTCTATTTTTATAGGCATAGCGACCATAGGTTTTTTCTCGGATTCCCGAACATCGATCATGCCGATGATGTACAATGTTGGAAACTACGGGAGATACCCAGTGGATATTTATAACAAAGCCATCCGTTTTGTTTTAACTTGGGTTCTTCCATTCGCGTTTGTTGGCGTCTATCCATCTGCATACTTCCTTGGCAAAACAGAATGGTATTCGTATTCATTCGCCACACCTGTTGTAGGTCTTGTGTTCTTTTCTATTGCAGTTTGGTTATGGAACCAAGGTGTTAAGAAATATCGTGGGGCAGGGAATTAACATGTAACCCTCTTGATCCATTCAGGAGGGTTTTTTGTATCATTAGAATTTATAACATTCATATCTATTAGTTGTTCAAAGTATGAGACACAAGTAGGTTGATAGTATAGTTAAGTAGAAAATCACCAACGAAAAGAGCATTGAGATAACCTAGTTTAATATATAAATAATCTTGTAGTTTTATCTCCATGGGTAGATAATGGATGTCATTAGGAGGGGATGATATGTTTGGAATATCTAATTTTGAATGGTTTTTAATCTCCAGTATTCTACTTAACATTACTCCAGGAGCAGACACCATGTATATTGTGAGCAAAAGTATTTCTCAAGGGAAAAGAGCAGGGATTTATTCGGCACTTGGTATAAGCTCAGGGGCTATAGTTCACACTCTATTAGCTGCTTTTGGTTTGTCTGTCATTCTAATGAAATCGGTCATGCTCTTTAACGTGGTTAAAATACTAGGTGCGGGTTATCTAATTTATTTAGGTATTAGAATGCTTTTGGAAAAGAAAAATAAGGTTAGTGATCAAGGAAGCTTAGACAAAATGACTAATAAAAAGATATTTCTGCAGGGCTTGATTACAAATGTGACCAATCCTAAAGTGGCATTATTTTTTCTTGCTTTCATACCTCAGTTCATTGATCCTGGAAGTTCAAGCCCTATTCCATTCCTTATGTTAGGTCTAACTTTTACAATGACTGGTGGGGTGTGGTGTACACTTATTGCCCTTTTTTCATCATTAGTGACTAAGGGTTTAAGAGATAGCTCCAATGTGCAATTTCTGTTAAATAAATTAACCAGTATTGTATTTATTGCTATGGGGATTAAATTATTTAAAACAAAAGCCACAGCGTAAGTTAATAGTAAATATAAAAACACCTCTCAACTCCAAATTAGAATCGAGAGGTGTTTTTATATAGATTTAATCATTAATACCATTTACAGTTTTCCATTATTGCGAATCTTAATGCACCAAAAGGGACTCCATCGACATAACATATAATAATCTTTTCTTTTCCGTCTTTGAAAGCTTTCTGAATCAAAGAAATAGGTTCGTTTAGAGCGCTCGATGGGACTTCCAGATGACGATATTCTTAGAAGGATTCGATCATCAATTGATGGACAGTTTTGACATCTTTTTCGTTACCTACTTTTATTTCAATCAGCATTATTCATTGGTCCTTTCTGTTTATAGATCTAAGCCTAGCTAATTTTAAAGTCGACGGCGTTTTTAACAAAAATGTAATTCCAAGAAGGAGTTTATATACTTATCAAAATTTTCTGTTAAAATATATTATAGGATTCTTTTCCAAAAAATTCGAATCCTTTTAGGGCAGTTTTGATTGTATTATAGGAGGAAGATTGATTGAATTTAGAACAATTAGGTTGGAATAACCACTTAGAGGAAGAGTTTGCACCATTTAATGGTAGTGGTTATTCAGTTGGTAGAGTCGCACTAGAGCATAAGCATATGTACCGTATTCTTACAGAGCAAGGTGAGTTGTTAGGTGAGGTGTCTGGGAAATTCAGGCATGAGTCATTCGAGAAAAGCCAATTTCCTGCAGTCGGTGACTGGGTGGTTATATCTGCACGACCAGATGAGAAAAAAGCCACGATTCATAAAGTGTTACCTCGATTTAGTAAATTTTCCAGAAACTCTGCAGGTTTGGTAACAGAAGAACAACTCGTTGCAGCAAATATTAATACTGTGTTTCTAGTGACAGGGTTAAATAATGATTTTAATATAAGACGAATAGAGAGATATCTTGTAACCGCTTGGGATAGTGGTGCAAATCCAGTCGTCATTTTAAGTAAATGTGATCTTTGTGACGATATCCCAGCAAAAATTGCAGAGGTCGAATCAGTCGCGTTTGGCGTGCCGATATATGCGATTAGTGCAACAAATGGAATAGGTATGGATCAATTGGATAAATATCTGTCCGAGGGACAAACGGTAGCTTTGCTTGGTTCGTCAGGAGCAGGGAAATCAACACTTTGCAATACATTGCTTGGGCAAATAAAACAACAGGTGAAGGAAGTTCGTGAAGGTGACGATAAAGGAAAACACACCACCACCCATCGTGAATTAATGTTGATCCCAGGTGGGGGAATCCTTATTGATACACCAGGTATGAGAGAATTGCAACTTTGGGAAGTTGATGGCGGTATGAGCCATGGTTTCTCGGATATAGAGGATTTGGCACAACAATGTTTATTTAATGATTGCCAACACAAGAATGAGCCTTCTTGTCAAGTGAAGTTAGCTATAGAAGAAGGGGTATTAGATCAGAAACGATATGATAATTATGTGAAGTTCCAAAAGGAACTAGCATTTCTAGAACGAAAGAATAATAAGCGAACTCAATTAGAGGAAAAAGCAAAGTGGAAAAAGATTTCAGGTGACCGTACAAGGGTCCATAAAAAGTAATAGATTTAAAGGGGTGTTCAAAAAGTTGTTCTTTCAACAACTTTTTGAATGCCTTTATTGTTTTATTGACCCCACTTAGTAATAGTTTAAAAACCATTCATAAGCCTGAAGGACAAGGAGTACATTGTTAGAAGTAGTCCTAAAGGAGAAGGTGTGGAATGGGATTTTATATTTTAGTTTCAGCGATTGTTTTCTGCATGTTTATGAGCATAAGGGCGCTGTTTGCTCCATCAGACATGACCAATCAAAAAATCTCGTTAAACGATTTGCTTTGGCTTGCCTTTTTGTACGGTACCATTTGTGTTGGATTTGGTGCCCTATATCTTCTGTTTGAACTGAAGAACATTATAGTAATATTAGAAAATGGACATAACCTTCAGGGTTCCTTTTTTTATAAGCTAGAATCATCTCTATATTTCAGCGGAATGACCATGTTTTCGGTTGGTTATGGAGATCTAGTTCCGGTAGGGTTAGGTAGGCCTATCTCCGCTATCCAAGCTTTCATTGGTTACACATTGCCTGCGGCTTTTGTTGTAAGAACCGTAATCGATTACGAGCATGTACAGAAATAAAAAGAACCATCTAAAAAGTTGTATTGCAAAAGAGATTTGGGTACGCTTACGATAAGACTTTTTAGAATGGAGGACTTTCATTGAATGCAGTAATCGGCAAAAAAGCACCTGATTTTTCTTTACCTGCTAGTAATGGTGAAAATATTAGTTTAACTGACTTTAAAGGGAAAAATGTTGTACTTTACTTTTATCCGAAAGACATGACACCGGGATGTACGACTCAAGCCTGTGATTTCAAGGAGCTTCATGAATCCTTTTCCGAGCTTGATGCCGTAATTCTAGGAGTAAGTCCTGATCCTCTTAAACGTCATGGGAAATTTATTGAGAAGTATGGCTTGCCATTCCTGCTGTTAGCGGATGAAAATCACCTAGTTGCTGAAGCTTATGGTGTGTGGACATTAAAAAAGAACTTTGGTAAGGAATATATGGGTATTGAACGCTCTACCTTCATAATCGATAAAGATGGCAACCTCATAAAAGAATGGAGAAAAGTTAAAGTAAAGGGCCATGTAGAAGAAGCGCTTGCATTTATTAAAGAGGAAATGGCTTAAACAATAATAAGCCTATTTTCTAACTAAAAGGCTTTTGTCCAATTCAGAAATCAACGATTTGAATACTATTATATAGAGAATACCTCCTCAGATGTTTTCCGAAATGGAAGCGGGTAACCAGTCATGGTTTACCCGTATTTTTTTTGTTTTCGTAAATATAAAGGCAGCATTGAGAACAAATCACTCAATTTCTATGTAATTCCTAGCTTTTGATTCTAATGTCAGGTTATCCATTTTCATGTAATTTATTGAACGGTGATGGTATGATGATTTTAGGATAAAGCATCGAAAGAGGGGATTGTAATATGGAGGCGTACTTTTCATTCATACCGCCAACGGATTTGCAAGAAAGGTTATCAAAGGAGTTTCCGGCTATCCGTTTTTCATATCGTAAAGGGATACATATAGAAGAAAATGATTTAAAGACTTCGGAGATTCTTGTTACTTATGGGGAAGATGTAACAAAAGAGATCATTTACGCAGCAAAGTCTTTAAAATGGATTATGGTCGTTTCAGCAGGTTTGGAAAAAATGCCATTAGCGCTAATCGGGGAAAAGGGCATACTGGTCACTAATGCAAAGGGGATACACAAAATCCCGATGGCGGAATATACGATAGGTATGCTACTTCAGTATGAAAAGAATCTTGCCCAGTTTTATGAAAATGCTAAGAATGCTACTTGGGATCGAAGAATGAAAATGGGTGAGTTGAATGGGAAAGAAATTACTATTTTAGGTGCAGGTGCAATAGGTAGTGAAATAGCTCGACTTTCAAAAGCATTTGGAATGAAGACGGTGGGAATAAATACATCTGGGAATGAAGTGGAATATTTTGACCACATGCATAAACTTGACGAATTAAAAGCTGTCCTGCCAACTGCAGATTATATTGTCTCTATTCTACCAAGTACGAATGATACGAAAAACCTTCTGAATAACGAACATTTTCAGTTGATGAAGTCTTCTGCGGTATTTATGAATATCGGAAGAGGTGATTTGTTTGAGGATCACGTCCTACTGAAGGCATTAGAGGAAGGACAAATCGAACATGCTATCCTCGATGTTTTCCATGAAGAGCCATTACCAGTGAATCATCCATATTGGAAAATGGAAAATGTAACGATGACACCACACACTTCAAGTGTTACGAAAAACTATTTGCCAAAGTCGTTCGAAATTTTCTCGCATAATCTTCATACTTATATTAAAAGGGAAACTGATTTTATCAATTTAATTGATGTGAACAGGGGGTACTAAGATGAAAATTTATACAAAAACTGGGGACAAGGGTACAACATCGCTTATTTATGGGCAACGTGTAAAGAAGTCGGATATTAGGGTAGAAGCTTATGGAACTTGCGATGAAGCTAATTCAATGATTGGTTTGGCTTTAAGTTATATAAACAATGATATGAAAGAAAAGGAATCTATCGATAAAATTTTTCATAAAATACAAACAGAACTTTTCCATGTAGGAGCAGAACTGGCTACTCCTTCAGGCAAGGAAGTAAAATGGAAGGTCGAGCAAGAAGACATAACAATGTTGGAAGAAACAATTGATCAGTGGGAAAAACATCTTCCTGCACTTACTAATTTCATTTTACCAGGAGGACATCCTGCAGGAGCTGCCCTTCATACAGCACGTACTATTGTTCGTAGAGCCGAGAGATGCGCAAGTGAAATGGTGGATGAAGTGAACCCTTTAGTTCTATCATATTTGAACCGTTTATCAGATTTTCTGTTTGTTGCTGCTAGATATATTAACCATTTATGTGGGGCAGCCGAAAAAAACCTCCACTCCTAAAAACAATGAATAAACTATACTTAATTGACAAATAAATAGTGTAAAGCTTACACTATTTATAAATATTATAAAGTAATAATTCATTCTAAATAATAATTGGAAAAGAGGTGCATGACGGTGGCTCATGATCAACTGAAAGAGGCTTTGGATTCGCTGAAGGAAACAGGAGTGAGGATTACACCGCAACGTCATGCGATTTTGGAATACCTAATTAATGCAATGTCTCATCCAACTGCCGATGAAATATATAAAGCTTTGGAAGGTAAATTTCCAAATATGAGCGTGGCTACAGTGTACAATAACTTAAGGGTCTTTAAGGAAGTAGGTCTCGTTAAAGAATTGACATACGGAGATTCTTCAAGTCGATTCGATTATGTCACTACAGATCATTACCATGTTATTTGTCAAAAATGTGGTGCAATCGTAGATTTCCATTATCCTGGACTAGATGAAGTAGAGCACCTTGCATCACATGTAACAGGATTTAAAGTACATCAACATCGTATGGAAGTGTACGGAGAATGTCCAACGTGCGTTGCAAAAGCGGCACATTAAAAAACTGGTTATCACAAGCCAGTTTTTTATTTTTGTAAAAAAAGCCTAGCGCGTGGCCAGGCTTCTAATTTTTCGCTTTTTTATTATATTTTTCGTCGAATTCTTTACCTTCAAGATCTCTATCTAGTGTAAGTGGCTCGTTGCAGTGCATGCACATATCAACTCTACCAAGTATTTTTGTCGATTTTCCACAATTCGGGCAAACTACTTGAACAGTTTTAGTGGATAACATTCCAATCCAGAAATAAACCCCTGTACTAGCAAGAATGCATAATAGACCTAATACCATGAAGACGGTCATAAGAATAGCAGAGCTTCTAAAGAAGATACCTCCATACATGATAAGGAATCCGATAAATATCAAACTTAGTGCGAAAGTACGTATTTTATTAATTTTATTTGAATATTTAGCCATGTCCTACCTCCTGATTCTAACTATATCATAACATTATTCACTTATTTAAATATATAACATGGTAGGAACATTGTCGAAAATTGTTGCCGTTACAAGAAGGAAATTCAATCTTAATGTCGAAAGTTATAGCACAACAACGATTTGGAGGAATTAAAATGGAGGATATTCTACGTCCCATTTACCAAGAACGAGCAGGCTCACCTTCCACACTCGGAATTCTATTGCTTGAAAAAGGTGCAAAACCAAGTACTTTAACAGATACCTTTGATTACGTATTACTTGTTATTACAAAGGATGCTGAACAACCAGTATTTATTAAACATTATACATATAAGGATAAAAAAGCTGCACTCCATATAGTAGAAGAAGAGCAATTACAGGAATGGCTATTATTAGGTACAAATCGAAAAATCATAGAATGGATTTATAATGGGAAAGTGTTATTTGATCGAAATGAGTATCTTTCTGAATTGAAACAAGAATTAAGAGAGTTCCCTTTTTACGGACGTAAAATTAAAATGGGGATGGAATTTGCAAAGCTTATTAGAAGATATATGGATGGTAAGGCATTTTTTGAAAATGGTCATTTTTTAGATGCTTATAATCATATTGTGCATTCTTTGCACCATCTTGCAAGATTGGAAATTATTGAACAAGGTTTTTTCCCAGAAGTCACAGTTTGGAATCAAGTTAAACATATAGAGCCACAAATTTTCAAACTATATGAAGAACTGATTACTAGCGAAGAGTCACTCGCAAAAAGATTGGAATTGTTATTCCTAGCAAGTGAATTTCTTATTTTCTCGAGAACGGACAGTGGTACTCAACATTTTAGAGACGTAATGGAAACAAAAAAAGAAAAATGGACTATACATGATCTAATGAGTGCGCAGGAGTTAAAATACTATTCAATAGATTTGGGTGTACTTTTGGAGTACCTTATCGAAAAGAAACTTGTTTCTGTCGTGCAAGAGGAAACGAAGGGGCATGATGTCTTCCATAGATATTATAAAGTTAATAAATAAAAGTTAATTTTATTATCGTGAAAAATTAATTTTAGGGTTGACCTATCGGTAAAAGAGATGGTATATTAATAAACGTCGCTGATACAAGCGGTTTAAAAGATAACATTGATTGAAACTGAAAGAAAAAACATTTTTAAAAAAGTATTGACTTCAGGGTTGAGAAAATGTTATATTAATAAAGTCGCTCACGAGCGATTGGAAAAGAAATTGCTCTTTGAAAACTAAACAAAACAATACGTCAACGTTAAATTTTAAGTCTTTTAAATAAGACATTTTATGAGCAAGTCAAACACTTTTTGGAGAGTTTGATCCTGGCTCAGGACGAACGCTGGCGGCGTGCCTAATACATGCAAGTCGAGCGAACATCTTAAAAGCTTGCTTTTGTAGATGTTAGCGGCGGACGGGTGAGTAACACGTGGGCAACCTGCCTGTAAGACTGGGATAACTCCGGGAAACCGGGG
>NZ_JAAGVZ010000044.1 GCF_010882125.1 Peribacillus alkalitolerans | reverse complement strand
GTGCCCAAAAACAAAACCAAACCAGTTATGGAGTGGGAGCCTTGACAGTTTCGTTCATATCAGGAGGCTCGGCGAACGCCCCCCGGAAAGCAAGCGTCTCTCGCTGCAATCAACCTTTTCCCCTACAATACATATCAAAAATGACAAAAGGTATCGATAGAGCGTGCTCTCGATACCTTTTGTTAACAATCTGACATGTCCCTTATGATAAGGAACATGTCATTTTTTCATGATTGATTAGTAAATTCGCCATTTTTAAAGCTTTACTCGTTTGTTTCAATTTCATGTAATAGTTAAATAATTCTTTTTTTGACCGTTGGATTAAATATACATAACCGAATTGTTTAAACATTGGTAAAGCTTGATCACATAAGAATTGATGGTATTCTTGTTCTTGATCTTGAATTAAATAACAAAGTAAGTTAAATAAATTTATAAATAGTCTTTCATTTTTCTCACTAGCAGTTTCCAGTCCCTCTTTTGCTAACTGTAATAATTCCTCTTGTGGAAGTATGCTCCCATTGAATGAACTTCGAATATATCCCTCTAAAGATAGTAAATAAGGGCTAGAATTATTATCTTTAATACTCATTGACTCTTTATAGTACTTACTTGCCAGCTCAAAATTATTTCTCCTAAAGTATTCATAAGCTAAGTTGTGTAATACCTTTGCTTTTCGGACAGGTGAATTACAAAGTTCGCAGCTTTTGATTAGGTTTTCAAACCTTTGAATCGTTTCTTTAAATTCTCCATCATCTTTTACTTGGATCACCATGAGCATTTCTGCATCAATCACTCTAAGATAGTTATTAATTTCTTTAAAAAATTGACGCGCTTTATCTGCGTAAAAAAATGTCATAACTGGTGATTGAATTGAATGATATGCGACCGCTAAATGGTAAGTAAATTCTTTATTATTGTATTCTGTTTCATTTATTGATTTTAGTGCTTGAACTGCTTTGAAATTTTCATGTTTCGCTAAATAGTAAATACCTAAAACATGTTTTAATAGATTATCTTCGTACGAAGATAACTTAGATTCATTCTTTTGAATTTCACAAATGATTTTGAATGCATCCTCAGTCAAAGTATGCATCAGTAAATATCTAGCCCGAAGTAATTTATAAAGATTTTTATAATCAGAGATTTGTATTAAATCATCTTGCTCAAGTTCATGATTTATTTGATCCATTTCATCAAACAATTGCATGATAATAACATCATGCCAATGATTTAATCGCTTTTTTATATTTTGAAGTTTTGTAGTTTCATTTTCTATATTTATTCCTAACCGATCAGATAAAAGGGTGATAATTTCAGGTGCATATTCAGTGTGTAAACGCTCAATTTTACTAATATGTGTTCCTGAACAAATTCCTTTTCCTAATTGCTCTTGAGTTAGTTTGTATTTTTCTCGATAAAACCTAATGATTTTCCCCTCATACATATTGAATTTCTCCCTTTAGAAAAATATATTTTGATGTGTTCGAGTAATAGAAATCCAAGATTCCCCCAAGTATAAGGTTGATAATTTCATTAATATTACCTATATTATTGCAACGTTTTCACTAATAACACGTAATTCTACAAATATTGACAGTGCATTTTAAGAAGTTTTACCTATTCTTCTATCAATAACAGGTCTATTGATGAACAATTCCCCCAATTTACCTTCCATATTAGCTCAATTACAATATGAATTAATAGAGTTTTCTAATTATTCTTATTCCACTTTAATTTTACACTATCTTTCTATCGGGAGGAATGCAATGAAGTAGGTAATATTCACCTGTTTTATTTCCATAAAATGTTATGCCACTATTGTATTTTAAGGAGTGTTGATGAATGAAATCTCATAAAAAGAAAAAATTTCTAAATGTTATGTTAACAGGTGTATTAGCCTCTAGTATTCTCACATCCTATTTAATGCCTGAACAAAAATCTTATGCGAATTCAAATTCCACTGAATCGATCTTAAAAGGACTAACTGAAGAACAAAGACAGTCTGTAAAACGATTGACCCCACAAGAAGGCTTCATAATTGATCCAAGTTTATTGAAACTTAAAGATAAGACCGCAAACGTTATTGTAGAGTTCAAAACAGCTCCGATTGACAATGCCCAACAATCAAAATCAAAAGGTACATCAAAAAATAAAGTAGAAAAGATTAAAGGAGAACAGGAACATTTCAAGCAACGCTTAGAAGAGCTTTTTAATAAAAAGAAGGAATCAAACCAAACATTAAAAGAAAATTCACTTCAATATCAAATTAAACAAACTTACCAGGATGTATTTAATGGAATGGCCATGACGATTCCTACAAATGAAATTAATACATTGCTTGAGACTGGTGTTGTTAAAAGGATTTGGAAAGACAATGTCGTTAGCTTACCAAAAAATGAATCGACTACTACTCAAGAACCAACAACTGGAAAGGTAATTCCACCAGCTCTTCCTCATATAGGAGTTGATCGTTTACATAATGAGGGCTTAAAAGGACAAGGAATTAAAGTTGGGGTACTTGATACAGGGATTGACTATAATCACCCTGATTTAAAAGATGTTTATAAAGGTGGATATGATTTTGTCGAAAATGACTCTGATCCAATGGAAACAACTAGAGAGCAATGGCTTGCATCTGGTCAACCTGAAACTATAGATGGTACTGCATATTATACAGAACACGGAACTCATGTTGCTGGTACAATCGCATCTAACCCTAAAAATGATGTTGATTATGCCATGACAGGGGTAGCTCCGAATGTTGACCTGTATGCATATCGAGTATTAGGAGAATATGGATCAGGTTATGATTCATCAGTTATTGCAGGTATAGAAAGAGCCGTAGAAGATGGAATGGATGTTATTAATCTATCATTAGGTAATGGTAATAATCATTCCTTAGACGCTACATCTGTTGCAATCAACAATGCAGCATTAAAAGGGGTCATACCAGTTATAGCCGGAGGAAATGCAGGGCCAAATCCTGGTACTTTAGGTTCACCAGGTGCTTCTCCGCTAGCAATCACTGTTGGTGCAAGTGATGTACCGACTGATATACCAACCGTTAAGGCGAGCTTAGCAGATATTTCAGTTCAAAATACTTTAATGGGGCATGGTCTTGGTAAGGATTATCTAAAGTTAATTGATCAAGAGTATGATGTTGTTGAAGTAGGAATTGGTACAGAAGAGGATTATACTGACAAAGACGTTAATGGGAAAGTAACATTAATTGCTCGTGGCACTATATCATTTGATGAAAAAATTCGACGCGCTCAGGAAAAAGGTGCGGTAGCTGTATTGATTTATAATAATATCGATGGAGAGATTCCATTTTTCTTAGGTGAAAATCATGGTTATATCCCAACATTTAAAATGTTAAATGCCGATGGAGTAAAACTTTCAGAAAAATTAAAAGCAGATCCTACAGCTAAACTTAAATTAACAGACTTACAGTCAAATATGACTACAGGTGATGTGTTAGCTGATTTTAGCTCACGTGGTCCAGTTAGAAATAACTTTGATATTAAGCCAGATGTTGTAGCACCTGGGGTTTCTACATTCTCTACTGTTCCAGAGTATATTAATAGTCCAGAAGATGGTGTCGATTATTCCAGTGGTTATGCTAGTTTAAGTGGAACATCCATGGCAACACCTCATGTTGCTGGAGTTGCTGCTTTATTATTACAATCACATCCAGATTATACAGTTGCAGATGTAAAAGCAGCGCTAATGAATACTGCTGATCCTTTAAAAGGTCGTACGTACAATGTGAATGAAGTTGGAGCAGGGCGTGTTGATGCTTATGAGGCAGTCCATAATACAACTTTATTTGAAGTACAAAATAAGGCGACTTCCTTAGATGAAAATGGAATAAAAATAGAAATCGATGACATTTCGGGATCTATTCCTTTTGGTAGTATTGCACAATCAAGTGAGACGCAAAATAGAGAAACCTCGATTTCTATTAAGAATTTAAGTAGTGAACTAGAAACATATCATACTAGAGTTGAATTTTTAACAATCGATGGTGTCTCAAAGGAAGCAGGTAAGAATGGTGTGACGCTTCAATTACCATCCACGATTGAAGTGAATGGAAATGCGAGTAAAAATATTAATGCAGAAATATCCATTCCTGCTAATGCAGAATTTGGTGTGTATCAGGGATATATTTATATTGAAAATGAGTCGAAAACTGCAGAATATCAAATTCCATTCCATGTACGTTATGCTAAACCTGGATTCGAAAAGCTAAAATTTTATAAACATGCAATAACGAATGATCTTAGTAACTTTCATCCATACATCGAGCCGTTTACACCAGTCGAATTCAAGTTAAATAGTCATATGAAAACCATTGATGTAGTGGTTAGCGATCTAGATGGAAAACCAATTGGGTTTTATGGCACGTTTAATTTAGAAAATGCGTCAGTTGATACGGATTACTTAATATTCTTCGGATTTTCAGGTGAAGTAAAACATTTTACAGGTGATCCGAATAAACCATTAGCACTTGAATATGAACCACTTAAAGAAGGTAAATACATTGTTTCTTATATTGGTACAGGAGTAGATGGTAAAACATATAAAATCGATAATGACATGGTAATCGATAATACAGCTCCAACACTTGAATTTGATAAGAAAACAGGAATCCAAGAACTTTCCAGTTCAGATTTAACAACTGAAAGTTATGACGGACAAGATTATACAGCTTATTGGGTGCATGGAAAATTGTATGATGATACGATTGACTATTTAAAAAGTAGAGGTCATGACATCACTCAAGAGGCAAATACCGCGTACGCTTATCAAGATTCTTTTTGGCCAACAGCTGAATTTTTCCCAAATGCAAATGGTGAATTTAAATTTGGTGTCTTACCAGAAGAATATGCAAACTACCCTACTAATGTAAGAATCTATACTTATGATTACGCTACAGCAGGAAATCCGATTTTCCCAGAATTTACTTTTATTGAAAAAGGAGATCAATATTCTACAATTAAACCAAATACAAAAGCTGTAAGTCTTGGATCAGAGTTTGTAAATACATTTACGGTTCAAAACGCTAAAGATTTAACAAGTGCATCTGTAACAATTGATGTCCCTGATTTCTATAAAGTTGTAGACGTTAAACCATCAAAACAGCTAATGGATCTTGCAAACAAAAATAATTGGACTATCCGCGTAGCAAAACCACAAATTACAGAAAACACATGGTCTAATATTTCTACATTTGCTGTTGATATTTCAGACAAAAAGACACAATTACCAGTTTCAATTAATGATGATATTGATTTATTAGATATCAAATTAAAAGTAGTCGATGACCATAATTACATGGTAGAAAGTACATTCTATTATCAAGAATCTTCATATCAAACAAGCTCAGGTAGTAAATCGACTTTACCAACATTTGCTGAAAAGTTTAAATTCATTTCCCAGCACTCATGGGTAGAAGGTTACTATCATGGTGAAGCAGTTTCTTATGATAATTATGATTTAGATTTTTCAAAGATTGGGACAAAAGCTTATCTGGTTGATAAAAACGGTAAAAAGTACCCTGCGAATATTTCAGATAATGGGTATATGACGTTTACGGAAATTCCAGCAACTAAAGATGAATATACGCTAATCGTAGATATTCCTGGTCATTTCCTATACAGTAAGAAATTAACTTTAAGCAGGACAATTGATGGAAAAGTCCAAGGCAACTTCTATACTTTATATACGGATACGGCAGCTGCCGGAGATGTCAACGGAGATCATGTAATCGACATTTATGACGCAAAGCTAATTGCAAATAATGCTGGAATTTCAGGCGATAGATTGAAAGAAGATCTTAACAAAGATGGAGTCGTTGACATTATTGACTTTAACTTTGTCGAAAAGAACTTCATGTCCATCAATCCATACTTCCCTACATCCAATAAACCAGTTGAAAAAACTAAGGATTTAACATTAGAAGAATTGAAAAAAAGATTTAACTAAAAACCTAGGTTCACAAGAGAAGCAAATTTAAAACTTTATACTACGCTAGATCCATTCAAAAAGACCGAGGTTTTGGTATTATCCCCTTTAAGTAGACAGTGTAAAAAGCCTATGATTTTATCATGGATGATGCACTACTACTTGGAGGGGATTTTTCTATGGCTGTAAA
>NZ_JAAGVZ010000043.1 GCF_010882125.1 Peribacillus alkalitolerans | reverse complement strand
TATGGACACCCTTGCTTTTGGCTAATGGTTCGCATATCCCAACGCCCATAGCGGACTTTCACCGCCTAGTTGATGAACATGCCTGGCACACCAAAAAAGGCCGTTAATCCCCCTAGATTAACGCCCCTGTTAGCTTAATAATAAGTTTTTCAAAAGTGGTAATGCAAGAATTAATCTTGATATCAAACTAGATTCCGCGCAATAGCGAAAATTCAATCCACTAATGTGCCCCTGAATCCACTCTATATTAATATCATTTTAGAACAAGAAACTCATGTTTCTAATAAACTCTATCCTTCTTTTGTTTAAGTACGTTGGAGCTGGTAATTGCCATGTCAGTGTCTGATTCCCCTCCCCTAATTTGGTACTATTAGAACAGTTCGACTCATATTCTTATAAATGAAAAACAATAAGGTGGAGGTAAAGTTAGTTGAAAAAAATTAAGGTTAGTTTACGACCCATTGTAAGTAAAATAAATTTACCGACTGTTTTGAAAACAACTATTCTTCCAGGTGACTCAATTGAAAGATTATTTATTGCAACACAGGTAGGAGAGATCTTTTACATAGGAAATCGAGAGATAAGGACTTTTTTAGATATTCGCTCTAGAATCATAAAATTAGGTGCTTCTGGTGGTGGATATGATGAAAGAGGATTACTAGGGTTAGCGTTTCATCCAGAATTTTATTATAATGGTCTGTTTTATCTTCATTTTTCATTAGCTGGAACACAAGGTCCAGGTGCTCTTACTAAATCTTTTAAGCCTAATCCGTGTGATCCCAGAACTTTAAATCTTAGGTGGATAAATAGAGAAACTCAATATGATCATATTGATACAGTTGAAGAATGGATTTTACAATCGAATGGACAACCTCAAAAACGACGGACTTTACTTAACTTAAGAAGACCATTTTATAATCATAATGGTTTCAATAGCTTAAACTTTTCACCTGAAACAGGAAAACTTGTTTTAACAACCGGAGATGGTGGATCAGGCTATGATCCATTTAATTTAAGCCAGGACGATATGGAAATTGCAGGTAAAATAATTGAAATTGATGTAGCTAAGAATACTTCTATCTATAATCCACCAGTAGTAACACGTTTTAATGAACTTCCCTCACCTATTCAGGAAACACTTACGGTAATTGCCAAAGGGGTTCGCAATATTCCAGGAATTTCCTTCCTAAGGTTTAATAATCAGTATATCAAATATGCAGGAAATGTCGGACAGCATTTGGTTGAGTCGATTTTTTCATTCGTTCAATATAAGCCAATTCCAGTTACTCAGCTAGTTCAAGCTTCTTTAACGCCCTCTGAACCTGAAGAAGGATTTATTAACTTCGGCTGGCGAGGATGGGAAGGTGCTTTTCCAACTTCGATTATAAAGGAATGCTCTAAAAGTCCGGGATTAGATGAGAAAACAATCGCTTATTACAATGAAACAGTAAATACTTCAGTGCGGAGGCTACAGCCTTTAACTAGTTATTTTCATAAAGAACAAAGGTCCGATAAGTTTGGAGGAACTGCAATTACAGGAGTCCAGCCATACATGGGGAATGGAATCCCTGATTTAACGGGAAACGTTGTTTTTATTGATATTGTCCGGCATGGAGAATCTTCATCTCCTGCTAGAGGGGTTTTAGCTTATACCACCGTAAGAACAGATTGTAAATTAAATGATTATAGTATTATTGAAACCGATTATAATTTTGGATCTCAATCAGCTTATTATGTTAATTTGGGTACGAATCTGAATCAAACCAGATTATATTTAGGGGTTTATGGCTCTATGAATGTGAATGATTATAACCAAGGTACGATTTTTGAAATTGTTCCATAATTCATAACTAAACTACTTAATACTGATATGACTTAATTAAATCTTAATATAAAAAAATAAGATACAAACCCTTAGACTGCGGTTATTTGGATAGTTATTAATTTATAATATTTTTTATTCTTTTAATTATTTTTAAAGCAATCTCAACCCATAACAAGCTATAAAGGAAAGAAAATATAGAGATACTTCCTATTGAAAGAAGTGAAAAAGAAACAGATACGGCGGGACCAAGTACTTGAAAGTTGAAAACATATAGTAGATTAATAATTCCCATCATTAAAAGTATCGTACCAGCAAGAATAATACTTAATCTCTTCGTGAAAAAGTAAAAAGAAGCCCCTATACCTACACCTAACAATCCAGTTGTAAAAGGAAAAACAATTAGTTCAGTCGGTTGCAAGATTAATAACAAAAAAATTGTTAGGAAGTAGGACATTAATCCAATCGGTATAGATAGAATGGAACATAAAAGTATAGGTGCAGTTGCAAGCGGACTTAAGAAATATCCCACCACTGGTAAAAAGCCACCAGCTGATTGTAGAACAGCTGCAATGCAGGCAAATATAGACCCAAAAATGAACTTCAATGTTTTATTATGCTTTTGAAATACAGTTTGAGCTAATCGAACATCATCGGAAATGGTTTTAAAAAAATACATCCATTCACCTCATTATTTGGTTTATAGGTTACCATACATTATATTTTGCTTTGTACATTTGTTACTCCAAGACCTACTGAACTAACCTTTTCATTAAATAAGACCTTTTACCATATATTACTGTTAATTGAAAAAGTTCTAACGTGAAAGTCGAACTTCTAGATTCGTAAAAACTAGTAACACGTAATTTACATCTTCTGAAAAATGAATTGGATCGTAATTTTCTCAAAATAGATATACTTCAAATTTGCATCATCAAAACATCCCTTTGTGGAGGAATGATAGCTGTTATGATGATGCCTGGATAATAATTGGTTAATTACAGTTGTGGTTATTAAAAAAGCAAGGCCCAATTGGCCCTGCTTGTTATTTGACTATTACTGTTCCAACCATTCCTTCCTGGAAATGGTACCGACATATCAGTTCGTATGTACCGGGCATTTTTGGTTCCACGGTAATTGTTTTTTCATTTCCTGGTTGGATCTCTGCATCAATTCCGAGCTTATCCACTGTGAAGGTGTGCACTTTCTTACCTTTGTTTTTCAATATCAACGTTGTGGTTATTCCATTCGGAATAGAAATGACTTTTGGATTAAAGAAATCATCGTTCAAGTCGACCTCAATCGCTTTCCCCCTCTCCATAGGCTGAGTTACAAGACCCGATTCCGCAGATACACCGGTTGAGCCTAGAGTTGTCAAAACTATAATCATTCCAAGCAAAACGGCCAATCCTGTTAACCACTTTTTCACATACATCGCAATCCCTCCTTTCCTAAACCCTATTTTTTTCTAATTCATAAAATATTATTACAAATCGTACCTACTTATAATATGGTTCATCCTAACAATATTAAATTTTAAGACTTTAAAAACAAAAGCACTGAGTAGTCAGTGCTTTTGTTTACGTAGGTTATATTGTTCTTATGAGTATTTCTTTAAGGATTCTTTTATTAGTAATTCACATAAGTCTTCATAACTTATTTGATTAGCATGAGCTTCTTGAGGTAATAAACTAGTTTGCGTCATACCAGGTAGAGAATTCGCTTCAATACAATAAATTACATGATCCTGATTAACAATAAAGTCTATTCTAGAATAGACTTTTAATCCTAATAAATTATGAACTTTTAACGCATTGTTTTGTAATTCTTCAGCTAAACTATCTGGAATATTGGCAGGAGATATTTCTTCACTTGCACCTTCTTGATACTTACTTTGGTAATCGAAGAAACCTTGCTTAGGAATAATTTCAATAACAGGTAAAGCAATATTTCCAATTATGCCAACAGAAAACTCTCTTCCCTCTATTTTTTCCTCAATTAGAATAGTTTTTGAAATATCTTTAATTTCTTCTAATGCTTTATGAGTTTCATCAGAATTATTAAGAATTATTACTCCTATACTAGAACCGTTGTCATTTGGCTTCACAACAACTGGATAATTAATTTCTGGTAATTCTTTATCAAAATTATAAATATCCCATTTTGGCGTTTTTATCCCATTAAAAGTCATTAGTTCTTTTGAAATTTTTTTATTCATCGCTAATAGACTGCCCTCATAGCAACTACCAGTATATTGAATTCCGTATATATCGAATAATGCCTGTAATTGTCCATTTTCACCAATTCCGCCATGGAGAGCAAGGAAGCAAATATCGGCATCTTGACATATTTCTAACACATTAGGACCAATTAAAGACTTTTGATTATTTTGCTGTTTTCGTAATACTTCCAAATTAGGTCTTTCTTTAGGCACATTATAAGTATATGTTACTTTTCTATATTTTTTATAAGCTGAATCAAAATCATAAACATCTTTTAAACCTTTATAAATATCTAGTAATAATACATCATGATTTTTTGAAATTAAAGCATTAGAAATTTGAGCACCAGAAGCAAGAGAAACATCCCTTTCATCACTTAATCCTCCAGCTAATACAACAATTCTCATTTTTTTACCTCCTATGAGTTTTATTTATTACGAATTTTATAGATTAAAGGCAACTTATATTCTAAATAAATTGTTAAAAAATGTGCAAAGTATTGAACTTTATTTTTTCAGTGGGGGATTCTCCCCGAACATGATTAAATAAATTGTTTTAATTTTCTCCCCTTTTAATAAAAACCAATTTTTTTGATGATAATATTCAATTCCCTTTTAATTTTCAATAAAAATCCGAATAATAAACGTTTACATATAATAAAAGTTCGTTTATAATCAAATTTGTGTTTAAATAAATTAATTAGCATCATTCGTATATTCTTAGAAAAATGGTCTAAGAGTTTCTACAAGGAGCCTAAAATCCTAACTACGAATGGGTGGTATTATTCTACCCATTTATAGTTAGGATTTTTTTGTTGCCTTAAGATTCTTGAATGACATTATTATTAAAATTTACCTTTTAGGAGTGTATATCATGGAAAATGTATTTGATTATGAAGATATTCAGTTAATTCCTAATAAATGTGTGGTTAACAGCCGTTCTGAGTGTGATACCACTGTGACACTAGGAGGTCGTCAATTTAAACTTCCTGTTGTGCCAGCTAATATGCAAACAATCATTGATGAAAAGATAGCCCTATATCTTGCTGAAAATAATTATTTTTATATTATGCATCGCTTTGAGCCAGAAAAACGACTGTCATTTATAGAGGATATGCAGGCAAAAGGTTTATACGCTTCAATTAGTGTTGGAGTAAAAGAAGAAGAATATCAATTCATTGAAGAGCTTGCTTCAGCAGAGCTTACCCCTGAATTCATAACAATCGACATTGCACATGGTCATTCAAATGCTGTCATTAATATGATTCAGCATATTAAAAAATACCTACCCAAGAGCTTTGTCATTGCTGGTAATGTTGGTACTCCTGAAGCTGTGCGAGAACTTGAGAATGCCGGTGCTGATGCGACGAAAGTTGGGATTGGTCCTGGTAAAGTATGTATCACAAAAATTAAAACAGGATTCGGGACTGGAGGCTGGCAGTTAGCAGCACTTCGTTGGTGTGCAAAGGCAGCAAGTAAACCGATTATTGCTGATGGTGGAATACGAACACACGGTGATATAGCCAAATCAATCCGTTTCGGAGCATCGATGGTCATGATTGGTTCCCTTTTTGCCGGACATGAAGAATCACCTGGAGAAACCATTGAAAAAGATGGAAAGTTTGTTAAAGAATATTTTGGCTCTGCTTCTGAATATCAAAAAGGTGAAAAGAAGAACGTAGAAGGTAAGAAAATGTACGTTGAGCATAAAGGTTCATTACAGGATACGTTAACTGAAATGGAACAAGATCTTCAATCTTCTATTTCATATGCTGGTGGAACTACTTTAGACTCCATTCGTCACGTAGATTATGTTATTGTTAAAAACTCTATTTTTAATGGCGATAAAGTATATTAAAACCTAATTTAAAGAAAACTTCTAAAGGCAAGTAGTTTAATTTTATGGAGATTATTAGATGGACAAGCACGACAGCATACTTAATCCGTAGTGATTAAATATGCTGTTTTTTTATATTTAATATGTTATAAATTCTTGAGGAGATCAATCTAAACACAAAATTCTTGTTAAATAAAACTGCCCCGTTTGTTGAGTACGCCCCTATTCCTTACAGCAATTCTGATCCGGTTTGCTAATTATTTTTTTCTTCTAAATATTTTTTATATGCTCTAGGGCTATTAAAATGTTCTGGGACTTTGTATGTTTCAGATGATAGATTTGAAATATCTTCCTTTGGATTAGTTAAATTAATGGAGATTTTCTTATTAATTTCATTAAGTAGGAACAGCCCTCTAAAGATACAACCTACTATAATACCAAATGCAACAATACCACCAACAAGTGGACCCATCAACAATAAAATATAACCTAAAAAAGAACACAAGATTATTGATAGAAGTAAATACATACAAACCCTCCAATTTTACCTAATTACGATAACTTATCGCTTTTTACAGGATCCTAATACAATATACCTTTCCCCTTTGTTCCAAAGAAGTATATTGTTTTATTTCAATAAAAATAGCGATAATCCTTCTGGATCACCGCCCGGTTAGTTCCGAATGAATATTTATGAATAACTTTTATATATCGCTAAGTTTAGCTATTCTGGGGTAAAAGAATAATAAATTCTGTCCCGATATCCTTTTCACTTATAACTTTTATTTCCCCTTTGAAAGAACGTACAATCTGAAAACTTACCATCATTCCTAGCCCTGTCCCACTTTCTTTTAAGGAATAAAACGGAGACCCGAGCCTATCAATTTGTTTTTTTGTCATGCCAATTCCTTGGTCTTTAATTTTAATCTTTATATATCCATCCTCAGTTGAAGTACAAGTAATCCATACGATTCCACCATCCGGCATAGACTCTATCGCATTTTTCATAATATTTATCAAAGACTGGTTCAGTTTTTGAGGATTAGCATAAATCCAACAGTTATCATGAAGATCAGCTTTAAACTCAACATTATGGTTCAGGGAGTAACTTTGAAGGATATTTATTACACGTTGCAGCTGATAACCTACTTCAACTCTTTCCTTTTTTACGGAATGTTTTCCAAAAGATAAAAAGTCATTTATTATTTCATTTGCACGATCTAATTCATCAATGGATATTTTGATGTATTCCTTCTTTTCATTTGGCAAATCGGGCTCATTTAGAAGTTGCAAAAAGCCTCTAGTAACTTGCATTGGATTTCTAATTTCATGAGCAAATACACTAGTTAACTCACTTATAACTCTAAATCTTTCCGTGTCTTGGATCTCTGAACGTAGCTTGTGAATCTCCCTGATAGTTTCATTTAACATAGCCAATAACCAAGTTACTACTACGACAAAGAATAGATGAATAATCTGTAATTTTAGATACTCTATGGAAAAACCTCTAAGAATACCAGAAAATGTAACACCAATAATACAATAGTAAAATGAAAGACTTACTACAATTTTAACCCTTTTATCTTTTTTCGATCTTGCAAATGATTTTTGAAAAAATAATATTACAGGCAGTGATAATAATATGACTAGAACAGTATTATAGAATCCAATATCAAATCCAAAATAAAGTCGAAAAAGTACAATAATAGCGGATAGGATGATCGATGGCCAAAATCCGCCGTATAAGCTCCCAAATAATAGAGGAATAATTCTTAAATCCAAACGGGCATTTAGACCAAAATTTACTGGAAAGAACATGCATAGCAATATTGATACTCCCCACAAAATGCACATTACTATGTTTCGATTAACATTGCTCTTTACCTTCTCCGTGATAAATGTAAAGTAAACAAATATGGGTATGACCATAATCGTTAATTGAAGCAAAAAATCCTTAATAATACTCATCTTAGTTACCTTTCATATTCTGTTCATTATTACATGTTTTCTCATTACACCCTAAAGGAATTGCATGCCTTACAATTAGTTAGAAAGCCAACCTGCACAAATACCATAACAAAATCGACCAATTATTTTACAAGATATGAAAGTGAATCCATTGTCTACAAATCTAGTATAAGTTAAGTAACACGAAAGTGCTAATTGACAAAAAAATAGCTGCCATTATGCTATAGTACCCCTAAAGTAGACTCTAAAAAGAAACTGACTTTTATCCCTCGTGGTAAAATCAATTTAAGTCTATTTGGGGGTTTTTTTATGTCTAA
>NZ_JAAGVZ010000042.1 GCF_010882125.1 Peribacillus alkalitolerans | reverse complement strand
AATAGAGCTAAGGAAGGTCTAAATTAAAGAAAACTACATGAAAATGACAAAAGGCATCCGAATGGGGTCATTCGGAATGCCTTTTGTCGACAATCTGAATAACCCCAGATAATGGGGTTATTGGAAGATAGTTTATTAATAATTCTACTATGCTTTTTACTTTAAGGAGTAGTTGTTACTTTTTGAATTCGTCCCTCTACTTCGTATGTGAATGGTTTTGGAAGTGACTTTACATAGTCAACTGTAGCTTGTAAATCTTCTGGTCCCACTTCTAAATTTGTTGAAAGTACTCCAATTCCATACTTTATGTTTCCGAACATATAATTGTTTACTACAACAGAGTACTCTTTGTTAGGATCTATTTTACTACCATTTGGTAAAAAGATATCTACCACTTTATTCGTTGAAGAATCCCAAGTATATTTAAATCCAGCAATATGGAAATCAAGACCTTTATCAGTAATTTGATTATTTAATACTGTTTCGATATCTGCACCACTAAGCATTACCTTATTTAGTACATTTCCAAATGGTTGAATTGCAAATAAGTCGCCAAACGTTACTTCACCAGCATCAAGTTGTGCTCGTACTCCACCACCGTTCATCATTGCAAAGTCAGCATTCATTGAAGCTTTCATTCCATCAGCTATTAAGTTTCCAAGTGCAAAATCACCGATAGTATCAGAAGATGGATAACCTTTTGGTAAAGTTGCCATCGAATCTCCAATGATTTCTGCTTTAATTGGAGCAATTAAATCTTCATATTTCTTCATAATCGCAGAAACTGTAGGATCTGGAGTATAGTCTTTTTGGTACACAGTTACTACTTCAGCTTCCTTTTTAACGATTTCGCCTGTATCAGCATCTAGCTCTAAATCAACATCTGAAAATGCAGTGCCATATGAGTAAGCTTGAACGATTAATTTATTATCTACTTCCTTATCAACATATACGTGATTATGAGCAGCGAAAATTACATCTACTTCATCATCTACTTTTTCGGCAATTTCAGATGCATCAAATACATCTGCTTTACCTGTTTGAAGTGTAGGATTATGAGCTAGAACTACGATTGCTTCAATTCCTTGTTTTTTAAGAATATCCGTATACTGATTAATCGCTTCAGCCTCATCACGGATTTCAAGTGTTTCATTTCCTTTTCGAACAATCATTGTTGGCGTTTCTTGTGTTACAACACCGATGAAGCCAATCTTTTTGCCACCTACTTCTTTAATTGCATATGGTTGTGTGATCAATTGACCAGTTGCAGTATCATAAGCATTGGCAGCAATAACTGGAAAGTTCATTCCATCATATCCTTTTGTACCCTTCGGATGTTCCCCTCCATTAATCATACGCTTTAATTCTGTAATCCCCTCATCAAACTCGTGATTTCCAACAGTTCCCACATCAAAGCCCATTGCTTCCATTACTTCAACAGTTGGTTCGTCTTGAAATAATGCTGAGATTAAAGGACTACCACCTATCATATCTCCTGCATGAACAAGTAAAGTATTTGGATTTGATGCTTCACGTTGTTTCATGGCAGCAGCTGTAAATTCCATGCTACCAGCTAATACATCTTGTCCATCAAGTTTTACTTTTGTATCAGTATCAAGTTGTCCATGAAAATCATTTAAGCCTAGTAATTGAACTTTAATGTTTTCTTTTGGAACTGTGCCTAAATCATATTTGAAAATACCAAAACCTGCATGATCTGTTTTATTTGTAAATGAGATTTTACTATTTGTTTTAATATACTCTTCTGCTTTTGGTGAAGATGTGAATGTTACGTTAACATTACCGTTAATCGGTGCAATCGACCAATTATTGTCTGCAGTTGGCGTAATTGTTTTCATTTCAGAAATGTAATCCATTAAGATTTGACGATTTTCATCAGCTGAATCAACAACAAGTTCACTTCCTTTAACACCTGGGAAGTTCCCTCCACCACCAGCACGATAGTTATTTGTGACAACGATGAATTCCTGATTTACATTTAATGCTTGGCCGTTATAAGTTAAATTCAATACACGACTTGATGCACTATTAATTAAATTTCCGTTCACATCATATCTTGCAGGTTTGGTTACATCGATTTGATAGTTTACACCGTCTATCACATCAAAGTTATAAACAGGGAAAGATGGATTTAATAAAGCTTGCTCTTCTGATTTATTTGGATCGATTTGATTAAATTTACCAGCAGTCATTTCAATCCATTCTTTAACGACTGAACCTTTTACTTTAATAGCTTTTAGCGTATTATCATAAAGATATAAATCGCCTGCACTTCGAATCGTTAAGTCACCTTTTTTAATCTCTGTGTATTCAGCAACCCCATTACGTCCAGCTTTAAATGGTGCACCAACAGATAAAATTGGTAAGTTTTTATATTCTGGTTTCTTATCAGCAACATATTTCTCTACAAACCATTTTTGAGCATTTGTAACAACTTGAACTGAAGGGTCATCTTGAACCAATGAAAAATAACTATGAATATCATCTGTTGTTGATCCAATTGGTGTATTTACATATTGAACCGTTGCATCATGATTTGGTTTAATAGCATTAACTATTTCTTGGTCAGGTGCTACTGTACTTTCTGTTTTAGTTTTACCTGTAACAGGGTCTTTCACATCAACCCAAATTTCACGAGTTGAAGATTGTGAGTTAACAACCGCCCATTTACCTTTTTCTTTTTTTAATGTTAAGTCGATTAGCCCTAACGATCCACCACCATAACCTGCTTGTACAGCTGGAATACCATTGATTGTTCCTTTTGCATTATCAACGCCAGGTAAAGGTTTTTTATCTGCCCCTAAAAATAAACCATCTAGCATAGCTTCTGATTTAGCTGGGAATACTTTATGTGTATGAGAGAAAGTAATTGCGTCAATACCAGGAACTTCACTTAACGAATAAATTACATCTTCTGTATTCCCTTTGTTCGCACTAAAGCCTGAATGCGTCATAGCTACAATTAGATCTGCTCCGTCTTCTTTCATTTCTGGTATGAATTTTTTAGCCGTTTCAACGATGTTTTTAGTGATAACTTTGCCTTCAAGATTCGCTTTATCCCACTCATTAATTTGAGGTGGAGCAAAGCCAATGAAACCGATTTTTATTACATGTTTCTTACCTTGTTCATCAACAATTTTTTTATTTAGAATCTTATACGGATTAAATTTGTTTTTATCATTATCAGGATTATTGTCATGATCATCAACGAAAACGTTTGCATTGACATACGGAAAATTAGCATCATCATATGCCTCGTTCAAAAAGTCTAATCCATAGTTAAATTCATGGTTTCCTAGTGTTGCCATATCATATCCCATTAGATTCATGGCTTTAAACACAGGATGAACTTCACCATTCCTTAAAGGATCAATTTTTGCTTCATAAGTTCCTAATGGAGTTCCTTGAATTAAATCTCCATTATCAACTAAAACATTATTTGCGATTTCATTACGTGCTTCTTTTACTAATGTAGCTGTCTTTGCAAGTCCTACTTTTTCATAAGCAGAATTTTTGTAATAATCGTAGTTTAATAGATTCGTGTGAATATCTGTTGTTTCCATAATACGAAATTTTACTAAGTCTTTCTCTGATGGCAATTCTTGCTGGTCCTTTGAAACTAGCACATTTACTGGTGCAACCTCATTTGGTGCTGCAAATGCTTGTGTATTAAGCAAAGGCATACTTAATAGAGATACTGCTAGTGACGCTGATAAGGCTTTCATTGTTGTACGATTCTGTCTCCTCATCTTCATTCCCCTTTAATTAATATAGTAAAATATTGCCAATAACAGTTCTTTCTTTAGTTAATTGCTGATGTGCTTATTTCACACTCTCACCCGTAATTCTTCAATCTTAGATTAAATGGTGGAATTAGCGAAATAATAGTCTTGTAAGCACTTTCAACACTCTAAATTAATATACTTTCCTTTTCAGTTAATATAAAGTGTAAATAAGTGCAATATAATTGATTTTTTTTCACTTAAATGAAAATGGAGCGCTGATATGAATATTTTACAACTTGAATATATTATTGAGGTTGCAAAAACAAAATCATTATTTAAAGCTGCAGAGAATCTACATTTATCTCCATCCGGAATTAGTAAAGCCATTTCGAATCTAGAATCAGAACTTCAAATAAAGATTTTTAATCGATCAAGATTGGGTGCCGAGCTTACAGAAGATGGAAAATTCATTGTCAGTAAAGCCCAAGAAATTATGTTGAAAGTCGAGGATATAAACATTTTTGTAAATCAAAAACTTAATCCAGAGCATATCAAAATATCAATATCTGCCAATCCTTACGCAATGTTTATAGTCCCTAGCGCACTTTCCATATATAAGAAAAAGTTTCCGTATAGTCAAATTGAGATTTTTGAAAAAAAACCACTTGATATCATATCCGACGTTGTAAAGGATAAGATTGAATTTGGTATTACAACATTTACTGACGAAATGGTAGCTTCTCTTCCAGAATTAGAATTTGAAACAGTTCATGAAGGTGGTACAGTTTTATGTGTGAGTAAAAATTCACCACTAGCCTATTTGGAGAATATCCGAGTTGAAGACCTTGCAAATCAATCAATTATTCTTTTTGAAGATCCTATTTGGTCGGGATTTGTAAAAGAACTATTTACTTTTGTTCCTAATATGAACATATTATTAACTACAAACAACGTGAACGTTATTTCCGAAGCAGTATCAGATGGATTAGGTATTGTTTTCTCATTGAATTTATTTTTAAATAAGTTCGCAGTTATTCAAAATGGAAGCGTTATCACAATACCATTCAACCATCCAAGTCAAAATCGCTTTTACTTTGGAATTGTATATTCAAAAAGCAAGAAATTATCCGAACATAGTAAACAATTTATAAAAGCTTTTAAACATAACATCCCTTAAGTAAGTATTCAGTTATCCCTTTTCAGTTATACTGCGTCTTTAGTTCAAAAAAAAGCTGTCGCAATGACAGCTCGAATCTTAATGTAAAACCCCTATAGATTAAGTAGAAATCTTCACACCCCTACTATTCGATAGTAAACATCTCCATCATCCTGAATAAGAACTTGATAATGAGGCTTATCCCCTGTTCCCATCATAGATTTAACTGCTTTTCCTTTTAAAACTCCATAATTTTTTAAAGGCATATTTAATTCCTCCTTATTAATTATTTAATGAATTTAATAGAGAAGCATATACACTTTATTCAATAAAAGAGAGCGATAATCCTTCTGGATCACTGCCCTTTTAATAAGATTAAAATGTATTGTTTATTTTTTTGTAAATTAGATAGATATCTAGTACTCTTTGATAACCTATAATAACTTTTCATAATTGTTTTAACCGTTACCCTAAAGAAAAAAAACACGCCATCAAGCAGCGTGTCATGTATCCTTATCCTTATCATGAAATTTGAGTACAGCGATCACAAACATCCCAAAGCTCAGCATTAACGACAAAACTTCGTAAGTCACCATAGTTATCGCCTCCTTACCTACATCCTCCCCAAATCCAAGTTTGTCCTATTCAGATTTAATGAAGAAAAATAAATACATTTTGGGTATGTATTTATTGGCGATATCCAGTATCGATACAATATCTTACTACAATAAAAAAGCACCATTTTTTAATAACATTAGCAAGGTCTACAAAAGAAGAGCTAGGGCTTCTGATGAACTTCATCTTACTTTTTTACCTTAAGTCCCCAATAGGTTAAGAAGAAAGAGAAATAACCATATTCTCCCTTAGAAATATATATGCTTTATTTACGATGGATGGATATCACGAGATTATAGATTAACCTTTACGTTTCCCCGAAGTCATCCCACCTGTAGCTTCTGTTATTCAATCAATCGAAATTTTGTATGATGTTGAAAACCTATGTGTCCCAAAGTTTATCCAATTCACGTACTTGATCATATGCTACTAATAGATATTCAGGTACAAGTGTTCTTCCACATTCCCAAGAATTCTGTTCGATTTCTGCTAAAAGCTGTTCCTTTTCTCCTTCTTCACCATAAATGAGCGTCTTTAAAACTCGTGTATTTTTCCTAAATTCTAAATAATAACCTAGCTGATGATAAAGAATAATTTTCACAAAGTTTTCATCTGTTTCTTTAATTTTAAAGTTAATTTTAGCTTTATATCCGTTAATTTGTATGTAATTAAACTTTATCGTATTTGTCGATACGTTATAACTCATCGGTGCAGAGAGTGTATTGTTGAATTCAAAATTTATATTTAGTTTGAGCTCTTGTAATGTATTTTTAATTATCTTCTCAACATCCCATATATAAAGCATTTTTCTTTACCCTCCCTAAAAACATTTTCAAAAATCGCAAGAAAACCTATCTTGCTTCAATTTATTATATCCTCACCAAAAGTTGTTTTAATTTATATTGAAACCGTTTATCTTTCTATGAATTTTTTTTGTAAGCTACCTCATATTCGAGCAATATGTAATTCTGATTTTAAGTCTTCATATGTACCCTTCTTATTGAATTAAATTTATATAAAATTGCACATTGAAGTCGTTTTAACATTATAATACACTGCATTCTGTAACAAGAGACATTTATCATAATTTGTTATTGAACTAAACTGCCCAGTAAGAAAAAATGCGTATCTAGTAGATACGCATTAACTTACTTTTTTATTTTTGTCCTTACTAAATGGTTTGAAGTCTTATGTTGTTTTCATTTTCATCTATGTATTCAAAGAAACCAATTCGATTTCCCAAAGGATCCGTAGTCCTGTCCTATTGATTCAATATAAAAAAATAAACTTGCTTCCTTCATCAAAAAAGCTACCTCAATGGCAGCTTCTTAGGAATAACTAAAAGTATTTAGTATAAATGTCAAATTCATTATCTAACTGCATCCCCAGGTCCTCATATAGTGCTTTTGCAGTATGATTATCAGGTGCTGTCTGTAATGAAACGTACCTTCCATTCATATCTTCACAAAACTGATATACACGCTCAATAAGCAACCTGCCAACGCCTTTTTTCCTCCCAGCTGGATTCACAAATAAATCATTTAGAATGTAGGCTCGCTTCATTCCCACAGATGAAAAGGTAGGGTAAATTTGTACAAATCCAACAGGCTGATCATCACTATCATAAGCGATAAAAATAACAGACTCTTTATTAGTTATTCTCTCCTGAATAAATTTTCTAGCTCCTAATTCATCATTCGGTTGACCGTAAAACATACGGTATCCATTAAATAAAGGAACGATATCTTCTAATA
This sequence comes from Peribacillus alkalitolerans, assembly GCF_010882125.1. Lineage (GTDB taxonomy): Bacteria > Bacillota > Bacilli > Bacillales > DSM-1321 > Bacillus_BN > Bacillus_BN alkalitolerans. The sequence continues at coordinate 3,687 of NZ_JAAGVZ010000042.1, read as the reverse complement.
ATCCTATATTCGCTTGGACAACTTTCATAACTATTCCCCTTTTGAACTGCACTGTTTCGTACAATTTATTTGTCATTTTGAATTTATCTACTACATTATTCAATATAACTCGCAATATTTGTAGGGGCAGATTAGAGCTTTTTAACCATGCCAGATTTAACAAAAATATATAAGGAAGGTGACTACATGTTTAAACTTTCACTACCTTTATGGATAGTATAATCTGTAATACATAATCCCAATTCCTCCTTGAAGGACTTATTGAACTTCAATAACAAACGCATAACTCGAACTACCTTTCTCCCAATTAGCATAAACATCGTAAACATAAACGCCTTTTTCTTTTGGAGCTGGAATTACGTTGTCCTTTAATGGAATATTTTCTGTTTCGGCATTACTATGCCATCTATTTACACCTAAAGTATTTTCTTTAGGTTCACGATTAAACTCTATTTTCAATTTTGCTCCAGGTGACAAAACAACAGGTTGGATACTGTGAAAATTAACTAAATCTGGTGGAGAAATCTTATCGACACACTTAGCATTAAAAAGTCCACTCCAACAATAGGAACCTTGCACCACTTCCACTTTTTTACCCTCAACGGTTATGGTTGGTTCTGGAGGTTTATTATTAAATAACGCGTCAACAATATAGAACCCAACCACTAACAAAAATATAGCAAATAAGATTCTTATACCTTTTTTCATAAACAATCCCCCTTTAAATTAGTACACGTTGTAACATTTCATTGTTTCACAAATACCTTTTTAATCCCTTCTTCCAATAAAATTAGCTGTCTATGATGACAGCTATGGTTTTATAAAGCTTTATGTACTTTTTTTCCTAAAGAGACCGACCAACATTAGAATTAATCCACTGATGAATATTACGGGAAACAAGATCCACATCAGCATGGCTGCCCAACCATTCTCAACGATAATTGCATATGTCAAACCGATTGAAAAAGATAAGAATGGTGCGATTGCTAACATAGTAGTGATACCCCAAACGATATATTTTCTTTTTTTCGACTTACCTTTACTTAAATAGAATGCCAATGTTGATCCAAGTATTACAATTGCCAAAGCTACGAAAATCGCCATATCATTTCATTCCTCCCCATTAATACTTTTTTTCTCTCTAACATTGATAGCAATAAATAATAGTAAACCCATATTAATTCCACCTAGTAAAAGTAATAATGTTTTATCACTAATAACTTTTTCTAAGCCGAATACCACGAACACACTAAGTAAGACAAATATTATTAATTGATTCATAATCTTTCGCTCCTCTGGAATCATCCTTTATTTAGTGATTATGGATATTTTTGTTGCACCAGTCTGGGCAGGATATGAAGTCATTACTTCTTTTTTATGTGTTACTTGTACATATGTGCCAACACTTAACTTCTCATAATTAGCTTTATCCACAGTAAAATAAATGGCTTTTTTCTTTTCTCTCATCCCAAGATCTATAAGTTCTGTTAAAGACAAATTCTGAATATCCGTTGATGTAATTCCTTGAATAACTAGAATTTCATATTTTTCATCTACTATTCTTTTATCTGTTACCATTCCTTCAAATACCGGATTGGAACAACCAGCAACAAATATAAGTGAGCTAAAAATAATTATGAGTAATACTTTCAAAATTATCACTTCCTTATTGGCTAAATAACCCTACTAGTGAATAAGAAAAGCTGCTTATTAGCAGCTTGAATTAAGCATATTCTACTTTTGATTGAAATAAGGTTATTTTAATTCCCAAATTTCTTTTAACCACAAATATATAACTTTTTGAAATGCAATCTTTTCTCTCTTAAATTTAACATGTATATGTAATATTCTGTAAGTTGATGTGATATTCCTTCTTCCACTAACCTTAAGACAGCCCCCTGCTATTTAATTATGCACGTCTCCCCTTTTTCATCAAAAGCGTGCTTAAAGTCAAACGCAAAAGGAGTGGGTCCATGCAGAATATAATAGTTGTATCTTTCGAAAGCCTCCTCCCATGAGACATCATTCACCTCCTCTGTCCACCACACTACATATGAAAGGTGTTTCTCTTGATAAGGCTCCATCCATTTGCTCCTATCTCGTAATGCTTGTTTATGCTTACCTGAGTAGGTAAAATGATATAAGGATTGAAGGTTTTTCCATACAGTTAGCGTAAGAATAGGTAAACCTTCCCCTTTAATGGCTTCAGGGAAAGACACTCCATTTGATGAAAACGCCTCTATAAGATGTCCTGATTTAGATGCCTGACGAAATACTTCATTTCCTACTTGAAAAAAATCACGAGTGGCAGGGTGGTCATAGGGTTGACTTAGCCTACCAACAGTATAAATCGAAACTAAAGCCATAAAAAGCTCCTCCATTTACAGTCTTAACCTAGATATATTCAAGTAAGATGGGATCTTATTACTTCTAGTTACTTGCTGTTGCATCCTTGTTTATTTTCCCAATTTTTTATCCTTCTGCTTCGCTTCAACATATGATGTTGAGGAAATAGCTTAAAAAGGAGTGAAATCACATGGTGTTTTTTCCACCTCAATGGCCGATGCGACAACAACCACAATCCCCTCCCCCAACATTCATTCCACCAAAGCCTTCTGTATCCTATATTATCGACTGTTTATATGAAAACACTTATGTTTGGCTCATAAATGGGGAATCCTTCTGGTTTTACCCAACTCGGGTCGAGTATGGTGAAATTTCTGGATATAGATGGAACGGTGTCTTCTGGATGTTTTATGGAATTGATCCAAGATTTATTGATGCTGTTGCCTGTCCTCCAACCCCTACCCTTTACTAAATGAAAAACCCCTTGTGGAATAAAAACCACAAGGTTTTTTTTCATTTGTGGTTGCCTCCTCAATATTACAATTTCCTTCTTTTTCTTATTAAAATATACTCCCCTTTAAAGAAAAAAAGAGGTTCCACTGCTACCTTTCTGGTTAAACTCTAGTAGCCATTTTTTTAAGTGTAATACTTCACAAAGTTAGAAAAGAACAATAAATAAAAAACTTCTGTGTGCTAACACTTTTTATGTTAATTTTTAGGTGATATACTAGAGGTAAATTACTCATCTAATAATGAATGGAGGTTTTCATGTATGGAGGTAACATTTACAGTAAGCAAATGGGATGAAAAGCCAGTCGATGACACTAGAGAAGATTTCCCAATTAATATTGCACATGTCGAATATGACATTGACGGTGAATTAAAAGGAAAAGCTTTTGTTGAATATTTATTATATTATTTAGATTCAAACGTAGATGATGGTCACTTGGCCACTGCAAAAATTTCTGGATTTCTGCATTTCGAAGGAACTTATAAGGGGAAACGGGGGACATTTACAGCCATAGAGCAAGGAATATTTGAAAAAGGAAATCTAGATTCTCCGGCAACAGTTATCAAAGCTACCGGTGACTTAGATAGTTTGAAAGGGTTCTATAATTATAAGTTTACAGGTCAAACCAGTAAGATGATTCTAGACTTTGAATTCTAGCAAAATACCCTATAGTTTAGTAATAAGGGCATCCCCAGTAATACCAGGAATGCCCTTTTCGTCGAACGAGCTTGTTCAACTCCCTCAGTTTCATACGAATATCTCTCGAATGCTCACTTATTCGTAGGATTTCATAACCCTTGTAATTGGATTAACGGGTAATTGAAATGAGT
>NZ_JAAGVZ010000041.1 GCF_010882125.1 Peribacillus alkalitolerans | reverse complement strand
CTATGGACACCCTTGCTTTTGGCTAATGGTTCGCATATCCCAACGCCCATAGCGGACTTTCACCGCCTAGTTGATGAACATGCCTGGCACACCAAAAAAAGGCATTAATCCTTCTTAGATAAATGCCCCATAGGCCAAGTCGTTTAAATCTAAAGATTATACAACAATCGCGCCCTTTAATGCAATAACACATTATATTAATGCAGGGGGTGGCACCCATTTTCCTACACGTTCAAAGTATGGATAAAAGGTGTTAGGATTAATGCCCAGATAACTATAAGGATGGCAGTAAGAATGTAGGATACACTGGAGGTTGTTCCCTCTTTTCCCCCGATTTGAAACGCTTTTGCAGTCCCAAGTGCCTGTGCACCCAAACCATACATCATGCCGATGGACAATGGATGCTTAATGGAAAAGCGCTTCATTATAGCTGGTCCTATGAAGACACCTACAAAGCATGTCAACATACTAAAAAGAACGGTTATGGCAGGAGTCCCTCCAATGGATTCAGACAAACTGACGGCAATTGGAATGGTAACAATGCGAGGAATAATACTGAGCATATAACCCTTTCCCATCGCAAGCCAGTAAGTACATAAAATGCCGGATACAACAGCAATCAATGAGCCGGCGGCAAGACTACATACAATCGTACGCCAATTTTTCGCCAGAAACGACCAGTTTCGATACAATGGAATCGCTAATGCAACGGTTACAACATCTAACAATTCATTTAGTGGAAAAGTGCCATTTGCATATTCTTTGTATGGTATATCCATGATCAAAAGGAGAACAATGAGCATAACAGGAGTGAGAATGATTGGTGAAAATAACAATCCTGGCTTTTTCCGATTGATCTTTTTGGCCAAAAAATAAAAAAGGACAGTGATCATTACATAAAAAATCTTGGTAACCATCTCCTTGCTTCACCGCCTTTTCTTTCTAAGATCCTTTCGGAAATGACACCTGTTGCTATCATCATAAGTGATGTACCACTAACTACAATTAATATAATAAATAGGCCCTTAATGCCAAATATCCATGAATATTGCATAAATCCAACGACTGCCGGAATGAAAAATAACATCATCTCGGAAATAAGAAGCACAGCCCCAGCTCGGACCCAATTTAATTTAATTAAGCCTGAATGAAGACCGAAGAATAAAATAATCATCCCGATAATACTTCCTGGAATAGGTATATGAAGAAGAGAAACAATACATTTACCAATCCATGTAAATGCAATAATTACCCCAATTTGAAATAAAATCGTTAATCCCTTTTTCAAGAGCAGCACCTCCAAAATAGAACAATATGTAACATAGATCATTCTACTCGGGGAATTGCGATTCGTGAAATATATAAAAACCATCAAAACTATTCCATAAAGTTATAGTTAGGAGTTTCCTCCCTGAATATAAGTAATGAACTCTCGAACTGCATAGGAAAGATACTTATTCTTTTTGTAAATCAATGCCAATTCCCAATCAATTTGAGGTGAAGTAACAGAAACGATAGAAACCCGATTCTTAAATCGGTTTGCTACCGACTTAGGAACGACAGAGATCCCAAATTGTGCCGCTACCATTTCTCCAACAATATCCCATAAGGAGCTTTTGTAGACTAAATTAGGTTCAAATCCTGATTGCAAACAGGCCTTCATTACCACATCATGCAGAACATATTCCTCGGTAAAAAGAATAAAGTCTTCATCTTTTAAATCGGATAAAAGCACCGATTTTCTTCCCGACAGTGGGTGATCCCTGCCAACAATGACTACAAGTTCTTCTTTTAATAAGGGGATGGATCCAAACACTTCAGAGTCAACTGGTATTACGGTAATACCCACATCCACTTCCCCTTGAACTACCTTTCGTTCTAATTGTTTCCCGCTAAATTCGACCATTTGCATATCAATTTGCGGATAACTCTTTTTAAAACCGGCAAGCACGTTCGGAAATAACATCACTCCCAAAGTCGGCATTAATCCCATTTTGATGATTCCCTTTTTTACATGAACGACTTCGTTTAAAGAAGAATGGATATCTTCTATCATCTGCAAAATTTTCAATGCTTGATCATAAACTATCTTCCCTGCATCTGTCAGCTCCACTTTTCTCTCCGAACGATCTAGCAACGTCACTTGAAGCTCCACTTCCAGGCTTTTTATCATCTTACTAATTGAAGGCTGAGAAACATGTAGGCCCTCAGATGCCTTCGTAAAATTCTTTTGTTTGGCTACTTCTACAAAATATTTAAGATGTTGAATATCCATTTTAAAACTCCTCGGTACTATAATGATAATTCCTTCCCGTTATACTTAAAGGTTTCATATTTTTTTAAACCTTCTAATTCATTATATTTTATCGTATTCGTTTCTACATTATTGGGAAGATGGCGGAGAAGTATATCAAGGCGACTGACCCACAAGCGTTTCACGTATGTAATAACCTCAAATATATTTTAAAATTTTATAGTTCCTTTTTGATTACGAACGAAAAAAGAACATCATGGTTATACAATGGTCTTGTCCCTTTTTTACATTTAATATTTCCTAATTTCTGTCACTTAACTGTTTCTTTTACCAAAGCGACGTTTCCAAAAAACGGCTTTTTCTTTTCTAATGGGGTAGTTACCATGGGTAGGACCAGCGAAGCTTTCACCACCCGCAAAGAAGCATAATTTTCTTTTTAAAATAGAAATTAGGCTTCGATGTTTTATTCAATTAAATGGCCCGATTGTGGAGGAACTTCTTCATGTAATTAGATTATTCGTGTTTGAATAAATTATTGAGTTTATGAGGTTTTTCACTTAAACTAAACTGCCCGGTTTGTTCAAAAAGGATTTCAACAAAATTGGCCTTTAATTTCCTAGATCAATGTCCCCGTTACTTGAACAAGCAAAATAGCCGCAGATGCAGCTGGGTGTTCTTCAATATCATTGTTTGGAAGCTAAATCAATAGCAACTGCCAATTTGATTTGATTTATTTTACTTAGCCCCTTAACATAATCATTCATTGATATGGTTTCTAACAAGGGTTCTAATTCCAGGTTGAAACGGTCCAGCTCTACGATAACAATAATTTCCCTATCTATAAAGATTGTATAAATATCTTCACCTTGTTCAGGGATCCAATTAAGGATATATGCAGTTTTCATAACAGGAAATTTGCTTTGTAGTAAAGCTAACAGAGGTGAAGGCTTAACGTTAAATAAACTCTCATAAGATTCATTTAATTGTTTTCTGAAGTCTCTTTCAGTATTACTTCCGATTAGCTTCATAAAAAAGATCTTACCTCCTAACAGCATTTAAAAACTTGCTACAATAGAACAATAAGTTCAACACAAATAAGCATTATATCTTCTTCAACTAGTCGAGTAGAAGGGAGCCTCTCTACCTTGCGGTAGATTGTGTTCCTCCCCCCTCATAGAACCGTGCTTGCGCTACTCACGCACACGGCTCCTCCTAGTTACCTTTCACAAACTTCAGCTCACGCTTTTTCTGCTATCCTTACTAGTTTTGTATCCATTTATTTATCCTACCTCTGTGTGTAGGTCTACCTCTGCGTGTAGTAAACGTGTCCCTAGCAAGGGTGGTAACTAGGTAGCAGCCTTTCCTGCATCGGCATTACCCAACTTCATTGGTACTACGCTGCTATCCGACTCCCTATCTGGCATTTGGTTTCCTTACTTTGTATCGCTTGTACACCATACTCTTCTTATCTAGAAAAGACCGATAGGGTCTCCCGAGTTGCCGTATCATATCAATGTGTTACGTGCCAAGGTCTCTGACCCCAGAGAGGTTTCATTCTTCTTGCCATTTTGCGAAGAATGAAATGTTGCTTTCTGTCGCAGTTAAAACATCAGCCCTCTCGATTTACTAAAATTATGGGGCTCAATCCCTTCAACCATTTGGCTTTCGGCCCGCAACCTAACTGTCTACGCTTAAAGACTAAAGTTACCTTCAGCCCTCCAAGACTCGCTACGAGTGAATGGCTAGTTCTTGCTCGACGGGAATCCCACCCGTTATATGATACGACCTAGGCTCGGCCGCACAACTGCCCCTTTAGTCGAACAAAAAAAAGACCGCCGCTGTGATCACCCTCATTAACTCTTGTCCCCTTTAGTTTAAGTGAAAATCTTCACAATCTTTTATTACCTTAACAAAATCTAATCCCTTAATGTATAGGGGCATATCAAAAAAGCGCCTTCTTTCTAAAGAAAAGCGCCCGATTGCGGAATAAGGTAAACAATGGCTCCTCAGTTATATTGCTAAGACCCTTAAGTCATGCATGAAGCCACACTTCACTTTAGAAAATGCAAAAAAATTACGTTCTTTCATGGTTGTTCAAGTAGCTCTCTCCTTTACCACTGTGATAAAACGCGCTCGATTGCGATAATTAGATACAAAACTTTACTTACCTTCCGGAATGAAGTTAAGCGAAAAACTAATTTGTCGTGCTGATTTCGTAAAGATAGAAAACATAATCATTAGACACGCTTGAGTAACCCTGTTGACGTATCATTGCCGTTAGATTTCCGCGGTGATATGTGCCATGGTTAACAACATGCTGAACCAATTCAGAAAAATGAGTATCCAAACGCCCAAATTTAGGATGCACTGGGGAAATCTCTTTATCCAAATCGTTAACATTGTTGAGAAGCTTTTGATACTCCTCTGACAAACGTTGAAACAGCTTTTCCATTTCTTCAAGACTCTGATCCTTTGTCTTTTCTTGCGCATGCGCGATAGAAGCTTGAATCTCTTCCATACTATTCTCCTGCATTACACCGAGCCATATTGTATCTGTCGTATAAATATGAACAAGTGCCTTCGCAATCGAGGAAAAAACACTTTGTATTTCCCGATCATAAATGTCCTTCGGTAATTCTTTCAATCGCTCAAAAAACTTGTTGTTCGCCCAAACATGATAATCATACAGTTGTAACGCATGATGTTTTTCCATCAAGGATTCCTCCCTCGTATTAGTTAAATTTTTCCACTCTAAATACTTCTGTCTTCATTGTAAAAAGTCCTTTATTCAAAAAATATGGCCCGATTGCTGAAAGGTATACCGGAAAGTACTTTTGATATTGAAGGAAAAGCGCTTTGAATTTCAATGTTGTAAATTTCTTGAGGAAGTTCTTTTACTCTTTGTATCATCGTATTATTTGACTTGAAGGGATTCCTCAGAGTGTGTATATGTGCTCACGATTACGAGTTTTTAGTCCTGATAATGGCAATATTGCGGCTATGGACAGAACAAACATGCCGCTTTTGAAGCCCTTCTGATCGGTTTAAAACATAAATTGCAAATGGAGGCTGATAGAAAATGAAAGTTACACAAATCTCGGAGCATATTTGGAGCTTAAAAACATGGATATTTATCCCGATTCACGTTTGGGCCGTTAAGGAAGAGGGAGGAATCACTCTAGTGGACACAGGGTTGTCGATGATGGCGAAAGAAATTTTGAATACCATTGAACAGCTGCAGGCTGGACCGTTACAAAGAATCGTGCTGACACATGGTCATCCAGACCATGTTGGAGGGATCAATCGTATTTTAAATACACATCTGGCTCCGGTACACACTCACCGCATGGAGATCCCTTATATAGAAGGAGAGCTTCCTTACCGGTCTGGCAAGAAGGCAGTGGCTTCCATGCAGAAGGGATTGATTCAAGCTCTTCGTGAGGATGAACACGGACAAATGCAACCTATCGGCAGCTTAACGCCTTACCATACGCCCGGACATTCCCCCGGGCATGTCGTATATTATCATGAGAATGATCGGGTGCTGCTTGCTGGAGATTTGTTCTCATCTAAGAATGGAAAATTGCGTAAGCCCCTCTTTACTGCCGATATGGAAGAAGTGCTGCGAAGCAGTTCCATCGTTGGCAAGCTGCGGCCTAAAAGATTGGAAGTTTGTCATGGAAATTCTGTGTTTAACGCAGCGGATCAGTTAGAGGCGTATATCGCCAAGGCATCCAGGTCAGAACACTCAAAGTAGCTCTTATAATTTCACTTTAGGGTGTAATGTAGAAAACGCAAAACCAAATTACCAGTTTGAAAGAAAATATGGGCTCCTGAGTGGCTTTTTGCTCTTTATCCAAATGGAAATGGGAATTCAGAATGGTATGTCAATATGGAAGTAAGATATCGTGACTCTATAATTATGGGTTTAGTTTTATTTGTAGGAGTTGCAGTTTATGCAGCTTTGTTTACTATTTAGGCAATAATCAATGCTTATCATCATAATCGATTAAACATTGGCTGGGTCATTGTATTTGCTTTGTTTAATATATTAGGATATTTGGTATATCGTTTAGTTGGTAGAAAAGTTTATTCGAACATATTTAATTAAGATATTCAGGCGTTATTCTATTAATGGGGGCATTTCGAAGAAGTAGCTGGCAATCATTCGATTCGAATCATTGCCAGCCGCTATTTGAAAGTGAATTCAGGGAAGAATGGAAAGATTCTATAATTCTACTTATTTGAATGCTTTTCCGATGGGATATTCCGCTGCAACTCATTAATAAATTTATAAGTTAATGGAGCTTTTTCTTCTAACTCAGCCTTCGTGTCTGGACCAGCATAAAAATAGGCAAAGGCTTCGGCGAAATATTCTTCCTTGTAATCGAAATATGGATTGTCATTAAAATCATCATGCTCCAAAGCGTGAATTTCAGTAAACTCATCCGAATAACTAATATTGTCAAATACATAACGATCAATGGAATGGGCTGTTTCATGCAGCTCAAGGTTTACAGAACTATGCATCTTTTTATAGCTGTAACCGATTCGAGCAACAACTGTCTGCCCACCTACACCTGGCACATCATCCCACGTGTATGGAGTATGTTCCCATCCCCTAGGAACGACTCCCCTTAAATATTCATACTCCGGCAAATCAGTAAGTGGGAAATTAATCAGTTTAACCTGAACTCCCTGTTTATGCATGGTGATCAATATATTAGTTGGGATGCTCCAGAGACGATCAACCATATTTTGGGTCTCTTCACGATCAAATTCACCCTTTGTTTCAACCGTCACAACCCTTTCAAGAACATTGTTCATTTTAAGTGATTGGGTAGTTCCGGTTTCTCCAAATGCAGCAGTAGAAAATGAGAATGTTAAAACTGTGGTCAATAATAACGCGGAAAATGCTTTTTTCAATAATATCCTCCTAAATTTAGTATTTTATAGTTAAATATTCGTCAATTAATTCTTTTTACCTTTATAATTGTTAATTTCAGGATAAAATACCTATCTTTATTCTTTTCTTTATTTTGAAGAGGAACAAGATATAGATTTAGAAGAATAGCAAACTACTAGGGGAATACTTTGCTTGTTTAGTATAAGAGTCGTTATGTAATATTCGATAAAGGAACAAAGGAACAAAGGAATAAAAAAAGGAATAAACGTTTATTCTTATAAAGGTTTAAATGACTCAAAATCCCCAAATCTTGCCAAAGTAAATGAATCTGCTTTTTCTGTAGGCATATTTCCCCTCCATTTTTTACACTGAACAAGAATGAAGGTAACAGTGAAAGCGATCGGTAATTCACGAATTAAGAAAAGCTTTTACGGCAGCTAAGAATGCTGGTAAATTAGCATCATGCACAAAGTGCCCAGCATCCTCTACCGTTACCAATTTGCAATTCGGAATTAGCTGAGAAACCTCCTGCAATTTGTTTTGAGGAATATGACTGGTCCCCCCACCACCTATAATAAGAGTCGGCACGTTAATGTCGGTAAGACGTGCCCACCATTCGGGATTGGGTTCATTTAGTTGCCCTAGAATCGAAGGTACAACCTGCCAATCAAATGGGAGGGAATTAGATGGTTTTGAAGGAATTTCAAACGGCCTATCCGGAACGGGAGGAGGAGGAGTGTCTTCAACAATCAACCGTTCTACCCTTGACGGAAATGTTTCCGAGAAAATATAGGATACTGTTCCCCCCATGGAGTGACCTATTAGAGTAAACCTTTCCAAATTCATAGCATTCACAAAATGAAGCAAGTCATCGCACATCAGTTCAAAAGTGTATGCACTAGTTCTCGCACTCCCACCGTGACCCCGTTGATCTAAAGCTAAAACTCGGTATTTTTCTCCTAATACAGCAGCTACCTGATCCCATGATTCAGCACTTTTTCCAAGTGCGTGAAGTGCAACAACCGGTGGTGCAGAAGGTTCCCCACTCTCGCGATATTGAAAAGTGAGTCCATTCAATTCAATTTGATTCACCCGTATTTCCATCTCCGATCATCTCCTAGTGTGGGTTTAGTCATTCAAAACCCGATATATTTAATATCCATATCTATATATTTAAGCGAAAGTGTTAATAATTTCCTTCTTAAACTCTTCTACCTCATCCTGTTTTTAACAATAATTTACATTATTAGAAAACACAATATCTTTTACTTTATTTAGTAATTTTATTTACTCCATAAAGTATCAGGTGTAAAAATTGTTAATATTCCACTAAACTGACCCGCTAACTAAAAATGAAATGCTGCTAAAATTGACAGCTACGATCTCAAGTATTGCCATCGTTTGTGGAAATAGATTATAAGGTTAAATAAATAAGACCACTAATCTAGAGAGATTTAATAGGCAAATATAAATCCTCATTATTTATTTCTCCATTATGATTTTCTATATCAATTTACAGCTGGGAAAATCATATTATTTCAGAAATCGTAGCATATTTAATTTTTTACATTATTTTAATTTTAAGTAAATCATTATTTAACAACAAAAAGATACAATTGAAGTAATAACAAGACAAGTGGAGATAGCGTGGAGTACTAAATTAGAATAACTTACCAATATTAGGAATAATTAACTAGAGTTATTTGGTGCCTTGTTCTTATTGATAATCACAATGAAGTAAATGATAATGATAATCAGTTTCGATTATTAATATTTACTTAGGAGGTTACTCATGTTTATTCAATTTTTAAAGGAAAACCGTTATGTAGCAATCTTACTTACTGTACTTAGACTCTATCTTGGATGGCAATGGTTAAATGCAGGTTGGGGAAAAATCTCAAGTGGACAATTTGATGCAAGCGGCTTTATTAATGGTGCTATTAAAAATATGTCTGGTGAACATCCTGCTGTTCAGGCTTGGTGGGGGAAGTTTTTACAAGAGGTTGCATTACCATACGTCGATTTTTTTAATGTAATTGTTCCTTGGGGAGAATTTTTAGTAGGTATCGGTTTAATTTTGGGGATTTTTACGTCATTTTCTATACTAATGGGACTTACAATGAATTTTGCTTATATGTTATCAGGAACAACAAGTACAAATCCTCAAATGGTTTTACTAGGAATGTTTATTCTTGTAGCAGGACTAAATGCAGGAAAAATTGGATTGGATCGTTGGTTCATTCCGTTATTTGGAAAATTGATATACAAGAAAGCTGGGAGAGAACAATATTCCCAGAGTGCTTAATAAAAATAGAGAAACCCTTCCTTCAATTTGAGAAGGGTCTCTCTATTTTTATAATCAATTTGTAATCATACTCAATTAATCTTTTTTAAAAATTCTCTTTCCTTGACTTTTACCGATTTTGATATATTCTCACCAGATACCTTATGCAACTAAACTCCCCGTTTGTTAAAAAACTTAATCTATATCAGTTATCTTTTTGCCTTCTACATCTATTTGGGAACTCCCCCCACCGAAACTCCATCCCTTACTCTCAATAAATTCAATAAACGCATCCAAAAATTCATCGTGCTTTAAATCGTCACCATTGTTTGCATAAATATAACCCTCTATTTGAACTCCAACTGGTCGCTTCAGTTCGAACCCCTTCATCAACTTTATAGCAGCTCGTGATCTTGAACTAATATTGCTTTGAAAAAAGTTTGATCAAACCCAACACCTATATATTCCGATAGCAACAATATTTTAGAAAAGAGCCTAAATAAAAAAGGCCGTACTCCTGTTAGGAATACGGCATATGTTACAAACACAATTGTGGTAATTCTATTATACATTTGTGGATATTTTCAGCAAATTTATATTGCATAAAATTATCTACTGGATCGACATTGATTCTATTTTTAGATTTTCACCTATTAGCTTGGTCGCTTAATATTACTCCTTTTGCATGTGTAATTTTCTCTGATTCTAGTCTTTATGAGTCTAAAATCTTCAACAGGTTCATCTTATCTCTTTCATGACTAACTTTGAACGAGTCTTGTCTTATCATATGAATGTATTTTCCTGAGTTTTTCCATACCATAAACACATCTTGTGTGTTATCTGTAAATGTTACCGTAACCTTATAATCTTCGTGTCGAGCCATTTCATAACGCACATTTTTTTCGTGCTTTGCTCTGTTTAAAATCTTTCTAAAATTTTCAAGTTCGTTTTTGTCACGAATTACTTTCCAACCGTCTTCAAATGCATCATTTTTAAGGTCGTACTTTTGAACAGTCATCTCTTTAATAGCTGGAATACCATTAGAAAGCATAGAATGACCTATATAAATCGATATTAAAAGTGCTGAGGAACCATCTTTTCATTTCAATCTCCTCCATCAATATATTTTAAAATTCCCAATACCTCACTCATTTTCAGTAGAAGAGAAATATAAGATTATTAATCTTATTTGCAGCTTAATAAAAAGATCATTTTAGGGAAGGTTATCCTTAAAGTTATTTAGGAGGGAGTTCAATGTCTGCACGAATAATAATTTTAGTCCTCGTCTTTCTTATGCCATTTGTCGCTAATGTGCAAGCGATTAAATATAACCATAGGAGTTTAACTATTCCTGAAATTAAACAAAATGTAAATTTCAATGTATTTGTTCCTGAAAATATACCGGATGATTGGACATTAGAAATTAAAACATCCCCTTCTGTGGCAAAGGTTAATATTAACAGTTTCGCTTTACACTACATGGATAAAAACGATGAACAGATGATGGTTAGAATTGAGCAAACAAAAGATTCCATGAAAACCCCTAAAAATTCAGGTCAAGATACTACGCTGGTAAACATAAATGGGTCTTCAGGTTATTTAACAAAATGGAAAGACGGAGAAGTTGATCACGCAGGAAAAAATGTTGTTGGTGGTTTACTTCAGTGGACACAAGCAGGAAGTTATATAGAAATGTATAGTTCGAATATACCTATGGAGAAGATGTTAGAAATTGCAAGGTCTATGGAAGTGGAAAAATAACATCCCTCTTATACCCCCGAGAGGTCTGACTATTTTTTAGTCAGCCTCTATTACGCTTTAATATGTTCTGCTGATTCTAAAGTATTTAATCTTCTCTCAAGATCTTAAATCCATTTATTTTAGAAAGATCATCTACATACCTACTTCTGCTAGAAGTAAACTTTTCAATGATTTTATCCACCAGCATAAAATAATGACAACAAAATCATTCCAGCCTTCTTCAGGGAAAAAACGATGATAATCAATAACGAAATATATTTCTGCTGTAATGTTTTGTCTATTTTCTAAAGTACCCAAATCAACTTCAATGGAAATATGCTGATTCACAATAATCATCCTTTGTTAATTCATTAATTAGCTCTCTAAGATAGATTTGGGTGTTTTCTCTAATAAAGATTGGATACATAAATATCCAAAGAGCATAGTCCAAAATACACCAAACAAAAAGATAAAGCCTCTTCTTATTAATGTTGGTGAGAGATTAAATCCAAGTTCAACTAAGAATTCTGTAATGTTGGTAGAGGACAGGAACAGGAGTCCATCAATATCTTCCTTCTTACCAAATAGGGAAAACCAAATTGCTACCAACCCTATAAATAAAAGGCTAAGGTTAAAAAGAAAAACTGTGTATTTGTCATCAGCTGTTGTCCCCTTTTATGAAAAAGCTCCCTTTGTATATTATAAATTCTGAAGTATTCAATATTATATAAAATAATTGTTCTTCAACTCCCTCAGTTTCATACGAATATCTCTCGAATGCTCACTTATTCGTAGGATTTCATAACCCTTGTAATTGGATTAACGGGTAATTGAAATGAGT
>NZ_JAAGVZ010000040.1 GCF_010882125.1 Peribacillus alkalitolerans | reverse complement strand
TTTTACAGCCATAGAAAAATCCCCTCCAAGTAGTAGTGCATCATCCATGATAAAATCATAGGCTTTTTACACTGTCTACTTAAAGGGGATAATACCAAACATAGGCTCTTTTTTGTTTGGTACCTGAAAAATAACGCATAAGAATATCTTTGCGCCTCAAATATTTACAGACAGCCATTTTACCTGACTAGCGTTGAGACACAAAAATTTTATCTTCTGATGGGTTTAGACTTGGGATGAATTTGTCGAATAATCGATATTTAGGGATTTTCGATTGTATTTTGGCCGTTTCGATTGTATTTTGGCCGTTTCGATTATATTTTCCCAGTTTCGATAATAAATCTTTCAGTTTCGATAAAAGATGTGTGGTCCCTTATACATATCCTATTGGATCCTGGGTATCAACGCCGAAATAATGTTGAAAATGCATGAATTTAGTAAAAAATTCCTCAATTCATTTAAAATGCTATGTGCAATTTCTTTTTTTCATCACCTACCTTAAAAATAGGGTACCACCATGGATTTTCATGCGCCATGGTCCGAAATTTCATTAGAATGGATGTCTAATTCGTCCGGAAAGGACTTTCTGAACGAAGCAAATGTTACCTGCATCTTTTCTTATCCCAAACTTTATCTTTAATGGCTGCCATAGAATATCCCATTTATAGACAAATGCCCTTACCATTTCATACACTCTTGAATTTACTATATGAGGAACAATTGTAATTGATAATTAGTGGAATATAGGCAGGGTTAATCAGTTAATATGTCGTTTCAATATTTATCTCAAGACAATTTGTTATCACTCCAATTTCGGTAATGGTCTTAATTAATTTTTCGAAAGAAAGGACGGAAAATATGGATTTAAAAAACCTTAAGGATTTGGTTAAAGACATAGAAGTTAAAAACATGATTAATGCAGACGTAGAGGTAATAAACAATTCACCACTTACGATGATGGGGAAAGGGCGTCAAGGCGCAGTCTTTCTATTATCTGAAGAAATCTGTGTCAAAGTGTTTGGAAATGTGGAGGATTGTGAACGTGAATATGTAGCCCTATCCATGGGTCAGCATACTAATCTTTTCCCTAAAGTTTATGGTAAAGGCCCTCTTTATATTGCGATGGAAATTATTAAAGGTGTTGATTTGCGTGAGTTCTTACAATCTCAACCACTAACACCTGAACTAATGGATAAATTGATCTCTATGTTAATTACTTTTAAAGAGATTGGTTATGAAAGAATTGACCATCATAAACGTCAAATTTATATACAACCTGATGGCAGCCTAAAAGTAATTGATGTTGCAAGAACGATTTGGCGTGATCGTGTATATCCGTATCCACGTAAACTATTAACCTCTTTAGGGGATGAAAATAAGGAAGTATTCCTTTCCTATGTACAATCAGTTGCTCCTGAATTGTATCAGGAATGGCTGCACTACATTGAAATGGAAGAGCTCTCACGTAAAATTTATCAAATACTACTTAATAACCCCTCTGACAAGAAATCCTCGAAAAAAGCAATTAATACATTGTTAACAACAATTGACGAACAAAAATATGCTCTGCAGTTAGAAAGCCTGCTACACAAAGTATTCAAAGAGGAATGGGTCAAGACGATGCTTGCTCGTGGTGTGGACCCTGACGAAGTAATGGAGAAAATCGATGAGTATATGGATGGCAAAGAGGTTTATTTTGATAAAGGTAAAATTTTTAAGAAGGATCATAAATTCAAAGGTCACACAAAAGGCAAAGGAAAAGGAAAAGGTTTCACTGGTGGCTTCGGCGGCTATTAATGAAACAAAATTGAGGTGGATCCAAGATGAAAGTACTTGTAATTTGGCGCCTACTCACTGTTGGTGGAGTGAATGCAGGTTGGAGAAATCGTTCCATTTATTTTAAAAAACATGGGATAGACACAGAATTCCTATACACCACCGACCATGGAGGGCTACACATTATGCAGGGTGTAGCTCCCGTTTATTTAACAAAAGATGAACAGGAAATTATTAAAATCATTAAAAAAAACAAATATGACGCTATCATCGTGGTTGACACTGGGTCTGCCTATAAATGGATTCGCAAAGCTAAGTTTAAAGGCCCAGTGATAGTCGAAGCACGAACACCAGAGCTATTTAAACTTAAACCGCACTTAGAAAAATTCAGGGGTATCCAACCCGTATCCATCATTGTCCCTTCACAATTCCAAAAACGACTAGTATCTATACTAACAGATGAAATACCAATTAATGTAATCTACAACGGCTTGGATACTTCCTTCTTCCGTCCATTGGAATATGAGGAAATAGACTTTAACAATGAACCTACACTTCCAGATAACAAGAAAATAATCGGTTGGATTGGTCGGGTTGACAAGCGTAAAAATTGGCCAATGTTAATAGAAATTGCTAAGAAGATTAAAAGTGAACGGGATGATATTGAAATCTGGCTTATAGGTGGCGCTCAAAGTGTACAACGTGAGGAATTTGCAGCTGTATGGCAAGATGAACAGCTGACAGACACCATAAAATGGTTTCCGGTCATCCCATATCACCAGATGCCACATGTTTATGCCAAGATTCGTCAATCAGGCGGATGTACGTTAGCTACCACCAAAACAGAGTCATTTGGGAATACTTTTATTGAATCGATGGGATGCGGAGTACCTGTAGTCGCTTCTAATATGATGCCTGTTACAGAGTTGGTCATTCAAGAGGAAACTGGATTGCTCTTCCGTGGCCATAATGTCCAAGATGCTGTCCAACAATTGTATACGATCCTTGATAATCCTTCTCTTCAGTCCAGAATGTCTCAGTCAGCCTTAGAGCACGTCCAAAGAAATTTTTCCATTCAAGTTGTAGCTGATTCATACATTGAGTTTTTGAAAAAACTATTAGCTATGGAGGAAACAACTAATGGAGAGGTGAACTCCCATGATTGAACCCGTTTCTTATATAAAAACCTTGGAAGGTAAGTCTAATGCCCACTTAATTACCTTTGATGATGGAAGGGATTATGTTGTTAAGTATTTTCAACCTGACTTTGACAAGACATTACCTAATGAGTGGATCGGGTATTGCTTGGCTCGGTTCTTGGACTTACCTATTCCTTATGGACAATTAGTAAAGATCCCAAAAGAGTTCACGTCTCTATATCCTGAACTCTCCGGAATCGATCAAACACAATACCAATTTGCATCGTTGTACGTACCAGACTGCTTCAATGGTCATGAACTTTCCACTGTGCCTCATATTAATAACCCTCATTCTCTTGCAGCCATCATAGTTTTCGATTACTGGCTATGTAATAAAGATCGAACACGAAAAAACATCCTCTTGTGTGATGAAAGTCCTAATTCTTATAAATTATGGATTATAGACCAAGCAGAAATTCTCGGATCACATAGCTGGATACAAACAGATTTAGAAAGACTGACAGGAAAAATCATGAAAAGTGCCACTCACCAATTCATGGCTTCTTTCATTGAAGATGAAAAGCAATTTACAGAACAAATTGAAATTGTTCAAAAAATCCCTCAACTTCTACTTGATGAAATTGTTTCTATGATGCCCGAAGAATGGAATATATCATTGGAAGAAAAAAATGCAATCGTGGACACCCTTTTGAAGCGACGTAAAAGAACGCTTCCAGAGCAAATTGAAAAGTTTATTAATACTGTGTATCTACCTTTACACAATAAACAAACCTAACTCCCTTGCCTTATTGCAAAGGAGTTTTTTCTCTGATCAAAAAGACCACTCCATCCTAAATAGAGTGGTCACCTAATCTATTTGATTACAATCATTGGTCTTCCAATTGGATAATATTCGATGGGTTTGCAAGCTCTGACCTTATCTTCTTCCATACAATTTCTACCATCAAAAATAATAGGGCGATTCATCAAATTCGTAACTAGGGATAAATCTAATTGCTTAAACTCATTCCATTCGGTAACGATGAATAGTGCATCGGTATCTTTCACAGCTTCGGCAACTGAATTAGCATATACAATGCTATCTCCCATTATTTTTTTTGCATTATCAACTGCTACAGGATCATAGGCCCTTACTTCTGCTCCCAAATTGTTTAGTAACTGGGCAATTTTAATAGAAGGAGCTTCTCTCATATCATCCGTGTCCGGCTTGAATGCTAAACCTAGCATTGCAATTTTTTTCCCTTTTAAATCCCCAAAACGTTTTAACGCTTTTGTTACAAGTATCTCTTTTTGATGTTCATTAATAGAAATTGTTTCTTTCAGCAAAGAGAAATCTATTTCATATTGATGGGCAGTATACAGTAAGGCTTTTACATCCTTTGGAAAACAAGAACCCCCATAACCTATTCCCGCTTGTAAAAAAGATTCCCCTATCCTATAGTCTTTTCCCATTCCTAATGCGACATCTATTACATCAGCTCCGACTGCTTCGCATAAAGTCGAAATTTCATTAATGAAACTGATCTTACTGGCTAAAAAAGCATTTGAAGCATATTTGATCATCTCTGCACTTCGAATGCTAGTAAAAAGTATAGGCACTTTCAATGCGATATACAATTCTTTAACTTTTTCTGCTGCTTCTATATTTTCTGAACCGATTATTATGCGCTCGGCATGCATCGTATCCATTATGGCTGTGCCCTGTCTAAGGAATTCGGGATTTGAAACAACTTCTATCGATAACCCTTTTTTACAATGTTTTCGAATAATTTTCTTGATATTATCATTCGTTCCAACAGGGACTGTGCTTTTAATAACTACGATCGCATCATGTTTTAGATGTTCAGAAATATCAAGGGCCGCTTGCTCAAGATATTTTAGATCCGCTGCTCCATCCTCCCCTTGGGGGGTACCTACTGCAACAATGATAATATCAATATCTTTTAATCCTTTTCTATGGGAAGTTGTAAATTTTAATCGCCCTGCTTCAATATTGCTAGTAAGCATGTTTTCAATGCCTGGTTCATAAATAGGTGAGATTCCAGAACGTAATTTATTTATTTTTTGTTTATCAATATCTATACATCTGACTTGATGTCCTATTTCTGCTAAACAAACTCCAGTAGACAGCCCGACATATCCAGTACCAATAACAGCTACTTTCATATCATTCAGGCTCCTTATTGTTCTCAAAGTTGATTTTTTCACAAATATTCTTTAAGTAAGATTGAACTTCAACGCTAATATCTTCCCTTTGCAAGGCAATATCAATTGTGGCCTTTACGAACCCGAGTTTATCGCCAATATCATATCGTATTCCTTCGAAATTGTATCCCAACACGGTTTGCTGTTTATTTATTTCATTGATGGCATCTGTAAGTTGCAATTCATTTCCATGCCCTACTGGAAGACTTTCAAGAATGTCAAAAATCTCAGGGAGTAATACATATCGACCCATGATCGCATATTTGGAAGGAGCATTTTCTTTCTTGGGTTTTTCTACAAGTGAATCGACTTGGATTATGTTAGGTTCAACATTGTTCCCTTTAGGCTTGATAATACCATACCTGCTTACTTCATTTTCTGTGACCTCTTGAACACCTACCACGGAGCTTTGGTATTTCTCGTATATATTAATGATTTGCTTAAGACATGGTGTTTCAGACATAACGATGTCATCCCCAAGCAAAACTGCAAATGGCTCATTTCCAATGAAGCTTTTAGCACAAAGAATCGCATGCCCTAGCCCTTTTGGTTCCTTTTGGCGTACATAAAAGATATTCACCATATTTGATATTTTTTGTACTTCCTCTAAAATAGCTATCTTATTACTCCTTAATAACTCTTCTTCCAGCTCATAAGATTTATCAAAGTGGTCCTCAATAGATCTCTTTCCTCTGCCGCTAATGATGATAATTTCCTCAATTCCAGAAGCTACTGCTTCCTCTACAATATATTGAATCGTTGGTTTATCAACAATCGGCAGCATTTCCTTTGGTTGGGCTTTTGTTGCTGGCAAAAAACGCGTACCATAACCGGCCGCGGGAATAATAGCCTTTTTTATTCTCATGGTTGCTGCCCCCAGTTTTTTTTCCTTACTCCTTTATATGTCTAAGGACAGCTGTAGGTCACGTTAGTAGCCTATATTACGGTAATTAACATCATTCAATTTTCCAACCTTCAGTTTTTTTGAGTAAGTAATTTCCCTATGGGAGAAAATACAAAAATCAATGGAAAGGAGGATTCATATGAAGAAAAAGAAATACTCACTCTTATTGCTCTCTACAATCCTATCGGCAGGAATGTTATTCGGCTGTAATGGTGTGGATGAAGATGAACCAGATCCAAGCGAAGAGCCATCTGAGCAACAGGAAGATGATTCACAATAACACCGTAAAGATGCTGACTTAAAGTCAAAGTACTTTATGATCAGCTTTTTTATTTTCTTGTAGTACAAAAAAAAATCGCCCCTTTTTCAAAAAGGAACGATCTACCACCTCAAAGATCATTTATTATAAATTTCTTTGTAAGCAATCACTTTTAAGGCCATTATTTCCTCTTCTGTCAATTTGCTTTCAAGGTCTTGGATAATTTCTTCTTTCGAAGCAGTTCCTGCTTTAACTTTCGATTGAATATCCTGAAGTTCGGAAATTCCTACTTTTTTTATGAGTACACGAGTAGCTTCTTCCTTTGTTTGAAAAGGTAACTTACTTTGATCGACAGTTCCAGCCTCTTCAATGAATTGTTTTAATTCATGATCACCTTCAACATACGTTTTGATTTCTTCTATTTGACCACTATTTTCAAGTTCCGTTGAAACGGCGTCCATTAATTTTTCAGACGCTAAATTTGTACCATAAAAATAAACACCATAGCCTGCAGCAACTAAAATAAATACTGGTATCAATATAAATTTAATAAACTTCATCTTCCCACTCCTAACTTATAAATAAATATACTATAGAAGTAGTAATAGATGAAATAACTGAAGGTTTAGCTCCTGCCTTTTCTCATTAAATATCCAATGGTCGTTCCCATTTCAAGGTTCACTAAATTCTCCATCTCTTCTAGATTTTCTCTTGTTACAACAGGATCCTGCGAAGACCATTTTACGTGTTTGACAAAGTAATAATTCGTAATAAGTGCAAGTAAAACAGGAGAATTTGGAAATTGATCAAATACAAATTCCAAATTCCCCCTTTTTTTATATTTATAGTTTATGATGTTCATAGTTCACCTAACATTTGGGTTTATAATGATATATCCATACTTAGTATGTTATACCACTTTTTTTGATTGTTAGGCACTAATCTTATAAAAAATGAGTAATAGATAAATTGAATACTATTTTTCTATTGTCACCTTCGGACCCAATTCTTCTTACAGCTCTTACTCTCCTTGTGGTACTTAATCGATATGAGGTTCATCTTTCGGCCCTTTCGCTCCTTTGGAACCCTTGCTTCCTCTTGGCCCCTTTGCTCCTTTGGAACCTTTAGAACCCTTGCTTCCTCTCGGACCCTTTGCTCCTTTGGAACCTTTAGAACCTTTTGAACCGTGGCTTCCTCTCGGCCCCTTTGCTCCTTTGGAACCTTTTGAACCTTTTGAACCGTGGCTTCCTCTCGGACCCTTTGCTCCTTTGGAACCTTTAGAACCTTTTGAACCGTGGCTTCCTCTCGGCCCCTTTGCTCCTTTGGAGCCCTTAGAACCTTTTGAACCGTGGCTTCCTCTCGGCCCCTTTGCTCCTTTGGCGCCCTTAGAACCTTTTGAACCGTGGCTTCCTCTCGGACCCTTTGCTCCTTTGGAACCTTTAGAACCTTTTGAACCGTGGCTTCCTCTCGGACCCTTTGCTCCTTTCGAACCTTTTGAACCGTGGCTTCCTCTCGGACCCTTTGCTCCTTTGGAACCTTTAGAACCCTTGCTTCCCCTTGGACCCTTTGCTCCTTTCGAACCTTTTGTTCCCTTACTTCCCCTTGGACTCTTATGTCCTTTAGAACCATGAGATCCCCTACTTCCTTTCAACCCCTTTGCTCCTGTGGAAGCATGATCTTTTTTCATAACTAAATTCTCAACGGTTTCCGATGCTTCTAACTCATCTGTTGGGTTATTGCTCATATACTTTAATAACCCATTTTGCCCAGCCATCACTAAGAGATCAGAAATATTTTCCTGTATGTGTGTACTCAATTTCGTTTTCCTCCCATAAATTAATCTTTTCAGATTATCTTATGGGGATTTGTATCATTTTGATTAGACAACATTACATTTTTTATTATAAATGTCTATACTTTTTTGATTTTTTGCATAAGGAGGATTGAAATAATATGGCGACCCTACCTAAATATTTTATTACTATTAACCCTAAAGACTTGGCATCCATGAAGGAAGATATTTGGAATGAGGATTATAAAATGGGGCGATTACTCACAGGGACAGAGAACTATAAAATAAACATTTCATTAAGAGGGAATCAAACACGTAAGCATCCGAAAAAATCTTATCACATAGTTTTTAAACAGCCGTTTTTTATGGAAGGGCAGCACGAAATTCATTTAAATGCTGAGTTTAATGATATTTCCTTAATAAGAAATAAACTGTCTCTAGATTTTTTTAATCGTATAGGAGTCTTGGCTCCAAATTCAAAACATGTACTCCTTTATATAAATGGTTTTTTTCAAGGCATATACCTTCAACTCGAATCATTTGATCAGTTTTATCTACAAAAAAGAAAGCTGCCTAAAGGTTCGATTTATTACGCTACAAATGATGATGCGAACTTCTCTCTCATAACTCCTGAACATACAATAAAAACCACATTAACCGACGGATACACCCCTAAACTTTCCATTCAATCCGATGAGCAGTTAAAATTATTCATTGCTTTTATCAATACTGTAAATCAGGAACAATTTTGTAATGATATCAACCAATTTATCGATATTGATAAGTACTTGAAATGGCTTGCTGGAGTTGTTTGTACTCAGAATTTTGATGGATTCATCCATAATTATGCCATCTATCAGAACAGTAAAACGAACCTATTTGAATTATCCCCTTGGGATTATGATGGAAGTTGGGGAAGAGACCTGCATGGTCATCCACTCTCCTATGATTATATTCCTATTCAAGGATATAACACTCTTTCTGGACGTTTATTGGATTGTAAGTTGTATAGAAAAAAATATAAAGAAATTCTTAAAGAAATCTTAGAAAATCATTTCACCACACATGTCATTCAACCATATATTGAAGAGTTACATTCCCTAATTAGTCCATTCGTTTCCGATGATCCATTTGTTAAAGACCGTATCGCTTCATTTTCCATTGAAAAAAATTTTATTTTAGATTTTATAAGCAAGAGAAAACAGTATTTAACAAATGAATTACAGGGATTATAGATGAAAACCCATTTTTTGTTTATAAAAAGGGCGAATGCCTTAGTTACCCTTTCCTACCGAGACACATATAATTACAGGGAAATAGCATATAAGGAGGAGCAATAAATGAATAAATCAACATTAGAGACCTTGATTGGAAAAGTGTTAAGGGTTGATAGAGGTGGACCAGAATCCCGTGTGGGTAAATTATTAGAAGTGGGTTCTGACTATTTTGTATTACACACAAAAGAAGATGGAGTTTTATATTACAAAGGACATCATGTAAAAAGCATAACAGAGAATACAAAAAACAGACTTGAATATGAATCTTCAGGTTCAGATGGATTGAAATATAAGTCTGGAAAAGATTTCAAAGATTTAATTTCTCATTTTAAAGAGCAATGGGTAAGAATTAATCGTGGAGGTCCTGAAAAAATTGAAGGGATTTTGACTGAAGTTAACCACGACTTCATTACAATAGTTTTAAACGAAGAAGTAATTCGTCTATCCATGTTCCATGTAAGAAATCTTAGCAATACTTTAAGGTCTGAACTTAAAAAAGACGATAAAAAGGATAACAAGAAAGATTCTGAAAACCAAAAAAACTAATTAATGTGTCTCATTATATACTAATTAGAGATACACGAAATACGTTTTTAGCTTCTCCCATTACCAGTTAAAAGGCATGGTTTTGTCTCATTACATTAGCCCTGTGAGAGAAATCATGCCTTATATTGTAAATAGAATACAATGATAAGTCGATTAACCGAGGAGGTTATAGCCATGCTAAACCTTAACTTTTCCCAATCGGATGAAAATGATGAAAATATTAATAATTCATCAAGTGATGATCAATCTA
This sequence comes from Peribacillus alkalitolerans, assembly GCF_010882125.1. Classification (GTDB taxonomy): domain Bacteria; phylum Bacillota; class Bacilli; order Bacillales; family DSM-1321; genus Bacillus_BN; species Bacillus_BN alkalitolerans. Next base: position 2,606 of record NZ_JAAGVZ010000040.1, on the reverse strand, counting down.
CAAAGGATGAGACTCCTCTAGAGGCTTCTTCTTCAAATAAGAACAATGAAGAATCTTCCACCGTTTATTATGTTGAGGAGTCATCACCTTCGACCATCCAATACGTGGAAGAATCTTCTTCATACACAGTCCGATATGTGGAGGAATCCTCTTCAACAATCAAGTATGTAGACGAATCTTCATCTGCTACTGTTCGATACGTTGATGAATCTTCTTCCACTGTAAAAACCTTTTATAATGAGTCTTCTTCCACTATGCAGTCCTATTACGAAGAATCTTCGTCTTCCACTGATACCTATTATGAAGAGTCTTCGTCTTCTTCTAACCAATATGTCGATGAATCTTCTTCTTCCTCTGATCAGTCCCATTATGTGGAGTCTTCGTCTTCTTCTAACCAATATGTCGACGAATCTTCTTCTTCCTCTGATCAGTCCCATTATGAAGAGTCTTCATCTTCTTCAGAACAATATGTTGATGAATCTTCTTCTAATCAGTCCTATTATGAAGAGTCTTCGTCTTCTTCTAACCAATATGTCGACGAATCTTCTTCCTCTGATCAGTCCTATTATGAAGAGTCTTCGTCCTCTAGTGAAATATCTTACTATGAAGAGTCTTCATCTTCTGCTACCCAGAATGTAGAATCTTCTTCAACTAAATATTATTATCCAGAGGAATCCTCTTCCACTGTTCAGTATATAGAAGAATCTTCCTCTTATACCGAGCAATATGTTGAGGAATCCTCTTCACAAACTGTTCTATATTCTGAGGAATCCTCTTCTGACACTGTCGAGTACTTCGAGGAATCTTCCTCAGGAAGTAAATATTTTTCAGAAGAATCTTCTTTCTCAACAAGTCTGTATTTCAAAGAAGAATCTTCTTCTGATAAAAATAGTCACAAGGACGAATCTTCTTTTGATGAAAATTGTGACGAAAACGAATCTTCTTCTTTTATTTTTATAGATGAATCTTCTTCTGATGAAAATTGTGACGAGAACGAATCTTCTTCTTTTATTTTTATAGATGAATCCTCATCAATGATTGAATATAAACCTGAAGAGTCCTTCTCTTCCTTATTAGAAGAGATAGATGAATCTTCTTCAATTGAAAATGTTTGCGAAGTTGAATCCTCTTCTTCGGAAGTCATCGAATATGAGTCTTCTTCGGTTGAAGAGGTTTGCGAGAATGAATCCTCCTCTTCTGATGACATCGCGGATGAATCTTCTTCGGTTGAAGAGAATTGCGAGAATGAATCCTCCTCTTCTGAAATGATCGAGAATGAATCTTCTTCGGTTGAAGAGGTTTGCGAAAATGAATCCTCCTCTTCTGAAGTGATCGAGAATGAATCTTCTTCTGTAGAAGAGGTTTGTGAGAATGAATCCTCTTCATCTGAAGTAATCGTGGATGAATCTTCTTCTATAGAAGAGGTTTGTGAGAATGAATCCTCCTCTTCAGATGTTTGTGAGAATGAATCATCTTCTTCAGATGTTTGTGAGAATGAGTCCTCTTCTTCAGATATTTGTGAGAATGAATCCTCTTCTTCAGATGTTTGTGAGAATGAGTCCTCTTCTTCAGATGTTTGTGAGAATGAATCCTCTTCTTCAGATGTTTGTGAGAATGAGTCCTCTTCTTCAGATGTTTGTGAGAATGAATCCTCTTCTTCAGATGTTTGTGAAGTAGAATCTTCTTCTTCTAGTTCAGGTGTATTCCCAATAGAACAGGAGCAAACTGAAGAATCTTCATATTCACCAGAAGGACAGTATATATTCCGCCAGAGAAATTCTTCAAGAAGGAATAGATATGAAAAATCCTATGAAGAGAAATATGAAAGTTCTTATGACGATGATCCTGCAGATTTATTTGATTTATATCAAAATCTAACCTCTCCTAATTTTAGTAAAAAAGTAAAATCAGAACAGACTTCTTATCGAACTGAACGATCTAATTCCAATGAACGTAGGAGACGGAAATCTGATGATCAGGTACTTGAAGTTAATGAGAGCAGCAACAACTCTAATTGCAATTGGATGCCAACCAGGGATGAAAATAGAAATACACATGATGAACAATGTTTGACGTTCAGAAGCACTAATCGTTCAGTCAATTCTACTAGCACACAAATTCAAGATGATCTATCAACCATGGAACGAGATATGGAGCAACAATATCTCTCATTGATGAAACATGCTGAAAGAATGTATTTACAATTGAAAAGAAATAGAGAAGAAAGTTAATCAACAATATGCCTTTTCAGAAAGGAGGCGTATTCGATGGTCTTAACAATGTTGGTTTTACTATTAAGAGGACAAATTTATCAAAACATTCATGACATTCAACTACTCTTTTACAAATTTCCATTATGTATCAATTCTTATTACGATCATCTCTATCTTAATCTGGCGCCCCTTTCGGATGAAAACGAAGGGGCTCTGGATGTTTTGCCAATATGTACATAACAGATCTATGTTTTATAGTGTAAGTTAAAAAAAGGAGATCCTTTAAAGGATCTCCTTTCAGATTGTCGACAAAAGGCATTCCGAATGACCCCATTCGGATGCCTTTTGTCATTTTCATGTAGTTTTCTTTAATTTAGACCTTCCTTAGCTCTA
>NZ_JAAGVZ010000003.1:296534-362350 GCF_010882125.1 Peribacillus alkalitolerans | reverse complement strand
CCTTTTACAGCCATAGAAAAATCCCCTCCAAGTAGTAGTGCATCATCCATGATAAAATCATAGGCTTTTTACACTGTCTACTTAAAGGGGATAATACCATTTATCTAATATGTGTGGTCCTTTTAATATCAACTATTTCCCTTTTCTAATCTAAATATAACAAAAGGGTGGTTTTGTTTGTTTAATATTACTGCTGTTCAGCCAATTTTTTTTCGTTTAATCGTTCTTCCAATATATGAATCATATAAAGGAAATGGTCTGCTTCGCGCACTACGTGATCAGCTAACAAAGGATTAATAACACTTTTAATTTGACAAGTCTTAATGAGATCTAAGCCAGCTTGTTTGAAGGCCCTAAGCTCAGAAGTAGCATTTTCACTGTCTTTATTCATTTTTCCAATGATTGGATAGGTTGGATGTTTATGATACAGCATAGACTCAACATCTCTAGCCTGGCTAAGTAGTGTTTCGAAATCATCACCAAATTTACGAGCTGTATTGACTAAGTTTCTCTCTGATTGATCAAGTAAGGAACCAATAAACCTGGAATGTTCCATCATAATTCTTAGCCAAAAGACATTCTCATTAATGATGGCATCTTGAATAGGATCTAATATCCCTTTATTGAATTTTTTCAGAGTTCTCATAAAGTACTCTGCTTCACGAGCAACATGGTCTACTAACAAAGGAAAATTAAATCCGCTTACCTTGCAATTAACGATCAATATAAGTAGATTTCTTTTGAAATTCCGAAAACCATACACTAGTTCAATACTTTCTTCGTTTAATTTTCGCACTAGTTCAACATTGTGAGGAACTTGGTATGCCTTCTTTTCCTGTTGTTCAAAATAATGATAAAAACGATTTGTTTGTTGTATAAGCTGAGTATCTTTGCAATTAAAGCCTTCTCCTAAAAAAAGCGCATGTTCCTTCATGATTCTTAGCCAAAACTTATTTTCAGTAAGCGAACGCTCAATAAATAATTGTTCTGTAAGTGACTCTGGCTTTGGTGCAAACGATTCGGGTGCTATCAGCATTTGATTGTATTGGTCTTTACTTACATGACCAGGTATTTGAGGTTGATTTTGCATTTTATTCCTCCCTTCCGTCATATCATTACTAACTTATTTGATGAGTATAAAATATATGTTTTGGAATTTACTTTTTCGTAAAATTAATGTTTTTCTTAACTCATGAAGATAATAGGTTATATGTGTTCATATTCAGTTGACGTAAAACCAAAAGGTGTTATATAATCCGAATATGAAACCAAATGGTTTTATAATTTACTCAGTGGAACAGGAGATTTTACAATGGAAACACTTCAAGATATTAAAAAAACCGTTATTTTTGATGCACCTATAGAAAAGGTATGGGAGACTGTATCGACTGCAGAAGGAATTGCAGCTTGGTTTATGCCGAATGATTTCCAGCCTGAGGTAGGGCATGAGTTTCATTTGCAATCCCCATTTGGTCCATCCCCATGTAAAGTGGTAGAAATCGATCCACCAAATAGTCTGGAATTTACTTGGGATACCGAAGGCTGGTTTGTATCGTTTAATTTGAAGGAAGTAGAAGGAAAAACGGAGTTCACTCTGATTCATGGTGGTTGGAAACACCCTGATGAAATTCTTCCAAAAGCAAATCTTAAGAGTTCTGAAGTACAAAACAGAATGGATCATGGATGGACTGCAATCGTGGAAAAATTACGAAAGGTTGTAGAATAAGGTGTTTTCATCATCAGCACACAAGCATGATGTTTTTCAAGCTATTGCTGACCCCACTCGTAGAGAAGTGCTGAGGTTACTTTCAGAGAAAGAATTGCCTATTTCCGAAATTACCTCACATTTTCCAATAACCCGTACTGCAGTAGCCAAGCATCTTCACATTCTTTCTGAAGCAAAGCTTGTCAGTGGTACAAAGGTTGGAAGAGAAAAAATCTATCAATTGCATCCAGAACCGTTGACCGAATTGAAACAATGGCTAGAATACTTCGAGCAATTTTGGGACAATAAACTTTCTATTCTTAGACATTTGGTGGAAGATTCGAGGGATAACGATGTAATGGAAATTGGTAAACGGAAAATTTCTGAAGAATAAAAAAGGCCAAAAATGGCCTTTTTTATATTTTACATAATATTCAGTATATTGATATGATAGATAATGGAAGATTTTTCTTAGGAGGAAAAATGGAATGAATTTTAGAATCGAAGAAAAAAGTGCATTCACTATCGTAGGAAAAGGGATTCGAGTATCGACAAATAATGGGGAACAAAATATACGAATTCCAAAATTCTGGGATGAATCGTATGAAAATGGTTTTTGTCAAAATCTAGCTTCTAAAGCTGGTGAGCTAGGCATAATTGGTGCATGTAAGGATTTTGATACCAGTTCAGGCGAATTCACATATATGATCGCAGCGGAGAAAACGGATGAGAATGCTTCACTAAATTTGGAAGAAAGTGAAGTCCCAGCCTCGACATGGGCCATTTTTGAATCAATAGGACCGCTACCAGCAGCGATACAAAAAGTATGGCACAATATTTACTCCGAGTGGTTCCCTACATCTGGCTATGAGCATGGGGTAGGACCAGAGCTTGAAATCTACTATCCTGGCAATCCAAGTGACGAAGATTACAAAAGTGAGGTTTGGATTCCTGTCAAAAAAAATAGAGTAGGGAGGCAATAGGATGGTGCCACAAAGAGTCAGTTTACTAACGATTGGAGCATTTAATTTACCATTACTTCGTTCTTTTTATAAGAGTTTAGGTTGGGAAGAAACTGAATTTAGTTCTGATACGTATGCGGCTTTCAAGACAGCAGGAGTCATTCTTTCCATTTTTCCTATTGAAGAATTAGCGAAGGATGCTGGGATTGTTTTTAGTCATTCAGTTGAATCATACCGTGGTGTGACTTTCGCAATTAACGTGGATCATCCAGAACAGGTAGATTCGACGATGGAGTATATAAACGAACTTGGCGGCAAAATTTTGAGGGAACCAAGCGATGCTTTTTGGGGTGGCAGAACAGCCTATTTCAGTGACCCTGAGAATAATCTTTGGGAGGTTGCCTGGAACCCAACAGCCGTATTTGACGAACGTGGTGCAATGATTTCCTTTTAACAAACGATTTTAATTAAGTATATAAAACTAAAAAGTAGTAGTTTGGAGGTATAAATCGCAATGATTTGGTACCTCCCTTTTTGCATTTAACGGGATTTTGCCTTTTATTAAAGAATTAGCATGTTAATTTTTAATCAAGTAAGAGCTATTGTTACCTATTAAACGATTAGGAATACGAAGAAGGCTTAGGAAAGTGATTAATTAAGGTAAGTTAATGTTGGATGTAGAACAATGACATTTAAATGATGAATATCATTAATGACTTTAATAGATATTCATTGTAATACTAAACAAAGTAATATCCTGATTATCAATGAAAGAAGTGGTTATTTTGAAAAACATTCTAGTACTAGGTGGAGTATCATTTAATTTAATGGTTCATGTTGATGATTTCCCCCAACCTATTGCACAAACCATCCATTCTATTAAGTATTATCACGAAACGCTTGGTGCAACAGGTGGAGGAAAAGCACTAAACCTAAATAGACTTGGATTTAATGTTAGTTTATATGGAATAATTGGGAAAGACGATTACGGGGACAAAATTGTTTCGTATTTTAAACGTGAAGGAATATCTTTTTATTATGATGTCAGCTGATGTTATCCAGTTTAGTTCTGAAAATAATCCAAACTATAGAGATACAATGAAAAAACTTTTGGCAGACGGTAAAAAACTTATCATTTGCACCCATGGGGATAAAGGTTCAACCACTTTATCCCATGCTGGTTGGATTGAAACCCCAGCATTAAAATATGAAGTAATTGATACAAATGGAGCTGGAGATGCTCATTTTTCAGGGATTCTATATGGCTCAACAAAAGGTTATGAAATAGAAAAAACATCCAAAATAGCTTCCATTATTGGAGGTATGGCCGTCACGTCAAAGGAATTAGCTTTTAATGACCTTTGCAGTGAAAAAGTGGAGGAAGAATATAAAAGATTATTTTTTTAATTTTTTTAAATGCTTTTTACCTAATTATTTATATAAATAAACTTTGACTTGAAGATTTGAATCAATGGTTGCAAGTAATATTTCTGAAATTTCAACGTTGTGGTTGGTTTTAATATTCGTTCTAAGCCAGGCCTCGTCTTTTCCAATTCGATTTAATTCTGCTTGTTCTATTTTGCCTTCTTCAATAATGGTTTGTGGAAGGCTAAAGGGTTTAGTAGGAATTCCCATATCTGTTGGTGTTACAGATTCATATTGGGTTTTTAGAAAAAAAGAGATTGCTCCATCAGGCTCCCATAAAGCAAGTGCAACCTTTTGTATATCATCAATTTTTTCTTTCCGTGAATGAGATAATAAATAGTCGATTGAAATTCGTGCCTTTGTCAGATTTCGATAGTTGATTTGTCCATCTTGTATTAATGGGAAAGGTTGTGGATCAATGAAGCTTCTGAACTTTTTCCATTTCAGACTTAAAAAGACATGTAATATATATAAAAATACTAAAACACTCGTTGTAGTCATTGAACCCTTCAAGCCTAAACCTTCATCAGACAATGGATGAGCTAGGATATTTCCAATAACTAAGGCCATGATAAAATCGAGCAATCCTAGCTGTGATATGGATCTTTGCCCCATAATTTTGGCAGCAAAAAGTAAAAAATAGTAAGCCACAACTGCTCTTAATATCCACTGAAAAATTGTGAGAGATTCTTGACTGTGAAAAAACTCCATCTAACAAAACATCCTTATTTTGAAAAATTTCTAGAAGATATTAATTAGTATTGTCCGCTCTTTTATGAATATGAAAAATAAAATATTTTAGCTATATACGCCTCAAGTCTTAGTTTAGTTTACATTCCGAGGTCAATAGAATGAATAAGAAGGAAAATGTATGATTATGCTTGAGTAAGATTCTTTTTCTTACAGATATGAAACCCATTCCACATACATACGTATGTTTAGTAAGACATTATGTCAGGAGTCGATTTAAGATGAATCCATTTGTAGCATTCTTTTTAAAAATACTGATTGTCACCCCGATAGCTGGAACGGTATGGCTAGTGAATATTGTGGCATTCGATCAATCCTTTTGGATGTCGTCTGTTAATGCCACCTTAAGTGCAATCATCACATATTGGATTAGTTCCATTTATTTAAAACGAAAATTTTTAAAATTACACCGTATCTCCGGAAAAGAATATGCCTATATCAAGAAAAACTTGAAGGAAGCGAAACCTAAGCTTTTTAGGTTACAGAAGTCATTGTTAAGGATTAGACATATTCCTTCTTTAAAACAGAGAATAGAACTGATTCGAGTTACGAAAAAAATTTACAGTTTGACAAAAAGAGAGCCTAAACGATTTTACAAGGCAGAGCGGTTTTATTTTTCCCATCTAGATTCCGCTGTTGAGTTAGCTGAAAAATACGTATTTTTATCAGCCCAACCTAAAAAGAACAGCGAATTGGATCATTCCTTGAATGAAAGTAGACGTTTGTTGGACCAACTTTCAAAATCGATTGAAGAGGATTTGTATCAAGTTCTTTCAGATGATATCGATCAGTTAAATTTTGAAATAGACGTTGCGAAATTTTCTATTAAAAACAAAAAAGATTCTAAAATAAATGAAGAAAGCTGGAGATTGAAATGAACGAAAATAAACCTACGAGTACTTCAGACCTAATGGATGATTTACTTTCAAATCCCTTTGGAGACAGTGGAAAGACCCCGAGTCTCCACACGGAGGAAGCGAAGCCTGTTAAATTGATTGACGTCCTTCCTGAAGAAAATCGGGCAAAGGCTTATCAGCTAGCAGCTCAGATTGATCCGAAAAATCATGAAGCAATGATTTCTTATGGAACGCCTGCTCAATCTAAGCTATTGTCCTTCTCAAATACAATGCTTGAACATGTTCAAAAGAAAGATGTAGGTCAGGTTGGGGACATCATTAACGATTTAATGAAGAGGTTAAGTGATGTGAATCCGGATGATTTAAAGGCGGAAAAACCTTCTTTATTGAAGCGGGTATTTGGGAAAATTCCTGGCTCTGTGCAAGAGGTCCTTTCGAAATATCAAAAAACTGGCGCACAAATCGATCGAATAAGCGTGAAGCTGGAAGGAAGTAAAAATTATCTGTTATCTGATATTGGCATGCTAGAAAAGCTCTATGTAAACAATAAAGAGTACTTTCAAGCGTTGAATGTGTATATTGCTGCTGGGGAATTAAAGCTTGAGGAATTGCAACAAGTGACGATTCCAGCTCTTCAAAAGCAAGCAGAAGCTACGAACGATCATATGAAATTCCAAGAAGTGAACGATATGATCCAATTTGCTGACCGTCTGGATAAACGTTTGTACGATTTGAAACTAAGCAGGGAAATTACGATTCAAAGTGCTCCTCAAATTCGCTTGATTCAAAATACAAACCAAGCGCTTGTGGAAAAAATTCAGTCGTCCATCATGACAGCAATCCCATTGTGGAAGAACCAAGTGGCGATTGCCTTGACCTTGCTTCGACAGCATCATGCAGTGGAAGCGCAGAAGAAGGTATCCCAAACAACGAATGAGCTATTACTGAAGAATGCAGAAATGCTAAAAACGAATACCATTGAAACTGCACGGGAAAATGAGCGTGGACTTGTTGATATCGAGACATTGAAGAAAACGCAGGAAACCTTATTATCGACGCTGGAAGAAACACTGCGCATCCAAGAGGAAGGCCGTATGAAAAGACGCCAGGCTGAAAATGAACTCGCTTCGATGGAGAGCAGCTTGAGACATAAGTTGTTAGAGATTAAAGGGGAATAAAGAGTGTGAAACGACAGTGAGAACTGTCGTTTTTTATTTTGGGTGGGCTAAAGAAGGGTGAGATATCTGGCTGAATTAGTAGGTAGAGCGAGCTTATACCTTAAAATATTCAGATTGGAAGAGCAATTTTATCCATCGAAAATCTCAATTATCAATCGGTTGGGTCCGTTTATCCTTCACTTTAAGGTAAAATACCCTTCACTTTTGGAAATTTATCCTTCACTTTTTGGAGAAAATGAAAAAATACCCACTTTTTTATTCGGATACCCATCTTTTAATCACTTTATCCACTGAATTCACCGGATATCCATCACTTATTTGAAAGGCGATTCACCACTAGTTTTGATGGAATGCGATCAACCAAGCCTAAAATGAACTGGCAACGATAGACATAAGTTGAAGAGTTTGAAATTTATTCATTCATTTAGAAAGGTACATAATTTTATCCCGATGTTTTTTGGTAGTTATATATTACTATTTACTATTCTAGGATAATTTACTTATCGAACGTGATTTACCAATTTAAATACGAATTACTCTCAAACCTCACAATATGTGGGGTTTTTAAAGTTATAAAAAGTCCGAATAATCCGAATTTTATTGTTCGATTATTATCGATGATATAATATCAAAAATACAGTTGTTTATCTAAGGGGGACACTTATGGAGGCCGAACAGTTGAAGAAAAACATTGGATTTTTTGTTGGAACTAGTTTAGTAGTTGGGACTGTAATTGGCTCAGGGATCTTCATGAAGCCTGGTATTGTTTTAGAGGCAAGTGGGAATTCAACGATGGCACTTTTAGCTTGGCTGCTTGGAGGGATCATTACTCTTGCTAGTGGCTTGACAATAGCTGAAGTCAGCACAAGAATTCCTAAAACAGGGGGGCTATACGCTTATTTAGAAGAAGTGTATGGAAAAGTTTGGGGCTTTTTATGCGGATGGGTGCAAACCCTTATCTATGGGCCTGCGGTAATGGGAGCGCTAGGTTTATATTTTGGTACTCTAGTAGTTGGTTCCTTTCATCTTTCAGCTTCATATGCAACAATAATCGGTATTGGTACAGTAGTGTTCTTAGGTTTGTTAAATATTCTAGGGACTAAGTATGGCGGGATGATTCAAAATATATCCACTGTCGCAAAATTAATTCCAATCTTTGCTATTGCTATCTTTGGAATTACCTTTGGGGATGCTCCCGTTTTTAATATTGAAAGCGGATCAAGCGCACAATCGTTAAGTATGGGTGCTGCCATTCTAGCAACGCTATGGGCGTATGATGGCTGGATCAATGTTGGGTTTATGGCTGGTGAAATGAAAAATCCGGCAAAGACTTTGCCGAGAGCAATCATTACAGGTATTTTAATCGTTATGGTAGCTTACCTATCTGTCAATGTGGCGATTCTTCATGTATTGCCTGCAGACCAAATTGTAGAATTAGGACCGAATGCAGCAACAGCAGCGGCGACCATTTTATTTGGGGATGTAGGTGCAAAAATAATCGCTATCGGAATTATGATATCGATTTTCGGTTGCTTAAATGGTAAAATTTTCACCTTCCCAAGGATTCCATTCGCCATGGCAGAAGATGGTCTTTTACCAGGATCAAAGAGTCTATCAAAAGTGCATTCAAGATTTAAAACTCCAATGAATGCCACTCTTTTACAGATTGCCATCGCAATTGTGATGATGTTGTTAACGAATCCTGATAAACTTTCAAATCTAGCCGTATTTTCAGTTTTTATCTTTTATGGACTAGCATTTTATGCGGTTTTCCGTTTACGTAAAAGTAATCCGGAAGCAAGTACTTATAAAGTTCCTCTTTATCCGATAACACCCATTATTGCAATTATTGGTTCCATTTATATTATCGTTAATACTTTAATTGATAGCCCGATTGATTCATTAATTTCAATTGTGATAGGAATCTTAGGTCTTCCTGTTTATTGGATCTTGACAAAAGAGTCCCGAAATACCAATCTAAAACAAAAAAAATCAGCCTAAGGGCTGAATCAAATCAATAATCAAAACCGACCGATTATGAAAATATCTCGGTCGGTTTATTTTTTTTTATTTTTTTGGTAAGAACATAGAATAGGCATAATATTGTGGATATTGAAAAGCTTAGCCAAATAGAAGAAAGGCTCCCAATTTGTACTTTAAATAGGAAACTAGTTATTAATCCGAAGAGGGAAAAGAATGGAATAACCGACGAAACCTTCCCTTTGCTATAAAGAATGACTAACATAGGTGTAATGATAGAGGCGTAAATACCTCCAAAGAAAAATAATAGTTCCAGTAAAGTCGGAGATAGAATCATTACTATCATAAATAAACCAATACAAAAAAGAGCATTCACACTATAAGAATAGAGGAGTAATTTACGAACGGTTGTTTTTGGAAAGATTTCTTTAATAATATTTTTGACAACTAATACACTAGTAGAATGCAGCTCTGCATTTAAGGTAGATGTTAATGCACTAATACAAAATAGGATAAATAATATAAACAAAAAGCTAGAATTAATTTTATGAATTAATAAGTATAAGAGGGCTTGTTTATCATCAAAGCTTCCACTAAAGATGGCAATCATTAGCATGGATGAAAGGGCAATGGGAATGGTAGCCCATATAATACCAGAAAGAGTGAATGTTAGTTGGACTCTTTCTTTTTTGAACATATATAGCCTTTGCCAGGTTGCACGGTCAATGAGTACTTGACCAAATCCAATTAGGGCAGCAGTAACAATAAAGTATATAGAGTCGTAATTTTTATAATAGAGTAAATATGGATGGTACAATTTAATTCCTTGGTAGATTGGGAGAACGCCTTCTTGAATGAAAAAATAAACAGGTAATATGATGGCAGTCGCAAAAATTAAAGTTACATGTAGTCCAGCTAGCTGATGCATCCTAATCATCCCACCGAGACCAGAGAGAATAAAACAAAAAGCAAAGAAGAATAGAAGCGTGATGGATAGTGGAACAGGGAAAATCATATGAAATAAAATGGCTGCCCCCATTGCTTGTACAAACATTGAGTCCAGACTTGTAAACAGTAGCAAGCCAATCATGTACCAATAGCCTCTAGGATTCAATTTCTCTCGTAGTATGTCTCCAATCGTCTCCAAATTAGGGTAGTGCTTTCGTACATATTTAGCTACAAATCCAAATAAGATGAGGGCAAATGCACCCATTAAGGAATAGCCGATTCCACCAGTTATCCCGTATTTAATTAGCGATTCGGGAGAGGAAAGGATGGTATTCCCCGTAATCCATCTAGAAAGTAAATGTACAATACCAAATCCAACTGTTAATTGAATGCCTCCATGTATATAGTGGCCATATTTAAGCTTTTTCACTGTTTATCCCCTCTTGGCGAAAATCTCTAGGTGACTTACCGGTTAGTTTACGGAAAAGTTGGCTAAAGTAGTGCTGACTATTAAACCCACACTCCTCTGCAATGGAAAAGATATTCCAATCAGGATGGACCTTTAACATTTCTTGAGCTACTTGAATGCGATATTGATTTACATAATCGGAAAAACCAATTCCCACTTCATCTTGGAACTTTCGACTTAAATAGGAGGGATTGGTATGGATTTTAGAGGCAAGATAGGTTAAAGAAATTTTTTCTTTATATTCTTTCTGGATGATGGAAAGAGCTTGTTTAATAGAGTCTGAATAATGCTCAATATGTTCATACTTTTTAAGTACATTTCTTAAATCCTCTTCAATTAAGGGTTTGGTTATATAGTCCACTACTTTAAGCTTGATTGATGTCCTTGCATATTCAAAATTTTGGTACGCAGTTAATATAACAAACTCCATGTTTGGGTAAAGCCTCCGCAATTCCATTCCTAATTCTAAACCGTTTTTTCCAGGTAAATGAATATCTAAAAAGACAAGATGGATTTCATTATTTGCTACAATTCGTATTGCCTTTGAAGCATCAAAGGCTTTGAAAATGTTCCAATTCGGATGTTTAAGATGGATTAAATATTCTAGTTGTTCCAATTCGAGCGGTTCATCATCTACTAATAGAATGTTCATGGATAAATCCCTCACTTTCAATTCTTGCTTTATGGGAAGGGTCATTTTTCTTCTTACGTGGCCATTTGGCGAGAACAGAAGTACTCTCTAACTCATGAACGATTTGTAAGGAGATGTCTTCAGGAGAGTATAAAAGCTCCAATCGTTGTTTAATATTTTCTAATCCTACTCCACCTTCACTATTTAATAGTTCCTCTCGTTCACTTAACGAGCTGTTCCATACATTTAAGTGAATTTTATTGTCTTCTTCAAATATCTCAATCTTTAATCGTGCTTTTATGGCATATCTTTCAAAAGAGTGCTTAAAGGCATTTTCAACCAATGTCTGTATCAAAAAGGGAATGATTGTTTCACACATTAATGATGTTGGAACATTTATATGATAGGAAAGTCGGTCTCCAAATCTCAATTTTTGTATTTCTAAATAATATTCCGTATACTTCAGTTCTTCCTCGATGGGAATCAAAGATTCAAGCGATCGGTATTTGAATTTTAGAAATTTAGATAACACTTCTATAGAACGGATAAGATCTTTTTTACGATCGAGTCTAGCTAAACTCAATATAATATTTAATGTATTAAAGAAAAAATGAGGCTGGATTTGTTGGTTGAGCTGGTTATATAAAGCTTTTTGAAGGTCTTGTTCTAATGCCATTTTCCTAGTTTGGTTTTGAAGTAAGTCAATGCGTTTTTCGAAAATAATTAAAAATAATAGTGTAAATGCACCTATCAGTGGAGCGAGCACACACAACAGCACATATAGTGAAAAGCTTTCGAATGTATGCATGTCAGTCCACTCCTTTAATCAAGAGAAGAAGGGAAGTACCCTTCTCCTGCAATATATCCTTCTATTATATTATAAAATTTAAAATTATTTGAGAATAGGATTATATTTCTAAATGACAGCTAATTTGGTGGGATGCTCCAACCTGTCTTAGTTCCGGCTCCTCTTTTCTACAACGTTCTGTAACATAGGGACAACGAGTGTGAAAACGGCATCCTGCTGGTGGATTGATAGGTGATGGTACATCCCCACTTAATAATATCTTTTCTTTTCTAACGGTAATATCAGGGACAGGAATTGCTGAAAGTAAGGCTTTTGTATAAGGGTGTCGGGGTGAATCAAACAAGTCTTTCTTATCAGCAATCTCGACTATTTTTCCTAAGTACATGACCATTACTCGGTCTGAAATATGTCGGACCACGCTTAAATCATGTGAGATGAATAGGAAGGTTAGCTTCATTTCCTTCTGAAGCTTCTTTAACAGGTTTAAGATTTGAGCTTGGATGGAAACATCAAGTGCTGAAACTGCTTCATCACATATGATTAATTTAGGATTAACGGCAAGTGCACGTGCAATTCCGATTCGTTGTCGTTGTCCACCGCTAAATTCATGTGGGTACCGGTCTAGCGCATCTTGTGGAAGGCCAACATAACCTAATAATTCAAGCATTCTCTCTTTTCGTTTTTCTCTTGGTAACACCTTTTGAATCGCCATTGCTTCATTTAATATTTGCTTAATCGTCTGTCTTGGATTTAATGATGCGAATGGATCCTGGAAAATAACTTGTAAATCTCCTCGAACCGATCGAAGGTCTTTTTTATTCAACGTAACTAGATTTTTCCCATCGAATATGATATTTCCTGCTGTTGGTTCATCTAGACGGAGAATGGCACGTCCGGTTGTTGATTTACCGCATCCTGATTCACCCACAATACTGAGTGTTTCACCTTCGAAAATCTTAAATGAGATATCATCAACTGCTTTAACAAATGATTTTGGCTTAAAAAGAGAAGAATCCTTTATAGGAAAATACTGTTTTAAATGTTCCACCGTTAATAGAACTGGAGTTTCTGATTTTTCAATTATCGTTTTCATAGTTTCCACTCCTTAGACCACTTGTTCAATCCAATTTTCTGTGTGTACCCAACAACGGACACTGGAGCCATCTTCGCTTTTGATTAGGTCCGGTTCTTTCTCTCTACATATATCTGATGCAAGCGGGCATCGAGAGGCAAAATGGCAACCTATTACCTTTTCATATGGACTTGGAATGTTCCCTTTAATGGTAATTAACTCTTCCTGATCCTCATGAATTTTTGGCAGGGAATCTAGTAAACCTCGGGTATAAGGATGCTTTGGGTTGGTAAATAGGGCTTCTTTTGAAGCGTATTCTACAACTTTACCAGCATACATGACCGCAACTTGGTCACAAGTTTCTGCAACGACTCCAAGATCGTGGGTGATGAGCATCACACCCATACCTAATTTCTTTTGAAGATCTTTTATCAATTCCAGTATCTGTGCTTGTATAGTTACATCAAGCGCGGTAGTGGGTTCATCAGCAATAAGGACTTCTGGGTTACAAGCGAGAGCCATGGCGATCATAACCCTCTGTCTCATTCCGCCGCTTAACTGAAAGGGCTCTTGTTTAGCTCGTTTTTCAGGTGAAGGAATACCAACTAATTTCAACATTTCAACTGCTTTTACCCAAGCTTCCTTTTTCCCCAATTTTTGATGAAGGCGAATTGCTTCGGAAATTTGCTCTCCAACACTAATGACAGGATTCAATGAGGTCATTGGTTCTTGGAAAATCATCGAAATTTCATTTCCGCGTATTCTTCGCATTTCTTTTTCTGGTAATGATAATAGATCTTGTCCTTTAAAATTAATAGATCCATCGACAATTTGTCCGGGGGGGGATGGAACTAATCGTAATATAGAAAGAGAAGTCATACTTTTGCCGCATCCAGATTCCCCAACAATTCCTAAAGTTTCTCCTTTGTGAAGGACGAAATCAATACCATCGACAGCCTTACTCGTTCCTTTTTTGGAAAAGAAGTAGGTTTTTAATCCTTTGACTTCTAGGACAACTTCTTTATCTCTCATGCATAAAACCTCCTAGTTCAACTCAATTCGTTTGTTGAAGAAACGATACAATACATCCACTAGTAAATTGACAAGCACGAATATAATCGATGCAATCAGCACACCACCCTGTACCATAGGTAAATCTCTCATTCTAATAGATTCAACGATTAATCTGCCAAGACCATTGATGGCAAAAACAGATTCGGTCAATACCGTTCCTCCTAGCAATGCGCCAAACTGTAGACCTACAACTGTGATGACAGGGATAAGAGCATTACGTAATGCGTGTTTATAAATGATCACTCGTTCTTGAAGTCCTTTTGCTCGGGCTGTTCGAACATAATCCTGGCGAATAACCTCTAACATACTTGACCTTGTCATCCGTGCGACAATGGCTGCTCCACCAGCACCGAGAGTCAGTGCAGGTAAGATAATGTGCTTCCAGCTATCCCATCCTGCAACAGGAAGGATCTGTAGTTTTACCGAGAAAATATACATAAGCATCAGTCCGAACCAAAAGCTTGGCAAGGAAATTCCAATTAATGCAACGAACATAACTCCAATATCAGAAAAGGAATAAGGTTTGATTGCAGAGATAATTCCAGCTCCCATCCCAATTACAACGGTAATAACTATACTCCAAAAAGCCAGTTCAATCGTAATCGGTAATCGGGTCATAATTTCATCCAGGACAGGCTGATTGTTCTTTAAAGAAACGCCGAAATCCCCAGATAAAATATTCTTCATATAATCCAAGTACTGAGCGAAAAGTGGTTCGTTTAAGCCTAGTTGCTCTCTCAGTTGTTCAATCGTTTCTTTTGATGCTCCTTCACCAGCTAGAATGACAGCAGGGTCACCTGGGACAAGCTGCATAATGAAAAATACAACAAATGTAACTCCAATCATGACAGGAATTAATTGTAGCAATCGTTTGAAAATGAAGATGAACATGTGATTTCCTCCAATCGTTATTTTTTCATCCGTGGATCAAGAGCATCTCGTAACCCATCTCCGAAAATATTAAAGCCTAGGACTAATACTGAAATGGTTAAGCCAGGGAATAAAGCCATATGGGGAGCGCTAAATAAAAAGTCTCTTCCGCTACTAAGCATCGTTCCCCATTCAGATGAAGGGGGCTGTGCACCAAGACCTAAGAAAGATAGTCCAGCCGCTGAAAGAATAGCTGTTGCTAAACGTAAGGTTCCTTGAACGATAATAGGAGACATAATATTCGGTAAAATATGCTTGAAAATAATGGTAGCGTCGTTCGCTCCTAAAGAACGAATCGCATCAATGTATTCCAATTTCTTCACTTCTAATGTCGAGCCACGTACGATTCTAGCAAAGAGAGGAACAGAAAAAGCTCCAACAGCAATGGTTACATTTATTAAGCTTGGACCTAGTGCACTAATAATAGCTAGGGCAAGAAGTATTCCTGGGAAAGCGAGCATGACATCTAGAATTCTACTAATGATAGAATCAACCCATTTTCCGTAATATCCTGCAATTAACCCCATCGTTATTCCAAACATCGCTCCAAAAAATACGGAAGCAAAGCCCACCCCCATCGACAATCGTGAACCATAGATAATTCGACTTAAAATATCTCTTCCTTTGTCATCAGTTCCCATCCAATGTTCAAATGAAGGAGGCTGCAGTTTGTTAGGTAAATTAATTTCATATGGATCATAAGGGGCTAAGATTGGTGCGAAAAGAGCAATTAACATATAAAAGGCAACAATGCATGCACCTACCATGGCAGCTTTATTTTGACTGATAGTCGAAATAAAGCTTTTCCATTTTTCAAGTTTTGGGTTGGACGGTGAACGTAAGGGAAAGGCATCTGCCTTTTTTACTTCCAATTCCATGTAAACTCCTCCTTTGAATAAATCCTTGATTTTTAATACTCAAATTAACAGGTCTTGGGAGAATGTAAATATTTTTAAAACAACAAGTAAAAATAGTTAAAAATATAGTAAATATTCTGAAAATATTAAGTTCGGGATTTTTTTATAATTCAAATAAGCAAGGCTCCATGAGATGCAGCATGAAGGATCACAATTAAAAAAGGGGGATAAAACATGAGTAAGAATGTAACAAAACGTTGGATGAAAGGATTCCTCATATGGGCAATTGTAATGCTCGTATTACAGGGATGTTCAACTGCCTCAACAAAAGAAGAGAGTACAAGCGAAGGAAGCTCAAGCGAAAAGAAAGGTGGGACACTTATTGTTACTCGTCTTTCTGATGCAACTAAATTAGATCCTCATTTTATTACCGATATTCCATCTGCAAACGTGGTCTACCAAAAGGTATATGAAACATTAGTTGCTCCTGATAAGAATATGGAGATTCAACCAAAGTTAGCAACAGTATGGAAGCAACTAGATGATGTTACCTGGGAGTTCAAGCTTCAAGAGGGAATCTCTTTCCATGATGGAGCCCCATTCAATGCTGAAGCTGTTAAGAAGACCTTTGATCGTGTGACAAATCCAGCTACTGGCTCACCACAAGCTGAAAAGTTCTCTATGATCAAAGAAACAAAAGTAATGGATGATACTACAGTACAATTTGTTTTGAAATATCCGTATGCTCCACTTCTTTCTATTTTAGCCAGTCAAGAAGGTAGCATTCTAAGCCCTAAAGCAATCGATGAAAATCCTGAAGGATTATCACAGCATCCAATTGGTACTGGTCCATTTGTTTTTGATGCATGGAAAACTGGTCAAGAAATTAGCTTGAAAAAGAATGATACTTATTGGGGGAAAGCACCTTCAATTGATGGGGTAGTATTTAAAGTCGTACCGGAAGACTCTACTAGACTAGCGATGCTTGAAACAGGGGAGGCACATATTACAGACCAAGTGCCTGTTGCGGAATTAGATCGAATTGAAGCTTCTAAAGGCATGGGCATATATCGAGCTGAAGGTCTTGCAGTTGAATACGTTGGATTCAATGTGAAGAAGAAACCTGTGGATAATGTGAAAGTTCGTCAAGCGATCAGTCATGCGATTGAACGGGAGGCTATTATAAGCGGGATATATAACAATGTTGGTACTCTTGCAAATTCAGCGATGAGTCCAAAAGTATTCGGTTATAGCGAGAATGTAAAACCATATGATTATGATGTGAACCAAGCAAAAGAGCTTTTAAAAGAAGCAGGTTATGAAGACGGTTTATCTCTAACTCTATTAACAAGTGACCGTAAAGAGAGAATCAGTATGGCAGAGGTCATCCAATCACAGCTAAAAGGCATTGGTGTTGACATTAAGATTCAAGTATTAGAGTATGGCGCATACATTGATGCTATTGATAAAGGTGACCATGATTTATTCATAGGTGGATGGGGGAACGCAACAGGTGACGGTGATTACAACCAATACAGCTTGTTCCATACAGCTTCACTTGGAGCACCTGGTAACCATTTCTACTATAGCAATCCTGATGTAGATAAAATGATCGAACAAGCAAGACAAGAGCAGGATCCTGAAGTAAGAAAGACCATTTATGAGCAGCTGTTGCAGAAGGAAATGGATGATGCAGTTTATATTCCAATCCGTAATTATGAGCACTTGGCAGCCCATACGAAAAGTGTAGAAGGTTTCTGGTTGAATGCAGCAAACTACCTAATGATTAATGAAGTAACAATTAAGTAATTAATAATATGGATAAAGGGGTACTCTATGAAGATAAATTCTTCTCTAGTACCCTCCATTATCCATACTTTTCTATGAAAATCTGAATTAATTAGGCTTTTAACAAATTTTTAAAGGGAGGAACAATCTATGAACACATTCTGGATAAAGAATATTTTAATAGAGACTGGATTTGTGGAGGAAGAAGGGCAAGTAATTAGAACGAAAACGGAACTTGCCCATCTCAAAGTTGAGGGAGGAGTCATTGTAGAAGTAGCCCAGATGGAACCAAATGATGGTATCAACTCGGTAGATGGTGAAGGGAAATTAGTGATGCCATCGTTACGAGATATGCATATTCATATTGATAAAACCTATTACGGAGGACCTTGGAAAGCTGTCAAGCCAGCACCAAAGGGAGTCCAATCAAGAATTGAAGAAGAACAAACGATATTGCCTCAACAATTGCCATTTGTACAAGAACGAGCAGAAAAAATGATTGAGTTACTGCTCCGAAATGGGCACACCCATATTAGAACTCATTGTAATGTTGACCCTGTCATTGGACTAAAAAATTTAGAGGCGACCGTTCATGCATTAGAAAAATATAAAGACTCCTTATCTTATGAAATTGTGGCATTTCCACAGCATGGCTTATTAAGAAGTGATTCCATCCAGCTCGTTCGTGATGCCATGAAAAATGGGGCTACTTTAGTAGGAGGTGTCGACCCGGCAACGATTGATCGAAATATCGAGAAGTCGTTATATACGATATTTGATATTGCAGTCGAATCAGGGAAAGGTGTAGATATTCACCTCCATGATCCAAATTCACTCGGTGCTTTCACCTTTGAAAGGATGGCTCATAATACAAAAGAAGCAGGATTAATAGGAAAAGCCACAATAAGCCACGGAAGTGCACTGGCTGATTTAGAACCTGAAGCATTAAAGGAAATGGTCTCGCTTTTAACTGATCTTGATATAGATGTAACCACGACTGTTCCTATTACTCGAACTACCATTCCAATCCCAACTCTAGATCGTCTTGGGATGAGGGTATCACTTGGTCATGACAGTATTACCGATCATTGGTCTCCATTTGGAACAGGGAATACTATGAATAAAATGTCGCTTTTAGCCGAGCGATTCCGTCAAATGGATGAAAAATCTTTAGCTTCTATTGTGAAATATGGGAATGGTGGCATTACTTTACTTAATGAACAAGGAGAGCGCAATTGGCCGAAGGTAGGAGATGAAGCATCTATGATTCTAGTGGATGCATCCTGTTCTGCAGAAGCCGTTGCACGAAGAGCGGAAGTAAGCAGTGTTTACTATAAAGGGAAAAAAGTAGAATCTAAGCTTTCAGAAAGAATGCCTATATCTTAAAGAGAGAGGGATATGAAATGAGTAGTGTGTTGTGGTTAAGAAACGTCCGGTTAGAGACAGGGATTAAGAAGTTTGAAGACGGATCAATAGAGACAGTAACAGAGTGCTTTGATGTAAAAATTCAAGAAGGAATAGTAGTGGAAAAACATGCACATCCCTATATTACTATTCCTTCAAATGAAAAAATACTGGATGCAAAGGGTCTATTAGGTTTACCAACATTCAAAGAAATGCATAACCACTTAGATAAAACATATCTTTCCCTCGATTGGAAATCATGCAAACCTGTAAGAAATCTTGAGCAAAGACTTCAGTATGAAGCGATGGAATTAAATGAACTAGCACCTACTACGAAACAACGTGCAAGTGCAATGATTGATCAACTATTATCAAATGGATCGACCCATATCCGGACACATGTCAATATTGACCCTTATATAGGGTTAAAAAACCTTGAAGGAGTTCGTGAAGCTCTAGAGCAATATTCAGATAAGCTTACATACGAAATTGTCGCTTTCCCTCAACATGGGTTGCTTCGTGATGACATGGGAACCTTAATGAAGGAAGCGATGCGTTCAGGGGCACATATTGTTGGTGGATTAGATCCTGCGGGGATTGATAAAAATATTGAAAAATCTTTATATGAAGTACTGAATCTAGCGACTGAATTTGATGCTGGAATCGATATTCATCTCCATGATGCAGGTCATGTCGGTTTTTATACAATTGATAAATTCGCAGAAATGGTTCGGGAAGCAAAGTGGTATCATAAAACTGCCATGTCACATGCTTTTAGTTTAGGAGATGTGCCTGTTGAACAAACTGCAGAATTAGCTGAAACCTTACGAGAAGTAGGCATGTCCATAATGTCTACCATACCTATAAATAGAAACATTCCACCAGTTGAGCTTTTAGATCAAAAAGGAGTAGCAGTTTACTTAGGCTGTGATGGTTTCTATGATTCATGGAGTCCGTTTGGAAACGGCGATGTTTTGGAGAAGTCCAATCGATACTGTGATCGTTTTAACCGGAAAGATGAAAAAACATTAGCTCATTCATTAAAATGGGCTACAGGTGGAATTACTCCTTTAAACGAGCAAGGGGAAGTTGTATGGCCATTGGAAGGTCATGAAGCAAATATTGTATTAGTAGAAGCGGCATGCTCAGCTGAAGCGGTTGCGAGATTACCAAAACGAGAGACTGTTATTTTTAGAGGAAAAGTAGTTGCCGGTTCAAATCATTAACATGTGCTAAGAAGCCCGCAGTTTTGTTGGGCTTCTATTCTGTATTTCGTGTTTTCTTTAAGTGGAGGTAAAAATGAAAAAGGTTTACGGTTGGCTCATCCTATGTGTCACCATCTGGGGAAGTAATTTTGTTATAGGGAAAATATTAGTGCAAGATTTTTCTCCTGCGGTTGTCACATCTATACGATTGCTTTTTATAACAGTATTTTTACTTTTTTTTCTATTCATTAAGGAAAAAACAATTTTCTTCTCACTAACTAAGAGAGATTGGGGATATGTGGGATTACTAGGGATAATAGGTATTTTTATCAACCAATGGTCATTTTTTATTGGACTAGAAACAGCCGATTCCACCACATCAGCAATTATTTTAGCGACCACTCCTGTATTTACTAGTATATTAGCCTTTCTATTTTTAAAAGAAAGAATCAATTTATCAACGATTTTTGGACTGGGGTTAGCCATAAGTGGAGTCTATGTAGTAACAAGTGCAAAAACTGGAGTTCTTTCATTGGATTCAGGTCTTTGGTGGATTACCCTCACAATGGTGACTTTTTCCATCATGATTATCATGACAAGATTTTTGACTTTACGAATCGATCCACTTATTTTAACGGTTTATTCCAATGTTATTGGTTTTTTGGTTTCTGTTCCTTTTATTTGGACTGATCAGGCATTTAGAGTGAGTAATAGAATTGATTTATGGCTATTGCTTATTATTTCTGGAATAATTGTTCATGGAGTCTGCAATCTGATATGGAACTACCAAATAAAAAATATTCAAGCTTTCAAAGCTTCTATGCTTTCAAATTTGGAGCCTTTTATTGCCATGGTTTCTGGATTTTTTTTGCTCCAAAAACCAATATTATTAACACAAGTTGTGGGAGCCATATTCATATTAATTGGCGTGTTTTTATCAACAAGAGAAAAGAAAGTATTTTTTAGAGGAGTCCAACAATGAAAAATCACCAATCTACTTCTTTGCAAGTCATACAATGGTTCGTCTTTTTATTAGCGAACTCAATTGCGCTACCTATTGTGATCGGCCATGTTTTCGGTTTATCTGGAGAAGACATTTCTTCTTTAATGCAAAGGACGTTCTTTATAGTAGGAATCAGTTCGTTTATTCAAGGGAAATTTGGTCACGGATATCCTATTGCTGATGGACCAGCGGGTTCTTGGGTAAGTGTTTTCGTTATATTAGCGGATATATCTTTTTCGCAAGGAGGAACAGGATCAGAGACCCTTCAAATTTTAGAAGGGGGGATGATGATTGCAGGTGTACTTCTGTTACTTTTAGGTCTTTCTGGAATGGTTCAGCGTCTTCTATTCCTATTTACTCCACTGGTTACCGGAACATTCTTATTAATTCTAGCCATTCAATTGAGTGGAGTTTTTATAGAAGGGATGATTGGAAAAAGCATTGCTAAACCGCCGATATCCTATGAAGTACCTCTCATTTCTTTTTCAGTCTTCTTATTGGTTGTTCTCCTTTCAACTGGGGGAAGGGGTTGGTTAAAAAGCTATGCAGTATTGATTGGAATAGGTGCTGGATGGTTGTTGTCCTTGATTCTAGTTGGTAGAGAAAGTGGCGTGTATTCTTCTAGGGGAGCCTTCATAAAAACTCCAGAGATCTTTGCATGGGGGCTGCCTGAATGGAACGTAGGTATGGTCATTACAGCTCTCTTATTTACTTTAATTTTGATATCGAATACCATTGCAGCCATACATGCTATGGACGATTCCTTACCATCTAAATCTTTTGCACCCACGAAGTTGAATCGAGGATCTTGGGCAGGCGGCATTTCTCATATACTTTCCTCCTCCTTTTCAACAATCGGGGTAGTACCACTTCCGGTAACAGCAGGATTTGTACAAATGACTAAACAATATAGAATCGTGCCTTTTCTTATTGCATGTGGTCTTTTGTCTTTCATATCTTTCTTTCCGGTAATTGTTCAATTATTAGCAGAACTACCAGTTTATGTCGCTAGTGCAGCATTATTAGCAACACTGATACAAATGATTGGAATTTCCATGAACAATATTACTAAAGAGCCTTTGAATCAAAGGAGAATTACCATACTAGGAGTAGCACTTCTCATGGGAATAGGGCTCATGTCCCTGCCAGATGGGACGATCAATGGTTTACCTGTCCTATTACAGTATATTCTTGGGAACGGTTTGCTTGTAGGAACGATGATAGCCATTATCTTTGAGCAGGTTTGGAAGTCTTGATAATAACATGTCAAAAGCAGGAGGAAGTCTCTCCTGCTTATTTAATTTGAAGGAGAAGTTTTAGGCTTCGGTAATTAATCTCAAACTAAAAGGATCGTTTAGGCCTTCATATCCTTCTCTTTCATTAGATTTTCAATTGTTTGGCCGGATATGCATTTGTTAGATATCTTTATCCACGTTTCAGACTAGATATCCTTCACTAATTCGGATTTACACTTCACATTCCAATTCAGCAGAAAATTCTAGATTGCAAGAGACGTCATTTTATCTACGTCTTAATCCATATAACTTTCGCTCACCCCCGGTTATCCGCCACTTTCGAGGATTTTATCCTTCACTTTTGAAAATTTATCCTTCACTTTTTACGATTTCGAAAAGTTTATCGATCACAAAGCTATCGTTATCCACTCGTAGATCCATTTTTCCATCACTTCGACTCACATATCCTTTACCTCTTTTTTCCATTACTTTAGAATCTCTAGTCTTATAAAAAGTCCATTGAACACATACAACCGAGATTCAATCTAAAAAAACAAAGAAGCAGGAATTGACTCCTGCTTCTTTATTAAAACCCATCCTCAGCATAGAACGGAATATTCAATCTGTTTTCAACCGCACGCAGCCTTTGGTTTAATCGGTTTAAGCGGCGAGTGTGGCGTTCGTCAACTTGGTTGAGTCGGTTAACTTCTCGGTTCAGACGCCCGATTTCCTGGTTTTGGCGGTTTAATTCCTGACTTAAGCGTCTTAGTTCTTGTTGCTGCAGTTGGTTTTCTCTTTCAAGTTCACGAATTCTTCTTTCTAGGTTAGGTTGTCTGTCAATCTCGGATTGTTCTTCATAATAATCTAGCTCATCAAACGATTCTGGTTGCTGATAAAATTCTTGTTGTTGCTGATAGAGTTCTTGTTGCTGTTGATAGTAATCTTGTTGCTGTTGATAATATTCTTGTTGTTGTCGATAAAGCTCTAGCTGTTGACTATTCGAATTGTAAGGATATAGTGCATAAGGGGAAGCTGGCTGTTGCACATGTCCAGGGTTATATTGAAATGGGTTCATCACGGAATCCTCCTCTGTAATTTCTTAGTCGGGATGAATACTCTAACAAAATATGAAAAAGTAGGCGGAGTGTAAGGGCGGATGCCCAGAGACAATCCTATGAAATTAAAAAAAGAATAAACAATGTATTTTTTTATTCCACCCCATTAAAAACTTACACGCTTCGAGAGAATTTTGACGGCAAATGGACTGAAGAGGATGAGGTCCATTTGACTGTATCGAATCATTTAAGGGGATTGTAATTCTATAGTGGCTATACTAATTTAGAAGCTGCAATAAGGCTAGCTTCTTTTTTATGTCCTATTTCAAGTATTATCTTATAGTCTTGTTTTGGTTTGAATTTGGAGATAATTAATTTTGGGATTGATAAAATTATTTTTTTCTTTATAACAAAACATTGTTATGTTAAATTTAAGTAATCATATATTTTCAATGTCCTGATGAAAAGTGGGTAAAGGGTGAACACACCGTCGCGGAGTGAGCTTAATGAGGCTACAATACCGCGCACGGTAAGAAATTGCCTCTAGTTGCCATTCAACAGGCTTGTTTAACAAAGCTTAAAAAATAGGAAATTTAATTAAGAAACAGGACACTTTATCTGCTATTCATCAGTTATTTCTTGTTTTCAACATTTAACGTAACAATGTTTCGTTAATGGCCAATTATTTGAAAAATATAATAGAGGAAAGGAATTATCTAATTGTGAATACAAAACAAAGCAAACAAGGGCTCGTGCTTACAGGTCTCTTATTGGGCATTTTAATGGCATCGATGGATAATACCATTGTTGCTACTGCCATGGGGACGATTGTAGGTGAATTAGGTGGTTTAGATAAGTTTGTATGGGTCACTTCAGCTTACATGGTTGCTGAAATGGCAGGTATGCCGATTTTCGGAAAATTATCTGATATGTTCGGTAGGAAAAAGTTTTTTATTTTCGGATTAATTGTGTTCTTAATAGGCTCGATTTTATGCGGTACTGCAGAAAGTATTACTCAGCTTAGTATTTACCGTGCTATCCAAGGAATTGGGGGAGGAGCACTCATTCCAATCGCATTTACGATTATGTTTGATACGGTTCCTGTTGAACAACGTGGGAAACTGGGTGGATTATTCGGTGCTGTATTCGGTTTATCGAGTATATTCGGTCCGTTATTAGGAGCTTATATTACAGACTACATCAGCTGGCATTGGGTCTTTTATGTGAATATTCCTCTTGGCTTGTTAGCATTTATCTTTATTGCATTTTTCTATAAAGAATCTCTAGTTCACTCTAAGCAAAAAATTGACTGGTGGGGTGCTATAACGCTTGTTATTGCTGTGGTCAGTCTAATGTTTGCTTTGGAGTTAGGTGGAAATGAGTACGATTGGGATTCAGTAGTTATTATTGGATTGTTTGCAGTGTTTTCAGTATTGTTTTTAGCGTTTATATGGATTGAAAGGAAAGTAACGGATCCGATTATCTCCTTCCCTATGTTCAAAAACCGCTTGTTTACCACAAGTAATGCTTTAGGATTACTAAGTGGTATGGCGTTTATTACTGCATCTGTCTATATTCCGATTTACATTCAAGGAGTACTTGGAGGAACAGCGACAAATTCAGGATTAGTGTTGCTTCCGATGATGTTGGGATCAGTAGTCTCTGCGACCACTGGTGGGTTCCTGATGAATAAATGGAGTTACCGAAAAATTATGATTCTATTTACTATCATTCTGTCTGTGGGCATGGTCTTGTTGACGACTTTAAAACCGGATTCAGGACGTTTGTTAGTAACTCTGTATATGATCATAGTAGGACTAGGCATAGGGGCTACTTTTTCTGTCTTAAGCAATGCTGCTATCCATCATTTCCATCCTTCTCAGCGTGGTTCTGTGAACTCTACTGTCTCGTTTATCCGTTCTTTGGGAATGACTCTAGGAATTACTGTTTTTGGAATTATCCAACGGAACGAATTCACTTCTAAACTAGAGAATATTTTTGCTGGAATGGGAGAGAGCATGACTGATAACCCTGCTTTGAATGATCCAAGAGTTCTGTTGGCGCCTGAAGCCCGTGCACAAATTCCAGCTCCAATATTGGATAAAATAACAGCTGCATTATCTTCGTCCATCACATATACGTTTATGTGGGCTCTCATTCCTACTGCCTTGGCATTTATTGCAGCTAGCCTAATGACGAAGGATCACTTAAGTAATTCGGTTGAGCATCAACAGGCGATGGAAGAAAAGTAGGACTTTTAAAAATCTTGCGATTGCCAGTTTTAGTCAGGGGGCAATGATCATCCAAAAAATCATTAAATTCATTTATATCTTAGTGGGGTTAATATCGCTTGTACTAGGAATTTTAGGAATTGGATTACCGGTATTACCGACTACTCCGCTATTCCTATTAGCATCTTTTTGTTTTGTAAAAGGATCAGAGCGGTTCGAGAAGTGGTTTAAAGGGACTTCACTGTATAAAAAGCATTTGGAGAGCTTTGTGAAAAAGAGAAGTATGTCCATAAGACAGAAGCTTTCAATCTTGCTCTTTGCCGATGCGATGATCGCGATTGCTTTCATCTTGATGGACAGTATAGTTATACGGATAGCGTTAATCTTTATTGTGATTTATAAATATTATTATTTCTTTACTAAAATCAAAACCTTGTCTTAATATAGACAAGGTTTTGTTTTTTCCATCACCATAAAACAGGTTTCACAACCATGAACCAAAGCATGGCAATTAGGAGGATGATGTAGATCCATATAGAACGATTTAGTTTTCCCGCTATTTCTTCTCGATTATGTATTTCTTCTTGATACTTCCTTAGTTTTGGTGAAAAAGCTCTTGCCAAAAAGAATAGGGAGCCAAACATGATAAGCAATGTCATGACGATCCAAGGTGTACTCCAAGTCCACGGGCCGTATACCACGAGTAATATACCTGATCCAACCAATACATGGCCAGCGTGTTTGGTAAGCCGGACGACGAATCGGAATGTTTCGAGGTGTGGGTGTATTTCTTCTTCTTTAGCCAAGCGTAACTTTTTTACGATAGGAAGTAGAATGAAGAACGGCCCAATGGAAACCACCACACTTAGTACATGGATAAATATTAATATGCGGTACAATACATCCATTTTTATTCACTTACAGGACTGAATTCATGCACCCAAACTCTCATTTGCGGCAGCCAAGGCATACCTGGATGATAGGATAGGATTGATTCTTTATACTCTTCTACAGTATTAAAGCCTTCATGTTGTGCATGTTCATCTGTTAACTCTCCTAAAGACTGTGAATAGACACGGTCCACGATGAATTTTTTATCCTCTAAAACCATGATTTCGCCTACATCAGCATATCTTCCGTTTCTGCGTGTTGCTGTTTTTTTGCCTTCCAACACTTTTTGTACATCTTCTGGCATCGTTACTAGACGTTCTATGGAACATGTTTTAGGTGGTAAAGTATTTTGTGCTTCTTGATTACTCATTTTTAAATCTCCCTTCAATAATTAAAATTCTATTTTACTGTATCATACTTTTTCATTCTAAAAAAAAGCTATTCAAAAAAAGTAAATTAAATATATCTTTTATCTAAAAATTCTGTAAAATAGAGACAAAAGATATATGAAAAGTTGGGAGAGAGCACGATGTCTAATAGATTCCCGAACATAGGAAAAGAAAATGAATCATTTTTATATAATTCTGATGAGTTATTCGATTTATTTCTTAATTGTACAGCAGACGGGTTTGCTTTCGTTGATTTGGAAAATCGGTTCATTCGGGTGAATCCAATGTATACGAAGATTTTTGGATACACTTCAGAAGAAATACTAGGTAAAAGATTTAATGAATTTTCTAATCCTAGTATCGTAAATGAAATAATTGAATCTGTAAAGCAAGGGAAAGTGTATTCGAATATGATTACCCAGCGATTTCATAAGGATGGGACTACACTTGATATTGCGGTATCCTATTCGCCATTCCGGAATTCAAATGGAGAAATCATAGCGATTATTGCTATTTTTAGAGATATTACAGAACTAAAGCAAATGGAAAGGGAATTAGAAAAAATCCGTGAACTTTATAAACTCATAACGGAAAATACCTCCGATATGATCAAGGTATTTTCGAAAGAGAAAACGATTATATACGCTTCTCCTTCTCACGAAAAAGTGATGGGATATTCTCCAGAGGAATTAGTTGGGAAAAAAATTCATGAAATTATGGTGCCTGGTGAAGAGGAGCATTTTGATTGGACCTTTCAAAAATTACTAAAGACTGAAGAGCCTCAGCTGATTCAAAATAAGGTAAGGACATCTAATAATGATGTCATTTATCTGGAGTCCAATATTTCGCCTATCTATAATGAACAAAAAGAGATGGAGGCCTTTGTGACGGTAGGAAGAAATATTTCCGATCGAGTCAAAAATGATGCTGCCCTTCGTAATTTAGATCGGCTCTCGATCATTGGACAACTTGCAGCTGGTGTTGCACATGAGATTAGGAATCCTTTGACTTCTTTAAAAGGATTTTCAAAGCTTTTACGAAGTAATCCAGATCCGCACAAGCAAGATCAATACTTGTCCATTATCATGAATGAACTTGATCGAATCGATATGATTGTAAACGAATTCATGTCACTGGCCAAACCACAGGCGATTCTTTTTGAAAGAGAAAAATTATTTTCCATTCTACATAGCACGATTAATGTTCTTCATCCACAAGCTTTATTACATAATGTCCAAATTATTTTAGAAGATTTAATAGAAGATGTAGATTTATTATGTAGCCCACACCAACTGAAGCAGGTTTTTGTCAATTTCCTTAAAAATGCGATTGAATCGATGCCGAACGGAGGTACTGTTGAAATAAGGGTCCAAAAGTTGGAAAACAAAGGGGTATTGATTACATTTAAGGATGAGGGAATAGGAATAGAAGAAGACCTGTTAAGATATTTGGGAACCCCTTTTTATACAACGAAAGACAAAGGAATTGGTTTAGGATTGACGGTCAGCAATAAAATCATCCAGGAACATAATGGTTCAATGACGATAGAAAGTCAGCTTGGTATAGGCACATCTGTATCGGTTCGATTGGATGTTTTATAATTGATGACGAAGGGTGCTAAGCCTATTTCTATAAAATACAAAATCAATTCTTTAAATTGCTACTATAAAAGGACTTTCTTAAATGAAAGTCCTTTCAGATTGTCGACAAAAGGTATCGAGAGCGCTCTCTCAATACCTTTTGTCATTTTTGATATGTATGGTAGGCGAAAAGGTTGATTTCCGCTCCAGGCACTTGCTTTCCGGGGGGCGTTCGCAGAGCCTCCTCGTCGCTACCGCTCCTGCGGGGTCTCGCCTGTAACGCTAATCCCCCAGGAGTCAAGCGCCTTCCGCTCCAATCAACCAGTGTCCTTGAATAATCAACTTAAAAACCTGTTCATTAAGCTTTATAAATCATCCTTAAGCAACTTTCCATGTCCAAGTTGTCAGATTCCGTGTAAGTGAATATCCCAACATCCCTTTCTTGTTTGAAAGGGATGTTTTTTATTGGCCATTTGTCTCGAGGTAACTCCTGCCCTTAATGGACAAACATACATTTTACCCGAAATGGACATGTATCCACTCCCTATTTTAGTGGGGCGAATATGTATATAGGGAATCGGACATGCAGGGATAAATGTATTAAACCAAAAGAAAGGAGCATGGTAATGACTTTCGAAATTGGAATGACATTATTGGTTTTCACAATGACGATGTTGGTGATATTTTGGAGACCAAAAGGAATAAATGAAGCTTGGCCAGCGTCTATCGGTGCTGGGTTAATCTTACTGACAGGCATTGTATCACGTGGAGATATAATGGATATTATCAGTAAAATTGGGGGAGCTTCAATAACTATCATAAGTACGATCGTTATGGCGGTCATATTAGAAAGCTTCGGTTTTTTTCATTGGTCAGCAGCTAGATTGGCCGTTTTGTCTAAAGGATCGGGCTATCGATTATATTGGAATATACAATTATTATGTTTTTTGATGACACTTTTATTTAATAATGATGGAAGCATTTTAATTACTACCCCCATCTTAATCATGCTTTTAAAAAACCTTCGTTTAAGACCACAAGAACAAATTCCATATTTACTAAGTGGAGCTTTAATTGCAACTGCTTCAAGTGCTCCAATCGGAGTAAGTAATATAGTAAATTTAATAGCTTTAGAAATTGTTGATATGACGCTATATATGCATACAGCTATGATGTTCGTACCAGCTACACTCGGATTGTTGTTTATGAGCTGGTTAATGTTTATGGTTGTAAAGAATAAATTACCGAAAAAATTGCCTAATTCGTCATATGATATAGAAGAAATGTTTTTTGTTAAAAACTTTCATCCGTTAAAGAGTAGTATTTCTGTTGAAACGAAACGTAAACGGACTCAATTTATGTTGAAAGTTTTGCTGTTTGTGTTTATCATGCGTTGCTTGTTATTTGTAGCCTCATACCTCTCGATCCCTATTGAACTAGTTGCGGTACTTGGTTCTTTAGCGTTACTGGTATGGAGATGGTACCATTTACGAACCAATCCTGTGGATATATTGAAGAAGACTCCCTGGCATATTTTAATCTTTGCCTTTTCAATGTACGTGATTATTTATGGGCTCCATAATGTTGGGTTAACCACTTTTCTCGTAGAGTTATGTGAGCCAATAGTAAACCAAGGATTATTTTATGCAAGTGTAATTATGGGAGGACTTGTATCCATTTTATCTAACATCTTTAACAACCATCCTGCATTAATGATAGGAACCATTACATTAACTGAAATGGGTCTGGATCCAATCACTTTAAAGACCATCTATCTTGCCAATATCATCGGTAGTGACATGGGATCCTTGTTATTACCAATTGGAACACTGGCATCGCTAATTTGGATGCACATTCTGCGGCAAAATAAGATTGATGTATCGTGGAAAGATTATTTAAGCGTTTCAATTGTAGTTATCCCATTAACAACAGTTGTAACTTTGATATTATTGTTCTATTGGGTACAGATGGTTTTTAGTTAAATTCACAAGGAGGAGATTATGGTGAGCAATATCAATACGTTAATGGGACAACAAGTTTGTATTTTATTATCGGGAAAAACCACCTTCAAGGGGGTCCTGATTGATTTAGGCCAAGATATACTAGTTTTATACAATGGTCAACAGTTTATCTATATTCCTATGTTGCATGTTCATCGAATTCAACTGGTTAAAGATAAAAATGAGTTTGTGAGCAGTCCGACTGAATCAGAAATTCCTGATGATATGGACGCTATTTCATACCGGAAAATATTAACAAATGCTAAGGGTACTTTTGCTGAAATTTACGTAACTGGAAACCTAACTTTTCACGGATATATTACGAGTGTATTAAATGATTACTTTGTTTTCTACTCACCTGTTTATAAAACGATGTTCATTTCCATGAGCCATTTGAAGTGGCTGACCCCTTACAATCAAACCGTCACGCCATATTCTTTGAGTAATGAAAGCCTTCCTGTCCATCCAACAAGCGTCCCTATACAGCGTTCATTAGAGGAACAATTAAAAAGAGAAGTAGGAAAACTAGTCGTTTTTGATGCCGGTAGCGATCCCATGAAAATCGGAAAATTAATAAGCGTGAATAATAACTTAGTTGAATTGGCGATTGCGAATGGAGATACAGTATTTTTGAAGCTTTCCCATATTAAATCAGTTCATATGACATAATATTTTAGAAGGGGGGATTCAACCGATGAACAAATCATTATTCCTATCTGTACTAATAGCAATATTAGTTACTTTAACTTCATGCGGGCAACAGGACAATACTTCTGAACCAATTTCAAAAGAAGAGAAACGATACGAAAATGATGCTTTTAAAGAAGTTATGATCAAGGAAGAGGAAGACCACCTTGTCGTTACTGGAAAAGCAAGAGTGTTTGAAGGGAATTTTCAATACGCAATCATAAAGGATAGTACGATTGTCAAACAGGACTTTTATCAAACTGATGGCGCTCCTGCGTGGGGGGACTTTGAGATAATAATTGAAAAGGAACTAAAGGGTACAGAACTTGAGCTGTTTGTTTATTCAGCGAAAGACGGGTCCAAAATCGATGTATTGAAGATACCACTTACTAATCATTAAGAGAAGTGTTTAGTTACTTCTCTTTTTTATTTAGAAATTTATTCCAATAAAGATGCTTTTATATTATAATTTTCTAAAAATTTCAATAGAGGATGATTATGATGGAAGTTTGCTTCATTTGCAATAAACATTCTGGAAGTATTCAGACTATTTTAGAGAATGATCAAAATGAATAAAGTGTTGGACGAGTTGATTTGGGTTGGCAGCCAACAACATTTTGTTGATATGCCACATATTCATTGTCTAAGCGATATGGTCATTGGTCGTTATGGAGGAAGCTCTGAAGCGGGCCAATATAAGAATGAAGACGGTTGCTTAGTGTGGAAAGGTGAAGAAGGTTCATGGGAATTTGCGATGATTCTTGATGCACACAACACCGCTAAGAGTGCCGAATTAGTAGTTGAACAATTTGTACAGAAAAAATCCGACATACAAAGGATTCTATCCCATCCTCTACAAAGTGTTTTCAAGAGCATGGAAAAGTTGGTCCTAGAAATCTTTCAGAATGATGAATTTCTTTCTGTTTGCCGTAAGATTAAGGGTGAAACGGCTTGTTTAATTGTCGTAAGGAAAGACAAATACGTTTGGTGGTTTTCGGTTGGAGATTGCCTTTTATATCTATTTCATCCGGAGCTAGCTGCTCTTAGTCAGTATCAATTGAACCAAAGACAATTCTATGAGTGGATAGGACAAGTAAATACGTTTGAACAGGTTGTACCTTGTTATAGCAGTGGTGTGAGGGAGTTAAGAAAAGGGGTAAATCATATCTTCCTTACCACTGATGGACTCATTGAATGTCCAGGCGAACCTTATTCCAACCCAAAAGATTTAGGTGAAGTGTTCTCAAATTCAGAGAATGATGCAAGTGTAAAGGCGTTGTTAGCAGAAATACAAAGTCGAAACGTCAGGGATAGTACCACCATTGTTTCTTGGAAGATTAATATTTTCCAAGAAGTGAGCCGACCAAGTGATGAATAAAAGTTAAACGTTCGGATTTAATGATCCGGACGCTTTTTTGTTAACAAATCTTTTTATAATAAACTAGGGTTGTTTGATCATTGATCTTCTTAGTCACACCAGTCTGTTTGAATCCCAATTTTTCGTAAAGGTAACAATTTCGTTGTTCCTCCAGTAGTGTCGCTAATTCCCAAATAGTGGCATGAGGAAACATTTCCTCTAGATAGTAAATGGCTTGTTGGGCTATTTTCTGCCCTTGATATTGGGGCAAAATAAACATCGGACTGATCCAAAATTGTGCTTCTTCCTTCCAAAAAACACAAATAGCCCCTACGATAGTGTGGTTAACTACTATTTTATAAAATCCTCCTTTAGGATTGATAATCCTTGAAATGACTCTTTCAATATTTTCATTAGCTGGACTAGTTTCGTAATCTTGATATTTTTCCAGCAAAGGCATAAATGCTTTTTTTTGTATATCCAAAATTACTTCTGCATCAGATTTGGTTGCTTTCTCCAATCGAATCTCCATATTATTCACCTCATACAATTATTACTGACCGCTTTAAAATACTAACATAAATTCCCATCAAGGCTTTCTTTACATTTGTAATAAGTTCTATCTCATATTTATTATTTGACTTTTCAGAAAATAAAAGGTAAATATGTTAGTAATATTACATATTATTTTTATACGCAATATTATCGTCATATAAAAATGGGGTGAGAATATGATTTTACATGAGGAAGAAACCTACAGTAGGGAAAAGATGGAGAGGCTGCAATTTAAAAGGATATTGGCTACAGTTAACACTGTGTATGAACAAGTCCCGTTTTATCGGAAACAGTGGAATGAGGCAGGCATCATTCCACAAGATATTCAGAAACTAGATGATATTAAAAATCTGCCATTTACTACAAAGAAAGATTTAAGGGGGCAGTATCCGTTTGGATTATTTGCTGTTGAACAAAGTGAGGTAGTACGAATTCATGCTTCTTCAGGTACGAGCGGAAAACCAACCGTTGTCGGATATACCCAAAAGGACATCGATATGTGGGGGAATCTCGTAGCCCGTGCCATTTCAATGGCAGGCGGAAATAAGGGAGAAGTGTTACATAATGCGTATGGGTATGGACTATTTACCGGAGGATTGGGTCTCCATTATGGTAGTGAAAAACTAGGCATGGCTACCGTCCCTGTTTCAGGGGGAAACACTGATCGCCAGATAGCACTGATACAAGACTTTAAGCCTTCGGTCATTTGTGGTACACCTTCTTATATTCTGACGATCACTGAACGGATGGAGCATATGGGTATTGATTTAAGTGAAAATTCATTGAAGTTTGGTATCTTTGGGGCGGAGCCTTGGTCGGAAGAAATGCGTGCCTTATTAGAGAAAAAGTTAGGCATCAAAGCCTGCGATATTTATGGTTTGAGTGAAATTTTAGGACCGGGCGTTTCAATGGAATGCCATGAAGCTCAAAATGGCCTGCATGTTGCGGAAGATCATTTTTATGTAGAAGTCATTGATCCCATTACGCTTCTGCCCCTCCCGGATGGTGAGGAAGGGGAACTCGTTTTCACAAGCCTTACAAAGGAAGCCCTGCCTATCATTCGTTATAGAACTGGAGATATTGCTTCCCTTTCTAGGGAGGTGTGCGCCTGCGGCAGGACAACGACAAGAATGTCTCGTATCAAAGGACGAATCGATGATATGTTGATTGTTCGTGGTGTAAATGTTTTTCCATCGGAAATCGAGCATTATCTACTGAGTTCAAATGAAATTGTTCCTCACTACCAATTGCATGTCAAGCGGATTGGTACGCTCGATACTGTGGAACTTCATATTGAAGTGAAGGAGGATCTATTTATGGAGCTAGGTAAAAACCTGGACCATGATCAAATCCAGTTTCTTTCAAGGGAAATTCAACATACATTAAAAAGTCATCTCCTCATTTCTATAGATGTCAAGGTTTGTCCTCCAAAATCGATCCCTAGGTCAGAAGGGAAAGCTGTTAGGATTTTGGACCATCGAAAATTTAGCACGACAAATCCATAAATAGTCAGAACATTCCGTTGAATGTTGTATAACATTATAATATAATTACGTTAAATTAACGTTATATGTTAAGGTGGTGTAGAATGTGTCAGAGCTTGAAACAATAACACTAGAAGAAAAGCATAAGAAATTCATGGAACGAATCCAAGCCGGTGAAAAAATCGAAGCGGATGATTGGATGCCAGATGAGTATAGAAATGTACTGATTAAGCTCATTTCCATGCATGGAATTAGTGAGATTATGGGTGCTCTACCTGAAAAAGAGTGGGTGCCAAAAGCACCTTCTTTAAAGCGGAAATTAGGAATTATGGCGAAAGTACAAGACGAAATGGGGCACGGACAGCTACTCCTACGTGTGGCAGAAGATTTATTAAAACCAGTTGGGAAATCTCGTGGTGATATTTTGGAAGATTTATTATCAGGAGATTTGAAGTTTCATAATGTCTTTCATATGGAAGCTCCTACTTGGGGAGATGCAGGATTAATCGGTTGGTTGGTGGATGGTGCAGCAATCATCACACAAACCAATATGCTAGATGCCTCTTATGGCCCATATGCCCGAGCGTTGAAACGTATTTGTGCGGAAGAAGTGTTCCATGCCCAACACGGGGAAGCAATCATAATGGCCCTTGCAGAAGGAACGACTGAACAAAAAGCATTGATCCAAGATTCCATCAACCGATGGTGGGAAGCTTTGTTGATGTTTTTCGGTCCAGGAGATGCAACTGCGACGGGAACGTCCAAACAGGATGTGACTGCGAGGTATCGAATCCGATCAAAGTCAAATGAAGAGTTACGCCAAGACTTTTTCACCAAGTATGTTCCGAGAATTCTTTCCCTTGGCTTGACGATCCCCGATCCTACGATGCATTTTGACAATGAACAAAAGATGTGGGTTTACCAACAGCCAGACTGGAAGCGCTTTAAAGAAATCATTAAAAATCGAGGACCGAAGTCAAAGGATCGATTGAGATTAAGAGAGCTAGCTTATGAAAACAATGCTTGGGTTCGCGAAGCGTTAAGCGGGAAAAATGACGTAGTCTAACTTTTGGTTGAAAGGAGGACCTTCCTTGAGTAATTTTTATGAAGAATATGAGGTTTTTAGTAGGCGTTCTGATACGGCTCCCATGCAATACCAGTTCAGTTTATTGGCACCTAATCAAGAGCTGGCACTTGTTTTGGCACAGGAGAATTTCATGAGGAGAGAACCTGTGGCTGATATTTGGGTGGTGAAGCGATCGGATGTTAGAAAAATGACGCCTGAAGAAAGGCAGTCATTAGCAAGGCTCGATAATAAAGATTATCGGAATACAAAAGGATATGGCTATTTAAAGAAAAAATGGCGCCATTATGAGCAAGAGATGCTGGACGAACAAGAAATCCTCTCGTGGGGAGGGAAAATCGAAAAATGACGGAGCAATTAGAGCAAACTAGTAAACTAGCATTAATAGAATTATTATATCAGCTTGCAGACGATGATTTTATCCTAGCATATCGAGGGTCTGAATGGCTTGGATTAGCTCCGCATATTGAAGAAGATGTAGCCTATTCGTCCATCAATCAAGATACGATGGGGCACGCAGTGATGTATTATCGATTGTTGGAAGAGCTTGGGGAAAAGGATATGGATTACCTTGCGCATGCAAGGCCTGCGAGTGAACGTAAGAATGCCATCATTCTTGAGAAAGTGAATGGACCAGGAACATACTTGCAGGAGCCGAAATATGATTGGGCATTTGCGGTTGTCCGTCACTTCTTTTACTCCCATGCGAAGAAAATCAAAATCAATTCATTAAAAACATCGTCCTATAAGCCTCTTGCTGATACGGCAGTCAAGGTAAGTATGGAGCTTTATTATCATCAGATGCACTGGAATATCTGGTTCAAGCAACTGGTTGAAGCTGGTGGCGAAGCAAGGACCAGAATGGAACAAGCGATTAACATCGTTATAAAAGACTTTGGAGATGTCCTTTCATTAGGAGCATTAAGCAAAGAAATGTCTGAAGCAGGGTTGATTGAGGCAGAAGATGTTCTTATTGCACGTTTCCATTCCGTCATGAACCAAATGTTTACTTCAAGCGGACTTACTTACACTGCTGCCATTGGGAAGGAAAGTGGAGAGGGTAGAAAGGGAGAACATACCCCCGATTTACAGGATGCTCTGAAAGTATTAAGTGAAGTATACGCTTCAGATCCAGCAGCTATCTGGTAAAAGCCTATTTATAAAGGGATGAATGATGTATGAAATGGTTCGGGGAATTAACCGCACTCCAACAATCCGAAATAGAACTGGCGCTACAATCTGTAAAAGATCCAGAAATTGATTCTGTCAGCATTTTAGAATTAGGGATGGTAGAAGAAATAAAAGTTTCTGGTAATGGTATCGTTATTAGCATTCTACCAACCTTCATGGGGTGTCCTGCTTTAGATATTATCAAGAGTAATATTTTGAAAGCGGTTACTTCACTCGATTGGTTGGAAGAGGTTGAAGTCCAGTTTGTGTTTGATCCCCCTTGGACGTCCGACCGTGTCTCAGAAATTGGCCGTGAAAGACTCAAAGAGTTCGGGATCGCTCCTCCACCAAAACAAGTGAGCGAAACAGGGGAATGGCATGTACTTTGTCCATATTGTGATTCATCATATACGACGATGGAGAATATATTTGGACCAACAGCATGTAGAAGCATCCTGTACTGTAAAACCTGCAAGAACCCGTTTGAAGCAATGAAGCCTATTTCAACGCTAATGTAATGGGAATTTAGCGTCCATGACCTAAGCAGTTTTAATAATGTGGTTGTTTTCGTAAAGTTTGTTGCTTTTTTAGCGCAATTTAACTATACCTGCCTGAGTTGATTGTAGCGGAGGATACTTGACTCCTGCGGGAAAAAGAGGAAAGTGGGAGACCCCACAGGTGGTAACACCGAAGAGGCTCCCATTCCTCCCCGCGGAAAGCAAGTGCCTGGAGTTGTGATCATCGGGCAAACTTTATTACGTAAAAACAACAATCAATACGAAAACCAAAAATAAAGTGGACGCTTATGTACTAAAAATATTTTTTATCTAAAAGGAGAGATTTTACATGGTTAAATTAATCGCGCTTTACAAGCACCCAGAAAATAAGGAAGCTTTTGATCAACACTATTTTGGTCATCATGCCCCAATCACGGCTAAAATTCCAGGACTGCAAAAAATGGAGGTTACAAGAGTAGTAGGAAGCCCAATGGGTGGCGAGGGCAAATACTATATCATGTGTGAAATGTATTATGAGAGCCATGAAGCATTAAAAGCTGCGATGAAATCCGATGAAGGTAGAGCTTCTGGAAAGGATTTAATGTCTTTCGCAGGCGATCTAGTTACGTTGATGATCGGTGAAGAAGTGAATGAGTAAAGAATTCCAGTTCATTGAAACAAAAGTAGAAGGTTCCGTTGGGTTCATTGCGTTGAATCGTCCGAAAGTACTGAACGCCATCAATCGAGGAATGGTGGCTGAGATTGTAGAGGCTATGGAGGGCTACGATCGAGACGAGTACATACGTGTGATTGTATTGTCTGGGAATGGAAGGGCATTCGCAGCAGGAGCGGACATTGACGAAATGGTGAATACCGATCCAATCGGAATGGAGCTCCTCAACCAATTTACGGATTGGGACCGTCTAGGAGCCATTAAAAAACCCATCATTGGAGCGGTTCATGGTTTTGCCCTAGGTGGCGGATTTGAGCTTGCACTGTGTTGTGATTTACTGTTTGCTGCGGAAGATGCAGAATTTGGATTTCCAGAGGTTAATTTGGGAGTCATGCCAGGTGCGGGCGGGACGCAGCGATTGACTAAGTTGGTAGGTCGTACGAGAGCGTTGCGCTGGCTGATGACAGGGGATCGCTTTTCAGCGAAAGAAGCCCTTCATTACGGTGTAGTCTGTGACACGATTCCTTCTAATCTATTAATGGAAGAAACAGTTCGCTTTGCAGAGAACTTAGCGACTAAGCCTCCATTATCGCTTCGTTTGATAAAGGAATCCGTTCAAAAGGCAGTTGATTCGACCACTTTAGAAGGAATGCAATTCGAAAGAAAGAATTTTTACCTCCTTTTTTCATCGGAAGATCAAAAGGAGGGCATGTTAGCCTTTAAAGAAAAGAGAAAACCTCAATTTAGAGGTAAATAGGGGCTAGGTCCCACTACACAAGTAAGGATGCAAAGGCAAAGTCCCTTTAACGCTAAGAGATGAGATTGTGAGTGGGGTCAGACTAAAGGATTTATAGAGGCAGGGTCTACAAGGGGGTACATACATTGTACGAAACGATTAAATACGAAGTGAATGATTCTGTTGCCACATTAACGTTGAATCGTCCCGATAAATTGAATGCTTTTACTGAAGCGATGCATAGAGAAATGCTTCATGCATTGAAAACGGTGGATCGGGATGAGAGTGTTAGATGTCTTGTCATAACGGGGGAAGGTAGAGCCTTTTCTTCAGGTGAGGATCTTGGGGGAGTTGGAGAAGGTTTGGATCATGGGGAAGTGCTTCGTACGAGATATACCCCAGTCATGATTCAGCTATCGAAGCTCCAAAAACCAGTGATTGCCGCGATCAATGGAGTGGCAGCAGGGTCTGGTTTAAGCTTGGCATTAGCTTGTGATTTCAGAATTATGCATGAGAAGGCAAAGTTAGTCCAGGCATTCATTCATGTTGGATTGATTCCTGACTCAGGGAACTTATATTATTTACCCAAAATTGTTGGGCATGCCAAAGCGCTTGAGCTCGCAGTGTTTGGTGAAAAGGTCTCTGCAGAAGAGGCGAATCGAATTGGGCTCGTGACAAAAATCAGTACAGATGAAGAATGGCATGAGTCGGTTTCCGACTTTTCTAGACGGTTAGCTAGCATGCCGACGAAAGCAATTGGATTAATTAAAAGCCAATTGAATGCAAGTTATGAAATGTCACTGGATGAATTTTTACAAAAAGAGGCGTACGGTCAAAGAATGGCTGGCTTAACTCACGATCATCGTGAAGGAGTTCAAGCATTTATCGAAAAAAGACCTTCCGTATTCACTGGACAATAAGTCTCGTAGAAAAGGAGATTACTATGTCGACGGTTAGAGACCCAAAACTAGAGCAGTTTGAAACGAAGAGAGACCGCTACCAATTGATCATTAACGGGCAGCGAATGGAAAGCAGCAGCAATGAGACGTTCGTTACGTACAATCCAGCTACAGGTGAAAAAATCGCTGATGTGGCCAAAGCCAATATTGAGGACGCGGAACGTGCAGTTCAAGCCGCCCGAAACGCATTTGATTTCGGCAAATGGCGGCACTTTCCCATCAATAAGCGTTCCAGGACCTTGAATAAAATCGCGAGCATTATGCGTTCAAGGTTTAATGAGTTAGTAGAATTAGAGATTCTCGATACAGGTAAATCATTGTCCGCTGCCCAAGGGCAAGTGATGCAAGCCATAGAGGACTTTGAATTTTATGCAGGTGCAATTGTAAGCCACCGTGGAAGTGTCAATAGCATGCCTGGAGCTTTCCAAAACCACACGGAAAAAGAACCCGTTGGGGTTTGTGCACAAATCATTCCTTGGAATTATCCACTGATGATGGCAGCTTGGAAAATTGCTCCTGCGATTGCCGTAGGTTGTTCAGTCGTGGTAAAACCAGCGACACTGACACCCTTAACAGCAATAGTACTTGGGGAAATCTGTATCGAAGCAGGCGTACCTGAAGGTGTAGTGAATATTGTACCTGGAGCTGGTTCAGAGGTAGGAAACTATTTAGTGGAACATGTTGCGGTCGATAAGATTGCTTTCACAGGATCTACACCGATTGGAAGAAAAATTATGGAACGCGCATCAAGTACTTTAAAGCGTGTGACTTTAGAGCTAGGTGGAAAATCCCCAAGCATTGTGTTTGAGGACGCAGATATCGATGCCGCTGTAGATGGTTCACTCTTTGGAATTTTCTATAATTCGGGTCAGTCTTGTGAAGCACGTTCAAGATTGTATGTGCAAGAAGAAATTTACGATGAATTCATGGAAAAGTTCATCGAAAAAACGAAGAAGCTTAAGCTAGGCAATCCTTTCGATAAAGGCACTCATGTTGGGGCAATCATCAACCAGGATCAGCTTAATATCATCCATGCCTATGTCGAATCGGCAAAAGCGGATGGAGCCAATATTGAAACGGGCGGAACAGTAGCGAAATTGGAAGGCTATGAAAATGGATTCTGGTATGAGCCAACTATCATTACTAACGTGAATCATAACACGAAGGCTGTCAGGGAAGAAATCTTTGGACCAGTTGTGGTTGTCATGAAATTCAAGGATGAAAAGGAAGCCTTAAAGCTTGCCAATGATACCGAATATGGTTTGGGTTCTGCGGTCTGGACGAAAGACCATGCTCGGGCGACTCGCATTTCGAAGGGAATCCAAGCGGGAATAGTAATGGTCAACTGTCCGTTTTCTGCATTCCCGGGAACACCGTTCGGAGGCTATAAGCAATCAGGATTTGGCAGAGAGCTTTGTGTTGAAACACTGGATTTATACTGTGAAACAAAAAGCGTCATTT
Organism: Peribacillus alkalitolerans; assembly: GCF_010882125.1. Lineage (GTDB taxonomy): Bacteria > Bacillota > Bacilli > Bacillales > DSM-1321 > Bacillus_BN > Bacillus_BN alkalitolerans. The sequence continues at coordinate 321,260 of NZ_JAAGVZ010000003.1, read as the reverse complement.
CCTATTACGGAGGGCGACCTTTAAATCCATTTGGATTATAAGAATGGGTAATAACTAAGAGACGAAGGGTTGGCCCTCATTCACACTAAAGGTTTGGTCACCTTTTTCATAGTGTGTGGGGTCAGACCCTTTCTTTCATTTAGGCTGGAAGGGTTGTGTCCCTTTTTCAAACAAGGAGGAGTAGAAATTGAAACGACTGGTAGTAATCGGCTCTGGTGTGATGGGAAGAGGAATCGCTTATGTGGCAGCGATTGGGAAATGTGATGTCACATTAGTTGATATAAAGGAAGAACAACTGGCCCACGCGAAAGATGAGATTTCGGGACTTTTTCAGAAGGCCGTAACAAGGGGGAAGCTTACAGAATCCGATTTTCATTTGGCGGAGGGACGTTTGAAATATACGACATCCATGGAAGAAGCTTTTAAAGAAGCGGATTTTATTATTGAAGCTGTGCCTGAAAAGATAGAGATCAAAAAAGCTGTCTTTGAAAAAATGGATCAGAATGCACCAAGTCATTGTTTTTTTGCAACGAATACTTCCACGATGAGTCCGACTGAAATAGGTTCTTTTACTAATCGCCCGGAACGAGTAATTGCGATGCACTTTTTTAACCCGGTCCATAAAATGCCGTTGATTGAGATTGTACGTGGTTTGGAAACAAGTGATGAGACAGTTGAGGCTGTGAAGGAACTGGCTGGTTTGATGAAAAAAGAAACCGTTGTGGTCAACGAATTCCCTGGATTTGTTACGAGCAGAATTTCAGCGCTAGTAGGGAATGAGGCATTCTATATGTTGCAAGAGGGCTTAGGGACTCCAGAAGAGATCGATAAGGCAATCCGCCTTGGCCTCAATTATCCGATGGGTCCGTTTGAGCTTGGGGATTTAGTCGGTTTAGATACAAGATTGAATAATCTCAATTACTTGCATGCTAAGCTCGGCGAAAAATATCGTCCCGCCCCACTGTTGGAGCAATATGTGAAAGCAGGCAGACTGGGACGAAAGTCAGGCCGTGGCGTTTATGATTACAGAGATAAAGGTGGTGCTAAATAAAATGAGAGAAGTAGTGATTGTAGACGCGGTCAGGACTCCGATTGGAAGGTACAATGGAGCATTACGGAATGTTCGTCCGGATGATTTGGGTGCTACGGTAATCAGAGCGCTTATCACTAGGAATCCTGAAGTAAATCCTGCAGAGATAGAAGAGGTGGTCTTTGGGAATGCCAATGGAGCAGGGGAGGACAATCGCAATGTAGCAAGGATGTCCGCCTTGTTAGCTGGATTGCCGATTGAAGTGGGCGGAACGACGCTTAACCGATTATGTGGTTCAGGTTTGGATGCAGTGAATTATGCGGCGAGATCGATCTTGGCTGGTGAAGGTGACATTTACATCGCAGGTGGAACGGAAAGTATGACGCGTGCACCCCTTGTGACGAAAAAGCCCGAGCAGGATTTTCCTAGAGGCAATATGGAGCTCGTTGATACGACGATTGGATGGCGCTTTATTAATCCGAAATTGAAAGAAATGTATGGCACAGATAGCATGCCAGAGACGGCGGAGAATGTCGCTAAGCAATTTGGAATCACACGGGAGCAGCAAGACAAATTTGCTTATGAGAGTCAAAAGAAGGCTCAAAGAGCGATTGAGGCAGGAATATTCCATGAGGAGATTGTTCCAGTCTTGTATGTGGACCGAAAAGGGAAAGAATTCTTGATTAAGGATGATGAACATCCTCGTTCTGATACGACAATTGAAAAGCTTGCTTCACTCCGACCATTGTTTCCAGGTGGAACGGTTACTGCTGGGAACGCTTCAGGAGTCAATGATGGTTCATCTGCTCTACTATTGATGTCTAAGGAAAAAGCAGATGAACTAGGTTTAAAGCCGTTAGCACGTTATGTGTCAAGTGCTATTGCGGGAGTGGAGCCTTCAATTATGGGGATAGGCCCAATTTATTCCACAAAGAAAGCCTTGGGAAGGGCGAACCTTTCCATTGAAGATATAGGGTTAGTCGAATTGAATGAAGCATTTGCTTCTCAATCATTGGCATGTATCAATGAGCTTGGGCTAACGAGTGACCGAGTGAATGTGAACGGAGGCGCAATCGCTTTCGGACATCCTCTTGGAGCAAGTGGAGCTAGGATTTTGACCACCTTACTATATGAAATGAAAAGAAGAAATGAGCGATTCGGAATGGCTACGATGTGTGTAGGCGTTGGACAAGGAATCTCTACTATTATCGAAAATATGGGGAGCGAGTAAGATGAGGTTTCTGAACTATGAAAAAAAGGATCACGTGGCTTATGTTACATTGAATCGTCCCGAAGCATTGAATTGTTTCCATTATGAAAGTTTAGTAGAGCTGGGTGAATTGGTCAGTGAAATCCATTCCGATCCTGAAGTACGTGTAGTATTAATAACTGGGAGCGGGGATAAAGCGTTCAGTGCAGGAGCGGATTTAAAGGAAAGAAAAACATTGACCCCTTCTGAGGTCAGACGGAATGTGAAAAAGATTCGAGATGTATTCCAAGGCGTGGCTTTGTTACCTCAACCCACGATTGCAGCCATTAACGGCTATGCGTTTGGAGGAGGCTTTGAATTACTACTAGCCTGTGATTTCAAAATTGCAGTTGAGGAAGCTGTGATGGGATTGACGGAAGTGAGCTGGGGCATCATACCAGGTGCTGGTGGAACCCAACGTTTGCCACGGTTAATTGGGGAAACGAAGGCGAAGGAACTGATCTTGACAGCACGCAAAATCACAGCTCATGAAGCCTATGAAATTGGGATTTTAACAAAGGTTGTCAAAAAAGATACATTGATTCCCGAATGTCTATCACTTGCAGGGGAAATCATGAAAAATGCACCTATTGCCGTTCAGCAAGCAAAGTATGCGATAGAAGCAGGTTTACAGACAGATATTTTAACAGGATTACAGATTGAGACTGAAGCCTATGAAAAAACGATTCCGACCAAGGATCGGGAAGAGGCTTTATTAGCTTTTAGTGAAAAAAGAGCACCTGTTTTTACAGGGAAATGAGATTATCGGACTCAAAAGGTTGGTCTTTTGGGTTTTTTTAGTAAAGTAGTGGGTTGTAAACAATTCTCCTATTCTATTTTAGTTATTATCCCTAGTTGTGCTCATATATTCCTAACTTAAGCGTGATAATCCCGACTTTTACATATTTAATCCCGACTTTCATGTTTATATTCCCAACTTGTCGAATTTGGGATAAATCTGTGTTTTTTAAAAATCAGAAATTCTCAAATTTGTAAGAATGATAACGAGACGATACCGCTTTAAATTGGTAAAATAAAAATACTAGATAGAATGGAAGAGGATAGGACAAGAATGAATACAAGATCAATGATATTTACTCTGTACGGAGATTATATACGCCACTATGGGAATAAGATTTGGATTGGTAGTTTGATTCGTTTGCTGAATGAGTTTGGTCATAATGACCAAGCCGTGCGTGCTGCAATTTCCCGCATGAACAAGCAAGGCTGGGTTCAAGCGGAGAAAAAAGGTAACAAAAGCTACTATTTTTTAACGGACCGCGGAGCTAAGCGTATGGAAGAAGCGGCCAATCGGATTTTTAAGCTAAATCCTGAAAAATGGGATGGAAAGTGGCGCATGCTGATGTATACCATTCCAGAAGAAATACGTAATATTCGTGATGAACTAAGGAAAGAATTAGTGTGGAGCGGCTTTGGTACGATGTCCAATAGCGTGTGGATTTCCCCGAATAAGCTTGAAAAGCAGGTCGATGATCTAATAGAGAAATATGATATTAAAGAGTATGTAGATTTCTTTATAGCCTCTTATGATGGGCCGCATGATAACAGCAGGATTATGGATAAAAGCTGGAATTTGGAAGAAATCAATCAAAAATATAAAGATTTCATTACTGAATATAGTCAGAAATACATTATCGCCAAAAGCAATATCCAAAAAGGGGCCATGACTGATGCAGAGTGCTTCGTTGAGCGAACGAAGCTAGTCCACGAATACCGGAAGTTTTTGTTCGTAGACCCTGGATTGCCTGAAGAATTGTTACCTGAACAGTGGCTGGGTGGTCATGCTGCCTCCCTATTCACAGAATACTATCGTGAATTAGCGGAACCAGCCCTTCATTTCTTTGAGTCCGTCTTCCAGGAAGGAAACGAAATGGACCATAAAGATGAAGAGTATGATGTAATGGACCATCCATTTATCCTCTAGTATTTAATAGACCGAATATGTTCGGTCTTCTTTGTATTTCTAGAACTTTACTCTCGTGTTTTTTAATATGAAAAGCCATATAATTATGTATATTCTTACCACATGGTATAGTACTAAGTAATTAATCTTTAATTTAAATCTTTAACAGCATAGGAAAGGAAGCTCTATTTTGATAGAAACATTACTTTTAAATTTCCTTTTTCTACTTATCCCAGTTTTGATATTATTAATTTTCTTTGAAAATAGAGAGACCTATTACAATAAATACTTACAAATTTTTCTTTCAAGTATTACGATGGTCCTGTGCATGGAATACCCGATCCGATTGGATGTGGGGTTTATTTATGATTTGCGGTACGTTCCATTTATTATTGTGGCATTATTTGGAGGGTATAGAGGTGTCCTCCCACTTTATTTCATTCTAAATCTAGTTCGTTTTTTGATTGGTGGGGAAGGAGTCTTCCATTCATTCCTATTCTCAACTGTTATCTTATCAGTGGTACCACTACTAAGTAAAACATTCATACGAATGAATCCAAAGACTAGAATTACATGTGCGGCTCTCGTTTCATTTTTCGTGATGCTTCTTTACCTTGTGACATTAATAAGCTTAATAGAAATTTTAAATAAAGAGTTTTGGGAATTGGCTTTCCATGCCATGACTACTCACGTCTTGGTCATGGTCATAATAATGATTTTAATAGAAAAAATAATATATAATGTAGAATCACGTAAATCGTTTGTCCATTCAGAAAGATTGAATGTGGTAAGTGAGTTATCAGCCAGCGTTTCTCACGAAATCAGAAATCCACTTACTGTTACTCATGGATTTCTACAGCTATTAAATCAATCTCATACGATTAATGAAGAGGAAAAAAGATACGTGGAATTTGCCTTACAGGAATTGAAAAGAGCAGAGGGGATTGTTAGTGATTTTCTAGAATTTGCAAAGCCTCAATGTGAGAACATGGTTTATTCAAACTTTCAGGAAGAAACAGAATATGTGAAAAATATTATGATTCCTTATGCCAACATGCATGGGGTACAGATTCAATATAGATTCGCGAATTCATTCAATACAACTTACGATAAAAATCAGATTCAACAGTGTTTGACGAATTTGTACAAAAATGGGATTGAAGCGATGAAAGAAAAGGGTGGTATTTTAAGGATTGAGGTCTCTGAGTACAAAAAAAGCATCCAGATAAAAATAAAAGATAATGGAATCGGAATGACCAAGGAAGAAATTCAGCAATTAGGCAGACCGTATTATTCTACAAAAAAAGAAGGAACGGGTCTAGGGATGCTTTTGGTATATAGCACGATTCATAAAGTAAAAGGAAGCATTGAAGTGGAAAGCGTAAAAGGAAAAGGAACAACCTTTAACATTACTATACCAGTGTAAAGAAAAACACTTAGCATTCAGGCTAAGTGTTTTTCTTGATAGAACCTACAATTGCGGCGCTTCCATCCCATACTTAGCCCATTCTTCTTTAGATGGACCGTAGAGACCTGGGACAGGCAAGCCTGCTTGTCGCATGAGAACAGTCATTTGACCACGATGATGAATTTGATGATTGATGAAAAATTGCATAATTACTCCATTGGACATGTTCTGTCCAAAAAAGTGTGTTGTATTTTGCAGGTGTTCGTTTGTCCATTGGGTTTTGATCGCATTTACAAAGGATTCGCTTGCTTGTTGGTATTTTCTTGCGATAAACTGGGCTGATTCTGGGACAGGCCAATCCTTTCCTTGACCTTCAAATTCTAAACCTGTTGGGGAAGCAATAATGTGAATAGCTGTGACAATGTGCCAGCCTATACGACCCAGCGTCCAATTTTCAGAGGTAATTGCTTGATTGAGAGAATCATCAGTTAGTGTATCTAGAACTTTCTGAGTTTGCCTTGCTTCGTATTCCCACGCCTTTAAAAAACTATCGATTGTTTGAAACATGTTATGTAAGACCTCCTAATCCATTTCTAATTCAATCCTTTTTCTATATATTTCTCAATAAAATCTTTTATGACATTGGCTTTAATGAACTTTTGTATTGCTTCCCTTTATCCACATATGTATCGATGGATAATTGGATTAATTTGATATCTTCCTCGGTAATTTCACGAACCACTTTTCCAGGTGCCCCGACTACCAAAGAACGAGGGGGGATCTTTTTTCCAGGAGGAATCAATGAATTAGCGCCAATGATACATTCCTCACCTATCACAGCTCCGTCTAGGATTGTGGATCCCATTCCAATGATGCTTCGTTTACCAATCGTGCAACCATGGAGGATTGCGTTGTGCCCTATCGTGACTTCGTCTTCAATTACAAGGGGAGAGCCTTCATATAAATGGCATGTAACATTATCTTGAATGCTGCACTTCTCACCAATCGTGATGGGGCCTTCATCCCCACGCAAGACGGCATTGAACCATACACTTGATTCCCTGCCAATCGTCACCTCACCAATCACACAGCTGCCAGGTGCAAGAAATACAGTTTCATCGACATTCGGTTGTTTATTTTGAAAAGCATATTTCATAATATCCCCACTTTCTTCATTGTCTGAATCTTGAAAATAGTATAACATTATTATAACGGAGGGGGAGTTTTGTGTGAATCAAATTACAAAATTATTAGGAATCTTATATCCAATCATTCAAGGTGGAATGGGAAATATATCGAATGCACCGTTAGCTGCTGCAGTTTCTAATGCTGGTGGATTAGGAATGATTGGAGCAGGTACGATGACTCCAGATGAAGTAGAAAATATAATTGTTGAAACGAAGAAGCTAACGAATCGACCTTTCGGAGTTAATATAGCAATCAGTGTCAATCCGCATGTAAAAGAGCTTGTCGCGCTAGTTTTAAAACATCAAATAAAGGTAGTTTCTTATTCAGCAGGGAATCCGGCACCGATGATTCCGATTTTAAAAGAGAATGGCGTCAAGATCTTGTGTGTCATTGCAACCGTTTTACATGCACAAAAAGCAGAAGCTGCAGGCGCTGATATAGTGGTGGCGGAAGGGTACGAAGCGGCTGGTATTAACTCACATTTAGAAACAACTACATTTGCACTGATCCCACAAGTTGCCAAAGGGGTATCAATTCCCGTTATCGCTGCTGGTGGGATTGGTGATGGACACGGCTTGGCTGCTGCATTGATGCTAGGGGCAAGTGGGGTACAAATGGGGACCCGATTCATTGCCACAAAAGAAGCTCCTTTTCATGAAAGCTATAAGCAAAAAATGCTTGAGTGCAACGATCACGGAACAGTCGTTGTAGGTAGGTCCGTAGGGAAAATCAGGAGACTTTTACCCACTCCATATATTGAAAAAGTGTTAGAAAAGGAAAAAGAGGGCATGGATGTACAAGAGTATGCTGAAATGACCACAGAATACTATCATGTAAACGGAGCCATCTATGGGAATATGGAGGATGGATTTGTTAACGGAGGCCAAATTGCAGGATTGATACGAAATGTTCCTTCCGTTGAGGAATTGCTGAAGAGCATGATGAAAGAAGCGAAAGATAGACTATCGGTTGTATCGGGGATGATCCAATAAAATTTTACCCCCATTTACGAAGTGGATAGATGAAATTTAGTTCATTTGCATCCGATGAGGTCAAAGCAGTAATGGAGGATGGAAGGAATTTAGGTGAATTCTACATAATCAACCAATTAAAACAAAGCTGAATATAATCAAAAAACCGCTTGGAATCAATCAAGCGGTTTCTTTCTGTAATTTACTGCTTTATTAATTCCCAATACAACATTTCATCATCCGTGCCTGTTCTTAACATCCCCACTTTTTCCAAGACTTTTATAGAAGCAACATTATTATGTAAACACTCCGCTACTACCTTATCCACCTTACCAGTTGAAAACGCATGATGAATCAGACCATTCACAGCTTCAGTTGCATAGCCCTTTTGTTGTGCAGATGGAGTAATCCCATATCCTATCTCTACTTTCCCAAGATGGTTAGGTTTACCTTTAAATCCGATGTCTCCAATTACCTCTTTAGAATCTCGAAGCAAAACTAACCAGACCCCCCATCCTAAAGTTGTAGGATCCAGTTGAACTTCTTTAAGATGCATTTCAATATGTGGTCCCAGCTCATATTGAGACCTTAGGTTTGTCGTATTATCATTTGTACAGGCTATAATTTCTAATCGTTCAGTACTAAATTTCAAGTATATCCCCCTTTTCGATATAAACTTGAAATTATTATCTCATGTTTTCAGAAAATACAGTGTAGTTTTAGACAGTTTTCTCCAATTTGCATATCCATTTATAAAAGGTTACTAAAATTAAAAGCAGAATCGGATCGAGTAAAGCTGAATGCCACATCTTCCACCACCCATAGTGAAAGTATCCCAAAGGTTCAGGTAGTAGAGTAATGAATTCATATAGTAAGAGAGCAACCGTCCAGCAAAAATAATAAAAAATTTTTTGGGAAAATGAAGAATGGAAAGGGTACCAATTCAAAAACATCATGTTGACTGGCGGCACTATAATAGATCGTGGGAAAATTTCTGCCCAATCTACTCCTTTATTAAAGTACCAATATGACCCGAATTTAAATTCGACAAACATATCAAAGCATAATTGAAATGCGATGGTAAAGGTCCAAATATGTACGACTTGATTGGCGTTCAGCCGCTTATTCGATTTAAAGGCAATAAAATTCAAAAGAATAATGGAAATGAAAAGAATTACCATAAAAATTCCTTTTTGCTTTATTATGCATTTAATATATATTCTTATTCTAGCTTTATAAGAATAAATGACTGTCATTACATCCATCTTAAAAAGAGAGGAGGCTAAGTAATGACTGAAACTGTCCTTATTTCCTTTACCTTACTTCTAGGAGTATTTTATTTTTCTTTTCCTAAACATATCTCAGGCTTAGAACAAGTTTTTATGGCTTTAGTAACCGGTTTTATTTTTTGTAGTTATATTTCTATATTCGGGGATAACCTTGAATGGTGGAAGGTTCATGATAAGCATCAAGCCACTTTCAAAATTGTAGAGATAGTTGGTAAAACATTTGTAGTATTAATGGTTTTTTCACTCTTTGCAAAACGAAAGAGGAATATAAAAAATCATATATTAAGTATTTGTCTATATGTTGGTTCAATAGTTTCAATCAATGTTTTGTGTATGGTATTTAATGCTGTAGATTACAAAGGTAAGTGGTATGCATTTTCGCCATTTTTGTATACCTGTACCTTTCTATTTCTGTCATTCTTACATAGGAAGTACCGTAATGTGTTAATTAAAGAGGGGGTGGATGACCATGAAGGCACTACCACTTCCTAAATCATTCGATGAAAACGAATGGTTTGTGATTATCTTGCTTTTAGTTATGGGTACGCTCATTATTTGGACACCTAAAAAATTTCCACCAAGCATTACTATTTTGCTTCTATTGTTTCCCACAACAAGCGCACGACTTATTGATAAATTTCTTTCTGCACCGGATAAAGATTATTATGATGTGTTTGATGGTCCAGCCTTTGAACTGTTTGATTTATTAGCTTATTCCATATATGCACCTTTTGGGTACTTTTTTATATATATTTACACTCATTTCAAATTTAAAGGAATTAAGTTGGTATTTTATATTTTGGTGTGTTCGTTCTTGGCTATAGGTTTTGAAAGGATGACTCACCACTTTCACTTATTTAAATATAAAGATTTTACATTAACTCAAGCTTATGTTTTTTATGTGGCTTCTCAAATTTCCACGATTTTGTTTTACCATGTAATCGTTATATTAAGAAATAGAAGTAGCGTACATTGATGCGCTGCTTTTTTTGTTAGAGAATTTAAGTCAACTTACCCTGTAACTTTTTTGAATGGAAGAAGTCAATTAGTATAAGGAACACAAAATAAAAATACGAGGTGCAACGATATGAACTACTTTAAAAAGGTGATAGGGTTAGTATCGACAACATTAATAGTAGCATCATTAGTCGGTTGTGGGACGGCAATTAGCAGTGATAAAGCAAATGGTAGTAGTGACCCTGCTAAGGATGATGTGGGGATTGTAAATGGAGAATTAGTCTTAAGTGTGGAAAATCCGAATGATAAAAAGGTCGGTACAAAATTTACCATTCAAAATAATAAGACGGAAGATGTAACCCTGACAATGAATAGTAGCCAATATTTTGATTACCAACTTAAAGATGAAAAAGGATCTGTCGTATATACCTATTCAGCGGATAAAATGTTCACCCTTATGGTAGAAGAAAAGGTGCTAAAACCAGGGGATACTTTAGAAATGGAATTAGCACTAGAGGAAAATCTAATCAATGTTCCATCTGGGAAATACACTCTTGAGGTATGGTCGACTGCATCTGAAGCGAAAGATTTAAAAGCAAAGGTTGATTTTCATTGGGTAGGGTCGAACCAAGGGAAATTAAATGTTCAGGAAACGGTCGTAACGTTCGTTGGACTCCAGGATTTAAACTCAATAGAAGTAGTCAATGAACAAGGGCAATCTGAAACATACAGATTAGCTGAAGTAGTTAAATCTGAATTTGATAATCTTGCTAAAGATACGAAGATTAAGATTTTTTATGTGGACCGTGATGGGCAGAAAGAAGTTCAGTCTGTGGAAATTCAATAGGTTGAATGTGAAAGGGAGTCCAATTTTGAAATGGACTCCCTTTAAAAACAACCTAAACTTCCATTATTTCTTTTTCATGCTTAAGTAACCATTCTTTTCTCCATAACCCTCCAGCGTAGCCTGTTAAGGTTCCGTTGGATCCAATGATCCGATGGCAAGGGACGACAATGCTTAATTTGTTTTTTCCGTTTGCATTTCCTACTGCTCGTAATGCTTTTACATTCCCAATTTTCTCGGAAATAACTTTATACGTACTTGTTTCACCATAGGGAATATTACAAAGCTGATCCCAAACTCGTTGTTGAAATGGAGTTCCATGAATCGTGTATTTAAAGGTAAACTCCTTCCGTTTCCCTTTAAAATATTCCTCCATTTGATTCAAGCAATCTACCATTACAGGTGGTAGATTGTTTTCTAATGGTCTTTCCTCTTCGCAAAAAAGGATGGATGAGACCCCTTGATTTGTCCCGATAATTTCTAAAATCCCTATAGGGGAATTATAATATGCTTTATATTCCTCAATCATATAGTGACCTCCATAAGTAAAAGGTAGCGTAACCTTCCCAACCCTTCCAATTGAAAGCCATTTCTTCGATTTCTTCTATGGTTGGTTTTTTGTCCAATCCTACTTGTGCCTTTATCGCATTGTGAAGCCCTACATCAGCGATTGGAAAAGCGGAGGGGTCTAATAAACATTTCATCCGTACATAATCGGCAGTCCATTTGCCTACCCCTCGTATGTTCAGTAATAATTGTTGGGCGTCAGTATGACATAACTCTTCTTTAGTTAACGTGCCTTCTGCCATCAATTTTGCTATGCCAAGGATATATTCCGCTTTTCTAGAAGTAAATTGCAGGCAGGTCAGTTCAGAAATGTCGAGCTGAGCTATTTTTTCAGGTGTAGGAAACAGCCAATACGATTCATCTTTATAAGTGAATTTTTCACCAAAGTTCTCCACGAATCTTCTTTTTAACGTGTAGGCAAAGGATAAATTGATTTGTTGACCCATGATCGCCCAGCATAATGCTTCGAATAAATCAGGAATCCCAATGATGCGTAAACCAAAATGTTTTTTGATCAAAGGAGAGAGTATCGGGTCCTTCCTTGCGACTTTATAGAACGATTGTAAATCCTGACTTAAATCCAATAATTCCCACACATATTGTGCAGCTAGGAGCCGAAACTCCTGATTCGGGATCGTTGCAGGAAATTCTATTCTTAAATAATGTTCCTCTCTGAAGACCTTTATTAGGATAGATTCATCATGAACCTTAATTAATTTATAAAAGGCATCGTCCATCAGCACGTGCAAAATCTCTTGTGATGACCGACCTAGAAATGTTAAACACTCTGAGAAACTAAATTCTGCAGGAGGTACCAATTTAATATACCATTGTTTGTCAATCACTTGCTGATCTTCTAAAAGCATAGTTACCCTCTATTCTTTAAGTTTTCTATATACACTTGGAGAACAATGTTTGTTTTTTCGAAATGCTGAATAAAAACTTGAAGGGCTTTGAAAACCAACCTCATAGCAAATCTCGAGGACAGGTAATTCCGTGTTCTTAAGAAGGTGAGCCCCTTTATCGATACGGACTTTTTCCAAATAAGTACGTGGGGTTTCTGATGTCAATTGTTTAAATAAACGCTCCAAATAATAGGAACTTACACCTACATGATGGGCAATGTCCTGTAAAACTAACTTCTGTTTATAATTTTGAACCAAAAATGACATCACTTCTTTGACTATTTCCATTTGAGGAGGATGATCCGAATTTGGCTGGCATCTTTTGCATGCTCGAAAACCAGCCCTTTCGACCTCCTCGATAGTCGAATAGAAGTCCACATTTATTTTTTTCGGTTTCCTAGATTTGCAGGAAGGTCGACAGTAAATTTTTGTTGTTTTGACAGCTGTAAAGAATAAACCATCATATGAACTGTCACAAGCCATTATTTTTTCCCACATTTCTTCAAAAGAAAGAAGTAATTCCGCCATTTTACTTCCTGCCTTTCTTTATCAAATGTCCTTAGTACCTCTATTAGAAAAGAGTAAAGGAGTAGCTGCAAAGTACAATATTGTATAGACCACTTTATCAAGCGAATGACATGATTTCGTCTTGTTTCTTGCTATTATGGTCTTAATACTGTGAACGAAAAAAGGGGCACTATTTCCCATTTTTTCTATATTGCTCATGTTGATTAATATTCTTTATAAAAGTCTCAGTTTCCTATCTATCCTCACGGTATCTTTTTGTATTCAAGTGCTACTAAAATCAAGTGCCTTTCAGAAAAGGAACCGTATGTATTTTTGTAATACAACATCAACTTTATTGCAGTAAAGCGTTTTAGTGAGAAAATTATTAGATTGAATTTTTGGAATATTCGTGTTAACATTACGTTAAATTTACGATAGTCCTCATTATAATCATATTTGCATTACACGTTACATACTCATATTAATGGCTTAGGGATTACTAGATAACCTATTTCACAGTTGGTATGAATACTATTTTTACATAATTAGGGGGATTTTTATGAAAAGGAAATTGGGTGTTGTATCATCTCTATTAATGGCAGGGGCTCTTGTTCTAAGTGGTTGTGGAAGCTCCAACACTTCATCTGGTGATAAGAAGGACAAGGTTTATACAATTGGGGTTACTCAGATTGTTGAGCATCCATCGTTGGACGCAGCATTCGAAGGGTTTAAGAAAGCTCTGGCGGAAAATGGTTTTAAAGAAGGGGACAATGTTAAATTCGATGTCCAAATAGCACAAGGAGATCCAAACAACAACGCCACTATTGCATCCAACTTTGTAAGCGATGGAGTCGATTTAATTTTTGCGAACTCCACACCTAGCGCACAAAGTGCATTGAATGCAACGAAGGATATCCCGATTGTGTTCACATCCGTGACGGATCCTGTTGGTGCTGAATTGGTTGAAGCGTTGGATAAGCCAGGTGACAACATTACAGGAACAACAGACAGCCATCCGGAAGCTATTTCTAAAACGGTTGATTTTATGGTGGACCAAGTCAAAGCTAAGAAAATCGGTGTGATTTTTAACTCTGGTGAACAAAACTCAGTAGTACAAGTAGAGGAAGTAAAAAAAGTGGCTGAAGAGGCTGGTGCTTCCATCGTTGAGGTTTCAGTATCCACTTCAGCAGAGGTTAAACAAGCTGCTGAGTCTTTAATCGACCGCGTCGATACTATTTATGTTCCTACAGATAATACAGTAGTTTCTGCATTAGAATCTGTCATTGGTGTAGCAAACGATAACAAGCTCCCATTATTTGTTGGTGAGCTAGATTCAATGAAAAAAGGTGCTGTAGCTGCAAGTGGATTTAGTTATATGGATCTTGGATACGAAACAGGATTAATGGCTGTTGAAATTTTGAAAGGTAAGAAAAAGGCTTCTGAAATTCCAGTTGCGCTTCCTCAAAGCTTAAAGCTGATGATCAATAAAGATGCAGCTGAAAAGCAAGGTCTGAAAGTGGAAGATAGCTGGTCAGAAATCGGTGAGTTTTATACAGGTGAGTAAAGGATAGAAGAGGAGGATACATCGTGCCGACTGCGATATATGTAGCGTTTGAATCAGGAATAATCTATGCCATCATGGCACTTGGGGTGTATTTATCTTTCAGGGTCTTGGATTTTCCTGACTTAACAGTGGATGGGAGCTTCGTAACTGGAGCTTCCGTCGCTGCCACATTAATCATGAATGGAGTCAATCCATTAGCCGCAACTTTGCTTGCTATGATTGCCGGATTTGTAGCAGGGTGTTTAACAGGAGTTCTTCATACGTTTGGAAAAATCAATGCATTATTATCAGGGATTTTAATGATGATTGCCTTGTATTCGATTAATTTAAGAATCATGGGTAAATCCAATGTACCATTATTGAACTCAGATACAATGTTTACAAGTATCCGAGATTTCTTTGAAAAAACGGGCTTAGATCCTTTTTTAAGTTCTGTATTGTCACCATTAGGAATTGCACCAAAAACATTTAGTATATTAATAACAATGTTCTTTGTAACCTTCGCTATCAAGTTGATTATTGACCTGTTTTTGAAAACCGAAATCGGACTAGCGATACGAGCTACAGGCGATAATAAACGGATGATTCGAAGCTTGTCCGCCAATACGAATATCCTCGTGATACTTGGCTTGGGGATTTCAAATGCACTAGTCGCTTTCTCTGGGGCCCTAGTTGCTCAATATGGTGGATTCGCTGACGTTGGAATGGGTATCGGGATGATTGTCATTGGCTTGGCATCGGTCATCATCGGTGAAGCGATTTTTGGAACTAAAACGATTGCCCGTGTAACGCTTGCCGTTATTGGAGGAGCCATCATTTATCGAATCGTTGTAGCGCTTGCTTTAAGAGTCGAATTTCTGGAAACTGGCGATATGAAGCTGATTACGGCCACCATTGTTATATGTGCACTCATCATCCCAAAATTAATGGATAGTTACCGTGAGAAAAAGCGAAAAACGCAACGATTAAAAGAAATGAACTCTCTTCCAATCGTGCCAAATGGGAAGGAGGCATAAAACATGTTGCATTTAAATGGGATTCATAAAATATTTAATGAAGGTACTCCAGATGAAAAAGTAGCCTTGGATCATATTCATTTATCCTTAAAACAGGGTGATTTTGTCACCATCATAGGAAGTAATGGTGCAGGGAAATCCACTTTAATGAACATGATTTCAGGCGTGATGCTTCCAGATATAGGATCCATAACAATCGACGATACGAATGTGACTTTGATGTCGGAGTATAAGCGTTCGAAGATGATTGGTCGGGTATTCCAAGACCCAATGGCTGGAACAGCTCCGACAATGACAATCGAAGAGAACTTGGCGATGGCCTATTCACGGAATAAAACCCGGACGTTAAGAAGAGGCGTAACCAAGAGTAGACGGGAGTATTTCAAGGAAGTACTTGAAACGCTCCATCTCGGTTTGGAAAATCGACTCAATGCAAAAGTAGGTTTGTTATCTGGTGGGGAACGTCAAGCACTGTCTCTATTGATGGCCACGTTTACGGAACCTGCTATTCTATTATTGGATGAACATACAGCCGCTCTAGATCCGTCAAGGGCAGAACTGATTACTAGACTGACCAAGGAAATAGTAGAAAAATATAATCTAACTACATTGATGGTGACCCACAATATGCAGCAAGCCATTGACCTTGGTAATAGACTAATCATGATGGATAAAGGCCAAATCATTTTGCAGGTTGATGAAGTGAAGAAGAAGCAATTGACCGTTAAACAGCTTCTACAAGAATTCCAACAAATACGAGGAACGCAGATGACGAGTGATCGTGCGTTGCTATCATAATTAATAAGAGAAGAAGGATGAGCTTTTTTTACAGCTCATCCTTCTTTTTTTCTTAGGCTGTTTTCGTAAACTTTGTTGCTATTTAACAATGGAATGGTTGATTGCAGCTCCAAGATGCTCGCTTTCCGCGGGGCGGGCGGTGAGCCTCCTCGGCGCTTTGCGCCTGTGGGGTCTCACCTGTCCCGCTGCTCCCTCAGGAGTCTCGCACCTTCCGCTCCAAGCAACCTGTTTATTAACCGTTTGCTTATACATAAATGAGCCTTTTCTTAAGAGGATATAGTTATACCTTTATTATTGATTTCCAAATTAGAAGGTAATTTACTAATACAAACTCTATATTAAGTCTTCTCCTATTACGTCTATCAATATCTCAATTTACTTGGAAAAAATAATAGAAAAACCTCGAAAATAGATAGTTTGTCTAACACACTACCAACTCATCTTACATATCTTATTTAGAAATCTATTGATTTACAAAAAATTTACAAAAGGAGAGGCTAAGCATGAAACTAGAGAAAGAACTGTTGGACAAGCTTGATCAAATCCGTGTATGGCGCATATCTGGCAGTGTTGAAGTCGACAATCAATCCAGATTTAGACTTGTAGGGAAAGGACACCAGGGAGCAGTTTTTCAAATTGACAACCAACGATGTGTCAAAATTTACAGCAATGACAAGGATTATCAGGATGAACTTCATGCATTGCAATTAGGGCAAAAAGTAGGCATCTGTCCAAATCTATATTTTTGGGGAGATCGATTTATTGTTATGGAATATTTTAACGCGC
Organism: Peribacillus alkalitolerans; assembly: GCF_010882125.1. Classification (GTDB taxonomy): domain Bacteria; phylum Bacillota; class Bacilli; order Bacillales; family DSM-1321; genus Bacillus_BN; species Bacillus_BN alkalitolerans. The sequence continues at coordinate 304,257 of NZ_JAAGVZ010000003.1, read as the reverse complement.
CTTCTTTATATGAATATTTACAGCAAACCCCCCTTACAAAAGAATTAAGCAAAAAAATCATAGATTTATTAGATTCTTTCAAAGTTGCAGGATATAACAGATTCGACCATCCCGGCCGACACATTTTCGTACTACCTGGTGAAACATTAAAAATCATTGATGTGGTAAGTATCATTAAAGAAAAACCAGTTTATTTAGTAGACAAACTACTTAGGGATATGGGGAAGTATGCTGAGGATTTCCTTAAATTTTCAAAGGAATTAAGTCCAGATTGGTACAACATCTGGGTGAACCACCCGGATTTTGGAGCAGTGATGGAAAGAGTAAGACAAGAAGTTTAATGCTTGTTTATAGTTTTTCCTTCTAATTTTCCTATCTACTAGATAGGGTCTAAATCACTATTAATAGAAAGGCAGGTTATTAAAATGAATATGGGATCTAATATAGATCAACAAGTAATTATTTCTGAAATTAGTAAAATCAAGGTCACAAAACGTGAATCAAAAGATGTGATGGTGGACAATCCTACAGATTTACCTTTAATTAGTTTAGACAAAAAAGGAGCTACCTTTAAAATTGATGATCATCGTTGTGTACGATATTACAAAGAAATTGGGGAGGCGGAGGAAGAGGTTCTAGCTTATCAATTAGGGGATAAGTTAGGGCTTACTCCTAAAATATACGGTTGGAGTCCAGCTTATGTAGTGATGGAACATATTCAAGCACCTACAGTTGCAGAGCATTTAACAAAACATCCTATTACCAAAGAATTAACAAACAAGCTTCTTCAATTACTTGAAGATTTTAAAGCTGTAGGTTACAAACGCATTGATCATTCTTTGGAATATATCTATATGTTACCCGATGGCAGCTTTAAGATTACAAATCTACGGCATAAATTCACTTTAGGAAATGTGTTGCCAAAGAGGTTGATTAAAGGGATGGGGACACAAGTGGATGCATTCTTAGCTTTCGTAAAAGAGATTAATCCAACCTTGTTTCAGCAATGGGAGGCACATCCTGAATTTAGTGAAGGAGTTTCAAAAGCAAAAAGACCTAAAAAGAAGGAGGGAGAGTAAAAGTGAAGGTTGCAATGATCAGTTGGGAATATCCACCTCAATTTTCGGGAGGACTGGGTATTCATTGTCAACAACTTGTACAAGCCTTGACAAAAATTGGAGTTAGCGTCGACTTTTATCTCCCTGCTCTATCAACAGAAAAATTCGATATTCCTGATGGGATGACGTTGCAAAATGTTATGACTCATCATTCGAGCAAATCGAATTCTTATCATGGAAGTGCAATTTGGGATATGGTAAAGGAATTTAAGAACCGTCTTGAAGAAACGTTTAATCCAGAGGGCATAGCTATCATTCATGCGCATGACTGGATGGGGGTTTTTGCGGCATTGCAGCTTTCTAAGAAATACAATATACCGCTCGTCTGGACCGTACATTCCACAGAATATGACCGTGCAGCAGGAAATCCAGTTCACCCTGGTATATTAGCTATTGAGCAAGAGGCTTTGATGAATGCGGACCATACCATTACTGTATCAAAACGGATGAAACAAAATCTAGTTCTTCATTACAATGCAAACCCAGATAATATTACAGTTATATATAACGGAATTAACACCACATCCTTTGAAGTTATGAGGGACCGTGATTACGAAAGAACAGATGGTCACATTTTGTTTCTGGGAAGGGTAACTGGTCAAAAAGGACCTGAGGATTTTTTAAAAGCTGCAAGAATAGTTCTTGATGAACGTCAAGATATCCGCTTTATGATTGCAGGAGATGGAGATTTGTTAAAGCGTTTGCGTCGTCTTGCTAAGAGATGGAAAATTTCCAACCGTGTTGAGTTTACAGGCGGTGTGTATGGGGATCAAATGCTTGATTGCTATAAAAACGCGTTCCTTTTTGTGTTACCGGCTGTTTCAGAACCATTCGGGATTACCGTGTTAGAAGCGATGGCTTCAGGTTTACCTACCATCATAACAACCACAACTGGGGCAGGGGAAGTTGTCGAACATGTTGAATACGTGGAGCCAGGACAACCCCACGAACTAGCAAAGTCTATCATCCAATTGCTTAATGATCCGGAGAAGAGGAAAGCACTTGGAGAAGAAGGGGCAAAGGAAGTACTTCAACTATCATGGTCGAATATTGCGAATGAAACTAAGTCCTTATATTTAAAACTAGCAGGATCTTAATAAACTTTTTACAGTTAAATAAATGTTAAAAATAAAGAGGGTGGAAATATGTCAAATAATAATAACCCTTCGCTTCCCTCAATGGAAGAAATTGCTTACGTTTACGATGATTGTTTTAGACAAGAAAATAGACAGGTACTATCAGTTATTCTTACATCTTCTACTGCTAAATTGCGAAAATGGATTTTGGAATATCAAGTAACCTATTTAAATGAAGAGGGAAAAAAGGAAGAAGAATTTTTAATTGGGAAGATCTATTCTGATCAGGAAAAAGGAATTGCAAGTTATCAAGTATTAAAATATTTATGGGCCAATGGGATGGCCAATGAACCTGCTTATACTATCATTCGACCTATCGCTTATATTGAATCTTATAGTTTTCTCCTTATGTCAAAAGCACCTGGTAAGGCACTGAATGACTATTTGGGAGAAAGCACGGAAAACATACAAATTGCTTCACGTGTTGCTAGTTGGCTAAAGCATCTACATGACATTCCTGCGACGATGCTAAGAGAAATGAAGCAGACAAGGGGCAAAGTAGATTTAACCAGATTCTATAAGGATCTTGCACTCCTTTTGCCAGAAAAGGAAAATAGATTAAAAGCTTTATATATTAGTTTGCAAGAAGAATCAGCAAAACCTTGGAATGTCCAACCAGTCATGCTACACGGTGATTTCCATTTAAAGAATTTATTTGTGGACGAAAAGCATGTGACAGCAATTGATTTCGATCACCATTTTTTCGGTGACCCAGCCTGGGATGTTGCCTATCTCTCATGCCAAGTACAGATTAGGGGAATTTTAAAAGAAGGTAATTTCTATCAATACCAACCTTTTGTAATCAGTTTTCTCGAAACATATCTAAATGATTTTCCTGAACACATGAAAGGAGAATATTATAAACGATTTTATTTGTATCGTGCGAGATCATTGTTTGAAAGTCTACACTATGAATTATGTGTACTCAACACAGGAAAGCTTGATATTGTTGATGCATTTTTGGGTGAATGTGAGCTTTCCCTGCAAGGGAGAGGTTTTAGTTGAGTAAGCCTTTCGTTCCTCTCGCCATTGTCCATCATGCTAATCAATTTTTGATTACAAATGGGTACGATAATCGGACAGATTTAGCTACCATATTAGGACCGACAGATGCTTCTAGTGGTTTGCGGGCAATTCTTGATTTACATGCTCAATATGATGTTCCCTTTCATCTACATGTTAGTGGAACTCTAATTGAAGCCTGTGCATGGTACGATCCTCTGTTTCTAAAAGAGATTGCTGATTTACGAGAGTCAGGTTTAATCGAAATTATTGGGTCTACTTACGCACAAAATATCATGACATTATTTGATCAAGAACATAATTATTATCAAATCCAAGAAGAGCTAAGGTTAATCAATAAGTGGCTTGATGTACCTCCTTCAGATATTTCAGGCTTCTGGGTCCCAGAACGTGTTTGGAATACCGAACAGTTAGTAGATATTCTTACAGATAACAAGCTTGATAATGGTGGCTATAAATATACTCTAGTAGATGATCGCTTGTTTTTACCGAAAGCTGCAAGAGACAGATTTGATAAAGAGCATACATTCAATCCAGAAATGTTTGAAGCTTATTATATCCAGGATGGGAAAGATCTAATAGGCCTGCCATTGTCCATTGACATACGGTTGAATCTCTTGTTTGATCATCCTGAAAATGAACAAAACCTTAATGTGCTTATGGATCAACTTCTTAAAGAAGTTCAAAATGGTAGGGACGTGATTGCTATTTATGGTGATGACATGGAAAAGGCAGCTGCAATTCCTCCATGGAATGGTATGGCAATCGAGCAATATCGTTGCTTTTTAAAGTGGCTTATCAAGAGGAACGATGTGAAACCGGTTTTTCTTCAGGAGTGGTTAATGTCCAGCAATATCCGTTCTCCAATTCCATTAGGTCCAGGTACGTATAAAGAATTGGAGAAAGATTTCGGAGCAGGTGAAGATTACATGGGGTGGGCCACTTCCGAAAAATGGTTACCTTATCAGGAGATGATAAATAATACCTGGTCGAAACTGCTAGACCTCTCTTCCCGCATGAAAAAAGAATCCCCATTACTTGAGTTAGCACGAAAACATCTACTAGCTTGCACGTATGAAACAGGTTGGCATGATGCCCCTAACAGTATTCACACTGACTTAAGTGTTGTAACAAAAGGAAATTCTATCATTGGTTCTCCAGCACCATGGGCATGTACACTGGCAAGTCATGCACGTGCATCACATGTATTGCTAAAAGCCGTGGAATGGGAACAAGATAACAATCCTCATCAGGGAATTTGGGCGTATGTTGAAGATATAGATGGCGATGGATATGAGGAACTCATTTTGCGAAATGAAGCCTGTGCACTCGTGATTACACCTCAATATGGAGGACGGATCGTCTACATGTTTTCTTTTTCTGACGATAAAGGTGCCCTAGTGATTGGTAATCCAACAGATGATTGGAATTGGTTATCAGAGCTAAACGATTTTATGGATATTCCCATTAACCATCCAGGAGCTTTGGCAGATGTCGGTTTTGAACACGATTCTTATAAAGTGGCATCTATAGATATTAAAGAAAGTGAACAAGTTGAAATAGTACTCGTCAACAATCAAAAGAACAGTGCTGCCTTTGGCATGATCAAGCGTTTTTCTCTCAAAAAAGGAGAAAGACAGGTTCAAGTTCGTTATGAAAATATTCCTTCTAATATACTCCCTCTATCCATTGATTTTGGATTATCTCCAGATTACCTTCGCTTGTTGAGAGAAGGACGGTCCAAAGTAGTCCCATATTCTAAGACAGAAAAACGTGGCTTTAAGAATGGAGACAACTTTACTTGGGTCCAATCTAATAGTGCTGATTCAAAATGGGATCTTTCCCGTAATCCCATATTCGGACATGGATTTTCATTGACCAAAAAGGTAACCTCACCTACAGTTTCCCTTAGTTTAGGGGTTGACTTAGCATAAAATATTTTCACATTGTAGGCTAACTAAGATAGGCAAAAAGTTCTTGGAAAAGGCTTGTAGAAACGTTTCTACAAGCCTTTTTATTATTGAAAATATTGTTTAATTAGGTTTCGAATTAAAGGACTAAGTCCTTCAATTTTGAAAAACTTCACTCCCTATGTTTCATTCCCGTCAGCTATTAGACTGCCTCCCTTTATCTCACTTGTAAGATAGGAAACTGTGACAGGATAATATTTATCTCCATTTCTTATTTTAACTTTCCTTCTATTTAAATTACGTAATTAAAAATAATCTAAAGACTTGTCTCATATCCTTTTAAAGTGAACCTTTTTATGTCATGGAAATAGTTATTAGGGGGAGGCAGTATGACATCCTTTTTTAGAGGGACCATCTTGCTAGTCGTGGCTGCATTTTTTAGCGAATGTGTAGAATTCTTTGTAAATATGATTCTTGCCAGAGAGCTAGGAGAAGAGGGGATGGGCCTATATATGTCCATTTTACCAATTATTTTCTTAGTCTTTATTTTGGCTAGCTTGGAGTTGCCGATTTCGATTTCGAAGTTCATTGCTGAAAACAAACAGCAGCTTCATTATAACTTGTTGCAACACGCTATTAAGCTAGCAAGAGTGGTCATGCTGATCATCATGGTGATAGCTACACTCGTATTTTCATTTTCTTCCGTATTGGATGAGTTTAATCCGTATGTAAAATGGTTAATCATTGGCCTGATTCCCATTGCGGCATTCTCATCTATTGCAAGGGGTTACTTCATGGGTGTGCAGCAAATGGGGAAAATCGCCTTTTCAAACTTCCTCAGGAAGGTTTTTCAGTTCGGCATGCTCTTTTTTATCTTTAATTTTTTCCAATTTAACCAAGAAAAGTCATTGCTGATTGCTTTGTGTGCATTCGTTGGTAGCGAGCTTATTGTGTTCTTATATTTGATTAGCTTATTCATCATTCATATGCAAACGATGAGAAAGGCTAAAAATACGTTGTTTATGACTGGTGATCATGCACGCCAAAAGCTACTTGCGGTTTCACTTCCGACTGTGGGAGTCCGTATTTTCCATGCAATCACTAATGCCATCCAGCCATTTTTGATTCAATCCGCCCTAATAGCTGCAGGATTTGGAGCCGTGGCGGCAACCGAACACTTTGGGATGTTAATGGGGGTAGCCATGACAATTGGATTCTTCCCAACATTTATTGCCCATTCGTTAATGGTCATGCTGATTCCGAATGTTTCCGATTCATATTCAAAGAATGACACTCGAAAACTTACCACTCTTTTACAGCACTCTATGTGGTTTACGTTGATATATGGAGTCCCTGCGGTTTTCATTATGTATGTGTTCGCGGAACCGTTAACGGCTCTTTTTTTCTCATCATCTGCAGCCGCTCTTTATCTAAAACTGCTATGGCCTTATTTCTTGTTTCACTTTTTCATCATCCCGATGCAGGCTTATTTAATCGGACTGGGTATGGTTAAAGATGCATTTTTTCACGTGGTCTGGTCCCACGTCATTTCCTTCGCAATGATGTACTTCTTAGGTTCCCAAGCATCATTAAATATGCAAGGAATTATCCTTGGTATGAACATGGGGGCGGTATTGCTCGCGCTGATGCACTATTTTACGATTTGCAATAAGCTAGGGATTTCGATTTGGTTAAGGGATACTAGAAATGAAGCTTACTAATTCCTCGATTCGAACCAATTTTTATTTTCACGTGCAACTCTAATTGAGGCGTTCAATTGAATCAAATGATTTGAATTCGGGATGGGAATGATCGATACATCTTAAATGTTTTTTTGGGTGATACCGATTTCCCTGGCTATATCCAAATTTGCAGGCAAAGTGGAGAGTCATAAAAGCACAGATACAACGATAAAAGGATAGGCTTTGGAAAAAGGCTCTTTAAAAAATTGATTTAATAATGGATAAAACCGATTGGAAAAAAGGTAATCATCTTCATTCTTTAATGGAGATGATTTTCCATGTCCAGGACTATCAAATAGAAAGATCAAGTGTGAAGCGATCTATGGAACTCCCTCCCAGTCCGTTGAAACATACTAATGTGGGTTTGGACTTTTGTAATAATGACCATTTTGATTTTCTAAAGTGATATCAAATTCTTGAATGGTCGTACCTCGTTTGGTTTGGGTGGGAAATCTTTTTATAGATGGGATATGTGCGTGCAGAGAAGTGACCTTCTATGTGATGGAATAATAAGGTGGAGTGTTTGAAATCTGGGGAAAGTGACCGATAACGTAATTTAAGTGGAGGATAAAATGAATAAATAGTGGATATCGAAGGTCAAGTGATGGATAAATTTAATGAATTCGTAAAAAGTGTAGGATAAATTTTCAAAAGTGCAGGGTAAAACCTTCGAAAGTGCAGGATATCCGGTGGTGAGTGAAGGATAAATGGGTTTAGTCGTGGATAAAATGGCGGCGCTATTAAACTTGGAATCCAGCAGGTGTGAAGAGTGAGAGTTATAAGAGGTGGAGTGT
>NZ_JAAGVZ010000003.1:0-296440 GCF_010882125.1 Peribacillus alkalitolerans | reverse complement strand
AAAAGTGAAGGATAAATTTTCAAAAGTGAAGGGTAAAACCTTCGAAAGTGCAGGATATCCGGGGGTGAGTGAAGGATAAATGGGTTTAGTCGTGGATAAAATGGCGGCGCTATTAAACTTGGAATCCAGCAGGTGTGAAGAGTGAGAGTTATAAGAGGTGGAGTGTTTGAAATCTGGGCAAAGTGACCGATAACGTAATCTAAGTGGAGGATAAAATGAATAAAAAGTGGATATCGAAGGACAAATGAAGGATAAATTTAAAGAATTCGTAAAAAGTGAAGGATAAATTTTCAAAAGTGAAGGGTAAAACCTTCGAAAGTGCAGGATATCCGGGGGTGAGTGAAGGATAAATGGGTTTAGTCGTGGATAAATGGCGACGCTATTAAACTTGGAAACAAGCAGGTGATGATAAGTGAGGGAGGATTTCGGAGGCGGAGTGAAGGATAAAAAGTGGTTAGAAAAGGTAATTTAACACCCTTGGAAATCCAGCTAGATTGAAAATATTGAATTGATGAATATGAAGTCAAACGTATTTCCACCCAAGCAGAATTTAAATAAAGTGAGAATATTGACAATTTATTGACGATTTATTATACAAAATGATAACATATCGTTAAATAAACGTTATATATTATTGTATAGTGAATTGAGGTGGGTGCTTGAAGCCTGGCTTGGAAATTGGGTATGTAGAAACGTTGAAAGTTGTTGTCACCTCTGACATGTTTGCGAGTTTTAATGAGAAAGTGGTTCATCCTTTGTACTCGACTGTTTCACTTGTGCATCATATGGAGTGGGTGTCAAGAAAAGTCATTTTACCTTTTTTGGAGGAGCATGAGGAAGGTATGGGGGCAGAGGTTAGTGTGAAGCATTTGTCACCGGCGAAAGAAGGATCAAACTTGCTTTTTTCTGCTAAAGTCATCGAGTCCAGTCATCGTTCAGTAGTAACTGAGGTTGAAGTGAAATGTGGAGAAGTCAAAATTGCTATAGGGAATGTGCGGCAGGCAATACTGCCAAAAAAGACTATCCAATCATTTTATTAGAATAGAAATGTAAGCGTTTACTTTTTGTCGGAATAGGTCGCAATGTGAAAAATAAGATTTGTAATATAGTAATACCAAATTTTTTGCTTAGATCATCGTGAAAAGACAGATTGCTAGAATACATTTATATAGATGGGGGATTTCGTAATGGGTTTAGTTGGTCAAAAGGGGGAAATGAAGTTGGATATGTTTGAAAAGATTAAGGGTCATGAACAGGTTGTTTTTTGTAATGATGAAGAAACAGGGTTAAAGGCTATTATTGCTATACATAACACTTCGCTTGGTCCAGCTCTAGGTGGCTGTAGAATGCAGCCGTATGCAAGCGTGGAGGATGCACTAGAGGATGTACTAAGACTTTCAAAAGGGATGACCTATAAATGTGCAGCGGCCGATGTTGATTTCGGCGGTGGGAAAGCTGTCATCATTGGCGACCCGAAAACAGATAAAAGCCCTGAATTATTCCGTGCCTTCGGTCAATTTGTCGAGTCTTTAAACGGACGTTTTTATACAGGGACCGATATGGGGACGAGTCCTGAAGATTTCATACATGCATTGAAAGAAACGAATTGTATTGTGGGTGTGGATGAGGAATATGGTGGAAGCGGCGATTCTTCAATTCCAACTGCCCAAGGAGTTATATACGGCATTCAAGCGACGAATAAAGTGATTTGGGGAACGGAAGATTTATTCGGTAAAACATATGCGATACAAGGGTTAGGTAAAGTTGGCGCGAAAGTGGCGGAACAACTAATGTCAGCAGGTGCTGACCTATATGTGGCAGACATTAACGTCGCTGCGATTGAAGCCATTCAAGCGAAAGGAAAAGAGATGGGTGTGGCAGTCAAGGTTGTGAGTGGAGACGAAATTTATGCTGCGGAAGCAGATGTGTTCGTTCCTTGTGCGCTTGGTGGAATTTTGAATGATGCAACGATTGAACAGCTCAAGGTTGCGGCAGTCGTTGGTTCGGCGAATAACCAGCTGTTGGAGTTGCGCCATGGACAAATGCTGAAGGATAAAGGGATTCTATATGCACCGGATTACATTGTCAATGCAGGTGGATTGATTCAAGTGGCGGATGAGCTTTATGAGCCAAATAAACAGCGTGTCCTAAAACAAACAAAAGCGATTTATGATTCGTTATTAAATATTTATGAAAAAGCGAGTGCAAACGGCATCACGACAGTGGAAGCGGCAAACCTTTTCTGTGAGCAAAGAATGAAATCACGCGTTCGTAGAAACAGTTTCTTTTCGCATGCGAAGAGACCTAAATGGTCGGTACGAAATTAAAATGAGAGGAGGGTCAAAATGGAGAAGCAATTTCCGATTAAACAGCTACTCGATCCTCAAGGGAATTGGATCAGTGATGAGCATCGAGAGCTGTTAACTGAAGACCGGACGAAAGAATTTTATCAGCATATGATCCGGATTCGCACATTCGACCGAAAAGGAATCAGCTTACAAAGACAAGGGAGGATAGGCACGTATGCTCCTTTTGAAGGGCAGGAAGCTTCACAAGTTGGAAGTGCTCTTGCGCTAGGCAAAGGAGACTGGATGTTCCCTACGTATCGGGATCATGGGGCAACCATTACTTTCGGCCACTCACTGCGGAATGTACTTTTGTTTTGGAATGGGCGCAATGATGGAAACGTGCCACCTGAAGGTTTAAACATATTTCCACCTGGCATTCCGATTGCCACACAGCTACCTCATGCAGCTGGTGCGGCTTTTGCTGAAAAAAGAAAAGGGACGAAGAATGCGGCCATTGCTTATTTTGGAGATGGAGCTACATCCGAAGGTGATTTTCACGAGGGATTAAATTTTGCCAGCGTGTTCAAAGCGCCGGTCGTGTTCTTTAATCAAAACAATCAATTCGCGATTTCGGTTCCAATATCCAAGCAGATGAATACAAAAACCATTGCCCAAAAAGCATTGGCTTATAATATTCCAGGGGTCCGTATTGATGGAAACGACATCTTTGCCGTGTATGTAGAAATGCTAAACGCACTAGAGAGGGCTCGAAATGGAGATGGTCCGACTTTAATTGAAGCGGTGACATGGAGATACGGTGCACACACGACTGCGGATGATCCGACGAAGTACCGTGATCAAAACGAGAGTAGCATGCGCCGTGAAGAAACCGATCCGATTTTACGTCTAGAGCGTTGCATGAAAAATAATGGCTGGTTTGATGAGGCTTGGGCGAAACAGGTTGCTGCCGAAGCGGAAATTGAAATCAATAGGGCAGTTGACGAAATGGAGCAATATCCAAAGCCTGACCCTGCTGTCATTTTTGATTTTGTGTTTGAAAAGCCAACAAATTCGATTGAAAAACAAAAACGAGAGCTTCTCCATGTGTTGAGAGGAGATGAATCATGAGATTAGCGGAAAAGACAAAGCCATTGACGCTTGTATCAGCGATTACTGATGGGATGAGAGTCAAATTGAAAGAAGATGAACATGTGCTTCTTTTAGGAGAGGACATTGGGAAAAACGGTGGGGTATTCCGAGCAACAGATGGCCTTCAAGAGGAGTTTGGCGAAGATCGTGTCATTGATACCCCTTTAAGTGAAGCTGGATTTGTCGGAGCAGCAATCGGGATGGCGGCCAATGGATTGAAGCCGGTGGTTGAGATTCAATTCTTGGGATTTATATATCCTGCTTACGAGCAAATCATGACACATGCTGTAAGACTCCGTTCACGAACTTTAGGTCATTATACCGTTCCGATGGTCATCAGGGCTCCATATGGGGCAGGTGTCCGTGCTCCGGAAATCCATTGTGACAGTACAGAAGCCCTTTTCACTCATATGCCAGGGATTAAAGTAGTTTGCCCGTCCAATCCATATGATGCAAAAGGCTTGATGATAGCCGCGATTGAAGATCCAGATCCTGTTTTATTTTTAGAGCCTATGCGTTGCTATCGTTCTACCAAAGAGTTAATTCCAGAAGGGAATTATAAAGTGGAAATCGGAAAAGGGAAGAAGCTTCAAGAGGGTGATGACCTGACTCTGATTGCTTGGGGAGCGATGGTTCCAATTGTGATGAATGCATCTAAGCAATTATCGGAAATGGGAATCCAATGTGATGTAATTGACTTACGGACTCTGTATCCTTTAGACGAAGAAATGATAGCGGAATCTGTCCAAAAAACGGGACGTACCGTCATTGTTCAAGAGGCCCATCCCACCAGTAGTGTCGCAAATGATATTCTCTCTGTGATTAATGAAACTTCATTTTTGTATCAAAAAGCGCCGGTTGAAAAAGTTTCAGGGTTTGATACGCCGGTTCCATACTTTGGATACGAAGATTTTTATTTACCAACTCCTGAACGTGTAATACATGCAGTGAAAAAAGTGATGAAGTTTTAAGGAGGGGAACCATGATTGAAGTAAAGCTTCATGATATTGGTGAAGGAATGACGGAAGCTGATATAAATCATTTCTTCGTAAAACCTGGGGATTATGTAAAAGCCGATGATCCCCTTGTAGAGGTTCAAACTGACAAAATGACCGCAGAAATACCTTCACCTTATTCAGGAATCGTAAAAGAGCTAAAGGTCCGAATTGGTTCTACGATTCCTGTTGGAACGACAGTCCTCATCTTAGAATCTGAGCAAAAGAATACTTCTAAACCAAGTCAAATAAATCTAATAAATGATTCAGATAGAAAAATAAATGAATTAAATAGAAACATAGAGTTCAGTCCCGAAATGGATCGCCCTTCTTATAAACGAATCATGGCCTCACCATACACTCGAAAAATTGCTCGAGAAAATGGGATACAGATTGAAGATGTCATAGGGACTGGTCCGGCTGGGAGAATTACCGACGAAGATGTGTACTCTTTTATTAAAGGAGCAAAGGTTGAGCCTGTTGTAATGGAGGTTACAACTATACCAACTCAAGAAACCGTTCCATCCAAATCCATACCATACAAAGGCCGACGAAAACAAATCGGTAAAAAAATGGCACAGTCACTTTATACCATACCTCATTGCACTCACTTTGAAGAAATTGATGTAACTGAGCTGATTGCTTTACGAGAGTTACTGAAGGCACAAGGAAAATCAATCTCGGCGACTGTCTTTTTTATGAAGGCATTAACGATCTGTTTAAAAGAGTTCCCGATTTTCAACGCATCTATTGATGAAGAAAATGAGATTATCCACCTACATGATGCGATTCATATCGGAATTGCAACGGACACTTCTGAAGGGTTAATCGTTCCGGTTTTAAGGCATGTCGAGCAAAAATCGCTTAAATCCCTTCATGAGGAAATGAAGAATCTCACCGATAAAGCAATAGCTGGTCAATTAAAAGTGAATGAATGCACAGGAAGCACCTTTACGATTAGTAATGTCGGTCCATTAGGAGGCAGTATCGGGGCTACTCCGATAATTAACCCGCCAGAAGTGGGATTGATGGCGTTCCATAAAACGAAAAAGAGACCTGTCGTGAATGAAAAGGATGAAATCGTTGTTCGATCGATGATGAATATTTCGATGTCATATGATCATCGTGTCGTAGACGGAGCAACCGCAGTTCAATTTACTAACCGATTTGCACTGCTTATCGAGAACCCAACGCTAATCTTTGTGGAGTTGATGTAATGGTAGTTGGAGAAATTGCTGAAGAAAGAGATGTAGTTATTATTGGGGGAGGTCCAGGTGGCTATCATGCTGCCATTCGGGCAGCTCAGCTTGGGTTGTCTGTTACGTTGATTGAAAAAGAAGCACTAGGCGGAGTTTGTTTGAATAAAGGATGTATCCCTTCAAAAGTCTTCTCGGTCAGTGCGAAAAAAATGGACGATTTTAAGCAAGCCGGAAAATTTGGACTTCGGGTTGAACAGGTTGAATTTGATATATCACTATTACATGCAGAAAAAAAAGAGCGGATTAACTCGCTTAAACAAGGCATACAATCTTTATTGAAGGCTAACTCTGTAGAAATTATCAATGGAACAGCTTCTTTTATCTCGGATGATCGAATTGGGGTAGAAAATGATCTTGCTTTTACTGTTTACCGATTTAAACATGCAATCATCGCAACAGGTAGCCGGAATGATCATCCAAACTTCATCCAAGTGGATCATAAAAGAATACTAGATGGGTTATCCATTTATTCATTGGGAGAGCTTCCTGAAAAACTAGTCATTTATGGAGACGACTATATCGCTTTGGAAGTAGCGAGTTCATTTAACCTATTAGGTTCGGAAATCACTCTAATCTTCCCGGAAGAAAGAAGTGATTTTTCTTTTGATTCCTCCATTAATAAGGAGTTAAGGCGTCAATTGAAGAAGAAGAAAATCCAGGTTATTAAAGGGACATCAATAGGGAATGTAGACCAACTTGATGGAAAGCTATCCATTCAATTTGGTGATCAAAAGATTGAAGCAACACATCTATATCTTTCAGGAAAAGTGATCCCGAATACTGAAGACTTAGGTCTGAGTCGGATAGGAGTGAAAACTACGAACGAAGGGTTCATCTTAACCGATTCTACGGGTCGTACTTCCAAGCCTACGATTTACGCGGTGGGTGATGTGACAGAGGGCCCGACCTTAGCCGTAAAAGCGATCAAGCAGGGGAAAGTGGCAGCGGAATCCATCGCCGGTATTCTATCTGAAAGTGACCAAACTTTTATTCCGACTGTTATTCACATGAAGCCACCTATGGCATTTGTCGGGATGACCGAAGAGCAGGCACGACAGCATGTGAAAGACATTCAAGTTGCTGAATTCAGTTTAGGTGGTAACGGTTATGCAAGTTTACTAGGGGAAAAGGATGGACTGGTAAAGGTCATCAGTGATGCTTCTAGCAATCTTGTGTTAGGAGTTCATATGATTGGGCAAGGAGCCGTAGAGTTAATATCATGTTCAGTCCTTGCCTTAGAAATGGTAGCAAGAACAGAAGACCTCGAATTCATTCATTATCCACATCCGAGTATCAATGAGAGTGTTTTAGAAGCGGTAGAAGCATTGCGAGGAAAAGCCGTACACTTGCCACCATCTAAGCAAAAAGAACATCACTTTAGTACGTAATAGCGTTAGAGCTTTACTTGGCATTCTTGATAGGAACGTAGATCAATCTTTATAATGAAGTCAGAATAGTACAATAATTTTAGGGGGAACAGTAATGAAAGAAAAAGTAGTGTCTTCTCAAGATCAAGTAACAGATTTTTTTCCGGTTCAAGATGTGGATTATTTAGAGATTTACTCTGGTAATGCAAAGCAATCAGCCCACTATTTCTGTACGGCTTTCGGTTTTAATATTGTTGCTTATTCTGGGTTGGAAACAGGAAATCGTGAAACGGTTTCTTACGTTCTGCAACAAAGAAAAGTCCGTCTGGTAATCACAGGTTCCCTGAATGATTCATCACGTGTGGCACAGTTCGTGAAGAAACATGGAGATGGCGTTCGAGACATTGCTTTAACGATGAATGATGTGGATAAGGCGTATGCTGAAGCTGTAGCTCGCGGTGCAATTGAAATCCAACCTCCACATGAAGTTTCGGATGAGCATGGTGTTGTCAAAAAAGCTGTAATTGGTACATACGGCGACACCATCCACACATTAGTAGAACGTAAAAATTATACTGGTGTATTCATGCCAGGATTTAAAGCTAAAAGCTCAACAATCCCAACGGTCGATACAGGCATCGTCGGTATTGACCATGTAGTAGGAAACGTAGAAAGGATGGATGAGTGGGTCAGCTATTATGAAAAAGTCATGGGCTTTAAGGAAATGAGACATTTTACAAATGCTGATATCAGTACAGAATATTCCTCCTTAATGTCTAAGGTTATGCACAATGGCGGACGCATTAAATTCCCAATCAATGAGCCTGCAGAAGGGAAACGCAAATCACAAATCCAGGAATACCTTGACTTCTTCAATGGTCCTGGGGTTCAGCATTTAGCGATTTTAACAGAGGATATAGTATCCACTGTAGCGGCACTGAAAAAGAATGGGGTCGAATTCCTGAAAACACCTTCCACTTATTATGATACGTTAAGTGAGCGTGTGAAAAATATCGATGAAGAAATCGAAAAATTAAAAGAGCTGAATATCCTAGTTGACGGTGACGATGAAGGATACTTGCTGCAAATTTTCACTAGGCCTATCATGGACCGACCAACGGTATTCATTGAAATCATTCAGCGAAAAGGTGCAAAAGGTTTCGGAGATGGAAACTTCAAAGCTCTATTTGAATCGATTGAGCGTGAGCAAGCATTACGAGGAAATCTGTAATAGATCAGAGAAAGAGGGGGGCTATGTTCTCCCTCTTTTGTACATAGAAAGCGGGGCATTAAGAATATGACTTTTCCAATTCGAACAAGAACGCAAGTAGAAACAATCGCTCCTTATGTTCTGGGTCAATCGTTAGAGGACGTTAAGAAAGAGTTAGGATTAACACACATACGGAAGATGTCTGAGAATGAAAATGTGTACGGCACCTCGCCACTCGTTAAACAAATCATTCTTGGTTCATTGGATAATCTTCATCTGTATCCTGACGGAGCGGTACGGGATTTACGTTTAAAATTAGCAGAGTTTTATGGATTGGATGCGAATCAATTTATTTTAGGAAATGGTTCGGATGAATTAATCCGCGTACTGACTCGTACATATATTAGTCCTGAAGATGAAGCGGTTATGGGAGATGTGACGTTTCCTCGATATAAAACGAATGTGTTGATTGAAGGTGGAAAGCCAGTTATCGTTCCTCTTGTGGATGGTGTACACGATTTGAATAATATGCTGGAATCCATCACTCCACGTACGAAGATGGTCTTTGTGTGTAATCCAAATAATCCGACCGGCACGATTGTTGGAAAAGATGAGCTTCTTCATTTTATACAGTCCATTCCTGAACAAGTCTTGATTGTTCTAGATGAGGCGTACTTTGAGTATGTAACAAGTGAGGACTATCTAGAGTCGATCCCGCTATTAAAACAGCATCCCAATCTCGTAATCTTACGAACTTTTTCTAAGATTTATGGTTTGGCAAGTCTAAGGATTGGCTATGGAATTGCCCACCCTGCCTTAGTAGGTGAGCTATTAAAAGTAAAAGAAGTGTTTAATGCTAACGGACTCGCACAAATCTCTGCCCTTGCAGCATTAGAGGATCAAGGATTCATTATCTCTTGTACTAAACTTAATGAAGAAGAGCGGAATAAAATGCAGCTTGCCTTTTCAGGGATGGATTTACCATACTTCCCATCACAAACGAATTTTATCATGGTCGATACCAAGACTTCGGGAGAACTCGTTTCTAGTGAATTGTTGAAAAAAGGGTTTGTCGTTCGTTCTGGTCATTTATTGGGTTACCCTTCCATGTTCAGGGTGACACTTGGAACAAGTGAGGATAATGAGGCTTTTAGAACGGCATTAAACGAGATTCTATCGAGGAAGGTGGAATAAAACATGGAAGTACAACCAGAAACACTAGCTTGGAGAGATGCCTACAAACTGATAGTAGGTTCAATTTTACCTCGTCCTATCGCCTTTGTTTCGTCCATTGATGAACAGGGAGTTAGTAATCTAGCACCGTTCAGCTTTTTCACAGCCATTTCTGCTGATCCAATGATGGTATGTTTTTCTCCGATGAGAAGGGGAACTGATGGAGCGAAAAAGGATACATTAGTGAACATTGAAAACACAAAGGAATTTGTCATCAATATCGTCAGTGAAGAAATTGCAGAACAAATGAATGAATGTGCAACTGAATTTGATTCAGATGTTGATGAATTCGATCAAGCTGGACTGACTAAGGAAAAAAGTGCATCTGTCGCACCTTATCGTGTCAAGGAAAGCAAAGTCCATTTGGAATGTGAGCTGCATCAAGTTCTTCATTTTGGTGAACATGCTGGTTCAGGGAGTTTGGTGATTGGTAGAGTCAAGCATGTTCATGTTGATGATGAATTGTTTGAAGGAGGCCGAATAAATTCAGTCGGATTAAATCCGATTGGGCGATTGGCAGGTCAAGCTTATACCAAACCTCTTACGGATACATTCGAAATTACTAGAAAAACATTGCCAAGGTGAGGATTCTATGAAATATGTAACCTTTCAAACCAGAGAAGGAAAAGTTTCAGCTGGATGGCTTCAAGAAAATAGTTTAGTTGTGGATATGAATGTTGTAAGTAACGGAAAGCTTCCATCCACTTTACAGGCGTTTCTTGAAGACTATGAACAGAATACTTTGATCATTGAAGAACTTCCTGTTTTTGATCAAGTGTGCAAAGGTGTTCACTCACTAACTGATGTGACTCTGTTGGCTCCCCTACCTAGGCCAGTCAGTATCCGCGATTTCTATGCGTTTGAACAGCATGTGAAAACTTCCCGTAGCCGAAGGGGACTCGATGTCATTCCAGAGTGGTATGACTTTCCTGTATTTTATTTTACTAATCACTTGGCGGTAAAAGGTCCGGATGAAGAGATTGAACGACCGCCTGGATGCAAGTGGTTGGATTATGAGCTGGAAATTGCCTGTGTGATTGGAAAGCAAGGGAGAGACATCACTGCAAGTGACGCAGAGGATTATATTTTTGGCTACTTTATCATGAATGATTGGAGTGCCAGGGACATTCAACGGGAAGAAATGAAGGTTGGTCTTGGACCTGCGAAAGGGAAAGACTTTGCCACTTCCTTTGGTCCATACCTGGTATCAAAGGAAGAACTAGAATTGTATCGACATGATGAAGTGTACGATTTAGAAATGAGAGCGACAGTAAACGGCAAGCTGTTATCTAAAGGAAACTTGAAAGACATATATTATTCGTTTGGAGAGATGATTGAACGGGCATCAAAAGGGGTCACTTTGTATCCAGGTGAAGTCATCGGGTCTGGAACTGTGGGAACGGGCTGCATTTTAGAGCTTGGGACGGAGGTCCATCGTTGGCTGGAGCCGGGCGATGAAGTCGAATTTTCGATAGAGGGTCTTGGCACGTTGAAAAATACGATTGTGGAAGGAAGAAGGTGAAGCAATGTTTTATCGTCAATTAGGGAAAATCCCGCATAAAAGACATACGATGTTCAAAAAAGATGACGGAAGCTTGTTTCGTGAGCAGGTGATGGGGACGAAAGGATTCTCTGGAACTCAGTCCATCCTTTATCACCATTTCATGCCGACAGAGGTAGCGAAATCAGATCTGTTAGGTTCATATTTACCAGAGTATGAAGAGATGGAATCGTTGAATCACCGTCATTTTTATACGACGGACATTACCCATAAAGGAGATGCACTGAGCGCTAGAGAATATATTTTAGGAAATAGCGACTTGTTGATCGGAATCATTCATGCAGATAAGCCAATGGACGATTATTACCGGAATGGCGATGGAGATGAAATGCTGTTTGTTCATTACGGAACTGGTAAAATTGAAACGATGTTCGGAACAATCACGTACCATCCTGGTGATTATGTAGTCATTCCGATTGGAACGATTTATAAACTTATTCCAACCGATGAGACCAAGATTTTAGTCGTAGAAGCGTTCAGTCAAATTACGACTCCAAGACGCTACCGAAATGAATACGGCCAGTTGCTGGAACATAGCCCGTTTTGTGAGCGGGACATACGAGGACCTGAAGAGCTTGTGACACATTCGGTAAAAGGTGAGCACGTCGTTTTGACCAAGTCAAGAGGCTACATGCATAAGCATACCCTAAACCACCATCCAATGGACGTGGTAGGGTGGGACGGATATTTGTATCCGTGGGTCTTTAATATTGCAGATTTTGAACCAATTACAGGACGTGTGCATCAGCCACCACCGGTTCATCAAACGTTCGAAGCTCATAACTTTGTCGTTTGTTCGTTTGTTCCTAGGCTGTATGATTATCATCCAGAATCAATTCCTGCCCCATACTATCATAGCAATGTCAACAGTGATGAGCTTCTTTATTACGTTAAAGGAAACTTTATGAGCCGTAAAGGAGTTAAAGAAGGTTCCATCACGTTACACCCAAGTGGGATTCCACATGGACCACACCCAGGTAAAACAGAAGCAAGCATTGGTAAAAAAGAGACTCTTGAGCTTGCGGTCATGATTGATACGTTCAAACCACTTAAAACTGTGAAAAAAGCAAAAGATATCGAAGATACGAATTATATGTATACATGGTTGGAATGATTAGGGAGAGGAGTGCAGTGGCACTTCTCTTTTTTATGGTACAGACATATACATAGACTACTTAAAGCGAAAGAGGTGAGTTATATTGGTTAAGGGTATTATTTCCATTCTATCATTTCTTGTAGTTCTTGGTTTTAGCTTTGTTACCATGCAATTATTTTTAAAAGATTATTGGACAGAAGGGATAATTTCGTTTACCTTTCTAGTATTGCCTGCTTTAAGTGTGTATTTAAACCATCATATTAGTAATAATGTAAGTGGTAAAATAGAATTAAATAATTAATCATAGTGTTAAAAGGTGGACGTGTTTTGAAAAAAAATAAGAATTGCCAAAGCTGTGGTATGCCATTATCAAGAGATGAAAATGGTGGTGGAACTGAAAAAAAC
The DNA here is from genome assembly GCF_010882125.1 of Peribacillus alkalitolerans. Lineage (GTDB taxonomy): Bacteria > Bacillota > Bacilli > Bacillales > DSM-1321 > Bacillus_BN > Bacillus_BN alkalitolerans. The sequence goes on along the minus strand of NZ_JAAGVZ010000003.1, from coordinate 283,877 downwards.
GGTAAAAAAATTGAATTATTTTGCAGTCATTGTTATGTGAATGGGGAATTTGTACAACCGAATATAACTGTCCATGAAATGAAGAAACTAGTAGAAGACAAAATTGTGGAATTTGGAATGCCTAGATTCCTTGCGAAATTGTTTACCAGAAACATTCATAAACTAAAACGATGGGAAAATAGCTCTTTGTCATAATAAAGCGGTTTAGATTTTAACATAGAAGAGCCACCGAATTTCAATTCGGTGGCTCTTTCATATTTTTAGAGAGAGGTTTTTAGCTATCTTAACTAATTAAACAGCTAGATTCTTAAGAATTATGGGGATTTGTACTAAAAAAGTGTGCGGCAATAGACAAAACCCCATGCATTATATATGCCTTAACATAAAATATCTGTAGCATTAAAATTATTTTCTAAAAGAACAAGGATCCTCTTACTTTAGTTCTCCGATTGGAGGGGGCTATATGGAAGTGATTTGGTCTAGAAAAAAAGCAAAAAGTGGGCCCTTTTTCTTTTCCATTTTATTAGGAGTTTCAGTTCTTTTTAAAGGAGAATTGTATATAGCATGGGGAAAAAACATCATGACTGCTGCGATGTATGTGGCGAAAAAGTTTGCAAGAAACACAAATGCAAACATGTCTATCATGACTGCTGCGTTGTATGTGGCGAAAGAGATTGCAAGAAACACAAATGCAAACATGTTGATCATGACTGCTGTGAAAAATGCCATCATAAAAAGAAGGAGTGTGTATGTTGTTTAAGAGGAAAAAAAGGAAAAAGAGGTAAAACTGGATCAGAAGGTCCGGAAGGATCAAGAGGACCGGAAGGGCCAAGAGGACCGGAAGGACCAAAAGGGCCAGAAGGACCAAGTGGACCAGAAGGCCCAAAAGGACCAGCCGGAGCAACAGGAGCAACAGGAGCAACAGGAGCGCAGGGTGCAACAGGAGCAACGGGAGAATGTGATTGTCCAACTTGTGACTGCTGTACAGAAGGAATGAGGGCTGTATTACAATCTTTAATTAATCTACCAGGAGAAATTGAAATAGAAATTGGAACTATCGATCAAACTGGCCCAGGAAGTGGTGATAACAATTTTATACCTCAAGTCATTGTAAACGATACTATTGTTGTAGGGACTGTTCCTGGAGGGGGGCAATCTCGTAGGAATGCCGCTTTCCCTATTTGTAACGTAGTTGGAATCCATGCTACCTCAGGTACAAATTTAACAAGTTTAAATACTGTAACTCTCCCTCAAGCTGTTGAAAACTGTGATTGTTGTGAAGAGGGAATGAGAGAATTTTTATCAGGTTTAACTGGTGTGGCAATCGATGTTGATACAAATTCTCCACATTTTAATAATTTACAAAATGTATTTATTCGATCTGCAGCTGATATTGGTCAAGGTGTAGCAAGATTTACCCAAAATAATAGTAGTACTGCACCAGGTGCAGTATGGATATTAAGTCTTTGTGATATAACAACAGTTCAAGAATTTCCTTTTACACTCCCACCCGCATAAATAAGTTAAATTAAACTGACTAAACAGTGATGAGCTTCTATATTACGTTAAAGGAAACTTTATGAGCCGTAAAGGATTTAAAGAAGGTTCCATCACGTTACACCCAAGTAAAACAGAAGCAAGCATCGGCAAAAAAGAGACCCTTGAGCTTGCGGTCATGATCGATACTTTCAAACCACTAAAAACTGTGAAAAAAGCAAAAGATATCGAAGATACGAATTATATGTATACATGGTTGGAATGATTATGGAGGGGAGTGCAGTGGCACTTCTCTTTTTTATAGTGCAGACATATACATAGACTACTTAATGCGAAAGAGGTGTATTATATTGGTTAAGGGGATTATTTCCATTCTTTCATTTCTTGTAGTTCTTGGTTTTAGCTTTGTTACCATGCAATTATTTTTAAAAGACTGTTGGACAGAAGGGATTATTTCGTTTACCTTTCTAGTATTGCCGGCTTTAAGTGTGTATTTAAACCATCATATTAGTAATAATGTAAGTGGTAAAATTGAATTAAATAATTAATCATAGTGTTAAAAGGTGGAAGAGTTTTGAAAAAAAATAAGAATTGCCAAAGCTGTGGTATGCCATTATCGAGAGATGAAAATGGTGGGGGAACAGAAAAAAACGGACATAAAAGTGAAATGTATTGCAGTCATTGTTATGTGAATGGCGAGTTTGTCCAACCAAACATTACTGTCCATGAAATGAAAAAACTTGTATAAGATAAAATTGTGGAGTTTGGTATGCCTAGATTTCTAGGGGAATTTTTTACGAGGAACATTCCCAAGCTTAAGCGATGGGAAAATTAAGTCTTGAATAAGTGATAGAGCCACCGAATAAAATCGGTGGCTCTATCTGTTTTTGCCCTATTTTTATTAAAGGAAGCAAAATACTATAAATTATGAAAGGTACATCTCTGGGACAATCGTGCATTTTAATTGAAGTATATCACTTATTTCCCTTTAACACATATATTAGATGGCTAGTACTCCGTATCAAAGTTAAGGATATGATTCTATTAATCTCAACAAGAAGAAATTATTTAAAAATACAATGAAATTGTCTAGAATAAGAACCATTTTATGCCTTATTAATATTGTTAACCAATGTAAAAATTTTTTTGAAATAGTATTATTGCCGAGACACTTACTAATAAAATTCCATAAATTAAATACAGGGATGTTGGTGTTTCTATTATTAAATCTACTAATAACCTACAAAAATTATAGAGACATAATATGACATTCTTGCAAAAACTTGAAATGAGGTGAATTAGACTTGACAGTAATTAGATTGCATGACGATGATTTTGATTGTTTTTCTAAAAAATGCAATTGTATTTCCAGTTGTTCTTGTTGTTGTCCTCCAATTTGTCCAATTTGTCCACCAGGACCAACGGGGCCAACAGGACCAGCAGGACTAAGAGGACCAACAGGGCCAACAGGACCAACAGGACCAACGGGACCAACAGGACCAACGGGACCAACAGGGCCAACAGGACCGACAGGACCAACGGGACCAACAGGGCCAACGGGACCAACAGGGCCAACGGGACCAACAGGACCAACGGGACCAACAGGACCAACAGGACCAACAGGACCAACGGGGCCGACGGGACCAACAGGACCAACAGGACCAACGGGACCGACTGGAACGACGGGACCAACAGGACCGACAGGACCAACGGGGCCGACGGGACCAACAGGACCAACGGGGCCAACAGGACCAACAGGACCGACAGGACCAACGGGGCCGACGGGACCAACAGGACCAACGGGGCCAACAGGACCAACAGGACCGACGGGACCAACAGGACCAACGGGACCGACAGGACCGACAGGACCAACAGGACCGACAGGACCAACAGGGCCGACAGGACCAACAGGACCAACAGGACCGACAGGACCAACAGGACCGACAGGACCGACAGGACCAACGGGACCAACAGGACCGACAGGACCAACAGGACCGACAGGACCGACAGGACCAACAGGACCAACAGGACCAACAGGACCAACAGGACCAACAGGACCAACAGGACCAACAGGACCAACAGGACCGACAGGGCCAACAGGACCGACAGGACCAACAGGACCAACAGGACCAACAGGACCAACAGGACCAACAGGACCGACAGGACCGACAGGACCAACAGGGCCAACAGGACCAACGGGACCAACAGGACCGACGGGACCGACAGGACCAACAGGACCAACAGGACCAACAGGTGAATGTGTATGTCTTCCAAGATATTGTAATGTATACTATTTCTCTGCAACAACAACAGTTAATGTTCCTCCAGCAGGAAATGTTCCGTTTAATCAAACAGGAGAATGTACACCAGGTGATTTCATAAGAAATGCTGACTCCTCAATAACTGTTGTAAATGCAGGCGTCTATCTTGTTAACTACAATGTTATTTTTAATAATACACCTGCAACAAATGATGTAAGCGGAGTGTTTGCATTACACTTAAATGGTGCACCAATACCAGGTAGTAGATTTGGAACAAGAGTGAGTCTAGAGGATAATAATGATGGAAACGTATCAAGATTCCAGGTTAACGGGGAAGTAATGGTACAAGTTCAAGCTGGTGGAGTACTTTCACTTAGAAATATAGGTTCTTCTACAGTTCATATACGCATTGAGGTGGCAGGTACACCAATTGATAGTACTGCAATGACAATTGTTCAATTAGACAATGATGTAGTATAAGTTAGATAGAGGGCATAGGAACATTGTTTGTTTCTGTGCCTTTTAAAATTCTCACTTAAATTATTTTCTTTCATAAAATACGGTGATAATCCAAAATATTGTGGAATGAATGTAGGTGTATGTTATTGATACAAGAACTTCGAACAAAAGAATTTAATAATAGGTTGAAGCGAATACCCTTTACAGCTAAACAACTTTTATCTAAATCGAACAAAATGATAGAAAATCTTCATGTAGTCTACGCAATGACTCATGTAGGCATTTGCGGCGGCGTGAAGGTCATATTTGAGCATGCCAACAGATTAAAAAAAGCGGGTGCGAAGGTAACGCTGGTATCCCACTTCCCACAGCCGTCATGGTTCCCGATTGAGGCGGAATATATCCAGGTTTCGTTTGATTTGGAGCTTGCTAAAGGAATCCCTGATTGCGATCTTATTGTGGCTACTTACTGGGATCATATCCAGGCAAGCATTGAAACAGGGATTGCCCCTGTCGTTTATTTTGAGCAGGGTGATTTCCATCTCTTCGATTATGAAACAATGAATTTTACATTGAAAAATTTCATTCAAATGCAATTTGAAATTGTTCCATTTATCTATACTGTTTCTAACCAGGCCTCTGAATTAATTACAAAAATCTACGGCAGGGAAGCACAATGTTATCCTAATGCTGTAGATGAGACCGTTTTTTCAGCTGAAGGGGAAAAGGTGATTGGAGAGCGTCCGTATTTACTGATGGTTGGAGGGGAAAGCTCCGCATTTAAGGGCATACCTGATATTATTGCAGCCTACGAAAAAATAAAAAAAGAACTGGATATGGATTTGTATTGGATTACCCCAGAACAACCAACTGAAAAGCTAAAAGCCAGAGTTACCAGGGTTTTTGTCAATCCGTCCCAAAAAACAATCAGCAATTTGTATCGTGGTGCAGCGTTGTATGTATGCGGGTCTTCTTATGAAAACTTCCCGCTTCCTCCATTGGAGGCGATGGCTTGCGGCTGTCCTGTTGTAACTACTGACAACCGCGGTTCTCTGGAGTATGCCGTTCACCGGAAAAATGCCTATATATGCAAGATGAAAGACCCTGATGATATGGCTGCTAAAATCGCAGAGGTTTTTTTAAATCAGTCCATAAAAAAGGATTTGATCAAAAATGGATTGTCCACAGCAAAACTATACAGGTGGGAAACGATCATTAATGATATTTATGAATATTATAGAATGATTGCTTCACATAAAATCTGTAACAATCAGGAGGGAAATGAAGATTGGGAAATTGTTGTGCAACCAAAGGATTTTTTTAGGAAAGAGGACTATGCGAAATTTAAAAAGCTTTTGAAGGCCACGAAGGCGAATTTGATAAAAGTGCCGGTCATTTATGATGTTGAAAAAATTCCGCTGTTAGCCAGGTGGGAAGTTATTGCGCATCGGAAAAATGGCGGGGAAGGGTTAACAGAGCATTGTTTTGCGCCTATTAAGCCGTTAAATAAGCTGGAGCTGTTTAATTTTCCTGGATATGGTTCGTTTTTATCAAAGGAGTACGAAAAAGCACTGGAAGAATTCCAGCATTCATATGAACAGACAAACGGGAAAGAAAAAGAAGCAGCTGCCCGATGGCTGATCCTGACTTTGCTGAGATTGCAGAGGAAGCAGGAGGCAAAGAAAAGATTGAATCATTTAAGAAGCCAATATCCTCATAACGCAGATTTTTATTTATTGGAAATGATGGTTTACGAAGATGAAGAAATCAAAAAGTCAAAGCAGGAATTTATCAGAGTATTGGGTGAAGCAACTTCTTGCCCCGAGTTTTTCTTCGATGTTCAGAAGCTGCACACATAATATGAAAAAGTCCTGGCACCATTATTGAGGACAGCAGGCATGGCAATAAACTCTTTTTCTATTGATGGGGTGTTTGAATGATAAGTGTTATTTTACCTGTATATAATGGGGAGAAATTCATAAAGGAAACAATCGGAAGCTTATTGAATCAAACAGTAAGAGATTTAGAGATAATCATTATAAATGATGGTTCTGCAGACCGCAGCGAAGAAATCATAATATCCATTGAAGATGAACGAATCCGCTATTTCAAGCAAGAAAATAAAGGAGTTGCTTCAGCATTTAATGTAGGTTTATCAAAGGCTCAAGGCGATTTCATCACCTTTCATGGCGCCGATGACCTTTCTTTGCGAAACCGTTTTGAGAGATTGCTGGAAGGGTTTGGTGACGATAGCATTGGCTATACTCATTCAGATATGTTGTTAATCTCGGAAACGGGATCACCCTTCGGCTACTGGCAATCCTTCAATATTGCTCCTGATGATATTTATTCTTTCTTTTTAAACGTAGGCACCCCTTTCAACAATGCAAGTATCCTTTTCAGAAAAGAAGCAGTAGAAGGGATTCTTTACGATGAAACGATAAAAGTAGGTTCTGATACAGACTATATGGTAAAGGTGGCCGAACGGAAGTGGATACCATACCATGTCGCTGAACCATTGTATTTATATAGAAGGCATCAAACGAATGTGACCAATCAAAGAAATCAGGAGATCTTATCGCGACATGTAAAAATAAATATAAACGATGAACAGCTCGAAAAAAGCCTGAAAGAGGTCAATCCGATGATGGAATCCGATTATCAAAAGTTATTTGCAGCAAAATTAATTGCCGGGCTCGCACTTTCGAGACGCTGGATGATGAATGAAGCCTACTCTCTGTTTTATGAGGCGATACCATTCATTAAGACAGAGCGGGAGCGGATTTTTTATGAAGCGATGAAGGGGATTTTCGAAAAGGATTATCAGAGGGCTGTAAATCATTTTGGCAAAATAAAGAACCGGAATCATTTGGATGAAAATTATTTAGGAGAAGCGCTGCTTTTTCAAAAAAAATATGATCAGGCGTACCGCCATTTCCTTAAGGCATTGGAAATAGATCCTTCCTACCGTTCGCCGGTACAAAATATTAAATCATTAGGTATGCTGAAAAGCTTGAATGTCATTGATAAACAGATGAATAAATACAAAAAACCCCCTTCTTGAGGGGGTTTTTATCATCCTTAGTTTACTCCAATCCCTTTATAGCTAATTCCCAAACCCTCGATTTCTTTTTTATCAAGGACATTTCTCCCATCCAGGATGAATTTGCAATTGGAAAAACGTTTGAAGTCGAAGTTTTTATACTCATCATGGAATGCTTGAAGGACGATTACTCCTATTTCATTTGCGTTTTCTTTTGTAAAGGGCTTGACACCAAATGATGAAATTTCTCCATCTGTGTATAGTGGATCATCCACATAAACATTGGCGCCCCTTAACTGTAATTCCTTGATAAGCAACAGGGTAGAAGATTTTGTGTGTTCTTTGACGTTTTCCCTGAATGCAATGCCGAGAATCAAGACATTTTGCTGATTAAGGGAACCGGCCGCATCCTCGATTGCCTGTACTGCATAGTTCGCCATCATATCATTTATTTTTCTTGATAATGTGACCAGTCCTTTCTCTAAGCCATTATTAATGAAAAAATAAGGGTAGACAGGAATGCAGTGGCCACCTACTCCGACGCCTGGTGAATGTAGGTGGGAGAATGGCTCGCTGTTTGCTGCTTTAATGACCTCTTTAATGTTTACGCTTAATCGATCCGCATAGACAGCTAATTCATTTACCAGGGCAATATTGACATCACGGTAGACACTTTCCGCCACCTTGGTAAACTCCGCTGTTTCCAGGCTGCTTACTTGCAGAACATCACATTTGAGCGCCTTCTGGTAAAACTCAGTCGCCAGCTGGAGGCTTTTCTCATCAAGGCCGCCGATCACTTTAGGGTAGTTTGCAAGGTCTGCAATGATGCGGTTGGAATAAACCCTTTCCGGGCTATAGCCTAAATAAAAATCAGTTCCCATTTTTAAGCCGGAGATTTGTTCAATTCTTTTACCAAAACGGTTTCGTGTATCCCCGGTTGGCAGCGTGGTTTCAAAGATGACTAACGTTCCTTTTTTGACTCCTTTGCCGATTTCCTCTACTGCTGAATCGATATAGTGATAATACACTTCATTCTGTTCATTTACTAAAACTGGAACAATTACAACAACAATTTCAGCATTGGATACAGCTTCAGAGGTGCGGGTTGTGGCTATTAACGTTTGCCTTTTATGTGCTTCTTCCAACAGTTCTTCCAGTCCTGGTTCCTTGCTGACATGGGAAATTCCTTTATTCACTGTTTTTACAACCTCTTCATTAATATCTGCTCCAAACACACGGTAATGACCACTATTAGCAAAAACCGCGGCGAGTGTAAGCCCGATTTTTCCTAATCCCACAACCGCTATATTTTTCATACGCATATCCCCTTTAGACCACTTATTCAGCGCTGATAAAGCCTTTGTTAAATTGGCGCTGTCACACTTGCTGATTGATTCCGCTAAAAATCGAACATTAACAAAGTAATTAGCTTTAAATATCAAGAGATTGACATCACTTTTTATTTTATGCAGTGAAGGATGGAGGTGTACCGGTTGGAGTGTTACATGAGGGCCCTTAAATCAGAGTCCGTAAATGCCCATTTAGATAAAAAAACAATAAACTTTAACTTTTTTCAAATCTTTTCATAGCTTAATATGAGGCATTTTAGAGATGCGGATAGAGATAAAGTATGTTCAGAAAAGAGGGATTTACATGAGTGTTCATAGCTCAATTCCTGATAGCGTGGTTCTGGGGCAAAACGTTGTCATTGAAAAGAATGTCACTATTGGAGAGAATGTTACGATTGGCCATAACTCAGTGATATTAGAGGGCACAATTATTGGCGATCACGTTTCCATTGGAGCGAATTGTGTGTTAGGGGTAAAGCCTGCAGGAAATAAAAAAATGAGGAAATCTGAGCAATCCTTAAAACCATTGCGCATTGAATCCAATACACGGATTGGCAACCTGGTAACGATTTACGCTAATACCGAAATCCATGAGAATGTTTTTATCGGTGATCATGCCGGTATCAGGGATAATGCCCTGGTAGGCAGCGGCTCGGTGATCGGCAGAGGAGCAATGGTGGAGCTGAATACATGGATAGGGAAGAATGTGACCATTCAAACACTTGCCTATGTCACGGGAGATTCGATCTTAGAGGATGATGTATTCCTTGGTCCATGTGTATCGATGTCCAATGATAAATACATGGGTGCGAGGGAGTTCACTTTAAAGGGTCCGCACATAAAAAAGGGAGCGAAAATCGGCAATAATGCATCTTTGCTTCCAGGGGTAACCGTCGGGGAAAATGCCATAGTAGGCGCTGGGTCCGTTTTGACGAAGGATGCTGCCGCGAATGCGACCTTCGCAGGTGTCCCTGCCAAAAAATTAACTCCTCATGCTGAAGCTGATGGGGGTAAAATCTCATGAAGATTCCGATGGTGGATTTAAAAAAGGAATACGAATTATATGGAAATGAGATAAAGAAATCTGTCCTGGAGGTGCTTGAAAGCGGTTCTTATATCCTAGGTGAGAAAGGGAGGCGATTCGAACAGGATTTGTCGGGTTATTTAGGCTGTCATTATGCCGCTGGAGTTGCAAATGGGACAGATGCCCTGCTACTGGCTCTTGAGGCCCTGGAAATTGGTGCCGGCGATGAAGTGATCACCACACCATTCACTTTTTTTGCGACTGGAGAAATGATTGCACGAGTAGGAGCCACACCTGTTTTTGTCGATATAGAACCCGATACTTATAATATGGATCCCCGAAAAATAGAAGCTGCCATTTCGAAAAAAACAAAAGCAATCATCGTGGTGCATTTGTTCGGAAAGTCGGCTGATATGGATGCCATCATGAAGATTGCCTCAGAAAACAAACTAAAGGTGATTGAGGATGCCTGTCAGGCTATAGGGACAGAGCATGAAGGAACAAAGGTGGGTACGCTGGGAGATATCGGCTGTTTTTCCTTTTTTCCTTCTAAAAATCTTGGTGCATTTGGGGATGCGGGAATCACTGTTACAAATGACCAAACGCTATATGAGCGTTTATGCGAGCTGCGGAATCATGGCAGTAAAGAAAGATATATTCACTCCTATGTAGGGGTGAATAGCAGACTAGACGAAATTCAGGCTGCCATTTTAATTGAAAAGCTAAGTCTTTTGGATATGTTTTTATTTAAGCGGATGTTAATAGCCAGCACCTATACCCTTGAACTCCAGGGTGTGCTGAAAACTCCGCCGTCTTACAATGACAAGCTTCATACCTTTCATCAATATTGCATTGAAACCCCTGCTCGCGATGAGCTTTCTGCCTTTTTAAATGAAAGAGGAATAGCGACGGGAATCTATTACCCAATCCCTCTTCATTTACAAAAAGCATTTAGCCATCTGAACTATAAGCGAGGCGATTTTCCTGTTTCGGAAGCTGCAGCGAAAAATATCCTGGCCCTTCCCATTAATCCAACCATGACAGTCTCGGATCAGCAATTTATTATCTCTATGGTTAAAGAATATGCAGGTGCTTCAACATGAACCTGATCCGTATTGGAGTTGTCGGTACAGGGAAAATGGGGACTTATCATTGCTCGAAACTGAAGCAGATGAAAAATGTGGATTTTGTTGGGGTATTCGATAAAGATTTGAAAAGAGCCGAAGAGATCAGCAGGAAACTGGGTGTTACTGCGTTTAAAAGCTACCAGGAGTTGTTGGAGAATGTAGATGCAGTCGTAATAGCTGCACCGACAAAGCTTCATTTCCTGCTTGTCGAAGAAGCCATCAAGGCACAAAGGCATATTTTAGTAGAAAAGCCTATTACCGTTTCCATGGAGGAAGCCAACCACATCAAGGGACTGCTCAAGGGTCAGGATCTAATCTTTCAGGTAGGGCACATTGAGAGATTTAATCCGGCTGTTCAGCAGCTGGCTAAGTGCATTGACAGGGAAAAAATAATCAGCATTGAAGCAAAAAGGGTGGGCCTTTCAAACAGGATTCAGGACAGTGACGTCATTTTGGACGTGATGATTCACGATCTTGATATTATTTTAGATATCGTGAAAAGCCCTATTGCCCGTGCTTCTGCAGAAGGGGTCTGCGGTTCGGAAACAAATCATTTTGAAACTGTCACAGCATTGCTTTCATTCGAAAATGGAGTAATAGCTTCCGTAACAGCAAGCTATGCATCACATGAGAAGGAAAGAACACTGACCATTCTGGAAAAGGAGAAAGTAATCAAAACGGACTATTTGACCAGGAGGCAAAAAATCGTCCGGAATCGAACAGGCGCTGCCGGTCAACCATTTGAAATTGAATCGGAAATAAGCATTTTGGCAACACCCATTTTGGATCCGCTGCTTGAGGAGCTGGAACACTTTGTCGATTGCATAAGGAAGAAAAAGCAGCCAATCATCGGGGTTGAAGAAGGAGCTGCGGCAGTTGAAGCGGCCTTGAAAATTAAGGGTTTTCTTAAAAAGAACAATTGAATTAAAATCCGTCAGGCATAAAAGAAAAATCCCCGCATAGGAGAAAAACAAGAAGTATCCCCCTGTGCGGGGATTTTTTGATTAGCCAGTATGCCTTTACGGGAATGACCAATTCTTACCCTTTCCTCAAAATTCGATATTCTTTTATATACCAGTCAAGCAAATGTCCAAAATCCAAGGCGATTTTTTTCTGCTTCGCCAGTTCCACACAAATCAAATTAGCCGGAATTCCAGCAGAGACGAAAGCCACATCAAAATCATATTTTTGGGCCTGCTCGAGTACTTCCGGCACTGAGGCAATGCCTGGAACCGGAATGGTGCCAACGATTGAATTGTACCCTTTGTTATTTAAGAAATCTTTTCCGTCCTTTGCCCGGTTTCCGATGAGCAGGACGCGGTAATGGCTCAGCAAGTAATGGAAGCAGGCAGTGGATTCATTCATTTTGTAATTGATCTGGGAGCTTGTGAAACAGGTATCCTTCAATGGCAGTTTGATTGCATTCGCCACGTTATTAAATAACCGTTGATAGGTTGGATATCTTGCTTCGGGGATGCCGACTATATCAGCTTCCAGCAGATTTTGTATTAATAAGTCCCTTTGTTCGTGATTGGGTACGCTGAAGCCGCCTAATGCATATTTCAGCTTTTCATTTTTATTGATTTCGTCTGAAGAAACAAGAATATCATGCGATAAAGCCAAGACTTCCCCGTCCCCTAAACGGATCACGCTCAAGCCCTTTTTTGCGTTCAATGCTTCTGTAATTAAATCCTGAACTTCTTCAGGTGTCTTTAAATCAATCATATCTTCCGAAAGCTTTTTTAATCCTTCTTCTATAATGTCCTCCAAATTGTAGGGGAGATATTGACCATCCTTCAGTTGCTTTTTCACAAGGGCCTCCCCGCCTCTGTACATTGCTTCTGCAGCAAGTGTGCCAATATCCCAGGTTCCAGGATAACCTACTTTGAAAATAGCTTCCCATTGATCTTTCGTAAAAGAATAGGCCAACGCGCAATCTCCTTTCATGATTCATTCTAAACATTATATTAGCTTTATGCTGAAAAGATTCTCTGTGATAGTCCAAACAAGAAGGGGAATTTTCTCATAAGTAATATAAGGAAAGAATTTTTGCGGGAGGTGTAAAATGAAGGTTTTAGTTACTGGAGGTGCTGGTTTTATCGGATCTAATATTGTCGAAGAGTTAATGAGCAAAGGCCATGAAGCGGTTATAGTGGACGATTTGTCTTCAGGCAAGAAGGAGTTTATCCATTCAGGAGCTGCCTTTCATTCGTTAAGCATCCTGGATGATGGGTTGCGGTCTGTTTTTGAAAAAGAAAGGCCAAATGCCGTCATCCATCTTGCTGCCCAAATCAGTGTCCAGAAATCCGTTGAATATTCAAGCTTTGACGCAGAGGTTAATATCTTGGGCACGATAAAAATCGTCGAGCTATGCAAAGAGTTTAATTGTAAATTGATCTATTCCTCATCAGCAGCTGTCTATGGAAACCCCGTATATTTGCCAGTAGATGAACAGCATCCAATCAAACCATTATCGAACTATGGCATCTCCAAATATACCCCTGAAATGTATATTTCTCTGTATTCCCAGCAATATAACCTGGATTATACGATTCTTCGCTATGCCAATGTCTATGGAATCAGGCAGGAAGTGGAGGGCGAAGGAGGTGTCGTCTCTATTTTCATCAAAAAAATGCTTCAAAATGAACCACCAATTATTTATGGAAATGGAGAACAAACACGGGATTTCATTTATGTCGGGGACGTTGTCTCGGCAAACATTGCCGCGTTGGAAAAAGAATGCTGCGGAGTTTTCAACATTAGCTGCAACCAGGCAATCTCCATCAATCAATTAATCGATAAACTGAATGGGTTGCTAAATACAAAGATTGTTCCGGCCCACAGGAAGTTCAGGGCTGGAGACATCGTCCATAGTGTACTGGACAACCGATTAGCCTTGAAAAAATTAGACTGGAAGCCTGTCATTTCGCTTAAGGAAGGCCTTAAAAAAACGATTGAGTATTATCAATCATGTTTATCGAAAAAGGAGTGAGAAAAATACGTGGAGAAATTGAAATTATTACTGATCACGAGGGATTACAGTCGATGGGTTCACGGGAACGCATTTTACCTTCAGGAGGAACTTTCAAAAACGACGAATCTTCTTGTCTGTAATAATGATGGCGATATTCATGACATTCTGAACCATCTTAACTTTGAACCTGACTTCATATTCATTTATTTATTTGATACCCATGCTCCGAAAATTACCGGGCTTGACAAATTAAACATTCCCTATGGAATCTACCTGGAAGATCTCCATCACTACCCGGCCAGGACGAATGAGGCAATGAAACGTGACAATGTACAGCATATATTTTCAACTTGCAGGGATGCCTTTCCTAAGTATTATCCAGGGTTTTCAGATAAAGTTAAATGGTTTCCCCATCATGTAAATACGGAAATTTTTAAAGATTATGGTCAAAAGAAAGAAATTGATATATTACTGATGGGAGCAACGAATTCATACTACTATCCCTTAAGACATAAAATTCTCTTGGCCTATGGCAATAAAAAGAATTTTGTATACCATCCGCATCCAGGGTACAAAAATCTGAATGAGGAGCAATCAAAAAGCGTATTTGTTAAGGAACGATATGCAAGAGAAATTAACCGGGCTAAATTATTTTTCACATGCACTTCAATATATGGATATACAGTCAAGAAATACTTTGAAGTTCTTGCCTGTAATACATTATTACTCGCCCCTTGCTCTGAGGAGATTTTAGACTTAGGCTTATTACCGGGTGTGCATTTTGTTGAAATAGATGAAAAAAACTTTATGGACAAAGCTGATTACTATTTGAAAAATGACAAAGAGCGGGAGGAAATTAGCAGGAATGGATACAACCTTGTCCATAGCATGCATTCAACCTCAAAACGAATACAACAATTAATAGAAATGATTCAAGAGATTGTACGGTCTTAATCAAGGCAAAAAGAAATAAGAGGGGACCATTTCCCCTCTTATTTCTTTCGGTTATTTTTTTTCAAAAAATCATTAAAAAACGATTCATTGAACAAAACCTGCTTGTCATTAGGACGGTATTTTTTTGCCATCTTATTATGTTCAATGGATTTCTCTACATTTCCCAATTCCCAGTGGCATACACAAAGTGCTAGGTGAGGGTACCAGGTAGAATAAGTCTCGTTTTGGAAGCCTGAAGTAGCTACTTTCGTTTGGTAGGCGGTGTCATACCAATAGACAGCTGTCTGATAGTTTTTTTTCGCTTTAAATAGATCTCCTAATCGGCAGGAAGATTCAGGGCGAGGGACATCATAAGCTAAAGTCTTTAAAAGGGCATCCATTTCCTCTTCCTTCTCTCCTCTATGTGCATGGCAATCAGCTAAATTGAGGCATGCTCTGATGTTATCCTCTACCCAGCCCTTTTTACCTCCAAGAAACTCATTATAGTAAATGATCGCCTTCTCATATTGTTTATGATCACGCAATTCATTAGCATAGTAAAATAAGTCCCTAGGGGAAAAATCCTCACCTTTTTTAATTCTATTTTCATAGATTCGTAAATTCCTGTCAGAGGTATTTCCGCTTGATGTTTTTTGATCTTTCTTATGCTCTACTGAAATGTCAGAAGATACGATATGACCGCTGACATCTAGATATTCATGTACAGGGCCTTTCCATTTAAAGTTCCGGCTTCTTTTTACCAGCCGGTTCCTTCTGTAATGGAATGTGGAATTTCCGTATTCATCCCTGAGAATGACATAGATCATTGATACTGCATCAACATTGGAATTCAGTGTTGCTTTCAGTTCTTTGAATTTCTTTTGATCATCTGGCAGCAAAACATCGTCTGCATCAAGCCACAGGATATAATCCTTTGTGGCATTGCTGAAAGCAAAATTTCGAGCTGCGGAAAAATCGTCGATCCATTGGAAGTCGAATACTTTATCAGTGAACTGTTTGGCGATATCCTTTGTTTTATCAGTCGAGCCAGTATCAACAATGACGATTTCATCGCAGATTCCCTGTACACTTTCAAGGCAGTTTGCCAGTACTTCCATTTCATTTTTTACAATCATGCAGAGACTGATGGTGGGCATGAGATACCTCCTATAAAAGATTTCTCCTCATCTTATGTAAAGGGACAAAAATGTGAAACTTTATTATGGATGGTTGTTTGACTATATGTACTTATACCCAGTCCCATTTTTCACATGATAAATATAATGAATATGACTAAAAGACCACCTGAACAAGGAGGGTTAAGATGATTACCTTGTTGGAATACAACCCATAATACCAACACCGATTAATACAGCAAAATACAATAGAATAACATCTCATTTACTAGATCACTCCTATTATTCTCTATTTCATTTCCCCCTTTGAATCAGATGAGAAAACAATTATTCTCTCAATGAATAATGGGATATTGATAGATTAAAGTTAGTACCTAAACAACATACATTTATCGATGGTTAATTATACAACAAATGTTAAATAACAAAATTAAAAGAAAAACCACCGAATCGGTGGCTCTTTCTTTTAAGCTCTTTTTCTATAATCATAGTAGACTTCAGTTTTCTGATCGTTATTGTTTCTATTAGATAGTAGTGAAATTAATACTATTGTAATGACACCTGAAGACATTCCGTAAAGGATTGGGTTCGTAGATGTTAGGCCTTCGAAGAAGAGACCTGCAAGTACCACTACTGTACTAATTAGGATAGAATAAAACCCTGCGTTCGGATGGGCTTTTTTCCAGAAGAAGGTCATGACTAACGGGACAAAAATTGCACCTGAAAGGATAGCGTAAGCTACATCTAGAGCCACTAATACGTCTTGAATCCAGATAGAGAAGATTACTGCAACCACACCAATAACTAGCGTTGTGATCCTTGAAATAGTTAATAATTGCTTGTCACTGATATTTTTTACGAAATATTGTTTAAGGATATCATTAGTAATCAATGTGGATGATGCCAATAAAGTTCCTGATGCAGTTGACATTAGAGCCGAACAAACTGCTGCTAATACGAGGCCTAATACTCCAGTCGGTAAAATGGTAAGCGCCATTGTAGCGAAAGTGGTTTGTGTATCTTCTATATTTGGAAGTAGTACTAGAGCACACATTCCAATAATGCTACCTGCCAATGCATAAGCGATACTGTAAATTCCTGCATAAATGGAACCGTTCCTTGCGATTTTATTCGTTTTGGCTGTGAATACACGTTGCCAAATGTCCTGTGAAACTACCATTCCAAGTGTGTATAACATGAAGTATTGGAATATTTGCTGATAGCCAATGGATGAGAAGCTTAAGTGAGATTCCGGTAGTTTGGATAATAAAGAACTAAACCCATCAACCTCAGAAATACTTATTGGTAGCATGATGAAGAAGATTCCAACGGTCATGACCACAAACTGGATGATATCTGTCATCGTTACGCTCCACATGCCGCCTAGAATGGTATAGAAAAGGACAATACCACCCCCAACCAGCATGGATGTTGTAATATTCCAGCCAAGTATCACACTGATGATTGATCCCATTCCAATGACTTGTGTAACTGCAATCATGAGAGTGTATATGGCAGCTACTATTGCACTGATAAGTCTTGCCTCTGACTTATAGCGTTTTCCTAACAATTCAGAGATTGTCGTCACTTTAAATGCATCGATCTTTTTTACGAAAATAGTACCAAGAAGGATAATTCCAAGTCCAATCATTGTTACAAACCAAAGCCCTGATATACCAAAAACATAGCCCAGTTTGGTCGTTCCAATCGTTGCGGCACCACCAAGTATGACCGCTGATAGGCAGCCTAGATACATAAACATTCCTAGGTTTCTTCCAGCAAGGTTGTATTCTTCAGATGTTTTAGCTTTTTTAGACCCAATAATACCAACACCAATTAATACAGCAAAATATAGTAATACAACAATAGTATCTAGTAATTGCATTGGAAAACCTCCTTTTAATATGAAAAATTGATAACGCTTACATTATCTGGATTCTTGTAAAAGATGTAGTTGTTCCTTTTGTATTTCTGCTTCATATTCTGTTATGGCTTCATCAAGAACTTGAAGTCCGAAATCAATTTGGTCTTGAGTGATAGTCAAAGGTGGAATCATCCGAATCACTTCACCATGATTTCCGCATAGATAGAAGAGAACGCCTTTTTCTAGGCAACGGTCTAATATGTTCAACAGGGCATTCCCATCTGGTTTTCCAGACATAGGATCAATGATTTCAATGCCTATCATGAGTCCAATGGAACGAATGCTTCCAATGACGGAATGTTTAGCTTGTAAATCTAGTAATTTTTGATGAGCATACTGGCCCATACGTTTCGAGTTTTCGACGAGCTTTTCTTCCTTTAAAACTTCAAGAGTAGCCAGGGCTGCAGAGCAAGCTATTGGGTTTCCTCCGAATGTCGTACCGTGACTACCAAGAGGCCATTGCTTCATTAATTCTTTTGAAGCAACCGTAGCGCTTAAAGGGAGACCAGATGCAATTCCTTTCGCAATCGCCATAATATCTGGCGTGACATCAAACGACTGAGCTGCAAACCATTCACCCGTCCGACCAAATCCTGTCTGGACTTCGTCAAAAATGAGGAGAATGCCATGCTTAGTACATATTTCTCTAATTTTCTTTAACCAGCTTTTTGGTGGAACGATGTAGCCACCTTCTCCCAAAACAGGCTCTACAATTACACAAGCAACTTCTTCAGGAGTGACTTGATGATTGAATAGCGTTTCGAAATCCTTTTCGAGCTTATGGATGCAATATTCTTCAGGATTTTCACCTGCTGGACAGCCTTTCACATCTGCATATGGGATTTGATAAGCTAACCCATTAGGTTGAAGGAATTTACGGTATTTGCTTTTGGAAGTTGTCACGCTTAACGATCCAAGTGAACGCCCATGAAAACAACCAATAAAAGAAACGACATACGGTCTTCGCGTTACATGCTTTGCTAGTTTAATAGCTCCTTCAATTGCTTCAGTGCCACTATTAGCAAAAAAGAAGCAATCTAGGCCCTCAGGAAGAACAAGCTTTAGTTCCTTCGCCAGTTTCAGGATTGACTCATACATGATGACACCAGAAGGACCATGCATGATTTGGTCAGCAGCGTCCTTGATCGCTTGAACCACTTTCGGGTGTCGATGCCCTGTATTTGCTGTCGCAATCCCAGATGTGAAGTCTAGATATTTTTTTCCGTCCAAACCATAATAGTAGCAACCCTCTTCTTTAACGACTGGAAGATTGGGATGATCCTTTGCCATGCTAGGTGCTAATAAATCGGACATCTCATTTATTAGATCACTCCAATTATTCTCCATTTCATTTCCCCCTTTAACTCAGATGAGAAAACAATCATTTTCTCTATGAATAAAAGGGATGCAAGTTCCGTGCCAAAATAGTTAGAAAATATTATATTTTTTTATTTTTCTAACAACAGAAGGCTGGCTTATGCCAAGAGCTTTCGCCATATTCACGGTTGTTTTATATTTTTTTCTTGCTTTAATCAATATTTGCTTTTCTAATTCTTCCACCATTTCCGTAAGTGTTCGTTCAGAATCGATTTGAATAACAGGTTGTGACATAGATTCTTTGATATATTCAGGCAGCTGGTCAACGGTAATGAGCGCTGAAGGGGAGGTGACGACCAACCGTTCCATGATATTGACTAGCTCCCGAACATTCCCTTTCCAATCATAATGAAGGAGGTGATGGGTGACAGCTTCGTCCAATTTTCTTTCTCTTTTATATTTCTGTTCAAATTGTGATAGAAGTAGATGGATTAAGGGTAAAATATCCTCCGTCCTCTTTCTTAGAGGGGGAATTGTAATTGGGACAACGTTTAAACGGAAATATAAATCCTCTCTAAAAAGCTTGTCCGTAATGGCCTTTCCAAGGTCTTTATTTGTGGCTGAAATCAAACGGAAATCGACTTTGATCGGTTTAGTACCACCCACTCTATAAAACTGCTTCTCTTGTATGACCTTTAGCACCTTGACCTGATGGGCGAGAGGAAGTTCTCCTATTTCATCCAAGAAAAGGGTTCCGCCATTAGAAAGTTCAATGAGCCCTAATTTTCCATTTCGATTGGCTCCACTGAATGCCCCTGATTCATATCCGAATAATTCAGCTTCAAATAAGGAATCCGGAATGGCACCGCAGTTGACTTCAATGAAGGGACCATTGTTTCTGCTGCTTTTATTATGTATAAACTTGGCAAGAAGTGATTTACCGACTCCCGATTCACCTAGGATCAGAACATTGACATCAACCTCAGATAACTGAAGGGAAGTGCTGATCACCTTTTGCATCGCAACACTATTGGCAATGATCCCACTGTCGTACAATTGTTTACTCCTAAGGAGGCTTAGCTCACTCTTTACTCTTTCCATTTCTTCTTCCATTGTGACAAGGAAGCTCTTTAAGTCCGCTAATTCCGTGATATCGTGAGAGTAGCTCACAATCCGGAACAGGTCGCCATTCTGATCAAATACAGGGATACCCGTTACGAGAAGCTTTTTACCTGTGTTTGTGGTTTGGACAAAGGTGATTTTCTTTTTTTCCTTAATGACCATAGGAGTTAAAATAGGGGTGAACAGACCCTGTGCCTCTAAGTCATAAACCGATTTGCCAATTAAACTATCGGATTCAACACCATAGATTTTTCCTGTTCCTTCACTGATTTTTACAATGATGCCATCTACATTCGTGACCA
Organism: Peribacillus alkalitolerans; assembly: GCF_010882125.1. Classification (GTDB taxonomy): domain Bacteria; phylum Bacillota; class Bacilli; order Bacillales; family DSM-1321; genus Bacillus_BN; species Bacillus_BN alkalitolerans. The sequence goes on along the minus strand of NZ_JAAGVZ010000003.1, from coordinate 263,409 downwards.
ATATATCATCCTTTAATGATTGAAGAATTCGTTCATTTTCATTCCAATTTTCCTGATGAATCACCATCTAATCGTCCTTTCAGAAATCTTTATTTGAAAAATTATTCAATTTAGAATAGTTATTCATTTTTGAATAATTATATCACCAAGGTACAAAAAAAGAGAAGGTCCATTATACCCTTCTCCGTTAATTCGTCTTTTTTATATATGTATGACTAAAATACAAAGATAAAGGCGGTGCTGCGGCTAAGCCAATGGTATATATCTATTAGACAAAACCATTTCTCTTTGATGTTATATTTACAAGATTCATTGAACATAAATTGAATGAATTATGCGCTCTATCAAAAACAATGTTATAATATCGGATTAACATGAAGTGCTCCAAGCCGTTATTTTTTTGCACTTTAAAAAAGTATAAATTGGTAGTACGACGTAATGGCCAATTTAAAGAATAAAGTATGTGTGCAACTACTCTTATGTCTTCATCAAAATCTCGCCAATCAGAGAGTTTTGTAAAAGAAATGCATCCATGTGCTATTTTCTATTTTACGGATATTGAGGAAAAGAAAATGGAAGAAGCGGTTAAGCTATTGGGAGATACATTTAAATCGGTTTTTAGGAAAGAAGAATGAGGTTATTATATGACATTAAAGCGTTTTACAGATTATCGATTGAGTACAGAAATCATAAGAGCACTTGAAGGTTTAGGGTACAAAACACCAACTGAAGTTCAATCTGAAGTGATTCCAGTGGCAATAGAAAAAAGGGACCTTGTGGTGAAATCGCAAACGGGTAGCGGGAAGACCGCTTCATTTGGGATTCCGATTTGCGAGATGGTAGAGTGGGAAGAAAATAAACCACAGGCATTAATCCTCACACCAACCCGTGAGCTTGCGGTCCAAATAAAAGAGGATTTCACGAACATCGGACGCTTTAAACGGATAAAAGCAGCAGCGGTATACGGAAAACATCCTTTCGCGAGACAAAAAGTTGAACTAAAGCAGAAAACGCATGTGGTGGTAGGAACTCCAGGTCGGGTGCTGGATCATATCGAAAAAGGGACACTGGATGTATCGCGATTAAATTTCTTGGTCATCGATGAAGCGGATGAAATGCTTAATATGGGCTTCATTGACCAAGTGGAAGCGATCATTCAAGAAATACCCAGTGACAGAGTGACGATGTTGTTTTCAGCAACACTACCTAAGGACATCGAAGTCCTAAGTCAAAAATATATGAACAATCCAGTTCATATTGAAATCAAATCAAGGGGCATCACAACAGATAAGATTGAGCATTCATTAATCGAAGTAAGTGAAGAAGAAAAGTTCAATTTGTTAAAAGATGTGTTAGTCGTTGAAAATCCAGACAGTTGTATCATTTTTTGCCGAACTCAAGTTGGAGTGGACAGGGTTTTCGATGAGTTAAGCAGGTTGGACTACCCATGCGATTTGATACATGGCGGATTAAATCAAGAAGATCGTTTTGCTGTCATGAACGAATTTAAAAGAGGGGAATTCCGTTATTTGGTTGCTACGGATGTCGCTGCACGTGGAATCGATATAGATAATATCACCCACGTCATCAATTATGACCTTCCATTAGAGAAAGAGAGCTATGTGCATAGGACTGGTAGAACTGGCCGCGCTGGGAAAACAGGAAAAGCGATTACGTTCATTACTCCATATGAAGATAAGTTTTTAGATGAAATTGAAGCGTATATTGGATTTGAAATACAGAAACAAGAAGCCCCAACTCATGAGGAAGTTGCTAGTGGAAAAGCTACGTTTGAAGAAAAGATCTACACTAGACCTTCTCTTAAGAAAGATAAAAGTGAAGAGTTGAATAAAGGAATCATGAAGCTGTACTTTAATGGTGGAAAAAAGAAAAAGCTTAGAGCAGTTGATTTTGTGGGAACCCTCACAAATATTGATGGAGTTACTGGGGATGATATCGGCATCATCACGATCCAAGATTCAGCAACTTATGTCGATATCTTGAATGGCAAAGGCCTACTTGTCCTACGTGCAATGAAGGATAAGACTATAAAGGGTAAACTGTTGAAGGTACATGAAGCAAGAAAGTGATGAAAAAAGGTGAGCCGACAGGTCATTATAGGACGACCTATCGATTCACCTTTTTATTTTTGCATGATGTGCTTTTCAATGACAAGCGAAACGCTTTCAGCCATTTGTTTATACGTAGCGTCATTTGGATGGAATACATCACTAGAAAGATCACGCTTTGCATCCGTTACTAAATTAAATGTATCGACGACTTGTATATTGTATTTCAAGCCTAAAGTCCTGCTGGCCTCGTTCCATTTTTGGATGATGCTATCAAATGAATCCCCGTTTGGTGATTGTTTGAATGGATTATATAATCCCGTATAGAGTATGACTCCTTTTGGATTGATTTCTCGGATGTTTTTAAAAGTCTTTTCCAAATTCGGTATTTCGGTCTTTAGTATACCAAGGGCTGTTTCTTCCGAATAGTTATCTAATACTTCTCCTCGGTTGAATAAGTTATTCCCACCAATCGTGAGAGATATAATTTTTGCATCACTAAGTGTACGCTTGACTTCTTTTTGTTGGAGCTGTGCTAATAAGTCTTCAATTCTGGCACCTCTTACACCCAGGTTTTGAAATCGTTCTACTGTTTTGTTTTCTTTGAGGTTTTTTCCTACCAATGCGACAAAGCCTTCTCCATTGGATGAGCCTACACCTCTCGTCAATGAATCGCCAAGTGCGATATATGTATCACCAGGTGTGACAGGAGCTTCTTCTGTTTTAGTTAAAACCTTTGTGCTTGTTGGATTTGTAACATCCATATAGGCACTGACAAAGCCATATCCAAAAAGGGCCGTCAGTGGAAGCGATATGGTTAAAAATAAGGGCCACTTCCATTTGTTCATCTTTTGAGCACTCCTTCTTTCTGGTATTGTAACAAATTTTTTCTCAAGTTGAGTATTTAAAAGAGTCAATGTGTAAGAATTTAGTTAGAATAGAATTTGGGGTGATTCTAAGTATATGAAGCCAACCGTTAAACTTGAAAATGTAACGAAAGTAATCGGGAAAAAGACGATTATCCATAATATTTCATTTGAAATTTTTCCAGGAGAAGTGTTCGGATTCCTTGGACCCAATGGTGCAGGGAAAACCACCACAATCCGGATGCTCGTTGGTTTGATCAAGCCTACTACGGGAAAAATTACAATTTGTGATTTTGATGTAAGAAAGCAATTTGTTCAAGCGATGCAGCGTCTCGGTTCAATCGTCGAAAATCCGGAGCTCTATAAGTATTTGAGTGGTCGGGAAAACCTCCAGACCTTTGCACGGATGCTTCCAAATGTAGATGAAGACCGGATTCAAGAGGTAATTGACTTGGTTGATCTAACTGCACGGATTGACGATCAAGTAAGGACCTATTCATTGGGAATGCGTCAACGGCTAGGCATTGCCCAAGCGCTGTTAGGTCGTCCGGATGTACTTATATTGGATGAACCCACGAATGGATTGGACCCAATGGGAATAAGAGATCTTCGAACATTCATTAGGAAGTTGGTCGATGATACAGGCCTTTCCGTTCTTGTATCCAGCCATATTTTAAGTGAAATCGAATTACTGGCAGATCGGGTGGCCATCATGAGCCATGGGAAAATCGTCCAGGTCGGAACCGTCCGCGATTTAGTTGGTTCACTGTCATCTGGTGTGGACTGGAGAGTCAGTGATGCATTTGCTGCACTTGTTATTTTTAAAGAATCCCAATATGTCCAAGCTGTAGAACTTTACGATGACCATACTGTACACACTCTTATGGATGAAAGCAAGACCACTAACCTGAATGAAGCTTTGCTGAAGGCGGGTATAGAAGTATGGACGATCGAAAGGAAAGTGCAAACTTTGGAGGACCTATTTATTAGTTTGACAGGAGGAGATCATATTGTCTAATCCTAATATGGTGGGCCTGGTTCGCAATGAAGTGATCAAAATCTCTTCCAAGAAGCGCTTTACGGTTGTAACAATCATTTTAGTCATCCTCGTTTCCATGTTTACATACGCTCAATATCGTGAAATTCAAGAGAAAATCAAAAAACAAGGCACACTTGATTGGCGGGTCGAGCTTCAGCAGGAAATTGTCGATCGACAAAATCGGTTGGCATCGAGCGGAATCCAGGACGAATTCAGGCAGTTCCTCGAATTTGATCTAAAGCAAAAACAATATTATTTGGATCATGATATTAACCCTAACTATCCCGGAGCACCTACGTTCATTCGCATCTTCTTTTCACAGGGTGTGACACTTGTCCTTCCATTATTCATTATTATCATTATGGCTGACATAGTGAGTGGGGAATACAATGATGGGACGATAAAAACCTTGTTGTCCCGGCCCGTCAAGCGTTGGAAAATCCTGATGGCGAAATGGTTGACGATTTTGTTCTATACGTCAATGTTAATGGCTGCGACGGTAATCGTTTGTTATGCCATATCAGGTATAGTCCTTGGGTATGATGGCTGGACCGCACCTATTTTGACTGGTTTTCAAGCATCAGCTACTGGCTCCTTTTCAACTGAATTCGTCCATACCCTTCCGATGTGGAAATACTTGCTCATGACAGTGGGACTGGCTTGGGTGGTGACGGCAGTCGTTGGAACTATTAGCCTCATGATATCAGTCCTTGTAAAAAATACAGCCACTGGGATCGGGACGATGATGGCAGTTCTAATTGCAGGAACGTTGTTGTCATCGATAGGATCAAGCTGGACGAGCTCGAAGTATTTAGTGAACGTTAACTTTGATATCATTAACTATTTAGAAGGACAAGCACCTCCCATTGAAGGGATGTCACTGCCGTTTTCACTCTCGATTCTTGGAATATGGACAATTATTTGTCTGGTTGTAGCGTTTTGGAATTTTACTCAAAAGGATATCTATTAAAAAGAGCCATACTAGTTCAGTAGAACTGGTATGGCTTTTCTTTTTCTCGGGAATAAAGTACGGTATGGTAAAATAACATTTTTTGACTATTTATTTACAAAGAACATTCAAACATAGTAAAAGGGACAAGTTCAAAGTTGGTTGAAACTTTGAACTTGTCCCTTCTTAGTAATTATATAGTTTTTGGTCGTTTATAGACGATCCTTTTCACAAACACACCAATGACGATTCCTAGAATCATGAACAGAATCGGCAACCATACAGGACCAATTAATATCCCGAAAATGGTCAGTGTTCTGGAATAGATTATTCCAACAGTAGCAAAGTAGGCACCACTTACAAAAGGGAAGAATAAGCCCTTGCTCTTTGCTTCACCTGAATCTTTGTAAGCATCCCAGATGGCGTACATATATAAACATGGGTAGAACATGAGCCATTGATAATTGGTATGGTCGATAGACGCTTCTATTTGTCCGTTGAAACTCAATATGATGATGTCATTGAGGTTTGATTGAACATTTACGATGAACTCTAAAACGATTAACGTTATTCCTTTTATATATTTTCCATTAAGAAACTGTCCAAACCCTGGGAGGGCAATGCTCCAAAATAACTTTTCCAATTAGTCCACAACCCTTCCTAACGAAGACTGAACTGGTTTAGTTCATAACCGATTCATCATTATCATTAACCAATTTTTACCATTTATTCATAGATAGTAAAAACGTACCTATTCTATTACACCAGTTTCAATCACTTTAACCTTGGCTTTTACCCTAATTGGCAAAGTTGGATATTGCTTTTCAAATTTTTTCATATCCCATTTACGTGTTCTTGTCCGAACCTGCTCCCCAATACCTAGTGGATCTATTTTTAGTTTTTGAAATTTTTCTATCATACGATTGGCTTCTTTTTCGATATCTTTTTCCATTGCTTTTTCAATTTCTTTTATCTTGGCTTTATCCGCTTTACCACCAGAATACTCTCTTAATATGGCTTGAACTTTAAGCTTAATTGTGATTGGAGCGTTAGCCATTGGTTTTTGAATTTCGTACTTTCTCTTTGATGTAATATTAAATAAGGAAGCGTATTGTTTTTTTTCTAGCTTTACAGCAAAAGATTCACTATTTGATTTTCTATTTAACATCATGTTGAAAGCAAAAACTTGCTCTTTTTTTAAATGACTAACATATTTTCCTTTGCTGAATAAAGCAATTCCTTTTATATCCACTTTTCCATCCAGAGCTTTAATGAATGGGAGAATAGGGTCCCTTCCTTCTGAATAAAAAGCATATAAAAAAAGCTGAAGATTGGTTTTAGGTAGTAATCCATGTTTAATATTCTGTTCAAAGAGGTTTGATAGATAAATCCCTTTATCACTATTTCCTAATTGTTTCGTTAATAATTCATTAGCGGTTCCATCAACTACAGCTAAATTTACGTTGGCACCGATACTCGGATCTCGTTGTAAAGTATCGATTAACTTGGAAATATCTTTTTGTGCAATTTTTTTACTGTAAAGGGCAACTTCAAATTTACCACTAAGAACCTGTTTTTCTGACTGTTGATTAATTTTAGCTCTCACTTCTTTACTTAGAGTCGAAATGGCAGTATATGATTCATCTACAATGGTTTTATCTGGCATATAGGTTGGTGCCACCCAAGTAGCCCTAAATTTCTCTGTATCTACATAATCAAAACCTACAGCTGTGGCTAAATTGATATCATCTAAGATTTTGGGCTTTGCATTCATACAGCCTGAGAGAAAGACTAAAGATGTAAAAATGATAATCATGATTTTCCTTGTCAGTTTCATTGGCTTTTTTTCCTTAATTTTGATTTAAGAGTGGACACAATGACTAATAAAGGAAGGTAGGCGAAAAGAAGGTAATATCCCACCTTTGACATCCAATCAATAAACAAATTAATCGCATGGCGTCCATTTAACAAATAAGAGACAGTGACTAAAACGACAAGAAGTGCTATTGAAACCTTCTTTTCTTTCAAATTAAAAATTCGTGATGTCCCCTTAGAGGCTGCCCATACTGTTAAACAAATATTGGGAAGGATCACGAGAACCCAAGAAGTTATTCCAATGTACTCAAATCGTTCTACAAAAGGCATTTCTACGATTTTCCAAATAGATAAAGTCGCCCAAATATATTTACTAACCTGGGCTTCACTATAGTAGGCGATCGTAATGATAATCACGATTAAATATAGTGACATAGTCAAAAAATTTCCTAGATGAGCCCACTTTTGAGATGTTTTTGCATGTTTGATTAAAGGATAGTACATCAACAGGGTAGAAATTCCTAAATAGCTATACGTCATATCTTTGGAGGCTAGTGAGATTTCTTTAATGGAATGATTCCAAATTGGTAACAAGTTACGGAAAGCGGTAAACTCCAGTGGGAAAATGAAAGTTAAAATAAGATATGCAGGGATGACTACTCCTAAAAAACAAATCCCAGTTACCGTCCTAAATCCCCCAGAAATTGTGTAATAAACTAACAATGCTAATATTACGCTAAATGTCAAAACATTGATTTGTGGAAAAACCCAAGCTTGTACAACTTCAATATAAGCCCTGAAAATGGAAATCCCAGTTGCCAACCAGTATACAATCCAAATCATGCTAATTAATCCACCGAACCATTTACCGAAAATATTCTGGTGAATTCCCACAATATCCTTATTCTCCTGATCCAATAGTTTGTACATTAACCATATAGCCATGGAGAAAAAAATTCCTGCTACAATCACAGCAATCCATGCATCATTTCCAGCATCTTGTATGATGATTCTTTGGAACCCTAGCACACCAACCCCTACTTGAACTTTACTAATGAGAAAGAAAACTAGGAACGGAGAAACTTGATCGCTTTTATTTACCATTTGAGAGATCGTACTCCTTCCAATTATTCTTTGCTTTCTTTTGGTAAACGCATAGTGTTCTCTGTTTGAAGGTCGATGGGCCTTTTGGGTTGACGAGAAAATGGTAATCGAACAATAGTATCCCTCAAATCATAAAATCTTGGAGGATACAGTGGTTCAAGAAAAGGTCTACCTAGTGATGTTAGCTTCAGTAAGTGTACGAGTAAAAAACAAAAACAAATGGCAACTCCTAACAATCCTATATAATGGGCAAACAATAAAAAAGGAAAACGAATTAAACGGATTGTATTACCCATTTGGTATACCGGCGTAGTAAATGAGGCAAGTGCAGCTAGTGCAACAATGATTAATAGCACATTACTCGTTAACCCCGCCTCAACCGATGCTGTTCCGATTACGATCCCGCCCACGATACCGATTGTCTGACCGACTTTTGTCGGTAGTCTTGCTCCAGCCTCACGAAGTAGCTCAATGGCTAATTCAAGAATTAAGGCTTCTAATATTGGAGGGAGTGGAATGGCACTCCTTGATGTCACAAGAGTACTTACCAGATCCTTTGGAATTAATTCATAGTGATACGTAAGTACAGCAACATAAAGGGGAGTAACCAAGATCGAGAATAAAACGGCAAAAAATCGTATAAGACGAAAGAATGATGCAAGGAGCCAGTTAAGAAAATAGTCTTCAAAAGCAGAGAAAAACTCTAATAGGGTAGTTGGTCCAATCAAACCATGTGGTGCACCTTCTACCAACATCACGACTTTACCTTCACCTAATACTGCAGTTAGTCTATCTGGTCGTTCAGTATCTATTAATTGTGGAAAGGGTGAATTGTTATTATCTTGAATTAACTGTGTAATGTAGGAGCTATCATTGATTTGATCAATTTCAATATCAGAAAGCCTTTGTATGATGGTATTTACATTCTCCGGATTCGCAATTCCTTCAATATGGATGACAGCTACCCTTGTTTTTGATAATTTACCAACTATTACTTCACTGATTACTAATTCTGGAATCGGGAGCCTTTTTCGAATTAAATTAAGGTTGGTGTCTAATGACTCAACTAATGACTCTTTAGGGCCAACAACACTAAATTCAACTTCTGGTAAGGAAACCTGTCTAGTTCTTTCTACACCTGCTTTTACAAGAACTGCTATATTATCCAAGCTAGAAAAAGTAATGGAAATATATCCAGTTAATAAAGCGGTTTGCAATTCATTTGATTCGGTTGAAATGATGATATTTTCCACAGGCAGTTGATGGACAAATTGTTCAACAGTAGTAAAAGAGTTACTAATAAAAGGGAGAATGTCCCTATGTAATATTTCAGTATCTATTAGTGTCTTAAAATGAGAAATGCTAAGATTTTCATTTTCTAATCCTATTAAAAAGGTCGAAAAATCCTTTGACTTCCTTAATTGCTTGAATACGTCTTCAAAGTGTATTTGTTCTTTTTTGGGTTGAGGATTTTGATTTTCGGATTTTTCCATGAACATTCACCTAACGTATCCTTTTTTCAGCATATAGTAGCATCCTTGACTTAACGAATTTTATTTAAACGTCAGTATAAGAACTAGAAAAGATTCTATTATTTGCATATTATTTACAAATCCATATTGTTTTTATGTACATAATAGTGGAAAATTTAATTAAAACATTAGGTCATTGGGAGTGCATCAATGGAATCGAAGTTCACAATTAAGAAGCAGAAAAAGGTTTTATTCCTAAGTTCACTTGTCTTTTTGTTCGAATTATCACGCCTTGTAATGGAAGGATTTTTTCATAAACAATTTTGGTATTATCAATTCATCCACATTGCTTTGACTTTGGGAACCTTAACCATTGTATTTTTCTTGCTGAAGGGATTTAGTACTGCTACACAAGAATTAGAAAAGAGTAACCAGAAATTAAATAATATTTTCGATACTTTAGATGTTGCTATCTGGTCACATGATTTGAAAACAAATATATTGCTGATTACACCGGGCATAGAAAAATTGTATGGGTACTCATCTGAAGATTTCTATAAAGATCTTAACCTTTGGAAAAAAGTGATACTTCCAGAAGATTTACCTGTCATTTCGGATAGAGAACAACAGTTATTAATCGGAGAGCCTGTGACTAGCATTTATCGGATTATTCGTCCTGATGGCAAGGTCAGGTGGATTCAAGATCGCGGGTTCCCAACTTTAAACGAAGCGAGAGAGTTTGTTGATTTTACAAGTGTCCTCTTTGATATTACTGATCAAAGAGAAAGTGAAGATCAATATCGTAGTATAGTAGAAATGTCACCTGACATCATTGCAGTTATTCGTAAAGGAGTCATTGAGTATATCAATGAAGCGGGTTGCAAGCTAGTAGGGGAACGAAGCACGAGTAATATTATCGGTAAAAACATAGGGAATTATGCTTCAGAGCAGACCATTAATGAGATTCAAAGTCTAATCCGGACTAAAGATACTAATTATTTTGAGAAAATTCGAATGGAAAGACAGGCAATCCGAGTGGATGGTCAAGCCATCGATGTAGAGTTTTCAGCAATGCCCATCTTGTATGGGGGGCGACCTGCTATGCAAGTAGTAGGTAGAGATATAACAGAACGTAAAAAAGCAGAAAAGACGATCCAGCACATGGCATATTTTGATTCATTAACAGGACTGCCCAATCGAAATAAATTCAGAGATCATTTGAACGAAATACTGGCCAATAGTAACCCTGAACCGTTTGCTGTGCTATTTTTAGACTTGGATCGATTCAAGGTGATCAATGATACTAAGGGACACACCACTGGAGATCTTTTGTTAAAACAAGTAGCATTACGCTTACGGTTAGCTGCCAAAAATATTGGTATGGTTTTCCGTCAAGGTGGAGACGAGTTCATTATTTTATTAGAGGATATCAATAAGGAAACCGTCGTGGAAGTATGTGATCAATTCTTAGTGGAGTTTTCATCTCCTTTAATATTAGAGGAAGAAGAATTTTACGTAACACCAAGTATTGGAATCAGCTTATACCCAGATAACGGAGAAGACATTGATACGTTGATTAAACATGCAGACACAGCGATGTACATAGCAAAGGAAAGAGGCAAAAATAATTATCAATTTTATACGGATAAACATGATGGCCCAACTTTGCGAAAAATGGAATTAGAGAATAAATTGCGGAAAGTCTTGGATTATGACCAATTAGTTCTCCATTACCAGCCACAAGTTGATCTGGAATTTGAAAGAATAGTAGGTGTCGAAGCTTTAGTACGTTGGAATCATCCTGAGCTTGGAATCATTTCTCCTGGTGAATTCATCCCACTAGCAGAGGAAACAGGACTGATTGTCCAGTTAGGAAAATGGATATTGAAGAATGCAATCCAGCAAAATAAAGCTTGGCAACGGGGCGGTTTAGAACTTATACCTGTCGCAGTGAATATATCGGTCCGACAGCTTCAAGAAGACGATTTTGTCGATTACATCAGCGATACACTACAAACTGTGGGACTTGACCCTAAATACCTGGAGCTTGAAATTACCGAAAGCATCATGCAAAACATAGATAGATCGACACAAATATTAGATCAACTGAAACAAATTGGAGTAAAGCTTTCCATCGATGATTTTGGAACGGGTTATTCTTCTCTCAGTTATTTAAAACATCTTCCAATCGATAATATAAAAATAGATAAATCATTCATCGATGATATTTTAGTTGATAATCATCAAGGATCTATCGTAAAAGCCATTATCGATATGGGACAAAATATGAATTTCAGTGTGATTGCAGAGGGAATCGAACAGGAAGAGCAGGTCCATTTCCTCATCCAGAATTTCTGTAAAAAAGGACAAGGATATTACTTTAGTAAGCCATTGCCTGCAGGTGAGATTTGCAATTTGTTAAAAAAGAATTCTTGTGTGGTTTAAGGAAGTTGTAGGGAAGTGGTTGGTACCATGCCAACGCTTCTTTTTTTATTTTATTCCAATGTAAGAAAGAAGAAGGTAATGTGAGTGATATAGATATTATTCAAATAGATTATTTGTTAAAGGGTGCCGTGAGACAAAGGAAGTTGCATGAACTTCTTCAAAATACAAAAATTCTAGACCTATTGAAAGACCACAACCCAATCATCGTTGGAACGATTCCTATCAATCTTGACCTATCGGAAAGCGATGTAGACATTATATGTGAAGTTTATGATTTTAAAAATGTACAAGCACAATTGGATAGTTTATTCTGTAAACTGAATGATTCCTCTTGTATTGTAAAGGAAGTAAATGGTATTAAAAGATTAGTTGCTAACTTCAAATTAGAAGGCTGGCCGATTGAAATATTTGGACAATCAATCCCAACAACGGAGCAAAATGGCTACAAGCATATGATTATAGAAAGCCGTTTAATAAAAATAATAGGTCAAGAAAGTTTTGAGTACATACGGAATCTCAAAAGAAAAGGAATAAAGACTGAGCCAGCTTTCGCCACTTTATTGAAACTAGAGGGAGACCCATATCTAGAATTATTACGATTATTCGAATTGGATGAAGAGTCGCTACGTCAGGCTGTATATTTGAAAATAGGAGAGGGATAGAATGTAAGAGTTAATTACCACTGAGATAAGTTGCGTAAGGGAGAGGTGCTTATTAATGGAAGCTACATGTGTTCGATTCTATGAATTTGGCAGACCTGAAGATGTTTTAGTCGTTGAAAAAAGGGTAATTCCACCTCCATTGAGTGGAGAAGTTCTTGTACGAATGTTACATCGGCCCATAAACCCATCAGATTTAATCCCAATCAAAGGGGCATATTCCCATCGAATATCATTACCTACTATTCCTGGTTATGAAGGTGTTGGGATTGTAGAAGAGGTGGGTGCATCCGTCCCTAAGGAATTGCTTGGGCGCCGAGTTTTACCCTTAAGAGGTGAAGGAACTTGGCAAGAATATGTGAGAACAGCAGTAGATTGGGCCGTACTGGTTCCGGATTCCATTCTTGACAGTACTGCTGCCCAACTTTATATCAATCCACTTACTGCGTGGCTATCTATTTCAGAAACACTTACATTAAAACCATTTGATGTGGTAGTGGTTAATGCATGTGGCTCTTCGATTGGACGGATTTTTGCGCAGCTTTGTAAAATCAACGGTATTCACTTGATTGCAGTAACAAGGGATGATAAATATAACGCTGAATTACTTGAGCTAGGAGCCTCAAATGTAATTAATACGACTGTACAGCCCCTCTATGAAACGATAATGGAAATAACAAATGGACTTGGAGTAACTGCAGCGATTGATTCTATTGGTGGCAAGGATGGGACACAATTGGCATTTTGTATTAAGCCAGGTGGTGTTTTGTTGAGTATCGGCTTACTATCTGGTGTTCCTGTTGATTGGCAAGCAATCTCTAAGAAAACAAATGTACAGGTAAGATTGTTCCATCTTCGACATTGGAATGCACAAGTTTCTCCTTCCTTGTGGCAAGAAGCCTTTTATCAATTAATTCAATTCATTGAACAAAAGAATCTAAATTTGATGATGCCAGCTCATCATTACCAATTAAAAGATATAAAAGAAGCCATATCGACTGTAACATCGTCTAACGGGAATATGGGGAAAGTTTTTTTAACTAGTCAAAGAAAGTAATAAACCACCTTCTTACTATGTGAAATTAAAGAAATACAAACACTTAAATAAATTGTTTTTTTTCAGCTAATGGGGGCAAGTGCTGAGATCAAGGCTTTCATATCGGCAGTTTTTTCTTTTGGTGCTAAAGGGGCAGATTAGTTGAAGAAAACCCCCCCAAAGGGGGGATGTGTATATTACTTGACTACAGTTATGGTTCCTTTATACATATTCATTCCACAATTATAATGATAAGTCCCAGGTTTCAGAGATTTAATATTAATATAGTTGTTTGTATTTTCCTTTAACGCAATATTAAACCCAAGTTCCTCGGATAAAATGATACCAGTGCAACCAACTATCCCTGTTTTAAAATTAATAATAAAGGGTGTTCCCGACTTAACAACAAGGTTGTTTGGTGTATAAGCAGTAGGAGTTACCACCACCTCGTAAATTTGACTACTTGGGGTATCAAATTTTACATCCTTAACTCCAGGTTCACTTGTATTTGAAAATACGGTACCTTTTCCGAATACAAGAATACCCATAAATATTAACAGAACCAATAATACTATAGGATTGGCTACTAAAGGCTTTTTTTTAGGAGTGGATGGTTTGATTGTATCCGACTTTGATTCTTCCTCAATTAAACGAATAAGTAAAATAATAACCAATACATAGACTACATCAATAAAATAGATCATTATCTCAGAAGATTTTGGTTGTAACATAACACCAAGCATAGAACCCATCATTCCACCCATTATGCCTGCACCCAATCCATCTAATGAGGCCATAAGGGAAATAGGTCTTCCTGTTAAATAACCAACTATCATACCTATTAAAACAGAAATAATCGTTGGGATGGTTAAATCTTTATTTTGTATAAGAGTTCCTAAAATAGTCCCGAATGCAATACTAACCATCATGGAATTCGTCATACTTATCATCATTCCAGGCATGGAGGTTAGCTTATCCCTATTTCGGAATGTGTAATATATTACATAACTGGTTAAGAGAACTACTAATGTAATACTAATCCATATCAACATCCTGTTTCCTCCATATATCTTAAATCTCTATAATTGAATTCAAAGTTAAATATACTTACCAAGTATATGTATAAGAGTTCATGGAAACAAGGGACAAATTGTGAATTATCTAAAGGGGGAAATAGTAGAAGATTCAGTTGCAGGAAAATGGTAAGATACTAATCAGTGATATTGAATAAATTGGACTTCCTCTTTACGTTATAAGGGATTAGAATATAAATAAAAAGGTGATTACAATTAAAAAAGTAAAAAGTATCCTATTTTTGCTTCTTGGATCCATATCTCTTGTGATTGGAGTTGCAGGGACTGTGTTACCAGTTCTACCGGGCGGTCCGTTTTACTTATTTGCTGCTTTTTGCTTTGCGAAAAGTTCCAAGTCGATTGAAAACTGGTTCAAACGCACCTCATTATATGAAAAATACGTTGAATCATTCCTACAAAAAAAGGGTATGACTCGAAAAGAGAAAATCAGAATCAATTTAGTTGCCGATTTCTTCATTGTAATTTCTGTATTTTATGTGGACATCCTTTTAGTGAAAATCCTGTTGGTATTGCTGGGCCTCTACAAACATTATTATTTCATTAAAAAAATTAAGACAATTGACCGAAACAGTACGAAACAAAGAGCTTCTTGAAAATTCCCTTCAAATAACGTGTCCTTTTCTTCAATTAGGGAGTTGCTTCGGCAGCTCTTTTTCTTATGGATCTAAAGGGGCAGGTTGAATAACAGTTGTTTAAATTAGTATGAAATCCTTACTTCTTTGCAGGAAGTAAGGATTTTTTGTTGAAGAAATAAATTAGAATATTATGGGGTTTTTTATGAAAAGGAGAGTTTAATATGTCGTTTATGATGGTGAAAAAAGAGTTTAAGCTTGTTGGATTAAAAGGTAGTGGGGAGTTTGTTAACTTTGGTAATGAAGTACCTTTGCTTGCAAAACAACTATTAAGTCGTTCAAACGAAATCTTAAATCCAACAGAAACCGAAATTGCATTATTTGAGCCTAAAAAGGATGAGAATCATAGGATAGGTCATTATTATGTAGGTTTAATTGTCAGTGAAAAATTAAATGAAGTACCAACAGGAATGCATTATATTGAAAAAAATAAAAATTACATAACTACAAGAGGGAATATATCTAATTTGGGAGAACTCCATTTGAATTTGTTGAATTGGTCAGAAGAACAAGGTTATCAAAGAGATCTCGATTCTTATATTATCGAGACATACCACCCTATTGGGGAAGTAGAAGAAGAGGTACAGATTTACTTACCAATTCATGCCTAATAGTAGAAATTAATATCTACATCAACATAAAGGCTGGATAGTTCAATAAAGTATAAAAAGGGAAAATAAGTATATGAGAAGAAAGAAATATTGAAGTAATTTAAAGGAGAAAATAAGATGAGTGAAAAACTATTAAGAGTAGGAACTACTTATATCCCAGTCACCAATGTTGAATTTTCTACAGAATGGTATGTAACTAATTTAGGTGCTAAGATAAGTTATAAGGATGATGATAAGGCTATTCTTAACCTTGCAAATCAAAGCATTTTCTTAGTTAGATCAAATAAGGGCCAAACCTCAAATTTCTATGATGTTTATGGTCAGGAACGTTTCTCGATGAAATTTGAAGTTAATGGACTAAGTGCATTAAAATCGTTACATAATGAATTTGTTAACAAAGAAATGAGAGTTGGAGAAATTGAAGACAGAGGACACTCAGGAAGGAATTTTGTTTTCTATGATTTAGATGGAAACAAATTCGATGTTTGGAGTGAATTAAGTCCAAGTTTCAAGGAGAAATGCTTAATTAATCAATAAATATATCCTTGGTGCAATAATCGAGAACGATTATTTCATTTTTTCCTTTTAAGAGTGCTCTATTTTTTACTAAAGGGCAGGTAAGTGCAAAAAGAAAAAATAACTAAGCCATTTCTTTTATGTGCATTTGACGAATAAAGTGAATAACATTGGTTAATGAATAACTCAATCTTTTATATTTTATGGATATTTATAACTCTGGTATTTCATTTTAGATAATTCGTTGGACAATTCATCAATTTGCAATTGTATTTTTTGAAACTTTTCATCTAATTCTTTTTGAGCTTTTTTCTCTTCTTCTTCAGCAATTATAAATTCATCTATAGATTCTAGAATTGATAGGATTACAAAAAAATCTTCAATTGTAGCAATAAGAGCTGCAATAAGGTCAAGTCTGATACTAGAAGGTAATGTTGGTTGGTCATTTTGTTCTGAGTTGGGTGTATTATTCATACATACGCTCCTCTGCTTTCAATTTAACATGAAGAAATTCTAATTAAATTTATGCTTAGGGTTCAAAAATAATTCAATATTTTAGTATTTATGGGATGCTTGTTTAAGCAAAATGTCTAAAATCGAAAGAAATCCTAATTATTATTATTTGCACAATAGATAATGTGCTTAAAAAGGGATTGTGCTTGTTTAACTAAATAAGAAACTACAAAATGAACTCATAAATGGGTTCTTTTCTTATTTGATGAGTTATCAACATTATCTTTTAATTTTATTATTCAAATATTTTTTAGAATGAAGAAAAATTTCTCTAAAGATACAAAAAAGGCAGCGAGATTGGCTGCCTTTTCCTTTGCAATTTTATCTGCTAAATACAATGTTATTTTAAGTTTTCTCCTCCAAAACGGAACCCGTTATTAAAATAGCAGGCATTTTAACAGATTTTAGTCCGATTTTTGTCGTAATGCCTTTATTTCGAATAAGGATTTTTTTGAACAAATAAATGCAAATAAGAATATTAAAGACGAAGAACAACTCATTGAGATAATTAGTAATAACCTGATGAAAAAGAAAATAAAGTCCACTGATTAATAATTATATCTATGTTCTTATGGATGAAACAATGAGCAAGAATTGAAGATCACAGCCCATTATGCTTGCTTTCCTAACTTAATGGCTAATACTAAAGATATCACGATACCCAAAGGGCATGCATATACTAAATCAAAATATTTAGGATGTGGAGGAAGGAATCATGCCTGTTTCCGTGATTTTTAATCAAATTAATGTGATTAGTATGGCTTCGAATGCAATAATTGCCTCGGGCCAAAATAGTCAGCCAGATTGGAATGCCCAAGGGAAATTTAACTCTGGAATCGGAAGTTTCGTAAATGCTGCTATACTAGGATGTAGTAATATAATTAATGATCAGGATCTATGTGACATGCCTATTACGCAGCCAGAAGCCATTAACCCTCAGCCGACGGCTCAATTCTAAATAGGATGGAATATAAATGGAAAATTTAATCATCAAATTTACAAATATCAATATTTCCAGCATTGCATCGAATTCTGGTGTTTTCACTGGGACCAATTCGCAATTAAATTGGCAATTGAATAAGAAAAGTAATTTAGGATTAGGTGAAATAACTGGTTATAATAATATAGCCCGTCATATTGCAAATGTGATTAACGATAATGATGTTAATGATGCGGATTTTTCCTCACATATGAATTATCAATATCAAAATCAACCGTTGACACAAAGTTAAGTAAGGCCTATCGATTATTTAAATATCTTTTTGGCATTTGAATAGATAATATCGTTAAATGGTAAAACCATCTTTAAAAAAAAGATGGTTTTTTTCTAGGATATTTTCGAGTCCAAAATCCTTATCGTTAAATAAACTTTACGTTAAATGGTAATGGAGAATACTTTAATAATTATCGTCATAATAATCATACAATAGAACTTATACATGAAATGTGTCCCCATCTGTGAGGTGTTAATCTATGGTCAATATTCAATATCATTCAATAAAAGTTAATAAGATTCAAAACAGTTCAGGTTTATTTTATGGAGTTAATATCCAATATAAATGGAATAATAAATGTCAAAATTCTGACGGTTTCGGGAGAGTAATGGGTGATTCTAATAAAATTTTAAATAATACCACTATTGTTAGAGGCGCTAGGAAGAATACTTGAATAAAAGTACAGGAAAAAACTGTTTGTATTAAATTGGATTAATGCTCCTTATCGTGGAGATCCACTAAATCTTCTTCCCGAACAATGAAGTGTTTATTATTGCAGATTTGATTATCGTTTCCCGAAACTGTACCGAAACCGGAATTACTACTACTAATAGTGGTTTTCCAGTTAAATTGATGGTTTCTACCAATAAAAACCCCTGCATTATCTTCAACTCTAATTATCGTGATATCATCAAAAAAGATCTGCGGAGAACTAAGATCTACTTTCATAATTCCTCCCTTTTAAATTTGAAGCATAAATGTAATTAATCTAATACTAATCATCATATGTGGCAGATGGGCTTTAAGTGATAAATTTAATTAGGAATGATACTGTATGGATAAAAATATGCTCATCAATCTACTCCAAAACATTGAAAGTAGACTTGCAAATTTAGAGAGGAATTTTAATGAATTATCAAAAAGGACAGCACCAAATCCCATCCATTTAGAGATAAAGAACGTTCAAACACTGAACTTGGATGAACTTTCATATCATTTAGAAAATATTGATGTTAAGGAACTTAGTGGAATTCTAAATATTGGCAACATTTTTCCTCCTCATAGGAATTCAATTCAATCTGAAGGAAAGAAAAATAAAAAAACTACTTCTGTGAGTCAAAACTATCGGGCAATCAATAATGAATATGAGGAATCAGAAATATCAGTTAGAATTGACGGTAGGAGTGTCCCATACAGGTTAATTAATAATCAAGAAACAAATAAGACTGAAAAAACACTGTCTTCAAATTTTACAATTCGTGACATTAATATTGGTACCATTGAAGATGCTTCGGCAGTGAATTTTGGTAATAATTTCCCAACAGACTTTAAAAGCCATAAAAAGGTTAACCAGGGATTTGGAAATATTTTTGGGAATCAAAATGATATTCATGATATCTTAGCCCAGTTGGAGGAAAAGGATGCCGTTGAAGTATATTATGAGAATCAAGACCAACATCCACCAGAATGGGTAAAAAGAATGGAAGATGAACAAAAGAAAGAAATGATTTAAGCTAAGTTTCATGGATGATGAACCCTAACTAACTGTTATTGAATAGAATGTTGTTGTGGTTGAGAAATGGGATAATTAAAATACTTTGTCAGGAGCGTTATTCAATTGTTTGTGAAAGATTACACTTAAACAAACGGGGGCGTTAGCGCCATAAGAAGGCCGCCAATTGGTGGCCTTTTAAAAGTATGATTCTTTATATAATCATACTTTTTTTGTCTTGCTCCCTATTTTTAAACAAAAACTGTGACATATGAGAAAGGTAAATTAAAAGGTATGAGCCCGGTACAATACCGAGCTCATGCCCAACGGGCTGCCTAACGAAATAACCTGTCTAACTTTATGGGGTCAGTTCACGTAGAGGAGATCGACTTTTTAGGTTGGAATTCTCTTAGAGTATAAAATTTCCGATATGGGAGGTATAGTGTTGTTCCTGTCGTTCGTAAAAGTACATTTTTGCGAACGGCGCATTTTTTTATAAAATCACCTACTTTTAACGTCCGTTAAAGTATGGATAAACAAAGTGGGAAAAATTTTGAACGAGAACGATATCAATTGGTAAAACGAATGATCCGGAAAGGGGATGTTCTTTACATTCATTCACTGGATCGTTTTGGACGGAACAAGGATGAAACCCTTAGATTCTAAGACTAAGTGTTTTTATTTGTCAGATTGACTTAAGGTTGTAAATGAGAAAGGTGTCACGATTGTTTGCTTAATTGGCTAGTAATTTTGTTCTTAATCTTGACATTTCTTTATCCATTAAGGAAGAAGCTTTGGCAAGCTCAATTAGCTGCTTTTGAGCATCCTCTGGTATAGTCTCGCCTTGATATTTATAGTTTAGTTTATGCTCGGTGGATGCCCAAAAATCCATAGCGGACGTACGAATTTGTATTTCTGCAGGAACCCATATTATTTCGTTGGATAGGATGACTTGGGTTTCTACAATCAGGTGCAAACTTTTATATCCGCTCATTTTCGGGTCCTGAATATAATCCTTTACGCGTATCATTCGAATGTCTTCACGTTGCTCGATATGCTCCTTCAACATATATACGTCATCAATAAAACTTGTGACAATTCTAACTCCCAAAATATCTCTTATTTCATTCCTCACCGCTTCTTGTGTTAAAGGAATTTCTTTTCTTTGTATTTTCTCCACCAAAGAACTTAATTTTTTCATACGTGTTTTCATATGTTCAATAGGAGAATAGCCATATTGTGTTTTCCATTCTAAGTCAATAACCTTGAAATCACTTTCTAATTCATGTAATGCCATTTGGTAAGGTAAAAAGAACCCCCTCCAATTGTCTAATACTTTTTGAATAACCTCGATTTTCATCTTTTTTTTCAGCATGTCCACAGCCCTCCTGTTATTATTCTGTTATCATAACCAAGATACCCTAAAAAAAAAAAACTTTCCATTTTTGTAAAAGTTGCTTTTACTGATTATTTATCAACAGAGTGAATAAGATTGTGAAAAAATGTACTTAAAGTAACGGGGGCGTTGGTTGAAGATCAGAGCTGTAATTTTGGCAGCTTTTTTTTCAGCTAAAGGGGCATGTTAGCTATACAAGTAATAAATTTAATGGTTTAAAGTTATAGAGCATTTCTTTGAATAAGGAATGCTTTTTATTTTTGCTTAAAACAAAAAACTACAACAAAAATATTATTCAAATTAATAAAAATTTATTGTAAAACGATAAAGTATATATTAAAATCAAAATCAGAATAAATAAGTGAGGTGCTTTTTATGGAAAAAGTAACAACATTGTTTTTAAAAATAGCTGTTATTCTTTTAGGAGTCCCAGTTCTTGCTCTGTGCATCTTTTTGGTGCCTGAGATGGCGAATCTTGCAGCAAAATTGCTTCCAAAGTTTGCTTTTATAAAATATCTCGTTTTCACCGCTTTTGATGCATCGGCGATACCTTTTTCCTTTGCTTTGTATCAGGCTTTCAAACTCTTACGCTATATTGACAAAAATAAAGCTTTCTCCGATTTATCTGTAAAAGCTTTAAAGAAAATCAAATACTGTGCCATCATAATCAGTATTTTGCATGTGCTAGTTTGGCCGCTCTTCTATATCTTTGCGGAAGTAGACGATGCACCAGGAGTTATCTTTGTCGGATTGGTTGTTCCTTTTGCTTCGATGGTTATCGCAGTCTTTGCGGCTGTTCTCCAAAAACTTTTACAAGAAGCAATAAATATCAAATCAGAAAATGATTTAACGGTCTGAGGTGAATAACAATGGCAATTATAATCAATATTGATGTGATGTTAGCAAAAAGGAAAATGAGCGTAACAGAACTTTCGGAGAAGGTTGGAATAACCATGGCGAACCTTTCTATATTGAAAAATGGAAAGGCAAAAGCGATTCGATTATCCACTTTAGAGGCAATTTGTAAGGCTTTAGAATGTCAGCCTGGAGATATTTTAGAATACAAAAGTGACGAAGACAGTTAAACATTGTGGAGGAAACTTAATATAACAATTATTAGGGGAGGTATAACTATGGACATTAACAATTTGATTATTGAAAATATTGCAAACCCTCTTGAGTTGGAGAGAATGTATAGAAAAGACCCGAAAGCGTTTAAAAAGTCATTCTCACACGCATGGGAACAAAATCCTGATTCTCAGGTTCTTGGCGTTTGGTATGAAAGATTGTATTTCAAGGAGACGGCAAATACAGAAAAATCTTCCTTCCTTCAAAAAGGTTTCCTATTCATGAGCATTTTAGCCATTCTGGCTGGGATAAGCACCAGGATCATTTTCCATTTTGTCGAACAGGAAGCAATTGCTCCAATTAACCTGGCTTTTGGTATAATTCCCTTTATTGCTGCCTATTTTGTTTACAATAATACTCCGAAAAAAAGTGTTATTTATTCCCTTGCAGCATTGTTCCTAATTTCCGGGTTTTATCTTAATATGCTGCCATTAAATTATAAAGACAGTATTATTCTTGCTTATTTACACCTTCCCATATTCTTATGGGTATTGGTAGGGCTTGCATTTACAGGAAATGAATATTCAAAAGGCAGTACAAGATTAGCCTATATTAAATTTAATTTGGAATATTGTATTCTCTACGCCAGCATGGCAGTTAGCGGAATGGTACTAGCAGCATTAACCATGCAGTTATTTAGATTTATTGGCTTGGATATAGAAGACTTCTATTTTAGTAATGTCGTTTTATTTGGTGCTGCCGCTCTCGCTATTGTGGCTGCATACCTGGTATCAATGAATCTTAAACTTGCTAAGAATATTACACCATATATAGCTAAAATTTTTAGTCCTCTTGTCCTGGTCACATTGTTGGTCTATCTTATAACGGTTATATGGGTCGGAAAAAATCCATTCTTGGACCGCAATTTCCTGATAGCCTTCAACGGAATACTCCTTGGTGTATTGGCCGTTACCATATTTTCCATTACCGAGAGCGACTCAGACGAGAAAAAGAACATTTCAGATTATATAAATTTTGCCTTAATTGTTCTTGCGCTTATTATTGACAGTGTGGCTTTGTCAGCCATCGTGTTCAGACTTTCTTCTTATGGGATTACGCCTAATAGAATTGCTGTTTTAGGAGTAAACATACTTATCTGGGCAAATCTAATTTGGATTATGCTCTCCTATATGCGTTTTCTACAAAACAAATCCGGACCTTCAACTATCCAAGATGCCGTTACTAAGTATTTGCCGGTCTACGGACTTTGGGCAGCTTTCGTTACATTTACATTTCCTATAATTTTTAATTAGAAAGGCTCTGTTAATGTAACGAAAAACTAATCTTCTATAACGTATAAAATCCTTAGAGCCGATATTATGCAGCTTTTTATACAGAGTTGCATAGTTTTGGCTTATTTTCATTACTAAAGTTAAAAAGAGGGTATTCAAACTAGAAGACATAATATATTGTTGCAACTGGATTCTTTAAAATATGTCCAGTTTCATGTTCCCAACGAAGAAGGACTTCATGAAACGTATTTGATAAGCTAAACTTACATGTTTTAAGTTGAGTTTGATTTAGATTAAATGTGAAAAGATGTACTTACAATAAAGGGGACGTTAGTTTAAAATCAGGAGCTGCCGTTTAGGTGGCTTTTTTACTTATTGAACAAAAAGGGCAGTTTAGTGAAAGAGTCCTGGTTGATCTTTGCTCATCAATCGGGCGCCTTTCTTATCTAAGAAGGACGTTTTTTTAAAATAGGACCAGATTGTGGTGCGAAACGTTTCTAACCTAATTTGAGAAAGGTCACATTACTCAGATAAAAGTTAGACAATTCCTTCAGAAATTTAAGGATTATATCGAAGAGCCAAATGACAGAGTACTGTTTTGAAGGGACCTGTCTTAGTCGGATAGCAATTGTTTTAGTAAGGATAAAAGTGTTATAAGCTCGATGAAAAGGAGTGAGAATTTACGCTTACAGTATTGGCTGACAGAGGATGAACCGAAACTTCATGTATCTTGGCACATTCACCGAATCAGAAATTGTAATTTTTTTGTCGAATTTTATTAAGGAAATGTTAAGAAACGGTAATTATTTGAAGTCCATGAATATATAGAACTATAACTATAGACTTTATTTGACTGTAATAAAATGCAAAACCACCCTGTAAATCTATTGTTTTTAGGCATTATATATCATTGAATAAATCTTTTCTCCTACAAAAAACTCTTAACATTCAAAATTTCTCTATTCTGATAAAATTTTTTTAGATATAGAATTTATTACTGTTTTTTAAACTTATTTTGTAGGAGGAACAGTACGTGAAAAAATCTGGAAAGAAATCTGTAGCAAAAGTTTTGGTGGCATCTACTCTTGTTTTTAGTACAATCCCTTCATTTATCAACATGGAAACAACGGCATTTGCCAATCAATTGGGGAATGTGCTGGTAAACGAAAATTTTGACGAAATAACCAATGGGCAACTTCCAGCAGGGTGGAAATTAATCCAAGGAAATGCAGTAGCAAAGGATGGCAAACTTCTACTCTCTTCTCCTTCGTCTTCAAGTCCATCTAGAGTCATTATACCCCTTGGAACTGAATCTGGGGATTATGTGTTTGAAGCTGAAATGACATTTTTGTCAGCAATTGAGGATACACGTTGGGCTTCATTAATGTATCGTATCCAGTCTGAAAACTACCCTTATTATCAGTTTGCTATCCGCAGGGGAACAACGGCTTTGAATGGACTGGAGTTCGCCATTAGGAACACGAATAATCAATGGGTTGTTCCTGAGACAAATTTTTATCCTGAAAAATTTGAATTCAATAAGACCTACAAAATTAAAGTTGTAGCTAATAAAAATCGTGTTCAGCAGTTTATAAATGGAAAATTGGTTATTGATACTGATCTGGCCAATCAGTGGATGAACGGGGATGTTGGTTTCCAAGCAAACGGTGTAAATGTCCAATTTGATAATGTGAAAGTAACGACAACATCTGAAGCACTTCCTCCAATTGAGAACGGTGGCGCTTTCATTCCAGCTGAACCTGAAACAAAAATCATCAATCCACCGACATTAATAGCTGACAGTTCAGTCATGGATACAACAGCACAAGTTTCTTCTGTCGTGCTCCCTGTTCAAATGAATCAAGATGGGCAGTTAATTACAAACAATAAATTGCTAAGTGAAGTATTAAAGTCTATCAAAAATAAAAGAATTCCAATCCTGGAAGTTGAAGAAGATGGTCTTGAAGAAGCAATTAGTACAGAATTAAAAGAAACGCAAACCAATGATGTGCATTTTATCTCAAGCAATCCTTCTATTCTGAAAGAATTAAGAACGAACTATCCAACTGCACGAGGCGGAATATTATATAATAAGAATTCTCTAAATAAAAACGAATTAGAGAAGTTTGCTCAAGACATTCATAAACATAATGGAAAAGTAGCCATTATTCCTCAAAAAATTTTAACCCAAGAAATTGTTCATTATTTACATAGTCGAACAATTTCTGTTTGGAGTATAGGCGCTGATTCTGAGAATTCTGCCCATGAAATGATTCACCTTGGTGTAGACGGTATTATTTCAAATACGCCAGAGTATTCAGCAAAAGCACTTAACGAATACCCAGAAAACACGATTATACAAAGACCTATTGTTGCAGCTCACCGTGGAGTACCTTCGATGGCTCCGGAAAATACAATAGTGGGCTATAAGTTAGCTTATGATCTCGGTGCAGATATGATTGAAACAGACTTAAAAATAACGAAGGATTCTCACCTCGTTATTATGCACGATGATACAGTGAATCGTACCACAGATGGAACAGGCCGAGTACGTGATTTAACACTTGATCAGATTCGCGCTTTAGATGCAGGGATAAAATTTGGTCCAGAATTCAAGGGAGAAAAAGTGCCAACCTTCAAGGAGTTTTTACAGGAATTTAAAGGAAAAGATATTGTTTTGCTTGTTGAGTTAAAAGACACTGGAATCGAGGAGCAAGTGATTAAAGAAATTGAAGAAGAAAATATGGTCGATCAAGTGGTCTTACAAAGTTTTAATTTAGGTAGCATGACTAAGATGAACAAGCTGAAACCTGAAATTCCTGTAGGGTACCTATTCTCAGCAGGTGTACCTGGATCAGAAGCTGGAAAATTGAAAAATGCTCAAAAAATGCTAGATTATGGTACAAGCCAAAACGTCACACTAAATGCTAACTATGGCAGTGTTTATCAAGAATTTAACACCTTTATGCGTCAGCGTGGAATGCTGAATATGCATTGGACCTTTAGAGATGAGGAATCTTTCAGCGATAAATTGCAAGAAGGGATAATTGGACCAATTACAGACTACACGCAATGGTTAACTCACTCACCTATTAATCTTGAAACACCAATTAAGAAGGTTAACTTGTATGTAGGAAAAACCTCGACAATACAAGCAAAAGGATTTGTTGATTATCGGATTGATAAAAAAGAAAACATTGAGTCCGAGCTTTACACCATTGAAGATTCTGGGGTTGTCCGCGTAAATGGAAACACGATTGAAGCATTAGCGCCAGGAACAGCACAAGTTTTCGTAAAACACACATTTACGATGTTAGGTAAAGAATGGAATGTAGTGGCAGAACCAATTGAAGTAACTGTTACAGAATAAAAATGCATGGATTAAATAGACTGGTGGGGATCCTTAGATTTCCCAAGCAGCAGAACATTATTATAAAGAAAATCCTGAGTTGGTGAGAAATTTGAGGTAGATAAACAACTTTCTGACTATATCAAGAATGCTATGACACAAATTTAAACTCATTTTTAAAATTCCAGAAAAAGTCGTGAGTATTTCGTTATAGCCACGACTTTTTCTTTTTAACAATCAGGAAAATAGCCAAGAGAAATTACAAAAAAATCTAAGATAGCTAAGGTCAAAATACAGAGAAGATCGTTGATGATAAAACTGAGTATTAAATAAACGGGATTATAGAGTGAATTTGAAATTGAACGATTAAGTAGACAGTAATAGAGTTGCACATTCTATACTGCCTACTTTATTTTTTGTTGGAGAAATTAAGAATTGGTGTCGAATTTATTCAAGAAAAGGACACGATTGTTGAGCAACACAGGTAGAAAATGATCAAACTTTTTATTAAAATCGTTCTCGTGAAATAATTAAAGAGCCTGTTTTGATTAATTTTTTTCAAAAGCAGGCTCTTTTATATTGGGGAAATCAACACAATAAGAGGTATTTTTGATCAAACTTTTTTATAAAACAACATTAATGAGCGTGATCGCTGCGACTGTCTTTTTGTTTGTTCGACTAAAGGGAGTTTAGTTGAAGAAGAAATCACCTGAAAATGTTGAAGTTATTTATATAACTAAAAGTTGATGAATAAAATTACATATATCTATTTAAGGGGGAATTTGTATGAGAAATAATCCGCAATCACTTGCCATATTATTTTTAGGAGTTTGTATTGTAATTGGCTCCTGGATTATATCCCGTGCTATAACCTCTAGTTCAGAAAAAACTTTTGAAATGGTAATGGAACAAAATGAACCTGAAAAAGTAACCAACAGATACGAATTTATAGACATTACACAAGATTATTTTATTGTCTTTGATAAAAACACGGGAGATTACTGGGTTAGTAATAATAGTACTCAATGGGAGAAAAGAAAATCAGTTCCTATAAAATCAAATTAGTAATCCAAATAGGTTCCTGTTGCAATTTTAGTTAGCTTCTTTATTGAGTTTAAAGGGTGTACGAATTTAATAATTAAGCTGTCATTGAGGCAACTTTTTTTCTTGTACTAAATGGGCAGGTTAGTAGAACAAGGATTTTTTTATAGTTAGTCGAATATAACCATTGATGGCCACTAAAAAGTGGCCCCCTACTCTCTTGGGAAGAATTAAAATTAGAATTAAAAAAAGGGTAAAGGTGGAAATTAATGAACATATCAGTTTTAGGATGCGGGCGATGGGGTACTTTTATGGCTTGGTATGTCAAGAAAGTTGGACATAAAGTATTGTTATGGGGGAGAGAAAATTCAAGGAATTTTGTTGGATTAAATGAAACTAGAAAAAATGACTATCTTTCATTACCAGATACAATAGAATTAAGTAGCTCATTGGAGAAAGCGATAACATATGCAGAAATAATAATTATTTCAATCAGCGCTCAAGAATTAAGGTCATTTGCTAAGCAATTAAGTTTTTTTAAAGAAATACATAAAAAAACATTCATTTTATGTATGAAAGGACTTGAAGCCTCAAGTGGAAAGAGACTTTCTCAAGTATTTAGTGAGGAAGTCGGAAGAAATGTGAATGTAGCAGTTTGGGTAGGACCAGGACATGTACAAGATTTTGTGAATAATATACCAAATTGTATGGTTATTGGTTCTGAAAATGTTGAAACAACAAAAATGATTGTTCAAGAGCTTAATAGTGATTTAATCAGGTTTTACTATTGTCAAGATCTAATAGGGAATGAAATAGGGGCTGCAACAAAAAATGTTATTGGAATTGCAGCAGGCATGTTAGATGGATTAAATTATAGCAGTTTAAAAGGTTCACTTATGGCAAGAGGAACAAGAGAAATTTCTCGTCTTGTAAGAGCAATGGGAGGGAATGATTTAACTATATACGGATTAAGTCATTTAGGAGATTATGAAGCAACATTGTTCTCAATACATAGCCATAATAGGAAATTTGGACAAGCGTACGTAGAGGGAGAAAGGTTTGGAAAACTCGCAGAAGGTGTTTCTACAGTTAAGGCATTAAGAGAATTATCTAAAAATTATGCTGTTGAACTTCCAATCTGTAATGCGTTATATGAGATATTATTTGAAAATAAGAATGCAAAGGAAACGTTAGAAGAATTATTCTTAAGACCAGTAAAATTTGAGTTTCAATAAATTATAAATTAACTTACTGAGCTAGAGGGGGCGGTGATCCAGAAGGGTTATATTAAAGTTATGGATAATATATGCTACTTATATTGTTGTCAGTGTTGCTCCGTCTTGTTCTAACCAAGGAACGAATGAGGATAATTAAAGACCGAATAACGGTAATATCCAATGCATACTTCACTACAACATATACTATACCCAGCCCTCTAAGGTATATTGTCACTTCAAATTAAAAATTATTATATATTTTATTGAACTTTTTAAATTAGCCTACTTTTGAAAAAAAGGACTGACTCTTAATTAAGTCAGCCCCCTTTTCACATATATCACCCAGTCTTTTCGACTCGATTAGGATCTTGATAGTTATATTCTTTCTCCCAGAACTCAGCATCTTGGATGCCAAGCTTCACAGGATCGAAAACTGGATCTTTTCCAGCTTTTAGCTGTTCTTCGTAATCTTTGAGGACTATTAAAGTTGGTTTTGTTAAAAGTAAGATTGCAATGATATTCAACCACGCCATACTTCCTACGCCAACGTCACCTAATCCCCAGGCTAGGCTTGCTGTTTTCACACTTCCATAGAATGTCATCACACAAATTACAACTTTTAAAACATATACGGTCCACACACGTTTTGTTTTACGATTAATAAAGGCAAGGTTCGTTTCTGCCATGTAATAATATGCCATGATCGTCGTAAATGCAAAGAATAATAGCGAAATCGCAACAAAAGGAGCTCCAAAGCCTGGAAATATAGATTCAACAGCAGCTTGAGTATAGCCTGGACCTGGTTCTATATCACCAAGATTGTTGACTATTTCTGGTTTACCATCAGGAGCAACATTGTACATTCCCGTAATCAAAATCATGAATGCTGTTGCAGAGCAAACTAATAAAGTATCCACATAAACTGAAAATGCTTGAACAATACCTTGTTTCGCAGGATGAGATACTTCTGCTGCAGCAGCGGCGTGAGGACCAGTACCTTGACCGGCTTCATTAGAATATATTCCACGTTTAACCCCCCAAGAAATAGCGGCTCCTAGGATCCCTCCAAAGGCAGCATCGGCACCAAAAGCACTTGAAAATATCAGCTTTATAACGCCTGGTAGTTCCGAAATATTCATTACTGTAATAATTATAGCTACTAAGATATAAGAAAGCGCCATAAATGGAACCACAAATTCAGCCACACGAGCTATGCGTTTTACTCCTCCAAAGATGATGAAAGCGAGTAAAGCAACTAAAACAATACCAGTTATCGCAGGTCTAATTCCGAAAGCGTTTTCAATACTTAAGGCGATACTATTTGCTTGTACTCCTGGCAAAAGTATTCCTGTCGCAATAATTGTCACAACCGCAAACAATATCGCATACCATTTTATTTTTAACCCTTTTTCTATGTAAAATGCAGGGCCGCCACGGAATTGACCGTCCTGTTTTGTCTTATACACTTGTCCTAAAGTTGATTCTATAAATGCAGAACCAGCTCCTAAGAAAGCCATCATCCACATCCAGAAAACTGCTCCTGGTCCACCAAAGGCAATCGCCGTTGCAACACCGGCAATGTTTCCAGTTCCTACTCTTCCGGATAATGAAAGACTCAACGCTTGAAAAGATGAAATACCTGATTCTGATTTTCCACCTTTGAACATTAGCTTAAAAATGTCTTTCATATGCCTTACTTGCAGAAATCTAGTTGCTATAGTATAAAACAAACCTACACCTAAACATAAATAAATAAGTGCTTGGCTCCAAATTATACCATTAAGCCAGTTCACAATTTGTTCCATGTTATTCCTCCTATGTACTTTAATGTTTTTTAGTATATAACAGTATATTAACTAAAAAAAAGAATTTTTTTTATTTTTAAAATATTAAATTAAGTTGTTACTTTCTTAAAGCTAATTTTAGTAATGGATTAGCTATTACATTTACTCAATTATTTCTATAAAAAAACACACTACTTTCTCGGGAAAATTTTAAGTTTTATTGCCGTTATTGGGAGTATTAAACATTATTGCTGTTATCGTAATCGCAACTATGTTTAATTTGTAATTTTTCACTAAACTAGCTAATAGAAGCTCAGGTGTTATGCCGTTAAAGGGCGCTTTTCTTTAGGATTAGATTTTGTTAAGGTATATAAGATTGTGAATATTTTCACTTAAATTCCCATGAAAATAAAAACTGTAAAAGGGCATGAAAAAATAGACCCAGAAAAACCAGTTTTTAAAAAAGGCTGAGCCTTTTGAATGATCATATATAAGCTTGGCTGGTAAATAGAATTGTGAATCCCTTTTACTAAAAATGAAATAAGATGAAGCTGGCGCAACAACCAGAAAAAGGATTAACTGAACAAAATAAATGAGTTGAAGCGAGTAGCCAATGAGTCCATTGGACTTCGACAAGGAACTTCAATGGCCAAGCTAGAACTGACAACCTTACTTGATAAGTATGATCTAATCCAAATGAAATTCGAAGAATTAGATACACAAATAGATAAACTGATAGAACAAATCCCAGGTGTCCAGCAAATGTTGGCCATCAAGGGTGTAGGAAGGGACACCGTTGCCGGATTTTTCGCGGAAGTAGGAAATCTTCAAGACTACTTCCATCCTAGACAAATCATAAAGTTGGCTGGATTGAGCTTAAAGGAGAACACTTCAGGTAAGCATAAGGGACAAACCAGGATCACTAAAAGAGGAAGGAAGAAGCTGAGGGCTCTTCTCTTCAGGGTTTGTATGATTATGGTCGTAAAGAACTCTGCTTTCAAGGCTTTGCACGCCTACTATACGCAACGTCCAGATAATCCACTAAAGAAAATGCAGTCTCTGATTGCATTGTGCAATAAGTTAATTCGGATTTTCTTTGCCATTGGGAAGAAACCATTTGAGTTTAGTGAAAAGAGAATGTTAAAGGATATCCCTCATATGAGTGAAAGAGAAGTAGAAATAGCAGCGTAATCTAGTAAAGATCAGTTTTATAGCGAGTAGATTTTTGGAGTTATACGTTACGTACATTTGAATCACGGATTAGTCAGCAAAGCAACTAAACTTCGGGCAAAGACCCTGTGGGGCAGCATGACTGACATCCACCTCATGGAAAGGTTGGACGAAGGAATTTGAGAGCGAAGACTCTGTGAGACATGGGAGGGTTGACCTCCATGAGATATGTGGACATCCACCAGTGCGATCATAATTTTACTCACCCACCATTTTTTGCAAGTGTGTGGCTGTTGAGCTATGAATCATTTTTCTTCAAAGGTCCAAATTTATCCTTTCAAGATAAATCCAACCACATTAATGACATATAACACCAAATTATCTAATTGTGAAATACTGAGAAAACCAGAGAAAACGGGCGATTTCGCTTTCTTTATTGAGGGAGTTTAGTTGAACTTTCGTCACTAGCTCTTTTCAATAATCGGGC
Source organism: Peribacillus alkalitolerans (assembly GCF_010882125.1). Taxonomy (GTDB): domain Bacteria; phylum Bacillota; class Bacilli; order Bacillales; family DSM-1321; genus Bacillus_BN; species Bacillus_BN alkalitolerans. Next base: position 231,079 of record NZ_JAAGVZ010000003.1, on the reverse strand, counting down.
CATTATGTGGAATAAGAGGTTGCATAAAACTCTAGTTTTTTATGAAGCTGCCAAGCTTTTTCAGAAGCCAAAAAAGTTGATAAATCAAAATTCACATCAATAAAATTTTCAAAAAGCTATATGTAAAGAGCCGTTCACAAGCAGTTATTCATGCGGCCGAAATAAACTTGTTCCGTTCTCTTAAAATTAAGGATATGTAAATCTTTATTGTTGGTATTTAAAAAGTTAATAGAGCTATCCAGTGCCTGATAATTTCATTCAGAATAAAAAGGCACTGGGTAGTTTTTTTGTTCTATTTTGAAGTAGTACAAAAGTTAAAAAAGTTATAACTTATGATGAATTTTCAGAAAATTAAAAACATGAAATAATAGGAGGTAATATGATCTAACCCAAAAAATTTAATAGATGAGAGGAAGTACAGAAAATGAAAAAAGAGTTTATGAAAAAAGCTACCGCGCTTGCGTTAGGCGTAGGTTTGGTTTCAAGCAGTCTAGCAGCACCGTATCTTAATTCACCATCTAGAGTCCATGCTGTCACAACTTCGAGCTCAGAGTCTATTCTTGCAAATTTGACTCCAGAACAAAGACAGGCCTTAACACAACTTTCCACAAATGATCAAACTGGGTTATTTCTAGATTCAAATGTAAATGTAGATAGCGATAACCAAGTATCCGTCATTGTTTCATTTAAAAATAAGCCACAAAAAATTGCCATTTTAGAATCAGCTGTAAACGGAAAAAGCTTATCCAATGATCAAGCAAAAAACAATGCGGAAGCAGACCATGTGACGTTTAAAAAAGACTTAGATTCTCTTTTTAAAGATAAGACAGATGGATTGTACAAAGTGAAAAGGGAATATAAGCATGCATTCAACGGAGTCGCGTTGGAAGTTCCTGCAAATAAGTTAAATGAATTAATGAAGTCAGACGCAGTTTTAGCTATTTACAGTGATGTAATCGTACAAGCAGAACCTTCAATTGAGCCTTCCTCTGATAGTAAGGGTCAAGGAATGGCAGACGAGCGATCCTTCCTTAAGGTAGATCAATTACATCAAGAAGGTTACACAGGTAAAGGTGTAAAGGTTGCTGTACTAGATACAGGAATTGATTACAACCACCCGGATTTGAAGGATGCCTATAAAGGCGGCTACGATTTTGTAAACAATGACAGTGATCCAATGGAAACTACATACGAAGACTGGATAAAGGCTGGAAAGCCTGGTGGAAATGCAGCTGCTTATGTGACTGAACATGGAACCCACGTTGCGGGTACGATTGCGGGTCAAGGAAAAAATGAAAGTGAATACGCTACTAAGGGAATTGCACCTGATGCGCAAGTTTATGCGTATCGTGTCCTTGGTCCAGGTGGCAGCGGAACGGCAGAGGGTATCATTGCAGCCATTGATCATGCAGTATCTGAAGGCATGGACGTGATGAATTTATCATTAGGTGCCAATTACAATAATCCAATGTATCCGACAAGTATTGCCATTAATAATGCCGTGCTGAGCGGGGTAACTGCAGTTGTAGCAGCTGGAAACGCAGGTAACAAGATGTATACACTTGGTTCTCCTGGTACTGCAGCTTTGGCACTTACAGTAGGGGCAAGCAATGTTCCGATTTCAACCTTGGCAGCTAAAGGAGCCATTGACAATGTATCTGCAGACCTACGCTTCATGGCAAGGGGATACACAGATGACATCACAAAGTTAAAAGGGCAAACGAATACAATTGTCGATGTAGGGCTCGGTGATAACTATACAGGTAAAGATGTTAAAGGGAAAATCGTCCTCATGAGCAGGGGAGTATATACATTGGACTCTAAGATTGCCTTTGCCAAGGCGCAAGGTGCAGCAGCTGTTCTTATGTTTAATGACAATGCAGCAGAGGGGCACATTCCATCTCACTTAGGAGAGGGAGTCAATTTCATCCCAACATTCTCCTTATCAAATGCAGACGGTCTGGCGTTGAAACAAAAATTACAAGCTGGCTCCGCTTCCTTCACTTTCAATGAAATGAGTGAAATGAAAACAGTTGGAGATACCCTAGCAGACTTCAGTTCTCGCGGGCCATCCCGAGTGACGTATGATATTAAACCGGAAATCACGGCACCTGGTGTGAGTGTATTATCGACTGTTCCAAGCTATATAAACAGTCCAAATGATCCGACCAATTATTCGATTGCTTATAAACGTATGTCTGGAACATCCATGGCAACTCCATTTACATCGGGTGTGGCTGCATTATTATTACAAGCTAAGCCTGAACTCGAGCCAGAAGAGGTAAAAGCAATCTTAATGAATACAGCTGATCCGTTAAGCAAGCCATACAGTGTATTTGAACAAGGCGCAGGGCGTGTCGATCCATTTGAAGCGATCCACTCCACGATTGAAATCAAGGTAAAAGATAAAACACCAACGATTATTAATGGGAAAGAAAAACAAATAAAAGAAGATACAGGTGCCCTAAGCTTTGGTAATGAAGTTTTCAATGGTAAAAATATAAAGGATTCACGTTCAGTGACGATTGAAAACAATGGATCAAAAGACAAAACATTTGATGTTAGCGTAACATACCAAACAGATGTAAGAGGATCGAAGGATGCAGTGAAGAATGGTGTAGAAGTATCTACTGATAAGTCGATTAAAGTACCAGGAAATAGTAATGTAGCTAGTAATGTAACTCTTTCGATACCAACAACAGCGGAAAAAGGAATTTATGAAGGATATATTGTGTATACGAATCATGATGATCCATCTGAAACGTATCAAGTTCCATTTGGTGCGCACTTTGTAGAAGAAGGATTCCAAGACTTAAGTCTTGAACGTCAAACAATATCTTCTAATCGTACGAATTTGTCGAACATGTTTTATAATCCTGTTTTATTTGGAAGTTTTACATTAAATTCCCACATGAGATACATTGATGTTGTGCTTGAAGATACAGCTACAGGAAAAGATGTGGGCATTATAGGTACAATAGATGGAATATCGCGTGATGAAGGTGTACAATACGGCGGTTCTTTATTTATGGGATATTATTATCCATTTACGAATGATAAGAATAATCCAATCAGTTCGAAAACTGTCTTAGCACCAGAAGGCCATTACAAACTAAAGTTCATTGGATATAATGACTCTGGGAAATCATTTACTACTTCACAAGATTTGTTTGTTGATAATACAATGCCAAGTAAATATGATGTGCATCTAGATGGAGAAAAAGAAGGAAATCCATTTGTAGAGTACAAGCAAGGTCAAAAAACCGTTCCGTTAACTGCTACGATTAATGACAAAATGGTCGATGAGATGAAAGCAGCTGGTATGAATGTCAATCAATCAATTAATCAAATCTATTATTTTTATAATAGTCACTTTCCAAATGGTCAGCTAACAGTGGACGAAAATGGTAATGTTAAAGACGAGGTTGCAACTGATCCAAAAGGAAATTTAATCGATCTAGAGTTTGAAGGTATTGACCAAGCAACCAACTCTTACGGTCGCAAAGTATACTATGTTGTACCTGACAATTACCAGTATGTTTACGGTCAGCCAAATACACCTACAAGATTAAATAAAGTTAATGCTCATATTGGAGATACGATCACGATTACGCTAACGGCTAATAATGTGAACAAAATAAAACAAGCTTCATACCGCTTTACAACAAAATATGCCGACACAACAGTTGAGAATATTGTATTAAATCCGGCAGCACAAAAACTTGGTGGAACGTTGAATGTGACATCAACACCAGGTAGTACAAGCGTTACATCAAATGTCAATGTAACATTTGATGGCACATCAGAGGTAACGGGTGATATTCCAATGGTGGATGTGACTATTAAAATATCAGATATGAAAGATGGATATACTGCATCTAGCTTTAGTTCTGTATCTTCAACTTTTACAAGTGTTGATGGTACTGTAACAAGGCCATTTACTGCGATCGCGCCTATTACGATTCAGCCTAATTTCTCTACTGCTATTAGTTATATTCATCCAGAAGGTTTCCACAATGAAAATGGACTCCTTAGACCTCAAGACTATACAAAAGTTGGAGCTAACGTAACGATTAAAGATAGTCAAGGAAAAACATACTCAGGGACAATGGATAAAGTTGGACAATTTTATATCACTGGATTACCGGTTACAAGGGATTATTTTACGGTTATTCAAGATATTCCTGGCCACTTCACAACATATGGTCAATTCACCAATGCTTACAAAACAATGGATGGTGTGGATTACGGATACAATAAGCGATTAAGTTATCCAGATGAAATAGGAAAAGCACTTGGAGGCGACGTAAACAAAGACAATGTGATCGATCTGATGGATGCATTAGCGATCCAAAAATATTGGGGAACGAATGAACGCAGTTCTGATATCAACTTTGATGGTATTGTCGATGCGAAAGACTTTGCATTTGTTGAAAAGAACTTCGGCATGCAGAACCCGACCGTTGATAACGCACCAAAGCCTGTGAACCAAGTGAAAGGAAAAGCGCTTGCAGATATTAAGAAAGAATTAGGCCTGTAAGAACCATGTGCCGGCGGCGATTATTACGAGCTGCCGGCATTTTATGACTAAAGATAGGTCGTGAAAGCTTGAAGAAAGTATGAAAACAGAAGGTTGCAAAAGTTGCCTTTGATGTTAAGGAGAAAAATAAAAAGTAAATTTTTATTAGTCTTTTTCATATGTGCAACTTCTTTAACTACCGGGGGCAAGAGCTGAGAACGGAGCTGTCATTTTTGGCAGCTTTTCATTTTTAGCTAACGGGGCAGGAGAGTTGAAGAAGAAAAAACGTTTAATGCGTATTTTTGACTCAAATTGCGAAAAAAATGAACTGTACTATAAAGACAGTTCAATTAATAGGTATTTTATTTTTTAAGAGGGGAAATGACATTGTTATAAAAAAATCTTTCCCAGTTAGCCAACAAACCGTTTCCATTTTCACCACGTTGTATTTTCAGTTCGTGGTTCTTATGAAATTCTGCTATTCGTTTATTATGTTCTTTATGCCATTGATGGAGAGCAACTTGTTTCATTTATATTCTCCTCTCGTTTAATTCCTTAATTATATAGCTCTGGTTGAAAATTACAAAGTATATTTTGCCACAAAAAGTGACATAAAGATGTTAAACACACAGAGAAAATTATGCAATGAGAATGGGAGTACGAAATATTGAACCTGTAAGATAAAGAACAACAATGTTGTAATAAGAGGATATTATGTACTTCTTGTTCAATTAATGGGGCTTTAGTTCAACAACAAGAAATAATGTCGTTGTGGTAAATGAGGTCATTTGTTGTACAAAAAAGGATAGATGAACACAGGGATTTTAGTCCTGTTCATCTATCCTCTTTTTTTAGTATAAGATGTGTGACAATATTTACAGTTATATAATTTAAAGCTAATTTAGATATTTCCTAGACTTTTAATAAAAGATTTCAGAAGGTGGTTTATTATTTTATCCGGCAAGTTCATTTTGTACCGTCATGGCATGTTTAGCACGTTGTTTCTTTGATTTTCTAAAATACAGTAATTCATAGATACATGGGATGACAATCAATGTCAATAATGTGGCGACGGCTAAACCGCCAATTACGACGATAGCCAAGCTTTGTGAAACTAAGCTGCCTGTTTCCGCTTTTTTGAAAAGAAGTGGAAGCATGGCACAGATGGTAGCTACCGCTGTCATAATGATTGGACGCATTCTTGTCGCAGCAGCTTCAATAATCGCTTCACGGATGATCATTTTTTGTTCGTTTTGTTTTACTCGATCTAGTAAAACAATCGCATTTGTCACGACGATACCAATTAGCATTAATGCTCCTAGTAGTGCAGTAATATCAACAGTTATTCTACTAATAAGAATTCCTAATATAGCACCAATTGCCGCAAGTGGTAGCGAGAATAGAATTGCGATTGGCGCTTTGAATGATTTAAATGTGATAACCATAATCAGGAATACGATTCCGATGGACACAAGCATGATTAAGAATAAATCGGTGAAATCATCCGCTTGTTGTGCACTTGCTCCACCTACTAGCACTTCCACACCGTCAGGAAGTTCCATGGCTTTTTTGTCTTTTTTATCTCCGAATAGTTCAATGTTCACTTTAGCTGAGATTTCAGACAGCTTTGCAGGATCGACTGATGCCGTAACTTGCAAATACGTATCTCCATCTTTATGGAAACGGTTCGTTGAGCTTTCTTCACTTTGTAAAGTAGCGACTTCGGATACTGGTACCATGGTGGTTCCAGCCATGATCGGGATGTTTTTCAAGTCTTCAGGCGTCTTTGTATCCAGGACAGGCTCTAGGATTACAGGCGTTTGTTTATCATTCAAAGTGATGGAACCGATTGGAGTTCGGTTTAGCATGACACCTAATTGCCCGGCAATTTGCTCTGTATTCCCTTTAGTAGGATCGACCGTTAAAGAATACACCATTTTCTTTTCTTCTTGATTAGTTGTAACTTCTTCCACACCATCGATCTTTTGAACTTTCTCTTTGATGTCATTGGCAGTTGTTTCTAAATCATTAACATCATCACCGATGACATCGATTGTAATGTTTGTTTTTGCTCCACCCATCATGAAGGATGCAGCGGAAGCTTCTAATTCAGCACCAGGATATTGATCCTTTTGTTTTTCTATTTGCTTTAACACTTGATCTGTATTTTTCGTATCTTCCAATAAAATGCTTATGCTAGCCTGCGTCGGTGAAGTGACCCAGCCACTTTGTGCTGCTTCTTCAGAAGACCCTAATGTTAGGAATACATATTTTACTTCATCGATTTCACGGATCGTTTTTTCTAATTCGATTGCTTTTTCCTTTACGTCTTCAATCGGCGTATCATTCGGGTAGCTTAAAGTGGCTGCCACATAATCAGCAGATGAATTGTCCACCGCACCCTTTGGTATCGCAAAGTATGTGCCTATGGAACCGACAAATAACAGGAACGAAACGACAAGGATGACCCATTTATGATTCAATGACCAAGTCACAAATTTGACGAAGCGAAGAGAAGGTTTGTGCTCTGCAAGCTTTGTTTTCTTTAATAAACCAGCGCTCATTAACGGAACGACCGTTAACGCCACAATCAAGGATGCCAGTAATGAGTAGGTAACCGTTAAGGCGAATGGAAGTAGGAATTCCTGTAATCCGCCGTTTAACAAGCTCATTGGCAAGAAAACAGCTACTGTTGTCAATGTGGAAGCTGTAATCGCCACTCCTACTTCTTTTGTAGCATCAATGACCATCTGTACAGAAAACTTTTCTGTTTGCATCTTACGGAAGATATTTTCAATGACTACGATACTATCATCCACTAGTCGGCCAACCGCTACAGCCACTCCACCTAGAGTCAGAATGTTCAATGTTACTCCTGACCATGATAACAGGAATAGTGTAAAACAAAGTGATAATGGAATCGATACGATTGTTATGAAAGTGGATCGGATGTTTCGTAGGAAGACCATAATCACAATCGTTGCAAACAAAGCACCAAGAAGCACTTCTTTTACCATCGTATGCACAGAAGTCTCAACCATTTGGGCAGAGGATAGGTATAAAGTAGATTCTTGGTTTTTGTATTTCTTATTAATCTCTTTAACTAATTTTTCAACATCTTTGTTTAATGATACAGCATTCGATTGGCTGTCCTTCGTTACACTGATGTCGATGCTATCTTTTCCGTTAAAACGGCTGATCATATTTTCGTTCTTTGTTTCTTTAATTGTAGCAACATCGCCAAGCGTTACATTAGGAACGATATTTATGCCCTTAAGCTTTTCCAAGCTTTTCAAATCGCCTACAACCTTAATGTTGCTCGTTTTCCCATCAATGACTTTCTCCCCTACAGCCACAGCACTGTTTTGACCTTGGAGAACACCCATTACGGCTTGTAGTGGAACTTGATTTTGGGCTAATTTATCTTGGTCCACTTTCACAGAAATGACAGAATTAGAGATTCCTAATATCTGTACACTAGAAACGCCTTTTAGATCTTTGAACATTGGCTCTATTTCTTCTTTTACAAAGTCCATGTTTTCTTGTGTCATTCCATCATCGAACGTTATGGAAACAAAGGAAATTGGAATCATGGACGTGTTCAACTGAGTAACAGAAGGCTTCGAAATATTTGGAGGCAGTTGCAAATTACTAAGTGCCTCTTGGACTTCCTGCTTTGCTTCTTTCATGTTAGATCCTGATTCAAAGTACAGGTCTACCTTAGAAAATCCATCTCCAGTTGTAGAGTTTACATACCTTTTTCCTTTTACGCCTGTAACTGCCCTTTCAATTGGGGTTGTCACGGCGCTTTCCATTGTTTTTGAATCAGTTCCTTGACCTAACGACACGATGGTAACCTGTGGGTTATCAGCAGTGGGCAAGAACTCCATTGGAAGTCTAAAGTAACTGACAATCCCAACGGTTAAGACTAATATGGTCATTAAAGTTACAGCGGCCTTGTTTTTAAAGGACCACTTTGTAAACAAAGACATGAAAATCTCTCCTTTATTGGTAAAATTAACCTTTATTCCGAAATGAATCTTAACACAATAAATGGAGGTGGGATATAGAATTTATCGAAAAAACATAAAATTTTTACAAAGTGTTGAGTACTTACGATGTTTTCAATATGATGAATAATAAGCTAATAAACATTTAGAGATTGTGACCTCCGTCATAATAATTGTTTGAGGGGGAAGGGGGGAATTTAATTGAAAGTGCTTCGTTACTTTTTACTGATTACGGGATTGCTACTGTTTGGATTAGGGGTAGCAATTGCCATAAAAGTAAAACATCTTGGTTTGCATCCTTGGGATGTGTTAAATGTCGCGTTGTTTGAACGGTTTGGGCTTTCAATAGGGACATGGGGAATTATAAGTGGGCTCATCCTATTGATTTTTTCTCTAATAGTGAATCGGAAATATATTTTTATTGGAACGTTCTTAAATGCATTGCTGATTGGACCGTTTACCGACTTTTTCCTGTGGACAGACCTTCTACCTGAGGCCACACATTCGTGGGTAGACTATCTTATTTTACTTTTGGGAATTGTTATTGCAGGAACTGGAGGTGGGATGTATGTTGCAGCAGGACTAGGGGCAGGTCCGCGTGATGGATTCATGTTATACATATCTGACAAAACCAAATTATCCGTAAGCCATGCCCGGATTCTGGTGGAAAGTTTGATACTCATATTAGGTTACTTCCTTGGTGGACCAGTATTTGTGATGAGTTTCATCTATACCTTCCTATTAAGTCCCGTATTTGGTTGGTCAATGACGTTTTTTAAAGGGATATTGACAACCATCGAGGAGAAACATGTACCAAATAGTATTTCTTCTTAATGAAGAGGGCGACCCAAGTGTTAATGGGTCGCCCTTTATTGTTAAAATTCAGTTTACTATATTATGAGGACCCAGAAATATCTTTCTCTACTGCTTCCAAACTAGTAATAAGGTGATATTGACGATGACTATACCAATAAATATTTTACTTAATAGAGTTTGGCCGGATGCATATAATACGAAAGCTCCTAACCCGAAAACGAGAAATTCCACAATTAGTCGATAAGGGAGAGGCAGTTGATGAGACGATTTAGGTGCAACAAAAATTCCCCAGATAACTGCCACTAAAATAGGAAGACCTATTCCCGCTCCAAGCTTTTGGATCCAACTTTTAAATTGAAATCCCCAATATCCGATGGATGCTAATACAGATAATTCAAGGAGAAAACGAACTAGTAAGTTCAGGTTCTTTAATAAAGGCATATTTCATCCCCTTTCATGTTTTTAGTTAAATTATTATTATCTGTATCCTTATTATATGACAGGGGAAGAGATGCATATACCGTGCTAGAGGAATGGTGGAAAATACTTTCGATTTTTAAAAAATACAATCGATAATACTGAAAATATAATCGATTATCCAAAAATACAATCGAAAGTGGGATTTCCGAAGTTGAATTGGATTAAACCGTGACTTGGTGTGTAAGATAATATCGAAATGCCAAAAAAACTCCAAATACAAAACCTCGTAGAGCAGTTGCCCTACGAGGTTATTTTCATTTTACGATTGTCAGCTTTTGACCAACTTCAAGATATTTAGCTGGATCTAGATTGTTCGCTTTTACAATCGCATCTACAGATGTACCGTATTTTTGAGCGATCTTCCAAAGAGTGTCTCCACTTTGAACTGTGTGAATCACAGGTTGTTCAACTTGAACCTTTTCTGGAATTTTGATTGTTTGCCCAACTAGTAATGGCTTAGCCGAGTCTAGTTGATTTAACGTCGCAATCGCATCGATTGTTGTACCAAATTTTTGAGCAATCTTCCAAAGGGTATCCCCAGAAACAACTGTGTAAGTCATTGGTTGTGTTGGCTGAGGTGTTGGTGTAGCTGTTGGAATCACTAATTTTTGGCCAACTTGAAGATTACTTGGATCAATCTTGTTAGCATCAATGATAGCTTGAGTGGTAACATTGTATTTCTGAGCTATTTTCCACAAAACGTCTCCTGCTTGAACGACATGAATTGTTTGTCCAGTTGGAGGTGTTGGTTCTGTAGGTTTTACTGTTGGAACCTTTAATTTTTGCCCAACTAATAGGGGCTTATTTGGATCCAATTGATTTAGAGTAACGATTTCTGAAACTGTAGTATTGAACTTAGTAGCTATTTTCCATAATGTGTCACCGGATACTACAGTATATTCAGTTGTGTCTGGTGTTGTAGGAATTACGGTAACAGGTTCAACATCACTTACATTAATAGTTCCAGCTACTCCTTCTTTTACAAGCACTTGATACTTTCCGTTTTCAACTGTTTCAGATAGAAGAGGGAAAATATCTCCTTTTATCGCTGTATATCCTTGACCCATAGGCTCAATTGACATTGTTGCTTTTTCGCTAATTACACGTACATTTTTTACTGGCTGCATTGGTTCAATCTTCGTGCTACCTTCAACTCGGACACTTGCATCAGGGAATGTAATATATCCGAAGTTTCCACCTTCAATGATACCCAATTTTATGGAATAGCTTCCATTAGGTACTTTGCCACCCATCATGTCAGTGCCATCCCATTGGAATGTATGAACGCCAGGTTGGATTGTTTGTTCCGGTATGACATTTTTCACATGAGCACCTGCAGCATTCGTAATATATACTGTTACTTTAGCTGCTTTAGCAAGAGTGAATTCACCCGTCACCCTCTCGTTAGGAGTGATAGAGGATGACTTATAGGAAGCGCTTGTTACGATTTCTTTAAGTCGGGAAACAGGAATGTAATAGTCACCATCTTTTACAGTAATGGTACCCGGCTTAATCCAAGATTGTGTTGTAGAAGGGTAACTGTATGCTGTTTCAATATACTTGAAGACAACGTCATACGTTCCATCAGCTACAATTCTTCCAGATTTATCTGTTCCATTCCAGTTTATAATCTGGCTACCGGCAGCAAGCTTCATTTTTTGTCCGGCAAAAATTTCGTCACCGTTCTTTTGAATGCTTAGCTGTACTTCGGCAGGACGGTTCAAATTGAATTTTATTTGTGCATTATTTGTTGTACCGTATTTTGGTGAAAAAATATCTGGAGTTACAGTTACTCCATCAATGACAGCTTTAGGATTTGACTCGGATACTACCGTCAATTTTCCTAATGGATAGCCAACCATTTGGTCTAAACTCTTGTCCTGTAAATACGCTTTTATTTGGTATTCACCAGGAGGAAGTGCTTCTTTCTTTACTTCATCCCAAGGAACCCAATCAACCTTGTGATCAGTTTTGAAATCCGTACTAGAAAGAATGATTTTTCCTTGACGACCATTTCCGATTGCCATCAAATGACCTCGTGTAGGTACGCTTGTTTTCAAATCTATCGTTACAAATCCTGGTACAGTATTACCCTGATAGGCAACTGTATTAGATGAAAGATTAAAAGAAACAACATCTGCTTGAGCAGAAGCAAGTGATGGGATTGCAAAAGCAGCAATCAAGATTAATATGGAGAAAATTCTAAAAATAGATTTCGTCACTTTGGATGCTCCTTTTTGAAGTTATATTACAAAAATATATTAATCTCATTTCAGGGGTTTGACTATTGTATAAATATTACCAAGAAGTGATTATTTAGATTCAGAGAGAATTAGTAGGGATTATGTGTGGTTATAGACTGGATATTTTTATAGGGGGAGTAGGGAGAATAATATAAGTTTGGTTCCACTTGATGGCATTTAAAGCAAAATGTAACTGAGCTCCATTTTATCGTGCACTATTATCCAAATATCCTTCACTCACCCTTGGATATCCAGCACTTTCGACACCTTTATCCTTCACTTTTGAAAAATTATCCTTCACTTTTTAAGAAGTTTTAAAATTTACCCATCAAATAGAGACCTTTATCCATCATTCAGTCTGGATTTCATACATATAAGTCTACTTATCCTTCACTTACCACCAGTATCAATCACTTTAAAGTTATCATCACTTCGATTCTAGCGAATCCTCTATATTTTATGGGAGTCCATTTTATTTAAATTGAAAAGCCCCCCAAATAATGGGGGCCAATCATATTTATTATTTCATCATCATTTCTGCTACGATTTCATAGGAACGTAGACGTTTCTTGTGATTGTATATTTGGGAGATAATCATGATTTCATCAGCTTGAGTATCTGCGATAAAGGTTTGAAGCTTCCTTTTTACGGTTTCTGGGCTTCCGATGATGGAGGCGCCTAGTTGTTGTTTTAGGGCCTCTTTTTCGAATTCGTTCCAAAGTTCATCCATGTTTTCGACAGGTGGTTGTAATGGTGCTTCGTGGTTTCGGATTAAGTTTAGGAATTGTTGCTGTAATGAAGTGGCAAGTAGTTTTGCTTCTTCGTCTGTTTCTGCTGCAATGACATTCACACCGAGCATGGTATACGGTTTATCCAGTACTTTGGATGGTTTGAAGGTCCTTCGGTATAAATCTAGTGCTTGTATAGTGTTGTTAGGGGAGAAATGACTTGCAAAGGAAAACGGCAAACCTAATTGTCCCGCCAATTGTGCGCTGAAGCCACTTGAACCGAGTAACCAGATTGGAATGTCGAGGCCTTCGCCAGGGAAAGCTCTTACACCTGTTTTATTGGGTACAAGAGATGGATCAAAATATCCGCGAAGTTCTTCCAATTGCTCGGGGAAATCGTGGCCATCGCTTCGGCTACCTCGCCTTAAGGCGAATGCGGTACGTTGATCCGTCCCTGGTGCGCGTCCAAGTCCAAGGTCGATGCGTCCAGGGAATAGGGATTCTAGTGTCCCAAACTGTTCAGCTATAACAAGAGGGGCATGATTTGGCAACATGATTCCACCGGATCCGACTCGTATTTTGGATGTTCCAGCTGCCACATGGCCAATTACAACGGAGGTGGAGGAACTGGCAATGAAGGGCATGTTATGGTGTTCCGCCAGCCAGTATCGGTTATAGCCCCATTTTTCGACGTGTTGGGCAAGTTGCAAAGTATTCCGAAAAGATTCTGCTGGAGTCCCACCCACCACAATTGGTGCAAGATCCAGAACGGAAAAGCGTGTAGTACCTTCTATATATTCAGACATAAAATCATCTTCCTTCTATATAAATAATGAAGCACTTTTGATTTTATCAAGATTATTTCGTGTATCAAAATAAAATGCCTGAAAGAAAATTTTACACATATATTTTTGATGTTAAATCGCGTACTATTAGGGCTACTGGAAATAATATCACGAAATAGGTATTTTATCCTATATCAAAACCATGTATAATCATAGTTTGGAAAACGTTTCATAATTTTAACAGACAGGGTTGTAAAAAGATGAAAATGAGAAAAGGTTTTACCCTCCGTTTTGTAATTAGTGTACTCGTGGTGGTATCAGTACTTTTGACGGCGATAGTCATCGGGTATTCAGCGTACAACTCTATCAAGCAGACTTTAACGTCAAACTATGAAAAAAATAATCTACAGTATGCTAAGAAACTTTCTTCAGAGACTAGTGCATTGTTGAAATCTATGGAAACAGAGCTGGAGTCGATTTCTACATATGCAAAAAATAACAAAGTGACTCAATATGATATAGATTTAATGCTAAAAGCAAATAGTCATTATTTTAACTCCATTTTTATTGCAAACGAAAATAGAATCCTACAGAAGGCTAGTCCTGAAAATCAAGGGTTCCAACCAGGACTAAAAATTAATACGGATGTAGCTAAACACGTTATTAAATTAAAAAAACCATTTGTTTCAGATCCATATATAGCAACGACTGGACGTTTGATTGTTTTAGTGTCGTATCCCATTTTTGACCCAAAAGGTTCTTACAAGGGATATGTAGGTGGGACCATTTATCTTGAAGAAGAGAATGTTTTAAGCAATATGCTACGTGAGCATTTTTTCGGAGATGGTTCTTATGTGTATGTGGTAGATAAAGCAGGAAAGATCATTTTTCATCCTGATAAAAAAAGGATAAATGAAGGAGTTTTATTCAATCCAGTGGTTAAGAAAGTAATTTCTGGACAGAGTGGATCTCAACAGGTGAGAAATTCAAAAGGTATCGATTTTTTTGTAGGATATACCGTTGAACCGACTACTGGTTGGGGGATAGTTTCTCAAACGCCTATTAAGGTATTAAACGAACCTCTGAAAGAATTGATTGTACAAATCGTGTTAAGAGCCTTGCCACTATTCATTTTGATTATTGCGGTTTCATGGTGGATTACTCTGCAGATTGCAAGACCCCTTCATAGCTTGGCTAGATATTCAGAAGAAGCAATCGTGCAAAGGAGAAGTCAGTGTCCCAATTCGTCTAATATTAACTCAAGTATTTATGAAGTAAGGCAGCTATATCGACATATTAATAACCATTTAAATGTCTTACACCATGAAAGTCGTGTAGATGGATTAACAGGACTATCTAATCGAAGAACATTCGAAAGGGTAGGGGGCGAAATGATTCAAGAAGGTCATCCTTTTTCTCTTATCCTCCTAGATGCAGACAATTTTAAGAAGGTTAATGATACGTTCGGTCATTTAATTGGAGATGAGGTTCTCATATTTTTAGCTTCTAAAATGAACTCGATTGCAAGAGATGGTGATTTACCATTTAGATATGGTGGGGAAGAGTTTGGTATCTTGGTGAATGATGGGGATGTTGAAGCAGCCATGAGTATAGCGGAAGAATTAAGGAATACAGTTGAACAAGGTATAGGACCGAATGGAATCTCTATAACTATTTCTCTTGGGATTGCAACCTATCAAAAAAATGAAGAAAACCTTAATGAAATTATTGAGAGGGCGGATTTTGCCCTTTATCAATCGAAATCAAACGGAAAAAACAAAACCACTGTGTTTGTTGATTCTCAAATTCTTTGACATATTCAAATAATTATTATAAGATAGGTTTATAGTAAAATAGTTCTCCTAAAGGGGAGTAGCTTTTACATTAAAGTCGTCATTTCGGAGGTTGATTCTCCCGGCTTTAATGGCAACCAACAGTTGTTAGCAAGACCTTTACCGATTGGTATAGGTCTTTATTTTTTTAACCTTTACCATAATACGGTAAAGGTTTTTTCGTTTTTAGAATGAATAAATTGGCACATTGAAGACATATATGCCAATTAGGAATGAAGTATAAATGAAACGAACGACTTGTCTTTGCAATAGGGCATGCTAATCGGCTAGTTTTCTAATTTTACTATAAATAATTTTTAGATAGGAGAATCATCATGAGAAAAGCAAAAATGACTATTACAGAATTAATTAATAAAAATAAAGCTGAACTTTTAAAAGATAAAGAGAAACTTGAAGTCATCGAAAAACGTATAGATGCTAAATATGTAAATTCAAAGTAGAAAGGAGACTTTACAGTGAAATCATTCAGTGAATTGGCTAATAGTGTATCTATAACAAAGAAGGGCACAAATTTTATACTGAATGATAAGGATCCGGATTTGACTTTGATCGGTGAAGGTAGAAGTGCATTTGTATTTAGGATTGGAACGACAGAAAAAGTTTTGAAAGTGTTTTTTCCTGAGTTTGTAAAAGTGGCAAAAGAAGAAGCAGAAATTTATAAAATATTAAGGGGTACTTCATATTACTCATCCTTGCATGAAGCAGGAAAAAATTATCTCGTAATAGATTATATTGAAGGACATACATTGTTCAGTTGTTTGGAAAAAGGCATTCCGATTTCAATTGAGAGCCTCAAAGAAGTTGATCGTGCTTTAGGATTGGCAAAAGAAAAAGGACTAAATCCGTCTGATGTGCATTTAAGGAATATAATAATTACATTTGATGGAAAAGTTAAATTAATTGATGTTGCTAGATTTAGACAAACGAAGAACTGTTCACAATGGAAAGACCTTAAAGCAGCTTTTCATATGTTTTATTTGCAAAGATATTTTCCTAAAAAAATCCCTGCGACTATATTGAATTTAGTTGCATTATTATATAAGAAGAAACTACTTCCAGCTTTATCTTAATTGAAGTTATTTCCAGTCCTCCTGAAAAAAAGTATGGTATATTGAAAATACTAAAATATTCGGAGGAAGATAATGGCTAGTCAAGTGCAATTTTTAGGAGCGAAACTACTAGAAAAGAAATACGAAATTGCAAAAAAATGTACATGAAGACCGCTTATCAGTTTTGACACCAGAACAGAAGGCGCAGATTCCACGTGATCGGAGAGTTTACAAATATCTCATCTTTTAATGACCTGTCTGGAGTGGCAATAGTGGATACGATGGTAGCGGATCAACTCTTTAAAGTCATTGCTTCATTAAAACTTCTTGGAGTTCAAACGACACTTACAGGTCTACGTCCAGAAATCGCCCAGACCGTTATTAACATCGGAGTAGATTTTAGTAATCTATCAATCAAGGGGAATTTAAAGCAAGCATTAAGTGATTTAGATTTATTCTAATTTTCTTGACAGGATTTTTAAGTTGCCTTAATAGTATATGAATATCTATGAAAATTAAATTAACTTATCAAGAGAAGCCTAGGGACTGGCCCGATGAAGCTTCAGCAACCTCTATTTTCTAATAGAAAGGTGCTAAATCCAGCAGACTTAGTCTGAGAGATAAGCCGACAGGACATACAAATCCTCTTCCTTATCTGGAAGGGGATTTTTTTATACCTTTAAAACCTACTATTCCAATAAGTTTTATGTAAGGAGTGATTTTATTGAACAAACAAATTCAAATAAAATGGAAAGATCTCAATCTATCCGCAATCATACATTTTCCAGCATGTTACCTTGAAGGAAAAAACAAACGTTACCCTTTGATTATTATTTGTCATGGTTTCATAGGAAGTAAGGTTGGTGTGAATCGTCTTTTTGTAAAAGCTGCAGAAGAACTATCAAAACTTGATGCGATTGTGTTGAGGTTTGATTATTCGGGTTGTGGAGAAAGTGAAGGGAATTATGGAGAGAATCATTTTGATGATTTAGTAAGTCAAACGATACAAGTGATAGATTTTGCTTTGACAATAGAGGAAGTAGACCCTAATCATCTCATACTTATTGGTCATAGTTTAGGAGGAGCTGTAGCCATGATTACTGCTGCAAGAGATGATAGAGTGAAAAAGTTGGTTTTATGGTCGGCTGTTGCCAATCCATTTAAAGATATCTTGTCCATTGTTGGTGTAAATAAATATGAAAAACTTCAAGGGAGGATGGAATTAGATTATCTTGGTTATCCACTTAAGAAAGAATTTTTTCTATCCATGGCAAACCATCACCCATTAAAGAATGTAGGTAATTTTACTGGTGACGTATTAGTCGTGCATGGAACAGAGGATGAAGAAATACCAGTTGAATACTGTTTTCATTACTTTTATGCTTTGCGATCAAGACCTATTGGGAGATGCAAAAAGCAAGTGATTATGGGGGCAAACCATACCTATTCTTCAATAAAAGGCTACAGAGAGCTAATGGATACGACATTAGAGTGGTTAATAAAGGCTAATCAATAAATCCTAGAAGGCTTTGATGATGACAAACGTGGAATTTTGGCAACTTTTGTAAAAAAGTGCAATATTCTATACAGTAAGTTGTCCATTAAACAGAAACGAGGAATCATTATGCGAAACCATTTGTGTGGTAGAAAAGACCATGATAAGGATAAACATAAAGATAAAGAAATGATTTGCAATAGCATATGTGGGAATTTATTGTTAAGTGATCAGGCGTCGAATTTGGAGATTTGGAGAGAAAAAACAGAAAAAGATGCGTTCATTTCTATTTCTGTATTCAATTGCAGTCACAGTACAGCAACTATAAGGGTAAGCGTGTTTCGAGAAGAAGAATTGCCTGTAAAATTTAATGTTCCTCCAGGTAATACACTTTCAGCTACTGTCGATGATGCAAAATCGGTGACTGTCACTCGAATAGGTGAAGGAAGAATAGACGGTAAATTTTGTTTGGATGTTTGTATTCCAATAAAGAAAAAAGACCACAAAGACCGTTGTCATAAACACTCTTGTAAAATAGACAAGTGTAGAAAATCAGAACGAGCAAGAAATAGCAATGATGATTACTGGGAATGGCATTAATTAAATAGATTTGCTTTTATCACCTCAATTGATAGATTGGGGTGATTTTTTATTGGAATATCAAAATTTTAATAGAGAAAATCCGCAAATATAGTATCAGTCTGTGGACAAGTTGCATTTAATGTACGGTAAGACAATAAATCAAACAAACAAGGAGAGATTTAATATGTGTGGAAATCACGGAAATAATTTTAATGGATTCTGCTGTCCAGATCCACAAATTTTTGTAGAAAAGAATTGTGGGAATTTAAGAGGTCCGCTTGGAGCACCTGCAAATGGAACTATACCTGCAGTATTCGCACCAGTATGGACTGGGCCTACAGACGGCGATTATTTTCAAGGAACATTTGAAGTTTTTAACTGTGGACCAGTTGGTAATATCCAATTTCGAGTAAGTCCGAATGCAACTGTAATTACTGTACCTCCTGGGAATTCTATTGCAGTATCTGTTAATAATCCAACTAGTTTTGAGGTTATTGTGCCAACTGGAACAAGCGGGAAATTCTGTATCACATTGTATAAGCGCGTTATCTGTTAGTTTGAAACACTAAAATAATAAAATAGGAGAGAAATAATATGTGTGGAACTCATGATAATCACAGTGGATTTAATGGATTTTGTTGTCCAGATCCTAAAATTTTTCAAGAAGAAATTTGTGGAAATATTAAAGGGCTGTTTGCACAAAGAACTAGATTTTGGCAAGTACTCGACCCTATAGATAGTGACTATTTTCAAGGAACATTTGAAGTATTTAACTGTGGGAATGATAACATTACATTTGCAGTTTTACTTGCAGATGGAACTAATACAGGACCTATAATTGTTACACCTGGAAATACTAGAAAAATATCAGTGAATAATCCAATAGCCTTGACTATTATTACAGCTAGCGCAGCTTCACAAGGGAAATTCTGCATTACTTTGTACAAGCGTGTAGTTTGCTAATTAACATATTTCAATTTACCATCCTAAAAAGAAGTTTAGAATAGATTGTATTTGAGAGGCTTGAGAAGGACCATTCAAGCCGCTCATTTAATTTTATGTCTAAATCTTCTCAGGAAACTACAACATATTCCCATCAGATCATGCATTCTGCCGCGGTGGAAGATTCAAGGTCAGTGACTGTCATGAACTTGGATTTGGATGAGCATCTACAGAGAAAAAACAGGCATGATAAAAAGGAAGACTTTGATATGCCCGTTAATTACTATTATTCTTGCATCAATTATCTGATTTTTCAAGAACAAGGATTGACACAAAGCCCTTGTCATAAAGGCACATTTAGGTAAGTGTTGAAGATCAGAAAGAATTAGAAATAGTAATGATGATTATTGGTTATGGCATTAATTTAATAGATTTGCTCTTATCACCTCAATTAATAGTTTGGGGTGATTTTTTTATCGAAAAATCAAAACTTAATAGATAAAATCCGCAATTATAAGTGTCAGTCTGAGGACAAGTTGCATTTAATGTACGGTAAGACAAAAACAAATTAAGCAAACAAGGAGAGATTTTAATATGTGTGGAAATCACGGAAGTAATTTTAATGGATTCTGCTGTCCAGACCCACAGATTTTTGTAGAAAAGAATTGTGGGAATTTAAGAGGTCCGCTTGGCACTACTGAAACCACCCCTGATACTTTTGCTCCTGTATGGACTGGGCCAGCAGATGGCGATTATTTTCAAGGAACTTTTGAAGTTTTTAACTGTGGACCAGTTGGGAATATCCTATTTCGGGTAAGCCCGAATGCAACTGTCATTACTGTACCTCCTGGGAATTCTATTGCTGTATCAGTAAATAATCCAACTAGTTTTGAGGTTATTGTGCCAACTGGAACAAGCGGGAAATTCTGTATCACATTGTACAAACGCGTTATCTGTTAGTTTGAAACACTAAAAAAATAAATAATGGGAGAGAATAAATATGTGTGGAAATAACGGAAGTAGTGTTAATGGATTCTGCTGTCCAGATCCTAAGATTTTCCAAGAGGAAATTTGTGGGAATATTCAAGGTCCAGTTAGGGATAATTTTTGGCAAGTACTCGACCCTATAGATAGTGACTATTTTCAAGGAACATTTGAAGTATTTAACTGTGGGAATGATAACATTGAATTTGCAGTTTTTTCTGTAGGGGGTACGAGTACGGGAATTATAACTGTTACACCTGGAAATACTAGAAAAGTTTCAGTAAATAATCCAATAAGATTTGCTATTACCACTCCTCCTATTTTGGGTGATAATCCAAATAGATCAAGAGGAAAATTCTGTATTACTCTGTACAAGCGTGTATTCTGTTAATAAATAATAAATTCAATCTATCATCCACAAATAGCAATTTAAAATAGATTGAATTTTTGAGAGGCTTGTGAAAGATTCAGACAAGTCTCTCATTAAATTTATTTAATTTCAAAAACTACTTTGAATTTGACTATGGCATTAATTAAATAGAAATACATGTTACACCTCAATTGAGGTGTTTTTTTTATTAAGACTAGTTATTCAAATTCCACGGTTGCAAGTGTCAGTCTGTGGACAAGTTGCATCTAATGTAAGGTAAGACAAATTTCAATTTCATAAAGTAAGGTGGGATTGAATATGTGTGGCAATCATAAAAACCATAACAATAATGGATTCTGCTGCCCAAATCCACAGAATTTTGTAGAAGAGAATTGTGGGAATATAAGAGGTCCGCTTGAACTTGTTACAGTATGGAGTGCACCTGCAGATAGCGATTATTTTCAGGGAACATTTGAAGTATTTAACTGTGGAACAGGTAATATAACGTTTTCAGTAAATCAAACAGGAACTATAGCAGAAAGAATTATAGTAACTCCTGGTAATACTAGGAAAATATCGGTGAATAATCCAATTAGTTTTATTGTTAGCGCACCTGCTGGAACAAGTGGTAAATTCTGCATCACCTTGTACAAGCGTGTAGTTTGCTAATTAACAAATTCAATTTATCATCCTAAAAAGTAGTTTAGAATAGATCTAATTTGAGAGGCTTGAGAAGGAACAATGCAAGTCTCTCATTTTAGTTATGTCTAAATCTACTCAGAAATCTACATCATATTCCAATCAGATCATGCATTCTTCCACAGGGGAAGATTCAAGGTCAGTAATTGTCATGAACTTGGAATTGGATGTGAGAAAAAATAAAATGATAAAAAATCCGATTTTGACATGCCCTTACTAACCTTGTTAATTATTATTGAACTAATCATTTGGATTGCTTAGAAAAGGGATTGCAACAAAGATCACGGCAAAAAAGTGTGTAGTAGATCAGAACGAAAAAGAAATAGCAATGATGATTATAGGGACTGGCATTAATTAAATAGAGTTGCGCATATCACCTCAATTGATAGTTTGGGGTGAATTTTTTTATCATATCAAAACTAATTATTAAAAATTCCGCATTTGTATGTGTCAGACAGTGGACAAGTTGCATCTAATGTAAGGTAAGAGCTAATCAAAATAATCCGCAAGGAGAGATATGATATGTGTGGAAGTCATAATAACCATGATAATGGAGGATTTTGCTGCCCAGATCCTCAGATTTTTGTGGAAAAAAATTGTGGGAATTTAAGAGGTCCGCTTGGAACACCTGCTATGGGTGATGTAGCAGCAGTATTCGCACCGGTATGGACGGGGCCTACCGACGGAGATTATTTTCAGGGAACATTTGAAGTTTTTAACTGTGGGCCAGTAGGGGATATCCAATTTTTGGTTGATCCGCTAACAACCCCAATAGTTGTACCTCCTGGGAATTCAAAAACCGTATCAGTGAATAATCCAAATAATTTTAGAGTATTGATTCCAACTGGAACAAGTGGGAAATTCTGTATCACATTATACAAGCGTGTTTTCTGTTAATTTGAAAACACTGAAATAATGAAATAAGGGAGAGAAATTTATGTTTGGAACACATGATAAAAACGAAGGATTTTGTTGTCCAGATCCTAAGATTTTTCAAGAGGAAATTTGTGGAAATATCAAAGGTCTACAACCACCAGGAACAACCTATTGGTTTGTACCTGCACCTGTAGATAGTGACTATTTTCAAGGCACATTTGAAGTATTTAATTGTGGGAATGATAACATTGTGTTTGCAATTACAAGAGCAGATGGAACTTTTACAGAAGACATAGTTGTTACACCTGGAAATACTAGAAAAATATCTGTAAATATTCCAGTGAGACTTAATATTTTTACAACTAGCGCAAGCTCACAAGGTAAATTCTGCATCACCTTGTACAAGCGTGTAGTTTGCTAATAAAAAGAATAATTCGAATTCTAATAGAGTCGATTTATTAAATAAAGGCTTGTCAGTTTAATAGGCAAGCCTCTCATTTATTTTTTAGTCTAAAACAGTCAATAAAATTACATTCTTTTCCTATCAGATTATCCCTTTTGCCATAGTGTGAGATACAAGGTTGGAAACGGTATTGAATTTTGGTGAAGGAAGAGAAAACGGTAAATTGATTAGTTTGCATGTGCATCTTCAGGAAAATTAGGAATGATAAAAAAAACGAATTAATCGTTTGTATTTTTAAAAATATGGAATGAGACAAAGAGCACTGCAAAAAGATCCCACCAAAAAACAAGTGAGTAGAAGATCAGAACTAATAAGAAATTATCAAAATGATTATTGGCTATGGCATTAACATTATAGAAATTTCTTAAATCACCTTAAATGATAGTTTGAGTTTTTATATTCAAAATTCCGCCGTTGTATGTGTCAGTCGTAGGACAGGCTGCATCTAATGTAAGGTAAGACAAATTTCATCAAGTAAGGAGGGATTTATTATGTGTGGAAGTCATAAAAACCATAACAATGGTGGATTCTGTTGCCCAAACCCACAGATTTTTGTAGAAGAGAATTGTGGGAACTTAAGAGGACCGCTTGGAACAATTGTGGGTGGTGAACCTGCTACTTTTGTTACAGTCTGGAGTGGACCTACTGATAGCGATTATTTTCAAGGAACCTTTGAAGTGTTCAATTGTGGACCGACAGGTAATATTACATTTAATGTAGGAACTACAACAGGAGAAGTTGCGTTAAATTTTACAGTAACACCTGGAAATACTAGAAAAATATCAGTAAATAGTCCAAGTAGCTTTAATGTAAATGTTCCTGCTGGAACAAGTGGGAAATTTTGCATCACCTTGTACAAGCGTGTAGTCTGCTAATTAATATGAGGAGAGGCTTGTCTGTATTATAGACAAACCTCTTTTTTATTAAAATTTATTTGGAAACTGCTTTATGATCCCATCAGAAAGAGCATCAGCCAATTTAATTAGGTGGTTTACACCTTTATCAAACGCATCGATATTTGCTTGCCAATCCTTATGAAGGCGGGCAACCAGTTCGTTTGTGACCATTTGTAAATGCATATGCAGCAATTCTTTTAAATCGCTTTCCTTCCAGTTTGGATTCGCGCTGCTTAAAAACTTGGCCATATCATCAGCGTTTCGATACCATTCTTGATTTTGTTGTTGTAATGTGGCTTGGTCACCTTTTTTAGCAGCGTCCACAATTTTGCCTGCTATTACAATATGCTCTTTTAATAATTCAGTGAGTTTATTTCCTGCTTCTTCTCCATAGATTGGTTTAATAGCATTCCCGATATCTTCTTGGTTTTTAAGTAATCTTTTTAATACCAATTCTTGGTCTTCCAAACCTGCAAGAGCACTATTCATATAGGTTCTTGTCCAGAGTGCATGCTCCATCCAGAGTTTCCTCATGTCACCCTTTAACTGCACAGCAGCTTTGCTAAAACAATTTTTTTGATCGCATGGCTTGCCAACTGCGGAAGCTGTCATAGGTGAAAGGACTAAAGCGATTGCCATTAATAAAATGGATAGTTTTATGAAGTGTTTTTTCATATGTATCGTCTCCTTTTGTAAATTTAACACCAGTTTTATTATTTGATGATCTTTCAAATTTCACTCAAGTCTTTTATCTTGAATTCTTCTTTTTTTCATCCAATATTTGGAGTGTGGGGGGTGGATGTATGAAAAAGGCTTTAGTTGTTGGTGGGACTGGGATGTTAGCAGACGTTTCGATATGGTTAGCAACTCAAGGGTATAATGTACATGTTGTTGGTCGAAATCAAGATAGAATGGACCGAATAAAAAGCAGTTTTCCAGACGAATCTTTACTTACACCTATGTTACTGGATTATAGAAATGGAGATGAATTAATAGAAGCATTTCAAAAACATGGTACGTTTAATTTAATAGTTGCTTGGATTCACTCTATTGCTGACCATTCTGTTCAAACTATCATAAAAGAAAATGGAAGAAGAAAAGAACCTTGGTCTTTTTTTCATGAGTTAGGGAGTAGCAGGGATTTAGAAGAAACCAAAAAAAGAGCTGAAACTCCAAATGGATGTGTTTATCATCAAATACAGTTAGGTTTCGTACCTGAGGGATCCACTTCAAGATGGTTAACTAATGATGAAATTGCAAGAGGAGTCATTGAAGCCATTAAGCTGAAAGATTCTATATATACTGTGGGAATGGTTAAACCATGGGAAAGACGGCCAAATTGGTAGGAGTGGCATAAATGTTATACGGTGCTTACTAGGGTAATTAACATGGCAGAAAACTATGGATAAGCTTACAAAATAGTAAAAACCCTATCATCTCCCTGCATTTGGGAGTTTTTTTATTTTATTGAATTTAATGTCAAATCTAAATATTTGCAAAATTCAACCATTAATTATGATGAATTTTAAGATTTTAGGGAAGATTTATTATATTTTCACTTGTTTTTTTAGGAGATAATCCATACAATATACTTTGCAGACTATTCAGTCGTGTTTTGTTTTTTAGTTGTAATTTTCAAACATTAGTGTTGACTAAATTGTAAATGGTATGTAAAATATGTAATTGTTACCAAATGTAATGATTGTCACTTATTTGTCACAACTTAGTAATGTGTGAAAAGAGCTTGTAATGGTGTTTCAGATAGTTGCCGCATTGAGGGGTATATTAAAGGGAAACCATTTTATATCGCGGTAAACGATCTAATACATATATAAAATGATTAAATGGGGGATTCACTATGAAAAAGTTCTGGTTATTATTATCAGCTTTAACTTTATCTCTTGCTTTAGCTGCTTGTGCAGAAAAGAAAGAAGAGACTACTGAAAAAGAAACAACAAAAGAAGAAGCACCTAAAGAAGAAGTTAATTTAAAAAGCGTATTGTATAAATTCTACGCTGATATTCCTGCAAAGATCAACGCTAAAGACGCAGATTTAAATGCTTATGTAAATTCTGAAGAAACACCAACTCCAGAAATGAAAACTAAAGCTAGCGAAGCTGCAGCAGCAGTAGCAGCTGAACTTCAAGCAATCACTGTTCCTGCAGAATTAGAAGCTCAAAAAGCGGACTTAGAAGCAGGTATTAAAGAAATCGCTGACTCTTATACTGCAAAAGCTGAAGAGTTGAAAAAAGATGCTCCTGTCCTTGATGCTGCTGAAGCAACTTTCCAATCAGGTGTAGATAAAATTGGTGCTGCATTTGAAAGCATCGGTATGTTAAAGCCGGATTTAGGTAAAGAAGTTAACTAATATTTGAAATGAGTAGTGCAATCCTGATGGGAAGCACTACTTTTTTTATTTTGAACACAAAAGATCCAATCACCAACAGTATAATGATGTCCAATGAAAATCTCTGTATTTATGGGGATTTTCTTTTTTGATACAAGGTTTATCCTTGCATTAGAAGGTGTAAGAAAGTAAATAGTAAAAATATTAGATTTTGCAAACTTTTGTTTTGACAACTCAACAACTCTATAATATGATGACTAAAGCCGACAAAACTCATAGGATTTAAGGGGGAATAAAAATGAAAAAGTTTACAATCTTTTTTGCACTATTACTTAGTTTGATGCTTGTAGTTGCAGGTTGTGGAACAACTGAAGAAAAAGCAGAGAACAAGAATGAAGATAAAACAACTGCAGATGGAGGAGATCTTCTATCTAAAGTTAAAGAAGAAGGTACATTGTTAGTTGGTACAGAGGGTACATATCCTCCATTCACTTTCCATGACGAGAAAGGTGAATTGACAGGTTTCGATGTAGAGATTGCTCGTGAAATTGCCAAGCGTTTAGATGTTGAGCCTAAGTTTTTAGAAACACAATGGGATGGCATGTTTGCTGGGTTGGATGCAAAGCGCTTTGACATGATTGCTAACCAAGTTGGGATTCGTCCAGATCGCCAAGAGAAGTATGATTTCTCAAAACCTTATATTACTTCTGCATCAGTTCTGATTGCTCATGAAAGCAATAATGCTGTAAAAGCATTTGAAGATATTAAAGGACTAAAATCTGCTCAGTCTATGACAAGTAACTATGCAGAACAGGCAAAAAAATTAGGTGCTGAAATTGTGGGTGTTGAAGGCTTTAACCAAGCAATTGAATTGATCAACTCTAAGCGTGTAGATGTAACAATCAATGATAAATTATCATTCTTAGATTTCAAAAACCAAAAGCCAGATGCTCCAGTGAAAGTGGTAGATGAAGCTGATGATGCTTCCCAAAGTGGGTTAATGTTCCGTAAGGGCAGCGAAACTCTTGTTGAAGAGGTAAACAAAGCTTTAGATGATATGATTAAAGATGGCACATACGAAAAAATTTCTGTGAAATGGTTTGGTGAAAATGTACTTGAGTAGTATTTTTGCAGATCCCGATCGAATAGCCAGACTAACGGAAATCGCACAAAGTTCCCTTCAGCCTTTGCTGAAGGGGGCTCTTTTGTATACGATTCCTTTGACGTTAGTGACCTTTATCTGTGGATTAATTATTGCCATCTTAACCGCACTGGCACGTATTTCGTCTGTTAAACCGTTTCAATGGATCTCACGAATTTATGTTTCTGCCATCCGTGGAACTCCTTTGCTTGTGCAATTGTTTATTATTTTTTATGGGTTACCTACGGTAGGCGTTGTAATTGATCCGCTTCCTGCAGCAGTGATTGGATTTTCATTAAATGTAGGAGCATACTCGTCTGAAATTATTCGTGCAGCTATTTTATCTGTGCCAAAAGGACAATGGGAAGCGGCTTATTCAATAGGAATGTCATATCCTCAGACGTTAAAAAGAGTAATTTTGCCTCAGGCTTCGAGAGTATCTTTACCACCATTGTCAAATACCTTTATTAGTTTAATCAAAGATACATCGTTAGCATCATTAATATTGGTAACAGAAATGTTCCGAAAAGCACAAGAAATTGCAGCGACGAATTATGAATTTTTGCTTCTTTACACGGAAGCAGCGATCATTTACTGGATCATTTGCTTCATCCTTTCCATATTCCAAGGAAGACTCGAAACCAGACTAGATCGATATGTATCGAGGTAATGAAAGGAGGAAATTAAATGATTTCTGTAAAAGGTTTACACAAACAATTCGGTGAGCTTGAAGTACTGAAGGGGATCGATCTTGAAGTAGAAAAAGGAAAAGTAGTTGTTTTGATTGGCCCATCAGGGTCAGGTAAAACGACATTCCTGCGCTGCTTGAATATCCTTGAGGTGCCTACTAAAGGAAACCTTTCGATTGAGGGAAATTCTCTTAATTTTAATGAAACAGTTTCTAAGAAGCATATTCCTCCGTTCCGTCGATTAACAGGGATGGTGTTTCAAAGTTATAATTTGTTTCCTCATATGACGGCACTGGAAAACGTGATGGAAGGGCCCATCACTGTCAAAAAGGAAAGCAAGGAGCAAGCTCGTTCTAAAGCCGAGAATATCCTTCGTAAAGTAGGTCTGGGAGATAAGCTGGACTTTTACCCGTACCAATTGTCAGGAGGTCAACAGCAACGTGTTGGAATTGCCAGGGCGCTTGCAATGGAACCGAATGTGATGCTGTTCGATGAACCAACCTCTGCTCTGGATCCTGAATTGGTAGGCGAAGTTTTGAAAGTCATGAAGGACCTTGCGAACGAAGGAATGACGATGATTGTTGTTACCCATGAAATGCGCTTTGCTCAGGAAGCAGCAGATGAAGTGATTTTTATGGATGGCGGAGTGATCGTCGAACGAGGTAAGCCTCATGATATTTTCAACAACCCAAAAGAAGAACGGACAAAACAGTTCTTAAATCGAATACAATAATAAAACATGCGTGAATTCAATTTTGAATTCACGCTTTTTTGATTGCTTTAATCTACTGAAATTCTAAGGTTCCTCTAAAAACTGAATTGGCCTTAATGTGAATGATATTAATGTTAAAGTGAAGGAAACGAATAAGAAGTGAAGGATATTTTTTTTAAGATTTCGTAAAAAGTGAAGGGTAAATTTCAAAAAGTGCAGGATAAAAACCTCGAAAGTGAAGGATATCCAGGGGCAAGTGAAGGATAAAAGGCTCGAAAAGTGGATAAATTGCAGAATTTGAGAACCAGCTGAAAATCAACGTGCTGGATAAAGCCTCTAATTACGGAATTAAGTTCTAATGTGAACGATATTAATCTCTAAGTGAAGGATAAATGAATCAAAAAGTGGATAACGAATAGGAAGTGAAGGATATTTTTTATGATTTTGTAAAAAGTGAAGGTTAAATTTCAAAAAGTGCAGGATAAAGACCTAGAAAGTGAAGGATATTCGTGGTCGAGTGAAGGATAAAAGACTTGAAAAGTGGATAAATTGCAGAATCTGAGAACCAGCTGAAACTCAAAGTGCACGATAAAACCTCTAGTTACTGAATTAAGTCCTAATGTGAACGATATCAATGTTAAAGTGAAGGATAAATGAATAATAAAGTGGATAACGAATAGGAAGTGAAGGATATTTTTTAAGATTTCGTAAAAAGTGAAGGGTAAATTTCGAAAAGTGCAGGATAAAAACCTCGAAAGTGAATGATATCCGTAGGAAAGTGCAGGATAAATGACCCGAAACGTGGATAATACCAAATCCTGAGATCCTCTCGAAATTCGAAGTGCTAGTTAATGCTCTTTAGTATCCGATATTAGACATTGATGAACGAATTAACTGTCTTAGTAAAGGAGAATTGAATATAAAAGTAGAAATCGAAATTGAAGTCAAGGTTAAATTATTGAATATAAAAAGAAATGGGGGATGGTATGGGAGACTTTCGTTTCGTAAACAAGGTTAAGGCTGCATTAATCTGTACATTTTTGTTAGGTTGCTTTTTCTTCTTTCTTGATATAGTCAATCGCGGTGATGGATTTTTTGGTTTGACTTTGATCGTACTGTTTTATGCAGGGATAGGGAATATTTTTTATGGGATTCCGGTTTCGTTATTATCAGATTTCTTGACGAGGAAATTACGAAAAATGCGTTTTATCACAGCTGCCTTTATTCATTTGTTTTTTGGATCGGTTACCATCGTCTTTATTGAAGGATTGGGTGCATATGCTGCAATTTGTTCGTTAATATTCTTTTTTCTAGATGATGGTTTAAAAAACGGACGCTGGCTACCCGAGAAAAAATCCAATTGGGCATTATTGTTGGTTATGATTACGGTCTTTACATTAGTCGATGGCATCTTCTTAGAGTTAGGCCCATTTCAGAAAAAGACCAATCAATATTATGAAATACCTAAGGATTATGTGGGGAATATTCATGTTTCATATAATGTGGAAAGTGCAACGGAATCTAAGAAGATTGATAATTTCTATGTAATAGAGGTAGATAATAATGGGATGGCCCTGACTTCCCTTCCTCCTGGGGAAGGTATAATTAACGATCAATATTATTATGTGGACTCAAAAGGTAAACGAGAGAGAATCTCTGATAGCTGCATTTCTTTGGGGCCTGCTGGTTCAACTTCAGATGGAGTAAAGGAAGTGCATTATTCCACTTTCGCAATAACCAATAAAGGATGCGGGAATTTCTTTATGACACATGGATACTCGTATTTTGAAGAAGGAAAGACGATCGAAGATATCATGCGATTAGAAAAAGAAGTAAATTAAGGGCAGGGACTAAATACAGTCCCTGCTTATTAAATTACTAAGATTTCTTTTGTTTCTTTCTGGAAGAATCTGAGGCATAACTGCCTGTTTCTTGTGTGGTTGTCCCTTGCCCTTCAACTTGTGAGGACTCTAATCCAATCGTGGCAGGGTTCTTTTTGATTTTGTTATTGCTCATGTCAACACCTCCTATTGGTTTACTTTTTGTAACTTGAAAGGATTTATACAATAAAGGAGATATTAAAAGAAAATAGTTGGGAAGGAAAATAATGAAGGTACTATATTGGTTGGTAAGGTTGTTTTTTATTTGGTGGTTACAGTCGTACCTACAACATTGTGGAAAGACTTTGGTTGGGGGTTTTATTGGTTTGTGCGATTGGATTTCAGGTTGGAGACTATTCAATCAGAAAAGCATTTAAGATAAACAAAAAGCCAAAACCTTAGGTGCCTTGGCTTTAAATCATTAATAGGATGTTTATCTCATTGAATGATAAGGTCTTCCATGAACTGAGGGAATTATATGTTTTCTTTTCGACTTAAATGGGTGATCCAAATAGCTAGCTGCAAAGTGACGGCATCCTGAACTACCTGAGGGTCATAACCGGTTAATTCCTTTATTTTTTTGATTCTATAAATTAAGGAATTTCGATGTATGTACATTTTTTTCGCACACTCTCCAATATTTAGATTGTTTGCAAAGAAATGTTCCAATGTCAAAATAAGCTTTTCTGATAGAGTCCCTAAGACCCGTTGATGAAATTGAATTTTTGCGCGTTCATCAATTCGATTTAATAGGGCTTTCGTTTCCACTTCCATATAGGAAATTAGATTCTGTTCAGAATTACCGAGTAATAAGGCGCTAATGGATTCATGATAGGAATGATGAATATGGTCTTGTACCAATGCAGGTGTACCGATTCCGATGCGCGACATGATGTTTTTGGATTTTAGATGATTGAGCGCAGTTAATAATTTTTGTTTAATATGTGCCTCTGAAAGGTTGGAGGAAAGGATAAATAAGCGGTTTACACTTATGAATCCGATGAGTACTTTTTTCTCCTCAAATATATTTTCAAAGATTTGTATGATGTCTGTTTTTTTATATTTATTAAATCCGATTTCAACCACAACCACTTGGAAGGGCGTTTCTAATTTAATCCCAATTAGATGTAGCCTTTTTCTGATTGACTCCTGATTATGCTTTTCAGTCAATAAATCCTCAAAGACCTCTTCTCTAAGCCTTTGTTTCCATTCTAATTGTGTAGACATGAACGATTGCTGAATCATCATTTCGGTGATCATTTTGACTAGTTCCCCAAATTCCATGATTTCATCAGGATCACCAGTTATTCCAATCACTCCAATGACGACTTCTTGAAAATGAATTGGTAGATTAATGCCTGGAAGTGAACCTTCCCATTGATGTAAATCATTTGAGTTTATGATTAAGGGATTTCCGGTACGGAGGACTTCAATCGCTCCAGCGTGGATTTGATGGATTCTATTTCGGTTGCCAGAAGCGATTATGATTCCTTTATCGTCCATAATATTAATATTGCGGTTTAGGCGGATCATAGTTTGTTCTACTATTTCCTTTGCAATTTCACTTGTTAACATAGGTCACCTTGAATTTGTGAAGTTTTTATCTATTATACACAAAATATTAATTGAATTATTAGATTTTTTTGTTTGTTTTGACTGATGAAGTTAGTTTATCTGAATATTATAATTAAAATGTAATTAGTTTAAGGTAAGGTGGGACACAGCATGAAAATCGTTATTGCACCTGACTCATTTAAAGGAAGTATGACGGCACTTGAAGCAGCAGAAGCGATTGAAAGAGGGGTTAAGAAGGCAATGCCGAGCTGTGAAACTATCATAGTTCCAGTTGCTGATGGTGGAGAAGGTACCATGGAAAGTTTAGTGTCAGCTACGAATGGACGAAAAGTGGAAGTAAAGGTAAGGGGTCCATTGTCAGATATGGTGAAAGCACAATACGGTGTACTTGGCGATGGGGAAACATGCGTCATCGAAATGGCTAGTGCCTCTGGTTTATGTCTGATACAGAAAGAAAAATTGAATCCCATGGTAGCGACTACATATGGTACAGGGGAATTAATCAAAAGAGCGTTGGACGATGGCTATCGCACGTTTATTTTGGCGATTGGTGGAAGCGCTACCAATGATGGTGGGACCGGGATGCTGCAGGCATTAGGTATGAAATTGCTAGACGCTGATGGGCAATCTATTGGTTTAGGTGGGGGCGAACTTTCAAAAATAGCTGTTATTGATGATGGAGGGTTTGACACTCGTATTAACGAGTCGCGATTTTTGATAGCATCTGATGTGCAAAATCCTCTAGTTGGGGAAAATGGAGCTTCGTATGTGTTCGGTCCACAAAAAGGGGCAAATGAAGAAATGGTAGAGTTACTTGATTGCAATCTGCACCATTGGGCTGACTTGGTTGAAAGTAAGAGAGGAATCCGATTACATGAGAAACCAGGGGCCGGAGCAGCAGGTGGGATAGGAGGAGCGTTTCAAGCATTCTTTCCTTCAGAAACGAAAAGAGGAATCGATATTGTCATCTCTTATTCAAAGCTTGAAGAAAAATTAAGGGGTTCAAGATGCGTATTTACTGGGGAAGGACAAATTGATTTTCAGACCGCATCTGGGAAGACACCGATGGGGGTCGCAGAGGAAGCAAAGAAAAAAGGCATCCCAGTATTTGCACTTGCTGGTTCCATCGGAAAAGGGATTGAAGTTTTATACGAACATGGGATCCATAGTGTGCACAGTATTGTTAACGCTCCCATGACTCTCCAGGAAGCGATGGACAGAGGGGGAGAATTGCTGGAGTGTGCAGCAGAGCAAGTTATGCGAACTTATATTACATCATATATACGCGATTAAACTAAACAGGGGGGAAAATCATGTTATTTGGGGTATTGATTATAGGGGTATTATTAGTCGTATTAGCAACGACGAAATTTAAATTACATCCATTTCTTTCTTTATTGTTAGGTACTTTCTTTGTAGGATTTGCATCGGGAATGCCTTTCGCAAAGATTGTTGAAAGCGTTAACACAGGTTTTGGTGGATTAATGGGGGGCATAGGCCTTGTCATCGTTTTCGGTACAGTCATCGGAACAATCCTGGAGAAATCAGGGGCAGCCCTTCGAATGGCAGAAGTGGTTCTTCGTATTGTTGGTCCGAAACGTCCTCAGCTTGCAATGAGCTTAATTGGTTATATCGTTTCTATACCAGTTTTTTGTGATTCTGGGTTTGTCATTTTATCCAGCTTAAGAAAAGCGTTAGCTAAGCGTGCGAAAGTGGCGATTGCTTCTATGTCGGTAGCGTTAGCGACTGGATTATATGCTACACATACACTTGTACCTCCTACACCTGGTCCAATTGCAGCTGCGGGGAATATTGGAGCGAGTGATTTTCTAGGGACGATCATATTACTTGGAATGATCGTTGCGATTCCTGCCACAGTTGTTGGGTACTTCTGGGCGACAAAAGTGGCTAGTAAAATTGAAGTGGAAGAAGATAGCGAAGAGTTAAATTATGATGAAATTGTCAAATCATTTGGAAAGATGCCATCTACCTTCCAAGCATTTTTACCGATTGTTTTACCAATTGTATTGATAGGTATAGGATCTATCGTGACGTATCAACAGATGGAAGGCGGATTTGCTGAATTTCTAGTATTCCTAGGTTCACCTTTGGTTGCTTTGTTAGCAGGGGTAATTGCAGCACTTACTCTATTGCCTAAATATGATGAAGAAACATTAACTAATTGGGTGTCAGAAGGTTTAGTGGATTCGGCTCCGATCCTCTTAATAACTGGTGCGGGTGGAGCATTTGGTGGGGTCATCAAAAACACAGGAATTGCTGAGGCCATCCAAAGCTGGTCGCTTGGAGATGTATTTAGTGGAGCGTTATTCCTGTTGATTCCGTTCATAATTGCTGCTGCATTAAAAACCGCACAAGGTTCATCTACAGCAGCCCTGGTAATAACATCATCTTTAATTGCACCAATGCTTTCTCCAATGGGAATTGAAGGAGCCGTTCCATTGGCATTAGTAGTAATGGCAATCGGAGCTGGAGCAATGACAGTGAGCCACGTGAATGACAGTTTCTTCTGGGTTGTCACTCAATTCAGCGGAATGAAAGTGACTGATGCTTACAAAGCACAGACGATGGCCACTTTATTGCAAGGTCTAGTGACTATAGTATTTACGATGTTAGTGTGGGTTGTGTTAGTTTGATAGATTCGTGTTCTTATAGGGACTTTTGATTTGGATAGATTGAAGTTAGATTTTTTATACGAAAGTAAATAATGAGTTTTAGACGGTAAAATTGAAATTTCGAAAGTAAAACTATAGTTTTCGATTGTAAATCTGAAATATCGAAAGTAAATCGAAAGTTTTTGATTAATTGAGTTTGAATGAAAAGAGGCTGAACGATGTCTAGTATATAGACCGGATTCAGCCTCTTTCGCTTTCATGCTTAATTTACAACCATCTTCCCAAATAACAACGCTCCCAAAGCAAACGGACCTTGTAAAATAAATCCCAGTAAAAATAAAAAGCTAAACCTTTTCCAAGTTATTACTTTTACTTTTAATTAAAATCTTAAAGTGATTGAGGAATACGGTAAAATAGGGGATGCGTTTGGTAATTTCTAGGTTCAGTTCGGTAAAATATGATCCCGATTCGGTAATATCCCATCTACAGCAGTTACTTAGATTTTTTCTTCCACTCAAACTCCATCAATCTCCAGCCATATAGCCCGAACAATAATGAAAAGGGGAATAATACGGTCCAAGTCAAAAGGAAGTCTTTAAAACTAGACCTGACATCTAGTATTACTTTTACTAAATAGAAGTCCGAAGCCAATAGAAACGAGATGACCAAACCGAACCAACAAGCAAAACGCCATTTACCAAGTAATCTAGTTTTTCCCCAATTTTTCATAGAAATGGACCTCCAAAAAGATCATTGTAGTTTATAGTATGAGATTGGGTGTTTTAATATTTCGATAATTTTGATACGATTTGTCTAGCATACTTACAAATAACCAGGGGAGGAATATTGTATGTTATTTGAACCAACTCTTGAGGTCGCGCTAAAATTTGATGAATCTGACACACTTGCAAAATATAGAAATGAATTTTATATGAGAAAGGATTCCATTTATTTAGATGGAAATTCTTTAGGCCTCCTTTCAAAAAGAGCTGAAAAGTCGTTACTTGAATCTTTGCAGGATTGGAAAACACTAGGCATCGATGGATGGATGGAAGGGACTCATCCTTGGTTCAACCTTTCAGAAAAATTGGGTGAGATGTGTGCTCCTCTTGTAGGAGCTTCACCAGAAGAAGTGATTGTAAGCGGTTCGACTACTGTGAATTTGCATCAGCTTGTGGCGACCTTCTATCAACCAGAAGGAGAACGCACGAAAATTCTTGCGGATGAATTGACTTTTCCGTCTGATATTTATGCCTTACAAAGCCAATTGAAGCTTCATGGATTCGATCCATTAACTCATTTGATTCAAGTGAAAAGTCGGGATGGACGACTTTTAGATGAGGAAGATATAGTGGCTGCAATGACTGATGAAATTGCATTGATTGTCTTGCCTTCCGTCCTATATCGCAGTGGGCAAATATTAGATATGAAGAGACTGACAAAGGAAGCTCATGACAGAGGTATCCTGATAGGCTTTGATGCATGCCATTCCGTTGGTGCCATTCCTCATAGATTTTCAGAATGGGGTGTCGATTTTGCTTTCTGGTGCAATTACAAGCATTTGAATGGGGGACCAGGTTCAGTCGGTGGCTTGTATGTGAACCGGAAGCATTTTGGAACTGCACCTGGCCTTGCTGGGTGGTTTGGCTCTAGAAAAGATAAGCAATTCGATATGGTACATACCATGACAGCTGCAGACACGGCTGGTGCCTATCAAATAGGGACACCACATGTCCTGAGTCTGGCACCACTGATTGGATCTTTTGAAATGTTTAATGAAGCCGGAATAGGAAACATTCGTGAAAAATCGCTTAGACTTACAAAATTCTTAGTGGATTCCATTGAACAAGAACTGAATGGAATGGACTTCAATATAGGCAATCCACGTGATGATGAAAGACGTGGCGGCCATGTGAGCCTGGAACACGAAGAAGCGGCTCGGATTTGTAAGGCCTTGAAGGAGAATGGGATTGTCCCTGATTTTCGTGCACCGAATATTATCCGTTTGGCTCCAGTTGCTTTGTATACGTCCTTTGAGGATGTATGGAATGCGGTCCAAATATTAAAGAAAATTATGGTAGAAAAGCAATATGAAAAATTCAGCAACGAAAGAGAAGTTGTAGCATAAAGGGAGGCGTCAGCAATGGAAACCATGAATAATAATAATCCGATAGAAAAGAACATCCATACAGATTTCCAAAAAGAGATGTCATATGGGGGCTATTTACAACTTGATCAGATTTTATCTAGCCAAAAACTACTTTCAGATAATCATGATGAAATGCTTTTTATCATTATCCATCAGACAAGTGAGCTTTGGATGAAGTTAGTGTTGCATGAGGTGAATGCAGCCATTGAATGTATTGAGCGTAATGATTTGGAGCCGTCTTTTAAAATGTTATCCCGTGTTTCGAAAATCCAACAACAGTTAATCCAGTCATGGAATGTATTGTCAACTTTAACACCTGCTGATTATATGAAGTTCCGGGATAAACTTGGGCATTCATCTGGATTCCAGTCCTACCAGAACAGGCTGATTGAGTTTGCTTTCGGTCAAAAAAGTCATCATGTATTGTCGGTATATCAACATGATCCGGAACTGTATGAGCAATTGAATAAAGCGCTTCATGAGCGAAGCATTTACGATATGGCGATAAAAGCATTGTCTGTCCGAGGCTTGCCTATCGATGAGGATGCATTGAACCGTGATTGGTCACAAATGTATCAACCAAATCAGAGTGTGGAGAATGCTTGGTTGACGGTATATCGAAATGTCGATCAATATTGGGACTTATATGAGCTAGCTGAAAAATTAGTAGATATCGGAAGCCAGCAACAATTTTGGCGATATAACCATATGAGTACGGTTGAGAGAATAATAGGGAACAAAATGGGGACTGGGGGGTCTTCCGGTGTCGCTTATTTGAAGCGAGTCCTGGATCATCAATTTTTCCCTGAATTATGGACTGTTCGAACGAAGCTTTAATTGGGAGGCACAGGAATGAAGCAATGGATTGATATTTCACAACCCTTGGACAAAAGCGTTGCCACTTGGCCTGAAGATACTCCGTTTGATTACACCGTGAGTTGGAACAAAGAACAAAGTGGTTCCGTGAATGTAGGCAAAATCACAATGAGCATCCATACGGGAACACACATCGATGCTCCCTTTCATTTTGACAATGAGGGAAATAGGGTCATTGATTTGGACGTAAACATTTATATAGGGAAAGCAAAGGTGATTCATCTTTTGCATCGCCAGAGTATTGGTGTACAGGATATACAGAATGTGGATCTTAAAGGGGTAGAAAGGCTGTTAATCCGAACGGGTGCATGGGTGAACCGAGCCGAATTCCCACAATCGATTCCTCCGATTGAACCTGAACTTGCCGGATATCTTGCAGAACAGGGAGTAAGACTTTTAGGCCTGGATCTACCATCTGTCGATCCACTCGATAGCAAGGATCTTTACGCGCATCATGCATTAGCAAGTCATGGTGTGCATATTCTAGAAGGCTGTGTTCTCGATGAGGTGGTCGAGGGCGATTATGAGCTAATTGCCTTGCCTCTTGCTCTCGTTGAAGCAGATGGAAGTCCAGTGAGGGCTGTATTGAGGAGGATTGATGAAAATGAGTAGAAGTATAATTTTTGAAGAAAATGAATTGGTGGTTAAATTTTCTGGATTTACGATGGCGGCGGGATTAAAAAATGAGCTAAGGATTCCTTATACATCCATAAAATCTGTGGAGGCAGGGTACTTTAAGTTACATTGGACTGCTCTTCGAATCGGAGGGACGTCTGTTCCTTTTGGCTATAAAGCGGGTCGCTTCATTTACAAAGGAGAGAAATACTTCCTATCCTATAAGGATGCAAGCCAAGTTGTGATACTTGATTTAGAAAACTATGATTATGATAGAGTAGTTATCCAAGTGGGGAGTCCAAAACAAATTAAGCAAGCGATTTCGAAGCGTTGTCCTCAATTTGTATAATTCGAAAGGTCTCGAACTTTCAGTTAAACAACAAATATCACGTTTATCAAGAAGCTACCTAGTGTAGCTTCTATTTTGTGTTTGTTTCTTTATCATACTTTCAGGGATCCTCAGTCCATGTTTCGATGGATTGGGCTTGCGATTTTTTATTACGCCGAAAGTCTTATATTGAATTACACCTTAGGATTATAGGAATGGTCGACTGTGCAAATTACAATGGATGTAGGATCATTCTTTGTAAAAGGTGGAAAAAACGTTGATTATAGATGATAAAAGACCATTGGAATTGATGTGGCAAATGCTCTTTACAGGGGTTACGTGCTATATATTAATTGTCCTTTTACCAACTCTTTTTCCGATTTATAGAGCGTTTGGAGTTGTGATTTCAGTTGGTATCCTTTGTTTGGCTACTTTTTTCAAATTCACGAAACAGAGGGAATTATTTAACATCATCAAAATGACCTCGATTTTTTATTTTATGTTTATTGTGATTATTCTGTTGATTTTCTACTCTACTAAGATATTAGTGTTAACCGATGAGAGTGGATTTGAAAGTATTTTAAGAGAAAATATCTCGCTAGCAAAATTCATTTATTTTATGATTTGTTTTGCACAACCTATTATCCTTCCGATTCCTGAAGCGGTGACAGTAGCAGCTGGGAGCTCAGTTTTAGGGTCATTTGATGCCCTATATTTAGGATTTTTGGGGAGTATCACGGGTATTTTGTCGATGTATTTTTTCGCAAGATTTGGTGGGACGAAGCTGGTTTATAAGTTTGTAAAAGAAAAGCATTTGCATAGATATAAAGAGTACGTCAGGAAAAATGAAACCTTCATCCTTGTCTTAATGTTTATCATTCCAATATTACCCGATGAAATTATCTGTGTAGGTGCTGGGATAAGTGGTGTTTCGTTCAAAAGATTCATATGGATTGCCTCCCTTTCTAAACTGTTCACTTCGTCGACATTAGCTTACTCCATTCCATTAGCAAACGTGTTATCATTATCTGGCACACAAATACTAATGGGTGGATCATTGATGGTCGGATTCTTCCTAATTATAACGATGATGGTTAAGAAAAAATTATTAAATAAACAAGGAGAAAGACAACAATGAAAAAGGTCGAAATGAAGAATGGAAAAGTGGTCATCATTCAAGAGGCTACTAAATCTGAGGCACAATCGATGATGGACTATTATAATTTAGTTGGAGGAGAGACGGATTTTCTTTCATTTGGGAAAAATGGATACGTACGAGAGTTGAAAGAGTATGAAGAATACTTAGAGAACACTCGAAAGGAAGAGAATTCAATTATATTAGTTGCGAAGATCGATGATGAAATTGTGAGTATTGCTTCTATCAATTCAAGTCAGAAGGCTAGAACCAAGCATGTAGGTACATTAGGAATCGTCGTAGCTGAACAGTATTGCGGATTTGGGTTAGGCAGGATTTTGATGGCAGAACTAATTGAATGGGCGCGTAATAACGGAGTGACAAAAAAAGTCAGTCTTGTGACGCGTGAGGATAATATTAGGGCAATCGAGTTATATAAGAAATTAGGCTTTGTAGAAGAAGGATTATTAAAAGAGGATACGTATATTAATGGGGTTTATTATAATACTTTGTTAATGGGATTAATGATATAATTCAAAAAACGTATTGGCTAACAATCCAAAGTCAGCTCTGTTTCAAAATGATCCTCAAAAAATTGAATAGTTTTTATTAAACTATCAACATATGGATACATTTTTATTCTCCTTTAAAAGCTTGGTACGTCTCTATTATTGTACGAAAATTAATTCGTTTTTTGATTTAAATTGCTATTTTATTTGATAAATGTAGAAATAAACTTTGCTTTATCTACAAATACCTGTTAAGCTAAAGAAGAATTATTTTTGTTCGATGTTAATAAGTGAAACAACTTAATGATCATTTTGGGCAAGGATAGTAATACAATGTGTTAATAGCACTAGGAGGCAACAAACATGGAACAAGGTAAAGTAAAATGGTTTAATGCAGAAAAAGGTTTTGGATTCATCGAGCGCGAAGCTGGAGACGACGTATTCGTACATTTCTCAGCTATCCAAACTGAAGGTTTCAGAACTTTAGAAGAAGGTCAAGACGTGACTTTCGAAGTTGAGCAAGGTCAACGTGGACCTCAAGCTACAAACGTTCGCAAAGCTTAATTTTATCCAACACATAGATAAACAGACTCTGTAATGGGGTCTGTTTTTTTGTTTTATTTTTTTTGATCACTCGTATTCAATGATGTTTGAAATGAGTCCAGGAGAGAGAAAAGAGCATCTTAGGAGAAATGATACCCATTTGGGTTCAGGAGTATGCAAAAGGGTATCATACAAGCCCATTGTTGCCCATTTGGGGTTCAGGAGAGTGCAAAAGGGAATCATACGAGTCCAATGATGCCCATTTTGGATTCAGGAGAGTACAAAAGGGAATCATACAAGTCCAATGATGCCCATTTGGGGTTCAGGAGTGAGAAAAAGGGAATCATAGGTGGCCAATGGTGCCCATTTAGAGCTTAGAAGTGAGAAAAAGGGAATCATACGAGCTCAATGATGCCCATTTTGGGATCAGGAGAGTGCAAAAGGGAATCATACGTAGCTAATGATGTCCATATAGAGCTCAGAAGTGAGAAAAAAGGAATCATACGAGTCCAATGGTGCCCGAATTAGGTTCAAGAAAGTAAAAATCCCTGCTCAGGCGAACGAGCAGGGACGTATGAAACAGTATAGTAAAGTAGTTTAAAGGCTTTTACAGTATATCATAGTATTCCGATAAATCCATACATTATTTCACAATTTTTTTTCTCCGCAATAAATTCTTTTCAGAAACTTCATTTACATTCAATATAATATTTTTAGAATTATTTTCCAAATTATACATTGACAGTTTTTGTAATCTTAGTGTACTATTTAACTAGAACACTAAAACGGTGCTTCGAAGGATGGTGTTTATGAAAGCATTTAAAGGGTTGCTTATAAAGGATTTTATTATTTCAAGGTCTTGGATTATTTCATTTGTATTATCATTAACTTTTATCTACTTTATAAGTTTTGGTTTATCTCAATATTATGATCAGCCGATGATTTTCCTTTCTTTAACCATGGTTACGTATGGATTCGCATGGCTGTGTATTCCAATGTATTTATTTTCAACTTTCGCTATGGAAGGCCAAACTAATTTATGGCTTCATAATCCAAATGGTATATGGAAGCTTTTATTATCCAAAATAGTGGTTGGTTTCTCGTATCAAATGATTCTATTGATTCTTTGTTTAATTGTAAGTAGTTTTGCGATTTTTATTTCTAAGGATCATGTTGTCCTATCTCAAATTACTATCAAACAATGGAGAACGGGACTATTTTTCCTATGTACAGTGATTACTTTAACTTCATTGTATTTAGGTATCTGGTCGATTTTTTACTGGACGGTTTTTCAATCGATGCGTAGACATCAATTCTTAAATAAAATTAAATGGCCTTTAACCATTGTGCTTTTCATGATAATTACAAATGGGTTGGAATTTATTAGAAATCTGTCAGTCTATAAGCAGATAGCAGATATGGGAACCATCTCATTGAAAACCATGGATCTGTTGGATTTTAAGATTCAAAATTTAACAGATCCCTCCAAGAATGGAAGTATCAACATAGAAGAGCTCGCAACGATTCCTCTCATGGAAGTTTTCATTTATCTTCTAATTGCGATTTTCGTTTTTTCAATATCAGTCAGGCTGTTAGAACGGAAGGTGGAGGTGTAAATGTATGGGAGAAGTATTTCAGTCCTCTAAGCCAATATACGTACAAATTGCTGATCGAATTTCCCAGCGGATTGCCCGAAACGATTTAAAGCCTGGTGAAAAGCTTCCTTCTGTCAGAGAAATGGCGATTCAATCTGGAGTAAATCCCAATACGATTCAACGGACTTACAGTGAATTAGAAAGGATGAAAATCGTGGAAACGAAACGCGGTCAAGGAACCTTTGTAACAGAGGAAGTTGAAATATTAAAACAAGTGAAGATTCAATTGCAAAATGAAATCATCGAGCACTTTATTTCGAATATGAAGGAGCTTGGCTTAACAGAAGACGAGATGCTTGCTTCCATCAAAACTCGATTAAGTCAAAAAGGGGGCAGCTCATAATGATTACATTCTCTAATGTTACAAAGAATTACGGAAAAGAGTATGCAATCAAAGAAGCAAGCTTTACCTTAACTCCTGGTAAAATTTATGGACTTTTAGGGCCAAATGGAAGCGGAAAGTCAACGACTCTAAAAATGATTGCTGGCATTGTTTATCCAACTGAAGGCAAGATTCTTATTGACGAAGAGATAGTCACGAGGCAGTCAGCGGAAAAAGTGGCTTATCTAACAGAACTGGACTATTTTTATCCTAGTTTTACGGTAAAGAATATGATTAATTTTTATGAATCCCAATTCAAGAATTTTAATATCGAGAGAGCTTATGAGTTAATAGAATTTATGAATCTTGATTCAGATAAAAAAATCAAAACATTGTCTAAAGGAAATAGAGGAAGGCTTAAGCTTGTACTGACTTTGGCAAGAGAAACACCCATCATCCTATTGGATGAACCCTTCTCAGGGCTTGATCCGATGGTCAGGGATTCCATTGTAAGAGGTTTGTTGTCTTACCTGGATTTTGAAAAACAGACGGTCATCATTGCAACACATGAAATCTTGGAGGTTGAATCTTTACTCGACGATATTATTGCGATTAAGGATGGAGAAATATTAGCTATAAGGAATACAGAGGAAATGCGTGAACAAGAAAATATATCTATTTTAGAATGGATGAAAATGACGTTTGGGGAATAGGAGGAGAAGTTATGCAAGTAGTACTTGAATTAAAGAATGTTTCAAAAGTAATTAAGGGTAAAAAAATCATCGATGGAATCAGTTTTACTGTAAATGAAGGTGAAGTCTTCGGTTTTCTTGGACCGAATGGAGCTGGAAAAACGACAACCATTCGTATGATCGTTGGTCTGATGGAAATATCTGAAGGTGACATCCTTAT
Source organism: Peribacillus alkalitolerans (assembly GCF_010882125.1). Taxonomy (GTDB): domain Bacteria; phylum Bacillota; class Bacilli; order Bacillales; family DSM-1321; genus Bacillus_BN; species Bacillus_BN alkalitolerans. Next base: position 187,268 of record NZ_JAAGVZ010000003.1, on the reverse strand, counting down.
TTGCGATACTAGTGTTAAATCGAATTTTGAAAAAGCAGTTCGCAACATCGGGGCAATTGTAGAAAATCCTGAAATGTATAAATTTCTTTCTGGATATGAGAACCTGCTTCATTATGCACGAATGATGGATGGTATCACTAAGGAAAGAATTTCAGAAGTCGTTGAGTTAGTTGGTTTGACTGATCGAATTAAGGATAAAGTGAAGACCTATTCACTTGGGATGAGGCAGAGGTTAGGACTGGCACAGTGTCTGCTTCATAATCCGAAGCTGTTGATTTTGGATGAACCTACAAATGGGTTAGATCCAGCTGGAATCCGTGAAATCAGAGATTACTTGAGAAAGCTAGCAGGCGAGACAGGGATGGCTGTCATCGTATCAAGTCATATGCTTTCGGAAATGGAAATGATGTGTGATCGTATCGCCATCATTCAAGCTGGAAAAATTATTGATGTGCAAAATGTTCGTGATTTTGTAAAAGGGGAAAACAAAAAGTACTTATTTGAAGTAAATTACCCGCAGGAAGTACTAAATTATATAAGTGGATTTAGTGCTAATCTTACAGAAGAAGGCGTGCTAGTAGAGTTAAATAGAGAGCAAGTTCCAGATGTAGTAGAAATTCTTGTCAAAAACGGAATTTTGATTTATGGAATTCGAGAAGTGGCAAAATCGTTAGAGGATCGTTTCCTAGAGGTGACAGAGAGAAAGGAAGAGGTGACATTACATGCTTAAGCTTATTCAAAACGAATGGATGAAGATATGGAGAAGACCAGGGACTTATGTCATGGTCGGAATCCTCCTTTTGTTTATTATGTTAATGTCTGGTTTTATTAAGTACCAGATATTAAAGGATGAAAAAAACCCTGATGTTGATTGGAAACAAACGCTTCAACAGGAAACTGCAAATCTAAAAACACAGTACAGTGAAGTGCAAGGCGTAAAAAATTCTCATTCGGAATATCTAAAAAAACAAATCGCCATTAATGAATATAGAATTGAGAACAATATGAATCCAAATGGATCCTATTCAGTTTGGGGGTTTATCCAGGATAATGTTGATAATATTGGTGTAGTGGGTGTGTTTACCATCATCATTGCTGCTGGAATTGTTGCTAGTGAGTTCTCATGGGGAACCATTAAGCTTTTGTTAATCCGACCAATAAAGCGTACTAAGATTCTATTGTCTAAATATATTACGACTTTACTTTTCGGCTTATTTTTGATTGTAATTTTGTTTACTTTTTCTGGTATAGTAGGCCTTATTCTTTTTGGAACACCTGATGAAAACACACCACATCTGCTTTATTCTGATGGTAAAGTCAAAGAGCAAAGTATGTTAATTTATTTAGCAATATCCTACTCACTAAAATCGATTACTACTTTAATTCTTGTGACTATGGCATTTATGGTTTCAGCGGTGTTTAGAAATAGCTCACTAGCCATTGGAATCTCATTGATCCTTATGTTCATGGGAACACAATTGACTATGATATTGGCGTCTAAATTTGAATGGGCGAAATATATCGTATTTGCAAATACTGATTTTATGCAATACATCGACGGTACCCCTATGGTTGAAGGGATGACGGCGACTTTCTCTACTGTGATGATTCTTTTATACCTTGCATTATTCTTAATACTTGCGTTTACAGTCTTTAAGAAACGTGATGTAGCTGCGTAATAAAAAACCATGTTGAACTTTAAGTCTCAACATGGTTTTTTTGTTTATTTTGAAATGCTACTTTAATTAAAAATGTGTTACCAATCTAATTCTCTTCACCAAAGAAGGAAAAAACATTGTTTTTCTAGAAATAAAGTGAGAGATTACCATAAGAGAAAAGAGGTTTCAATATATGTTCAATCAAAGACCACAATCAAATGAATATGCAGAGTACTATAACGGTTATGTGACTCAAGTTCCTGAGGGAGATTTAATAAAGGTATTGGAAGAGCTCAATAATAAGACCGTTGAATTCATTAAAAGTATAACAGAGGAACAAGGTCAATTTAGGTACGCTCCTTCGAAATGGAGTATCAAGGAAGTCCTTGGTCATATTATAGATACTGAAATGATCATGAGTTATCGAATGTTGTGCATTGCACGTGGAGAAACGGTTGGACTACCGGGCTATGATGAAAATGACTTTGTAAGAAATGCAAATTTTGATAGACAGTCAATGAGTGACCTTTTAGAAAGGTATACTATTGTCCGGAAATCTACCATTCAATTGCTTAAGAGTTTAAGTGAAGAATCTTGGTTACGACGTGGGGTAGCTAATAACTATGAGGCAACTGTCCGGGCAATTGCTACTATCATTCCAGGACATGAATTACACCATATTAATGTTTTAGAGGATCGTTATATTAAGGCAGAAACATTCCCAAAAAAATGAGGTGATGAATATGCAAACTTTATTCCACTACAATTGGAAAGTAAGGGAAGACTGGTATAAATGGTGTGAAGAGATTCCTTTAGAGGAGTTGCTCCGTATTCGCACTGGTGGGGTAGGTGGAATATTGCAAACTCTATTCCATATTATTGATGTCGAATGTAGTTGGATTCGGTTTTTACAGGACAAGGACGATTTTCAGGAAGACTTTGAGGAATATAAAAGTTTAGAAAAGGTCCGAGAATTAGATAAGGTTTTTAAGAAGGAAGTTGAAGCTTTTGTTCTCTCCTGGGAAGGAAGCAAGGAAAACAACATCCTTCAGGTTACACAAAGAGATGGTAGTATCGAAACATTCTTATGGGGAGAAGTCATGCGTCATGTGATTGCCCACGAAATCCATCATATTGGGCAAATTTCAGTTTGGTCAAGGGAAATCGGGAAGGTCCCCGTGACTGCTAATCTTATTGGAAGAGACTTGGCTAAAACACTTTCGAAATTTTAATGGACAGTTCTGATATTTATTCAGGACTGTCTTTTTTTGTTGCCTCAATAGAAAAGTTCACATTGAATAAACCTGCCAATTTAAATGAAACATAATAAAAAATTCAAAGGAGAAGGATAAATGGCAAATCATGAAATTCGATATACTTCTGCTGAAATAGGTGCTCTTTGGACTACTTACCTTCAAACTTCCGCCACTAGCTGCTTTTATAAACATTTCCTTCATTACCTTAAGGATGATCAGATTAAGAATTTGATAGAAGAAGCCTTATCAATGAATAACGATACCATTAAAGCTTTAGAGAATATGTTTACCGAAGAAAAATTTCCAATTCCACATGGTTTCTCAGATGAGGATGTGAATTTGACAGCGCCAGCCCTTTTCACAGAATTGTTCGCGTTAAGCTTTGTATACCGTGCAGGTCAAGTGATCATGAATTATTTTTCAATGATGATGGGTAAAGTCGCTAGAAAAGATGTATATAAATTTTATGAGAAATGTTTGTCTCATTCGACCGAGCTATACGAAAAGTCATTGAATTTAATGCTTGCTAAAGGTATATATGACCGGCCAGCAAACATTGACTATCCAAAAGGAGTAGAATATCTCCAACATTCAACTTCTATTTTGGAGCATTGGTTAGGTCAAAATCGACCTTTGAATTGTTTAGAGTTAAGTGAATTATTTTTTTCAATTGAGCGGAATAGTATTGGATTGGTTTTGTTGAATGGATTAATTCAGGTGACAAAAGATCCGGAAATAAAGGAATTTCTTAAAAAAGGGATGAAGCTAAGTGAAAAACAAATTGATACATATAATGAAATTTTAAAGGAAAGTTATGAATTTCCCACGTCACCAGTACCATTAGAAGTTACCAATTCAAGAATATCACCATTTTCAGACAGGTTAATCATGTTCTTTATTAACTCGTCCAATCAATTAGGATTGACCTCGATTAGTTATGCAATGTCCGTTTCTATTAGAAAGGATTTAGCTGTCCATTATTCTCGCTTTATAGCAGAAATCATGAAGTATGGAGCACAAGGTTTAGAAATCATGGTAAAACGAGGATTTATGGAGAAACCACCTGAATCAACGGATCGAAAAAATCTCCAAAAATAATATGGAGAAGACTAAACGGCAGTCAATACACTGCCGTTAATTTAATGCTTATTATCTTGGTTATTTCTTACACTTTTTGCAAATAATAAGGTTTATTCCAAGAGAAGTCATTAAGCTTTTAACGAGGTACATATGTTCAAAAAAATTCTTTACTTCATTCCAGATTATATCGTTTTCATACAGACAGCCGTTGTATTTTTGGTCCCTTATGGATTAACTAAATTATTTAAGTGGGTTCATTCAATCGAGAAAGAGTGATGATTGTGAAATGGTGGAGAACGAAAATTAAACAAAATCAAGAAACAACATCCGAAACTCCAGCAGATTCCAATATTGAATTAACTGGAGACTTCTCAGAGAATTTATCACTTATAAAAAAAGAAATTGGCCATAATTCAGATGTCAATTTTCGTGAATTTAAAATGGGTGAAGAAAATCGGCAGATGGCCATCGTGTTCATTGATGGATTATCTGATACTGAAATGATCAACACTCATATTATCAGTGACTTGATAAGAGCTACTCCCCATGAAGACTTAAGGAATTATATACTGAACAAAGGTATCTCCATTTGTGAAATACGAGAAATTTTTGAATTAAGACAGTTAACTTCCGGAATCCTGTTTGGCTCAGTGGGTTTACTGGTGGATGGATTACCTGGAGCCTTCCTATTAGGTGAAGCCATTACTAAAACAAGAAGTATTGATGAACCAGCATCTGAAGCATTGGTACGTGGACCAAGAGTAGGTTTTATTGAAAATTTGAGTGATAATACAGCTATATTAAGACGGCATGGAAAGGATCAAAATCTTTCAATCATTAGTTATGAGTTGGGGGAACGCTCGAAGAAGGAAGTAGTAATAGCATATATGACGGAAATTGTGAACGATAAATTGTTGGAAGAGGTAAAAACTAGATTAAGTAAGATAAAAATGGATGATATCCTTGAATCTGGTTACATAGAGCAATTAATTGAGGATAATTTTTTAAGTCCATTTCCACAACTTCAAAATACGGAGCGTCCTGACAGAGTTATGAGTGCCTTAATGGATGGAAGGGTAGCTATTCTTATCGATGGTTCTCCTTTTGCACTAATTGCCCCTGTAACCTTTCATATGTTATTGCAATCTCCTGAGGATTATTACGAAAGATGGATTGTAGGTACGTTAATAAGGATTTTACGCTATTTTTCTTCCTTTGTATCTTTGTTGGCTCCATCATTATATATCGCTTTTATTTCGTTCCATCAAGGATTAATTCCGACCAAACTGACCTTTTCAATTGCTGCAACAAGGGAAGGTGTACCATTTCCACCGCTTATTGAGGCGTTATTTATGGAGGTAGCGATTGAAGTACTACGTGAAGCAGGACTTCGATTGCCCAAACCCATTGGCCAGTCTTTAGGAATTGTTGGAGGTTTGGTCATTGGGGAGGCAGCGGTGCAAGCAGGAATCGTAAGCCCGATTATGGTCATAGTCGTGGCAGTAACGGCAATTTCTTCTTTCACTCTTCCACAATATAACGTTGGTATTGCCATACGGATGCTACGTTTCATCGGAATGTTATTTGCTAGTGTGTTTGGATTATATGGTGTGGTGTTATTTATCCTTTTACTTTGTTCTCATTTAGTAAGGCTAAAAAGCTTTGGTGTACCATATCTCAGTCCATCAGTGCCATATCATCCAAGAGATTGGAAGGATTTAATCGTTAGGCTCCCTATCTCTATGATGAAACGTCGACCTGAAATATTACATCCTAAAGATTCTGTTAGAAAAAAGTAATGGTTTGAAAGGAAGTGAGTTAAGATGGATTCCAAACCTATCGATCGAATATCTACTGTTCAGGCAGTGATAATTATCTGTAATTTTATACTTGGTGCCGGCATCTTAACCCTCCCTCGTACCGTCACAGAGAAAGCCCAAACGCCTGATGGATGGTTATCAATTATCCTTAGTGGAGTGTTTACCATGGTGATGGGGTTAATCATGGTAAAGCTTTGTAAGAGATTCCCGAATCAGTCATTGTACCAATTTGTCCAAACCATATTAGGGAAATGGCTTGGATTCTTTATATGCCTAATAGCCATTCTTTACTATATCACATTATCTTCCTTTGAAGTCCGGGCAATGGCTGAGACAACGCGGTTATACCTCTTACAAGGTACTCCAACATGGGCAATTATCATGCCATTCCTTTGGATTGGACTTTATCTTGTATTAGGGGGAATCAATTCGCTAGCAAGAATGTTTGAAATTATTTTCCCAGTCACTGTTCTTTTTTTTATATTACTCATGTTTTTGGGAATCAGAATATTTGAAGTTGATAATATTCGTCCAGTATTAGGCCTTGGAATTAAACCTGTCTTAAAAGGAGTATTAAGTACTTCCCTTTCATTTGCAGGGTATGAAGTGATCTTATTTATTTTTTTCTACATGCAAAAACAAAAACAAGCAAAAAAAGCAACCTTGATAGGTATAGGCATTCCTATGGTATTCTACGTCCACACTCTAATCATGGTGGTTGGCGCCTTATCTGTATCAGGAGTCCTCACTCAAACATGGCCAGTGTTATCTTTTGTCAGGAGTTTTGAAATAACAGGGTTCTTCTTTGAACGGTTTGATTCACTACTTCTAGTCATTTGGATTATGCAACTGTTTTCTACTTTCACGATTGCCTATTTTGTAGCGGTATTAGGACTATCACAATTGTTTGGAAAAAGTTTTCATCCCTTTAGTTATATGGTCCTTCCAGTGATTTTTTTACTATCCATGATTCCTACAAATATCAATGAACTTTTTATAATGGGTGACTGGGTAGGAAAGTTTTCTATTCGATTTTTTAGTTTGATCTCCTTACTTCTATTATTCGTCTCAATGATAAGGAGAAAGAAAAATGGATAAAAGCTTACGAACAGGATTCTTATTTACAATGTTTATCTCGTTACTAATAGTGCTGTCTGGTTGTTGGAGTAGTACACCGATTGAAGAATTGAATTTCATTGCTGGTTCAGCGATAGATAAAGATAAGAATGGAAGAATAAAATCAACGCTTCAATATGTGGTTCCCTCAGCGATTGGAAAAGGAATTGAAGGAGCTGCTCCCCAAAAACCGTACATAAACGTATCGGGGGTAGCGGATTCGCTTGAGCCTTCAGGGTGGGAAACGACACTAAAAAAGGAAGGGAAAATTTTTGGTGCTCATTCAAAGGCTGTTGTGATTGGGGAAGAAATTGCAAGAGAAATAAATCTGAGGCAATTAACCGATTTATATTATAGAGATATCGATATTAGGGGGAGTACGATGATTTTCGTTTCCAAGGGCAGGGCAGATAAAACACTAGTAACAAAAGAGCCTAATGTAATCCCCGCCATGAAAATAGTTGAAATAGCGACTCAGCAATCCACTACAAGATTATTGAAGCCGACAACCTTGACAAGTGTATGGGGAAAAATGAATTCAGGAACGAGCTTTTTACTTCAAAAAGTGGAGACTAAAGAAGGTGAAGTTCAATTTGATGGAGCCGCCATTTTCAATGGGAAGAACAACTTAATGATCGGGACCTTCAATAAAAAGGAAATAGAAGGGATTAATTGGATTACCGGGGAGGGAAAAGGCGGGTCTATTAAGGCATATTTAAAGGAAGCTGAAAAGCCTACCTACGTCCAAATTGAAGGAATGAAAAGTAAAATTACGCCTAAAGTTAAAGGTGAAAAAATTTCGTTTGATGTCACCATCGAGTCAGAAGGAAGGATTGCTGAATACTGGAACCCATACTTAAAACCTTTATTTAAAAATAAGAATGTGAAGCCTATTGAAAAAGCTGCGGAAAAAGAAGTGAAGCGCCTTGTAGAGAAAGTAACCAAAAAAATGCAGGAGGAATATAAGGTTGACGTTGCAGGATTTGGCAATCGATTGAGGATTGAATATCCTAAGCTTTGGGAAAAAGTAAAGAAGAATTGGGATCAGGAGTTCAGTACGATACCGGTAAACTATCATGTGAATATTACGGTAAAAGATTACGGAAATATCGGTGCGAAAAAAGGAAAGAAATAGATCCGTTTCTCTTTATTCTATTTGTTTGTTTGATCCCCTTACTTCTATTATTCGTCTCAATAATAAGGAGAAAGAAAAATGGATAAAGGCTTACGAACAGGATTCTTACTTACAATGTTTATCTCGTTACTAATAGTGCTGTCTGGTTGTTGGAGTAGTACACCAATTGAAGAATTGAATTTCATAGCTGGTACAGCGATAGATAAAGGAGAGAATGGAAGAATAAAAACAACGTTTCAATATGTGGTTCCCTCAGCGATTGGAAAAGGGAATGAAGGAGCTACTCTCCAAAAACCATACTTAAACGTATCGGGGGTAGCGGACTCGCTTGATCCCATAGCTTGGGAAACGACTCTAAAAAAGGAAGGGAAAATATTTAGTGCGCATTCAAAGGCTGTTGTGATTGGGGAAGAACTTGCAAGAGAAATAAATCTGAGACAATTAACCGATTTATTATATAGAGATATCGATATTAGAGGGAGTAGGTTGATTTTTGTTTCCAAGGGCAGGGCAGATAAAACACTAGTAACAAAAGAGCCTAATGTAATCCCAGCCTTGAAAATAGTTGAAATAGCAACTCAGCAATCCACTACAAGGTTATTGAAGCCGACAACCTTGACAAGTGTATGGGGAAAAATGAATTCAGGAACGAGCTACTTACTTCAACAAGTGGAGATTAAAGAAGGTGAAGTTCAATTTGATGGAGCAGCCATTTTCAATGGGAAGACCAACTTAATGATCGGGACCTTCAATAAAAAGGAAATAGAAGGGATTAATTGGATTACCGGGGAGGGAAAAGGCGGGTCTATTAAGGCATATTTAAAGGAAGCTGAAAAGCCTACCTATTTCCAAATTGAAGGAATGAAAAGTAAAATTAAGCCTAAAGTCAAAGGTGAAAAAATTTCGTTTGATGTCACCATCGAGTCAGAAGGAAGGGTTGCTGAATACTGGAACCCATACTTAAAGCCTTTGTTTAAAAATAAAAATGTGAAGCCTATCGAAAAAGCTGCGGAAAAAGAAGTGAAGCGCCTTGTGGAGAATGTAACCAAGAAAATGCAGAAGGAATATAAGGTTGAGGTTGCAGGATTTGGCAATCGATTGAGGATTGAATATCCTAAGCTTTGGGAAAAAGTAAAGAAAGATTGGGATAAAGAATTCAGTACAATTCCAGTAAAATACCATGTGGATATCACGGTTAAGGATTATGGAAATATTGGTGCGAAGAAAGGGGAAAAGTAAAAGGACAACATTTGGAGAGATAACAAAAATCGAATGTATTTTTATTAAAATGGATGTATTTTCAATGGGAATGAATGTATTTTTGAGTTTTCGAAAGTATTTTTGAGCTTTCGAAAGTATTTTTAAAAAATTAAAAATATTTTAGATCAATTCGAAAATAAAGCGGCACATGTTCTATGTGTCGCTATTTTTTGGTGGTATTCTAGATATGAGGGGGCTAATGTTAATGAAAAAAACGAATTTAATAGCCTGGATTCTATCGCAGGCATTATTTCTGCTGATATTACCATTCATTTTGGACCTTTTTCATTACCTCCATCTCATCGTTTATGCTGTGATATGGGTTTGCTTGACAATTATCGTTTTCTATTATGTCTATGTATGGAGAAATGAGCGCCTAATTCTTTCTAAGAGTTTCTTTATAGGTGGAATTATCTTATATTCTATTTGTCTAGTAATCCTTCTTTTTTTCAGGCCTAGTAATCAAGAATATGGAACATATAATTTAATTCCATTTGAGACGATCCGGCTTTATTTTTCAGGAGTAGTGAGCCCTTTAGTTGCCATTTATAATCTTGCTGCCAATGTAGGATTATTTGTCCCTTTTGGTGTCGCTTTATTGCTCCTTTGTGAAAAAAGACCGTCGATAACTTTTATGGTAGTAGTACCTCTTCTATCAATTGGACTGATCGAGGGGATGCAATATATAACTCGTAGAGGAAGTTTGGATATTGATGATCTTATCTTGAATCTGTTCGGAGTAGGGATGGGGTACGCTATAACTCCTTTCGTTCGACGAAGGCTTTTATTAAAATAAGGTGGCAGCTGGAATTCAAATGAGTTCCAGCCTCCAGGTATTTTATTTCGTATTCTTTTTTTTCGCAATGTTCTCTAGCTTGCTTTTTGGTTCTACCGCAAACTCCACGTCTTTACCAACGCCTTGTGGATTCACACTAGGGGCTTTTTGACCTCTTCCAGTATTCTTACTCAATACACTCACCTCCACGTATAGTATCTCCTGACAAAAATGATTTATGTGAACTCACAATTATTCATTTTCAACAATTTCCTTCAAAATATATAATTTTATCAAGCAAAGTAGGATTTCTAGCTCACAATGAAGAAATTATTATAATAAAAAAACATGGTAAAGGTGAATACCAGTTATGAGGTAAACATGAATATACCAAAAATTAATGGGTTTGAAATTCTGGATAGAATCACGGATGCTGTTATTGCATTGGATCATGAATGGAGCCTCACCTATATTAATCAACAGGCTAGCAAGCTTTTGTGTCGTAGCAGTGAAGAGTTAATTGGGAAAAATTTGTGGGAAGAGTTTCCGGAAGCTGTTAACTTGCCATTTTATAAATATTACCATCAAGCTGTCAGAGAACAGGTTTCAGTTAACTTCGATGCTTATTTTCCACCATTAAAAACTTGGTTTGATGTTAGGGCCTATCCTTCCCCAAACGGCCTTTCTGTCTATTTTCAGGATATAACAGAAAAGAAGGAATTAGCTAATAAGCGCGAGCAACATTATAAATCGCTATTTGAGAATAATCCTGATGCTGTGTTTTCCTTTGATTTAGCTGGAAATTACATCAGTGTTAATCCATCTATGGAACATCTATTAGGCTATAGTGAAGAAGAATTTTTATCTATGTCCTACATCCCATTAGTTCCTAAAGATGAAATAGAAAAAACAAGAAAATTTTTTTCGAAGGCTACCATGGGAGAAACACAGCATTATGAAACGAAAGCAATCCATAAAAATGGAAATGTTATTGATGTAAAGGTCACTAATATGCCGATTATCGTAAATAATCAAATTGTTGGGGTATATGGAATCGCCAAAGATATTACGAGAGAGAATCAAACGAAGAATTTGTTATTGGAATCTGAAAAACTAACAGTAGTTGGACAATTAGCGGCTTCTATCGCCCATGAAATAAGAAATCCATTAACCTCCATCAAAGGATTTTTACAACTGATTCGATCGACTGAAGAAATAAATAGCCAATATTTAAGCATTATGGCTGACGAAATTACAAGAATTGAATCCATTACTAGTGAGCTTTTAATCCTGGCTAAGCCACAAGCTGAACATTATCAAAATCAAAGCCTTAACAAGATTATTGAAGATGTGGTGATTTTGCTTGGGTCACAAGCTTTAATCAACAATATCGAGTTTAAATTGAATCTAGCCACATTACCCAACATCCAATGCAATGCAAGTCAGCTAAAGCAGGTTTTTATCAATATCCTCAAAAATTCCATAGAGGCAATGCCAGATGGTGGAGAAATTTCAGTCTCTGGAATGCAACAAAGTACAAATGAAATCTTTATACAAGTCATTGATCAAGGCTGTGGAATCCCACAGGACCTTCTCCAAAAAATTGGATCCCCTTTTTATACGACAAAAGAAAAGGGGACAGGCCTTGGAATGATGACTACCTTAAAGATTGTTGATGCACACGGTGGTACGATGGACATTTCAAGTGTGATGAATGAAGGAACGATTATCTCAATAAAATTCCCAATCAACATCGATTCTACTAAAATTCTGTAAGCTCGATTTTTACGAGCTTTTTTTCTTTTCATTTACATTAATTAAGTGGCCCTTTTTGATCCAGTATTCAAAATTATCAATTGGAAAAACACCCCTATAAGTCGAATTATTCATTTGGATTATGACACTTTCATGTGAAACATCCAAAATCTTTAACGTGTCTGAGTTGCTTAGGTTTGGAAGAAAACTGCTTTTCATTTCAAATTCCATATTGTTAGATAGGTTCAAAGTTAAACGACTCCTTCTTAAAAGATTATTACTAAAATTCCCCAATGTGAATGATATAATTCTATTAAAGGCACTTTTTTTAACCTTTCTTTTGTTAATCCATTTTGACCTTTCATTTTCACCTGCAATTATTTCTAATCTGAAATGATTTGCAGGTTTTTTATTTTTTGGCTCTGTTAAACTTCCCTGTTGATTTCCGTTCCAGACGCTTGCTTTCCGGGGGGGCGTTCGCCGAGCCTCCTCGTCGCTAGCGCTCCTGCGGGGTCTCGCCTGTAACGCTAATCCCCCAGGAGTCAAGCGTCTTCCACTTCAATCAACATATAGCTTAAAATCAACGATGGACTTTAATACAGCCTATTTATTAAATTTTAGATTCGAAATTTGTTGAATTGTGTAGAGATTTTAGAAAATTCAGTACTTATTTCCCGGTAATTTACTTTCTGTTGTGGAGAGATTGAGGACTTTTTTCTCTTACCAAGAAAAGGGAATTTTTCTTATGATAAACAAGGAGGTATTAATAGGAGGACTATTTTATTAGTTTTAACAAATGACCATGATACCTTAACCTTCTATTAACATTTTCTATTATATTCATTTGTTATATTTCATTTGTCAGTTTTATAGCAAGTAAACTATTTTTCACTAGGAAAGGTGAATCGAGGATGAATAAAAGAATGAATCGCAGTGCAAAGAAATTACTAGCAACATCGCTAGCCTTGTCACTTCTATCAGTACCTCTCTTTTCTCCACAAGTAAGTGCAGCCGAACAGAAGAACCAACAGCACCATAAATATGAAGCACATGTAAAAGCTGCAAAATCTTCACTACTAAAGCTACGTCTTATGGAAACTACGGATATTCATACGAATCTATTAAACTACGATTATTATAAAGATGCTTCCTATGAAAAGGTTGGACTTGCAAAAACTTCTGCTCTTGTAAAAGAAGCACGTAAAGAAGCGAAGAATAACATCCTAGTGGATAATGGGGATTTGATTCAAGGTACTCCACTTGGAACATATAAAGCTAAAATCGAGCCTTTAAAAGATAGAGAAATTCATCCCGTCATCAAAGCTATGAATATCATGGATTATGATATTGCTACATTAGGAAACCATGAGTTTAACTACGGCTTAGATTTCCTCGAAGAGACATATGATGATGCAGAATTCCCATATATCAATGCCAATGTCTATGTGGATGATCATGATAACAATCCAAAGAATGATAAAAATAAATTTACCCCTTATAAGATTATTAAGAAAAAAGTAGTCGATGAGTCTGGAAAGAAACACGAAATCAAGATTGGATTTATCGGTTTTGTACCTCCACAAATTAACGAGTGGGACAAGTCTCATTTGGATGGCAAAGTCATCACTAAAGGCATAGTCGAAACGGCAAAAAAATTCGTCCCTCAAATGAGGAAGGATGGAGCGGACGTCATTGTGGCGTTAACTCACTCAGGTTTCAGTGGTAATAAAGGAAATACAGAGGACGTCATCTATACGTTAAGTGAAGTGCCTGGAATTGATGCGATCACATTCTCACATACACATAAAGTGTTCCCGGCTAAAACAGAAGCGACGTTAGATGGTTTATTCCTTGGACCTGATAAAAAGCCTTTACCTGGAGTCGATAATGCAAAAGGTACTATTAATGGCGTGCCTGCTGTTCAAGCTGGCTACGGTGGAGGTTCACTTGGAATCATCGACTTGGATTTAAAGAAAGAAAAAGGCAAATGGAAAATAGTAAACTCTCTATCTTCCACTCGTGAAATTTACAAAGATGTAAAAGTTCCTGTCACAGGTAAGACGGTAACAGAAAGCACAGTATCTCCTGATCAAGCTATCGTTAAAGCGGTAAAAGGTGTACACGATGCAACTGTAAAATATGTGAATACACCAATTGGTAAAACAACGGATGATATCCACAGCTATTTTTCATTAATACAAGATGACCCATCGATTCAAGTAGTAACGAATGCACAAAAATGGTTTGTTGAAAAATATGTGGCCGCAAACAAACCTGAATATAAGAATCTTCCAATCCTTTCTGTCGGGGCACCGTTCAAGGCTGGACGAAATGGTGTAGCTGAATATACAGAAATTAAAAAGGGAGATTTAACGATTCGTAGTGCGGGGGATTTATACCTGTATGACAATACGTTAAAAGCCGTTAAAGTAAAGGGCTCTGTGGTAAAAGAATGGATTGAAATGTCTGCAGGCAAGTTCAATACAATCGACAGAACTAAAACAGAAGAGCAAGCATTATTGAACCCAGCATTCCCAGTGTATAACTTTGATGTGATTGATGGTGTTCAATATCAAATTGATGTGACAAAACCTGCTAAATATGATGGTACAGGAAATGTTATTAATCCTTCTTCAAGTCGTGTCATTAACTTAACGTATAACGGTCACCCAGTTAATCCGAGCCAAGACTTTATCGTCGTAACAAATAACTATCGTGCAGGCGGTGGAGGTAACTTCCCTGGAGTTAAAGGAAGTGAGCTCGTTGTAGATTCTGCAGATGAGAACCGTCAAATTTTGATGGATTATATCTCTGAAATGAAGGAGATCACTCCAACAGCTGACAATAACTGGTCAATCGCTCCAATCGAGGGAAATGTGAATGTAACCTTTACAACATCGCCAAATGCGGAGGCTTATATTAAAGAAGGTAGCAGCATCTCCTATACGAACAAAACAGATGACAAAGGCTTTGGTATTTTTAAATTAAATCTTGGAGTCACTCCAAAAGAAAACATTAAAGTACAATTACTTGGCTTAAATGATTTACACGGTCAATTAGACACAGATACGAAGCTGAAATTGAATGGAGTAGACGTGTGGGCTGGAAGCATGGAATATACAGCTGCCGCCATGAAAAAACGTGAATCAGAAAATCCAAACACTTTACTCGTTCATGCAGGAGACATGATAGGGGGAAGTCCTCTTATTTCTGCACTATTCCAAGATGAGCCTACTATCGAAGTGATGGAAGCAATGGGCTTTGATGTAGGAACACTAGGTAACCATGAGTTTGATGAAGGTATTGCAGAGCTACAGCGAATGATCAATGGTGGCGAACATGCAAAGGGGACAAAGGGTTATGATGGAATGAACTTCCCAGTTGTCGCAGCGAATGCTATTGATTCATCAACAGGTAACTTAATTACTAAGCCATATGCTATTAAAGAAGTAGGTGGCAAAAAAATCGGTTTCATCGGGGTTGTAACACAAGAAACTCCTAATATTATCGTTAGAAAAGGAAATGAAACTCTTCAAATTACAGATGAAACTACTGCGATCAATAAATATACGGAAGAATTAAAGAAACAAGGAATTGAAGCAATTGTGGTACTTGCTCATAATCCATCCGTACAAAATGGGAGAGCAGATTTATTTGATGCTGCGGACATCGCAGAAAAAGTGGATGATGAAGTCGATGTAATTTTCGCTGCTCACAACCATGTATATGTTGATCAAGTAGTCGATAACAAATTGATTGTACAAGCTTATTCTTACGGCTCAGCATTCTCGGATGTTGATCTGGAGCTTGATCCGGTAACAGGGGATATCGTGAAGAAAGATGCAGAAGTGGTGACCGTGTATCAGAAGGATTACACTCCCGATTCAACTGTATCAACTATCATGAAGAAGTATGAAGATTTGATCGCACCAATTAAAGCTGAGATCGTCGGTAATTCTTTGACTACCTTGCCAAAAGGCTACCCTTCAGCTACAGAAACAGGGGACTTTGCGCTTGGTAACTTGTTGGCGGATGGCATGAAGGCTGCGATGAATTCAGATTTCGCTTTAATGAATGGTGGGGGAGTTCGTGCTCAGCTCGATGCTGGTGAAGTTACTTTTGGTGATTTATTCTCCATCCAGCCTTTTGGAAATGTATTAAATAAAGTGAAGTTAAGTGGTGCTGATTTAGAGACAGTATTGAATAATCAAATCACGCCAAATACAAGTGGTGGATATAGTCTAGACTTCCATGTGTCAGGCTTTAAATACACATGGGATACTTCTACAGGTAAAGTAGTAGATATTATCCTTCCAGATGGTAGCAAGATTGATAAAACGAAAGAATATACAGTGGTAGTGAATAACTACATGTATGGGAACCTGAAGTATGGAATTGGAGCACTTTCAACGGATATGGAAGTAGGTCCTGAAGATTTACAAGCAACAGTGAACTATATCAAAACTTTAGGCAATCCTTTTGAGTACAAAGTGGAAGGTCGTATTAAAGCTTTGACTCCAGTAGTTTCCCCATAATTTCATAAAAAAGTGGCTTAATGCAAGAGCTTGTTCTTGCGTTAAGTCACTTTTTTTGTTGGATTTAGCTTTAAATCCTTTCTTTTTTTAATAATTTATCATGGAGTTTTGAGAGAAGTAAAAGTGCAATTATTGAGCCAATAAATGTCAATGCCATATCCCACTGAGCATCCCATTTATCACCTTGGGTTCCTAAAAAATCAGCAGATACTTTTCTGCCTTTTGCAAGGACTGCAGCTAACCATTCGATGAGTTCGTATATAGCACTTATGGCTAAAGAAATACTTAAAATAAAGGTGATTAACCATTTGCCTTTTGACATAGGAGTTGTTCTGAGAATGATTTCACGAATGATGATAACCGATAAACCTTTCAGGAAATGTCCTAACCGATCATAGTGGTTTCTTTCTAAATCAAAATAATCTTTGATCCAATTGAATAATGGAACTTTTGAATAGGTATAATGGGCTCCAATGAACATAGTAATCGAAAGAATAGCAATAATAAGATAAGACATTGTGGTAAGGCGAAAGCTTTTATATTTGAAGATGGCAATAGCTAATATAACAAGTGCAGGGATGGCTTCAGCTGACCAAATCATATAATTGTCTGGCTTTATGAGGGACCATATTAAGACGGCTATTACCATTAATAGTAATGATAGATGAATCCAAACTCTACTTTGCTTCAATTTTTTTCACTCCTATAACAAGATGCTTATTTGTATTATTTAGTATGCACTACAAATAAATGGTTTAAATGTTATAATGAAAGTAAATAAATCCTATAGAAGGAATTTGTAAAAGATATAGATAGAGAGCGGTGACAGCGAGTGCGTTTTACGAAGAGTATTCCCAACATGTTTACATTAGGTAATTTATTCTGTGGTTTTTTGTCTATTGGGTTTGCAGCTAACGGTCAATATAAAAACGCAGCGATCTTGATCCTTATTGGAATGATGTTGGATAGCATGGATGGAAGAGTTGCCCGGATGTTAAAAGCAGATAGTGAATTAGGGAAGGAATTAGATTCATTAGCTGATATCGTAACATTTGGAGTCGCCCCATCATTCTTGGTTTACTATACATACTTCTTTCAATTTGGTTTATTGGGATTGATTGTCGCAGGTTTATTCCCGCTGTTTGGAGCTTATCGATTGGCAAGATTCAACATTAGTACAAATAAATCCAACTTGAACTATTTTATTGGAGTACCAATTACTGCGGCTGGGGGTATATTAGCGCTTCTTACGTTGTTTGGAGATCGAATTCCTAATATCTTTACCACTGTAGTATTTACTGGCCTATCTTTTTTAATGGTAAGCCGAATTAGAATACCGAGTCTCAAAGAGGTACCACTACCGAAATATGGAACAATTGTAACCCTGTTTTTAGGTAGTCTTTTATATTTGATTTACCGTGGTACGTATGGACAATTCCCATACCTAATCTACATAGCCACACCACTCTACATCGCATATTTAACCTATCGATTTGTAAAAGGGAAAAATAAAAAGAATATCGAATAAACCAATGCTCATTTAGAAGCTTAACCGGCTTACTAATGAGCATTTTTTTTGTTTACATTTTGTCCTGTTTATTATTAATGAGTGAATCGAAGGGCAGAAGGTCCTACCTATACATAAGATCGATATTTTACATTCTATTGACGAAAAATGTCGGATTTTCTTTTTTCTCTAAATTATCTAAATTGTATTTACAATTTAGCGTTTAGAGAATTATAATGTATTTGTATTTGTATACAATGTAAGAAAGAGGTTCAGAGAAGGTTAACTTTCTTGAAATGCACCCAGATTGAATAATTCTAAGCTGATATTTGAAAGGGGAAAGAGTAGATGAAGATTATTTCTGAAGTCCAAAGACCAAATCCTCAAGTAGTCAAGCAATTGGAAGCGATTTCACCAAGTGATTTTGGGCACAGTATCAATTTCCAGTTGATTAGTGCCAGAAAAATTAAGCCTTTAATTCCGATTGAACATACTTTTGCTGGCCCAGCTGTTACGTTAAGAATTCCACCAAATGATGGGTTATTGGTCAATAAGGTACTAGATCTTGTTCAACCAGGTGACGTTGTAGTAATTGATATGAATGAAGAAGAGCGCTTTGCTTGTTGGGGGGAAATTACTACAAAAGTTGCTATGGAAAAGGGAGCTATCGCAGCCATCATAAATGGACCGGTTACAGATACTAAAATCATTACTGATCTTCAATTTAATGTATTTTCTTATGCGGTTTCCCCGTTAACAACCAAAGTATATAGTCTTGATGGCGATGTGAACGTTCCTGTCTCCATTTCCGGTTGCATCATAAATCCTGGTGATATTATTGTCGGAAGTAATGATGGCTTGTTGGTTGTCCCAAAAGATGAGGCATTAGCCTATCTGGAAATCGGTAAAAAGGAACAGGAAGCTGATGAAAAACGCCGACATGATTTAGAACAGCTTGGTGCTGAGAATTATCTACGTCGTTTCGACCCATTATGGGATAAGATGATGGAAAAGAGTAAAAACTATTAAATTATTAAAATACTATTTAGAATTTGCAATTTTCTTATAGAGTTTTTTACGATTTATCCTAAAAGGGAGAGTGTATGATGGGAAAATTAGCTGCTGAAAAACAATTTGATTCGTCAGTACTGCAAGCAAAAGAAAAGAAAATAGGCCTTCGTTGGGGACTTGCTTTTATTTTTTTCATTATAGGATTTATTGCTTATATGGATCGTTCGAACATCTCAATCGTAGCTGTTCCAATGATGGAGGATTTAGGTTTAAATAAAGTCCAATTTGGTTTATTATCTTCACTCTTTTATTTAGGATATTGTTTTGCCCAAATTCCTGGAGGTATGTTGGCTGAGAAATTTGGGGCAAGAAATATTATTACCATTGCAGTCGCTTGGTGGTCGTTATTTACCGCACTAACAGCTGCATCTTTCAACTATGTTGTATTGTGTATCGTCCGATTTTTATTTGGTGCTGGAGAAGGTCCCATGTATCCAGGGAATGCTGTTTTCAACTCCTACTGGTTTCAAAAGAATGAAAAAGGCCGTGCTTCTAGTGCGTTGTTGGCTGGTTCATTCTTCGGCCCGGTTATTGCACCTGGAATCTCAGTAGCCATCATAGGGTTGTTTGGTTGGCACGGGGTATTTTATATTTTCGGTCTTCTGGGAATTGTAATTGCTTTAGTTTGGCATTTCGTTGGACGAGATAAGCCAGAACAACACCCATGGATTTCCGAAAAAGAAAAAATGCTTATCCTTGAAAATCGCAGTGTTTCCGGTACTCAAAAAAAGACGGCCCCTTGGAAGCAATATTTAAAAACCTTCCGATTCTGGGCGGTAGGGATTCAATATCTAGTTGTAATATACATGAACACATTCTTTTTAACGTGGTTGCCAACTTATTTAATGGAAGCACGGAATTTTTCCCTAAAAGAAATGGGATTTGCGGCGAGTTTTCCTTGGTTGGCTATCTGTCTCTCTGTTCTAGTAGGCGGAGCTGTTTCAGATAGAATCCTACAAAAAACAAACTCGCGGATGATCGCACGTGGAGGATTAGCTATATTGGGCTTTGCCTTTTTCATGGCAGGTTTGTACCTTGCTGCTTACTCTGTTAGTCCTACATCAAACGTTGTCTGGCTTACAGTAGCTCTTGGTGCACTTGGACTTCCTATCGTTGCTTCCTGGTCCATCGCTAATGACTTAGGTCAAGAATTCTCAGGGTCGGTCAGTGGTTGGATGAATACGTGGGGTGCCATTGGAGGAATTACGTCTCCAATTATCTGTGGATGGTTTGCACAGGAATTAGGATGGAATACTACTCTATTAATTAACATTTTTCCTGTCCTATTAGCAGGTGCGTTATGGTTCTTTATCAAGCCTGATAAACCACTAGTTTCTCTGAAGTAATATTAGAATCCTAACAAGATTGCAAAACTGATAAAAAGGTGATAGAACAATGGAAAATTTGATAAATAAAAGAGTAACTACAATCCAGGTTCCGAGTATCAGAAAATTTTCCAATATGGTTGTCGATTATCCTGATGCTATTAGCCTTACCCTTGGTCAGCCTGATTTTCCTACTCCAGAGCATATAAAAGAAGCCGGGATTTTAGCAATAAGACATAATCAAACGGCATATACACATAATGCTGGATTACTTGAACTCAGGCAAGCGGCTAGTAACTATGTTTATAGAAAATACGGTCTTTCATACGATGCTGAAAAGGAAATCATCGTTACGAATGGAGCAACGGAAGCACTTGATACAGCTTTTCGTACAATTTTGAGAGAGGGGGATGAAGTTCTTCTCCCTGCTCCCATTTACCCTGGATACGAACCGCTAATCAGATTGTGTGGTGCTGTACCTGTATTTATTGATATAACTAAAAATAATTTCAAGGTCAATCCTAAGTTAATTGAAAGTAAAATAACCGAAAAAACGAGATGTATAGTTTTATGTTCTCCATCGAATCCTTTAGGGAGTGTTTTAGATCAAGAAGAAATTTTTGAAATTGCAAACCTCTTAAGGGATAAGAATATTTTGATTGTTTCAGATGAAATATACAGTGAGTTGATTTTTGATAAAAACCATTATTCGATTGCTTCTGTTCAAGGGATGTGGGAAAAAACGATTGTTATTAACGGCCTTGCTAAGTCGCATTCTATGACAGGCTGGAGAATAGGTTTTACCTTTGCTCCAGCCTATTTATCCCAAGAAATGCTGAAAGTACATCTTTATAATTCTGTTTGTGCAAGTACTATTAGCCAGTACGCAGCATTGGAAGCACTAACACATGGATATAATGATGCTCAACATATGGTTGTTGAATATAAGGAAAGAAGAGATTATGTATGCGAACGATTAACTAACATGGGACTTGACGTTGTCAAACCAGAAGGTGCCTTTTACGTATTTCCTTCCATAAAAAAAACAAACATGACTTCGTTCGATTTTGCGTTAAAGCTACTTCAACAAGCAAAAGTAGCAGTTGTACCAGGTGATGGATTTTCAGAATATGGAGAAGGATTTGTGAGGATTTCTTATGCAAATTCAATGGAAAATCTCGAAATAGCTTTAAATAGAATGGAACAATTTATGCAATCCATTAACCTGCACAATGAAGTTAGAGAACTTCTTTAGAATGGTTTTGTGTCTGTAAAAAAGGATTATTATTTTTCCATAGATAATCTCTTGAATCGAAAGAATTGAATGGAATTTTAATCCTTTGAAGATATTTACAAATTCTACATCGTTGGTATAATTTAACTAGATTGTACTTGTGTACAATCTAGTTGATTCATTCTACAAAGGAATAGTAATTGAGGGAGATTATCATGCGAAAATTAAAATCCGCTGGTTCGTTAGCTGATCAAGCATATGACGTAATTAAAAACGCAATTATCAATAATGAAATTAAACCTCTCGAATATTTAATAGAAGAACAAATTGCCGAAAAGCTAGGGATTAGCAGAACACCAATCCGTTCAGCACTTACTAGGCTTGCATATGAAGGTCTAGTCGAAATAGAAGCTTCAAAGCATACAAGAGTTCGAATGATCTCAGCCGAGGAAGCACAAGAGTACCAGGTTTTAAGAGAATCGTTGGAACCTCTAGCGGCTCAGCTAGCATGTCAAAGTATCGACGAAGAGCAAATGGACTTTTTAAAAGACATTTGTAAACAACAGCAAGAAAGTATAGAAGAAAAAGACTATTGTCAATTCATTAATTTAGACACTCAATTTCATTGTT
The DNA here is from genome assembly GCF_010882125.1 of Peribacillus alkalitolerans. Taxonomy (GTDB): domain Bacteria; phylum Bacillota; class Bacilli; order Bacillales; family DSM-1321; genus Bacillus_BN; species Bacillus_BN alkalitolerans. The sequence continues at coordinate 165,111 of NZ_JAAGVZ010000003.1, read as the reverse complement.
ATCTTGCTGAATTCACAAATAACCATAAATTAAAAGAATTTATTGCCTCTCTAAGAACACAACTGCAAAGATATTTAATACTTACGAATACGATTCAATCAAGTGCGCCAGAAGCTCTAATAGAACATCGTAAAATTTTAGAAGCACTTGAAAATAAAGATCAGAAAAAAGCGGCAGAACTGATGGCCTATCATGTTAAAAATGTTTCCAAGCGTTTTGGAATAGATTCATAAAAATAAATGATACAAGCTCTAGTGAGTATAAGTGCTTATCGCTAGAGCTTCTATACATGTATAGTAAAGGTACAATACTCATTTAAATTGTATACAAATACATAAACACTTAAATAAGAGATTAAACTACTTAATCGGGGGAAAATGCTAATGAAAACACTTGAAAGCAACTGGCAAACAAAGCATCAAACATTGGACCTATTATGTGAACTTGTCGAGATTCCGAGTGTGACACATAGCAAAGCTGAAATTAAACTTGCTGAGTATGTTGAAGAAAAGTTACGAAAACTTCCTTACTTTCAAGGAAATAAAGAATTACTATCACTTCATAATACAGAAGACAATCGTAAATTTGTTACGGCTCTCGTTAAAAAAGGAAATGAAAAAAGGACTGTTATTTTAGTCAGTCATTTTGATGTAGTAGACGTTGATGATTATGGGAACTTGAAGGAATTTGCTTTTAAACCAAAAGAATTAACCGAGTTATTTTACGAAAACAAGATAAGTGTACCTGAAGATGTACAAAGAGACTTAGAGAAAGGAAATTGGCTGTTTGGCAGGGGAACGATGGATATGAAGTGTGGATTAGCCCTGCACATGTCACTCATTGAAGAGGCATGCACCGAATCGTTTGATGGTAATTTACTCCTTTTAACGGTTTGTGATGAAGAAGTGAATTCTGTTGGAATGAGGAATGCTGCACCGATCCTATTGGATATGGCAAAACAATATGATCTTGAATATTATGCTTGTTTAAATTCAGAGCCTATGTTTGCTAGATTCCCAGGTGATGAGAATCAGTATATCTATTCTGGCTCGATTGGTAAGGTTTTACCTGGTTTTCTCTGTTATGGGAAGGAAACTCATGTTGGCGAGCCTTTTTCAGGTTTAAATGCAAACTATATGGCCTCTCAATTAACTTGTGAAATAGAGCTAAACACAGAATTTTGTGAAGTTGTTGAAGGGGAGGTTACACCTCCACCTACCAATCTCATTCAAAAGGACTTAAAAAAAGAATATAATGTTCAAATTCCTCATCGGGCTGTTACTTTATTTAATTTGTTTATAATGGAACAATCAATGGAAGGAATAGTTGAACAGCTAAGAGCAAGCGCAGAAAAAGTTGCACGAAGAATTGAGCAGGGTTTTGAAAAGAGGGCAGTCCATTTTTCTAAAATTGAAGGATCTTCTCCCAATGAAGTCCATGTAAAAGTAATAAACTTCGATGAATTACTACAATATGCAAAAGTGACTCATGGAGAAGAGAAAGTAGACAAAATTCTAAAGAGAGTCCTTAGAGATAGAGGAATGAAGGACGACAGAGACGTATCCATCCATTTGGTTGATGAAATTTCTATTCTTTGTAAAGAGTTATCACCGATGATTGTACTTTTCTTTGCTCCTCCATATTATCCTGCAATCAGCTCTCGTAATCACCCACGAATTAATAGAGTAGTGGGTAATATAATTGACTTAGCCAAAAACCAGAATAATATAAACCTTAAAGAACAAAAATATTTTGCAGGATTATCTGACTTAAGCTATGTAGGGTTAGAAAAGCCAGCTTCAAGCTTAACACACCTCACATCTAATATGCCTTTATGGAATCAAGGGTATAGTATTCCTTTAGATGTATTAGAGGAATTAAATATTCCAGTAATAAACTTGGGTCCTGTAGGGAAAGACGCTCACCAATGGACAGAACGTTTAGATGTGGACAATGCCTTCGATGTTTTAAGAGATATGCTAACTATTACCATTCAACAATTACTATCTGAGAACATTGAATGAACATTTTATCAAAACGTAATGCGTAAATTATTGACGCATTGCGTTTTTTTATTGTATAGGAATTTATTAATGAGGAATTCACGTTAAAAGGGTAGTGCCCTAATTTGTACATGCTAGTAATCGTTCTTTTTGTATCCAAGAATTTTAAAGTAGACGTCTAATTAGTACTAGATGAATGAGCGTCTAAGCGAAGTCAGATTAAAAGGAAAAGTAATTGAAAAATACAAAAAGCATCCGAATTCACAGATTCTGAATGCCTTTTGTTGAGCAGACCAGCCTACTTTAAGATAAGGTTATTTTTTATTTAATTGACGCCCGCTTTTTTTCTGGCTTTGTGATGCGGAATTTCCAACTTGAAATTCATTTCCAAACTCAACATCATTTTTATTATCCTGTTTCTCAATTTGAGCTCTTGTTTGATTTTTATTTTGTGCACCTTGTTTTGACATGCTTTAGAACCTCACTTTCTTAAAGTATTCCTTTTAATATGTTCACATATGAGAGGAAAAATAGTGGTCAATTCCTTCCAGTAACTTACGGATTTTTCTATAAATGAATTCTCATGTGAGGTAAAATGTATAAAAAGATTCCTACATACGAAAGGACGCTGAACATGATTGATTTTAGAAGCGATACAGTCACAAAGCCTACAGAAGAAATGAGAAAAGCTGCATATACCGCTGAGGTTGGGGATGATGTCTACGGTGAGGATCCATCCGTAAGGCGTTTGGAAGAAGCGGCTGCAGAGATTTTGGGCAAGGAAGACGCTTTGTTTGTGACAAGTGGAACACAGGGCAATCAAATTGCGATACTAGTTCATTGTCGTCCTGGTAATGAAGTGCTACTTGAAGCAGAATCCCATATTTTTTATTATGAGTCAGGAGCTGCATCGGCACTTGCAGGCGTCCAAACTAGAACCATACCCGGCATCAGGGGAGCAATGTCAGCGGATTCAGTGGTGTCGGCTATTAGACCTGAGGATCAACACTTCCCTGAAACTGGTCTAATTTGTATCGAAAACACACATAACAGAGCAGGTGGTGCTGTTGTTCCTGCATCATCAATGAGTGAGATTTATACAGTTGCAAGAAAATACGATGTCCCTTTACACGTCGATGGGGCTCGCCTTTTTAACGCTTCAACTGCCCTGGGCTGCCAGGTAAGTGATTTGACTATTCATTGTGATACAGTGCAAATTTGTTTGTCAAAGGGTCTAGGAGCACCAGTCGGTTCTTTGTTGGCTGGAAGCAATGAATTTATCAAAAAAGCAAGAAAATGGAGAAAGCGGCTAGGGGGAGGCTTGCGTCAGGCAGGTATTATTGCCGCACCGGGTCTGATTGCGCTAACAAGGATGCCTGAAAGACTTTACCTAGACCATGAAAATGCTCAACTTTTAGCTGAAGGGGTTAGTGGGATTGCAAATCTAACAATTGCCAATCAAATCGATACAAATATTGTGGTTGTGGATGTAAGTAAAACCGGATTTACTGCGGATCAATTCAGCGCCCGACTTAAAGAGGAAGGCATCTTGGCAAATGGTTTCGGAAACGGACTAGTCCGATTTGTAACACATTATGATGTAACGAAGTCTGATATTGATAAAGCCCTTACGGGAATAACTAGCGTATTACGATAAAGGACGATTATTTCCCTACAGTTTCTAAAAAGAGGAGGGTGCTGACTATAGATAGCTTTTTAGTGATAAGGCCCATTGTAGAAAACGATTTTCCTAAACTCAAGAATTATTGTTTACCTAATGATCAAGCCATCTTTACCTCCATGCCAGAAAACATAATTGAGGCCTATAAGAAGGATCACTATAATCAGCCCTATGTGATTTATTGTAATAATTCTCTAGTTGGTTGCTTTGCGTTATATACAAATATGCATGGGAATTTTTATACAACAAATGAACATGCTATCGTGTTCAAATCATTCTCGATTGATGCCCGCTACCAAAAAAGGGGTCATGCTCTTAATACATTAAAGGTATTACCAAATGTCATAAAATTAACCTACCCAGACAAAGATGAGATGATTTTAACTGTACACCATACAAATATTCCTGCTATATCCCTCTACAAAAAAGCTAGATTCGTAGATAAAGGATTAAGGTATGAGGGTGATTATGGTGAGGAATTAATTTTCCATTTTGGTTTGAAGTGAGGAGAGAACATTTATGGAGATTAAATTAGATGATCTTACTGGAACTAAAGTAATTCAATTAATAGGTGAGCATCTTCAAGGAATGGCCCAGAATTCTCCACCGGAAAGTATTCATGTCCTAAATCTTGAAGGATTAAAAAAACCTGAAATTACATTTTGGTGTGCATGGGAACAGGATGAATTACTGGGTTGTGGAGCGCTTAAAGAACTTGATGGACAACATGGAGAAATTAAGTCGATGCGAACTTCTTCATCTCATCTTAAAAAAGGAGTTGCAAAGAGCATCCTTCAACACATCATTGATGAAGCAGAGAGACGTGGATATCGACGACTAAGTTTGGAAACGGGATCAATGGATGCTTTTGAACCAGCTAGAAGGCTTTATAATAGTTTTGGATTTCAATATTGTCAGCCGTTTTCAGATTATAAAGAGGACCCAAATAGTGTATTCATGACTAGGAAATTGTAAGTTTAATTCACTTATTTGTTAGATTAATTGGAGTGTTTTAACAATAGGCTAGGTTATGGATGTCAGTTACTACTACAATTGCTTAACATTTTAATATTTTGGTGCCAATACATAAAGGATAATAGCTTTTTAATGAAGAAAGAATATATATCATTTAGCATAAAAAGAGAGGTACTTTTATTATGATATATAGGGTTTCAAAGAATATTGGTTTCCAAGTGAAAAATGTTGAAGAAGCTAAATTATTTTATGAAAATATTCTAGGTTTTAAACAGCCTGAGCAAAGTTTTGTTAGTGAAATAGAGTTCAGGACTGACTATAATAACATTTTTTTAATAGAAGGAAATGAAAACCTTGGACCTGTAATGGAGATAGTTGTTGAAAACTTAGAAGAAGCCAAACAATATTTAGTAGACAATGGTTTTGTTATTGTTCGATGGGAAGGAAAAGGCAAAGACTGTTATGTAAGGGATCCATTCGGCATGGTCTTTAATGTGTGGGAAGAGAGATAACAGGATTTACTTTTGATCTATAGATAGTTGAATAATAAAATATGATTGCAAAGGAATGAATTCATATCCATTGCTTTTGTTGCTTAAATTGAAAGTAAATTTGTGTGATTTAAAATAAGTCAGGTGATAACCTATAAATATTACAAGCCCACTGATACATCAATCATTATCAGATGGGCTTTCTTACTATCCTAATGAAAAGGGATTGAAAATAAGCCATTAATTTTTGACTGAGTGATAGACCCTACAAAACGGAACACAAAATGTCGGATGCTTCGTTTCAACTCCTGCTATTCTATTGATACAAGGAGGTCATCAAATTGGATTTGCTTACAAATATGAATAGAGCGATGAAGTATATTGAAGAAAATCTTGCAAATGAGATTGATTTTAAAGTAGTTTCAAGGTTAGCTTATTGTTCGGAATATCATTTTAAAAGGATGTTTTCCTTCCTTGCAGGAGTTACATTATCCGAGTATATTCGCAGAAGACGACTTACTCTCGCAGCTTTTGATCTTAGGGATAACAAGTTAAAGGTCATTGATTTAGCAATAAAGTACGGCTACAACTCACCAGACTCTTTTGCAAGAGCTTTTCAACATTTGCATGGTATCACACCTTCAGAGGCAAGAAGTAATGGTTATTCACTTAAAGCCTATCCACCGATGTCCTTCCAATTAACGATTAATGGAGGCAGTGAAATGAATTATCGAATCGTAGAAAAAGAGGCATTTCGTATAATAGGAATTAAAAAAAGAGTTCCGATCATTTTTAATGGAGTTAATCAAGAGATTGCTTCTATGTGGAAAAGTTTAGATGAGAAAGTGATAAATGAACTAAAAAAGCTTTCAAATATAGAACCATTAGGACTGATTAGTGCTTCCACCAACTTTTCTGAAGGCAGGATGGAGGAAAAAGGGGAGCTTGACCATTTTATAGGAGTAGCCACCACTAAAGAGTGTCCAATTAGCTTAACAATGCTTGAAGTCGCTGCATCTACTTGGGCAGTGTTTGAAGCAGTCGGCCCTTTTCCTGAAACACTTCAAAATGTCTGGGGGCGTATATATTCCGAATGGTTTCCTACCTCTACCTATGAAATAAATGAGGGACCGGAAATCCTTTGGAACGAAAATAAAGATGTAACCTCTCCGACTTTCAAAAGCGAAATATGGATCCCGGTTTTAAAAAAGTAAGAGATAGATGAGAGATTTTTTTTCTTTTACAATGAAAGAAGTTAACTAAGAACTAGAGAAGTTGATTGCAGTGAAGGGTGAACTCTTTCTTTCTGCGGGCGTGGCTTGAGCCTCCTCCTTCGCTACGCTCGTGCGGGGTCTCAAGGCTCACGTGGTATGCGTTGGACAACCCTAAAAGGATTAAAAAAATTGTCCATGCAGGCGATGCTTACGTTTGTATCCATGAATTTAAAGAAACTGGCAACTTGGACATGGAAAGTTGCTTAGGATGATTTATAAAGCTTAATGAACAGGATTTTAAATTGATTATTCAAGGACACTGGTTGATTGGAGCGGAAGGCGCTTGACTCCTGGGGGATTAGCGTTACAGGCGAGACCCCGCAGGAGCGGTAGCGACGAGGAGGCTCGGCGAACGCCCCCCGGAAAGCAAGCGGCTGGAGCGGAAATCAACCTTTCCACCTACCTTTTGTCGACAATCTGGAGAGCTGTTTTGACAGCTCTTTTTCTTATTTAATCAATTTGCATAGTCTAGTGTAAAAGTATATATGGATTGGATTATCGGATTTTAAAGGAAAGTAATAACTTTCACCATCATGGTTTGATAGTTCTTTTAGGTAGCAAATTTCAGATAACAAAACATACATTTACCATTTTCGGAAATATTAACAATTAAAATCGTAAATTGGTGATGTCATGCAAAGCTTAATTAAGATATTGGTTCCAAGACAACTTTTCATGTTAATAATTTTATCAACTGGCTTATTAAACCATGTCATTCTTATCCCAAACTTACTTACAGCAGCTGGGAGGGATAGTTGGGTAAGTGTGATTTGTGCGTATCCTATATCCATTTTATTTATTTGGCTGGTCCATTTCATTGTAAAGAACAGTCCTAAGGAAGGGTTCTTTTCCTTCATAAGTAACCGTCTAGGAAGGATATTCTCCACTATATTGTCTTTACCCCTGATTATGTATTTATTTTTAAGCTCTTACGTCACTTTAAGGGACTTGATGATTTGGTTGAATGCATATTTTCTAGCAGAATCTTCAGTATTCCTTATTAATGTTCTCTTGGTGAGCGCATGTCTCCTTGTTACATTATCAGGGATAAAAACGATGGCCATTTCGAGTGGCTTTTTACTTCCAATTGTGATGTTGTTAGGAATCTTGATTTCAGTAATCAACACGAGCGTAAAGGATCCCAGCCTTTTGTTGCCTGTGATGTCAGACGGATATGCACCTATTCTGAAAGGGTGTTTCTACGTCTTTTCGGGATTATTCGAAATTTACTTAGTCATCTTATTGCAGCCCTTTTCTCAGGAACCAATCAAATTTAGACAGTTGTTAATCCTCTTAACCATTTTGACAGGTTTGATAATGGGGCCGCTTACGGCATCCATCATGGAATTTGGACCATCAGAGTCGGTCAATTTCCGTTATCCTGCATATGAGCAATGGAGAGTATTAAGCATAGGGGAATATATCAACCATCTCGATTTTTTCGCTTTGTATCAATGGCTGAGTGGAGCGTTGATAAGAATAGGGCTTTTCATGTATCTTATTGGGGCATTATTTACACAAAAGAGACAACAATATCGGTTAAATTGGAAATTAGTTGCGTTATTATACCTACTACTATTTGGTTTAATGACCATCAAGTTTGAAACCTATTATTTCTATCAAGCGATCTATCGGTATTTCCTACCAGCTAGTATGCTCTTCTTCCTAATCCAAATCCTTATCTCAGCCTTGATAATAAAAGTTCTCATGAAAAAAGGGCAAAAGCTAGGAGGGCATTATGAGCTCTAATCAGATACAGCATGAAAGCATTTTAAGTAAGGTTTCAGAGCTAAAATCCAAGTTTGATAAAAGTGGAGACTTTCTAATTAAAAGGCACCAATCAGAAACAGAATCCTACGAAATGCTCTATTTTGAAAGCTTAATTGATATGCAGTATCTGGACCAGAATATCCTTCCTAAACTTGGTATCCATAAAGAGGAATCCGTCAAAACCAAATTAATTTCTTTTTTCCATGCAGATGATGTAACAAAAAAGTCCATAGATGAATTCTCAAGCATCCTCTTTGAAGGGAATATATTATTTATCGTTGATGAGTCCGTTCTTAGCATACAAGCATCCAATTTTCCTATACGGCAACCTGAGGAGTCGGCTCTTGAAACCTCGATAAGAGGACCAAAGGATGGGTTTGTGGAAGATTTGAAAACGAATATTTCACTGATCAGACGTCGGCTAAATTCAACGTCTCTTTGCTTAGAAAAGTTTACAATCGGGGAAAGAAGCAGGACAAAAGTCGCGCTAATGTACATAGAAGATGTGATTGACAAAAGGGTCCTGGACGAAATCCATAAAAGGTTGGAAAAAGTTGACTTGGATGTCCTGACGAGCATCCATGAACTCGAATCGTATGTCCGCGATAGGCCATACTCCTTCTTTCCGAGTATGGACTATACAGGAAGGCCGGATTTTATTGTGCAGGCGTTGAATCAGGGACGTTTTGCCCTTCTTGTCGACGGGAATCCAACTGTTAGTTTTGCACCAATCAGTCTATTATTGCAAACCAAATCACCTGAAGATACCTTTATGAATTATGCATTTGTTTCAATGGAAAGAATAATCAGGTTGATAGGTTTATTAACTTCTGCTTTTTTACCGGGGGTATGGATTGCATTCTCTGCATTTAACATTGAACAAATCCCTTATTTGCTTGTAGCTACCATATCGGTTTCACGATTTGGATTGCCATTATCGGCACCCATTGAGATGTTTATCGTGTTGTTTTTGTTTGAGCTCTTTAATGAAGCGGGCGTAAGGTTGCCTAGGGCGATTGGGCAAACAGTAGCTGTACTGGGTGGATTAATTGTTGGGGATGCTGCCATTCGTGCAGGATTGACTTCACCAACTATGTTGGTCGTTGCAGCTATCACCTATATCGCATCTTTTACTTTAGTCAATCAGTCTTTGAGTAACTCCATTACCCTTTTAAGATTTATGATTCTCTTGTTAAGTACGTTTTTTGGTTTGTTTGGTGTCATTAGTGGTTTTATCCTATCAGTGTTTTACTTTTCGAGCCTTTCCTCCTTTGGAACTCCTTACCTTGGTTCCCTTGCACCCATTAGCTTCAGGGAATCCATTAAGGCATTTCTCATGGCTCCGAGGCAACTCTATAAATCCAGAACTACCACAACAAGTGTACAGGATCAAACGAGGAGGAAAAAAAGACCTTGAAAAACAAACTATTCGTACCTCTTTTAGCTTGTCTTTTGTTGTTGACCGGTTGTTCAGGGCTTAAGAATATACAGGATTTAACCTATATTGCGGCAATCGGTATGGATTACGATGAGGAAAAAAAAATGTTTAAGGTTTACCTGCAAGGCTTGAACTTTGCAAATGTAGCAAAGCAAGAAGGCGGTAGGAGTGTCGAGCATATACCGATATTTATTGCGACAGCAACAGGTGAAACCCTGAATTTAGCTGTAAGGAAGCTTTATAAAAAATCGGAGCCTCCGTTATTCTTTGGTCATGTGTCAACCTTGGTATTAAGTAATACTCTTGTGGAGCATCACTTTAAAGAAGTGATTCAGGAGATCGGTAGAAACCGTTCCCTCAGGCAAACTATCCGGGTTATGACTACAGATGAAGGTATACAAGATATTTTTAACGTAAAGGCGCTATTCAATTACCCAGCTATATACACAGTTCTATATAAAAAAAATGCCAACGAAGTGTTCCAAGATGAAATTAAGCCAACAAATTTGATGGATTTCTTAAGGGAATACTATGAACCGATGGGGAGCGCAAAATTGCCCGTTGTAAAAATAGATTCGGATAGTTGGAAGGCAGATAAAAATTACCCGGTGTTATTTTTTTCAGGTTATACAATTTTTCAAAAACAAAAGTTTAAAGGCCAACTTACATTCAAGGATAGCGTGATTATAGATTGGCTAACCCACAAAAAGATTTCATTAAATAGAAAGGTAGAGGACAATGGAAAACTTGTCGCAGCAGTCAAGCTTGCCTCTCCCAAAATGAAGGTCAAGTTTGAAAAGGGCTCAGACACTCCAAGGTTTTCTATAGAAGTAGCCGTCCAAGCAGACTTGTTGGAGAAAATAAAAGACGTGGAATTAAAAAAATTAAAGAAATTGATAGAGGACGAAATAAAAACCAGAATACAGGCCATTTATCAACAAGGAGTGGAAAATCAGGTGGATGTCCTGAATACAGGAGATGATTGGTATAGAAAGCATCCGAAAAAATATCATGAATTATTAAAAACAAATAGTTTTTATCTACAGAAAGACTCTTTAAAGGATGTAAAGGTAAAGGTGGAAATATTCCATTTCAATGGATATAACTATGAAAAGAAGGGCGATGGAGGTTATTGAAATTAAAGTAAAAGATAATAAATTGAGGCGTACCCAGATGGATAAAGGTACGCCTTTTTCTTAGGGAAAACATTCCTTAAAATGAAGCTAATTCTATACTATTATTATCTTGCTTATTATTTCGTAAAACAGTTATAAATCCATCTAAAATGTCATGGCTAACGAAGAATCCTTTACGTTTATAGAACTCAAGTGCGTCGTCGTTGCCATTTGAAACATAGATAAAATAGTCTTCCACCTCATCAAATTGTTTCAACCACTCCATGGACATGTTGAAGAGTTTAGATCCAACCCCGTATTGTCTGTACTCTTCTTTGATATAAAATTGAGATAAGCAACCAACATTATTTCTACTAACAGACGATAGATCAAAAAAGGTAGCAAATTCATTAGAATAAGTTTCTTTAGGAGAGATATTGGAATACACATACCCAACTATTTTCTCCTCATCCTTTACAACTACAATGTAATTGTGAGCTGCTTTTTCAATAGAAGGAATCATCCGTGTTTCAAAATTCATGTTGTCAAACAGTTCCGGTTTTATGCAAGATTTCGACTTTTGAAAGGCCATGAGCTCATTGCAGACATCTCTGCAGCATTCAATGTTTTCTTCAGAAATAACCTCATATTTTAGATTCATATTACTAACTCCTTCATTAAAATGGGAAATTTTTACATCATTAATCTGAATAATCTATTAACTTTTATTTTAATACAACCTCGTATTTTAACAAGTAAGAAGTCTTTTTGAATTTATAAATTATTCTATTTGTGAAAAATGGATTATTTCCACGGAAATTGGACTTTTTTCACGAATTATAGAAAAAAATGGAATTAATGAAGTGTGAATTAGTTATTCGGCATTATTCCTCGATACATTACTTTCCTTAACTTTTTAGTAATGTTAAAATTCAAAGTGATGGAAGGGGCTTTGATATGGAATCGTGGATTACGAACATTATGGAACAATATGGATATTGGGGCGTATTTTTGTTAATCGCTTTGGAAAATATATTTCCCCCTGTACCATCAGAAGTGATATTAACTTTTGGTGGATTTATGACAAATACGACGGATTTAAGTGTTTTGGGAGTTATTGGAGCGTCTACCGCAGGTTCGGTTTTTGGTGCTGTTATTTTATATAGAATCGGATTGTTTTTGGATGTTGAACGATTAGAAAACATTATTGAACGGTACGGACATATTTTACGACTCACCAAAAATGACATTACCCGTGCAGATGCATGGTTTGATAAGTATGGAATTTGGACTGTTTTAATTTGTCGATTAGTTCCGCTTATTAGAAGTTTAATCTCGATCCCTGCTGGTATGTCCAATATGAATTTTTGGCTGTTTCTTTTGTTTACAACAATTGGGACGTTGATTTGGAATACAATCTTAGTGAATATAGGTGCTGCAGTAGGTTCGAATTGGCATGAAATCGTTGAGAAAATGGATGTATTTTCTAATTTCGTCTATGCGATTTTGTTTATTCTTTTTGTACTAGCTATTCTATGGTATTTAAAAAAGAGGAAAGAACGTAAATAAGCAATACCCCCACATTACATCATGTGGGGGTATTGGCGTTTCAATCCATTTTGAACTAGTTGGCAAAACGGTAATAAATCAATAAAAAAGTACTCAAGACAAACAAAAAGTTGAGGAAGATAAAAATCATTTGATTCAGTCGTGTATGATGCATTTTGATGGGAGGGTGATAAAAAGATACACCTTCAATTATAAAGATTAGTAAAACGATATGGATCATAGCGTGCCCAACTACTTCCGTATAGCCAAAAATGGTAGTAGTAAGGATAAATAATATGGTCACGACTACGGCCAATACCCTATTAAGAATGCCCACTACGAGAAGATAGCCTACGATAAATTCAATAAACGCAGCTAGTACGACAAATACTTCAGGATTAAATCCGAAAGTTGGTACATGATGGGTCCGAATGATTTCCGTTGTCATCATAGGATACACCCATTTTTCAACAGCTACCCAACACAAGCTTAGTCCAGTCCCTAAATATAAAAGCGGAAAACCGCTTGCTTCATATCTTGTTTTCCCAACTAATAGCACCCAAATGATGGCTAAATAAAATCCGTAGTCAAGCATATGGAACCACCGATTTTGACTCCACACATGAAGAAATAAGAAGAGCATACCAATCGCAGCAAATTTGGTTGCAAAATGGCCTGGAATGATTAATGCCGCAATAATAACCCACATAAATATGGTCTGCCACGTGTGCTGAATGGTGAATTCAGGAGCAAACATGGTCCCGTTTAACACTTGAAGTATCATTGAAGCAGCAGTGCCGTACTTTAGTAAATTGGAAGAATGCTTGCGATAACTATCTAATTTTGTATCCAACCTTGCTGCCAACGGTATATTCATCATTTTAGTCATGACCTGTGATAATACCGCTAATAATATTGCACAAAGTAAGGAAATCGTAATAAACAGTGGAGACAGTATTTCTTCTATTGGTATTTTTTTAGGTTCAATCTTGGCAAACCACTTTACATGAGCAAACGAAACGAAGGGAGCTATTAGACCACCCATCATTATGAGTATCGAGAAAATCCACTTTTTCATATTTGAAACTTCCTCCAAGTAATTAATCCATCTTTTGGATTAATTTATGACAATACCCATAAATTATGTAAGCCACTCAAAAAAGTACAACATTTATGCATAATAAAAAGCATTGTTTCTCTGAAACAATGCTTTGTTTTTTACAGTAAATAATATGTCAGTAATTCCGCTCAATAACAAAATTCGCATGATCCCCACGGAAGATGGTTTTCGAATATTCCACTACAGATTCGTCCTCTAAGTAAGCGTACGTTTCAAGAGAAAAGCACGGTTCGCCGACTGAGATGTTTAAGGTTTCAGCAATATCAGAGTCAGCTAAAACGATTTCTAAATATTCGACCGTTTTTTTGATTTTTAGATTGAATTCTTTATCCAGAAGACTATAGAGAGATTTTTCACAAGCTTCCTTGCTCAATCCTGGAGTTAGCTTCCATGGGAGGTAGGCTTGCTCATACTGAAGAGGCTCTCCATTTACATATCTAATTCTTTCTAGTTTGTTTATCGGATCACCCTCCGTCACATCAAATATATCGATAAGAAATGAATCTGCTTGGATCACTTCTAGGTTTAATGCCTTTATGGAAGGGTTCTTTCCTTGCATAGTAATTTGTTCGGTAAAGTTTTCGACAGTCGATGTAAGCTTTTGCTTCACCTTTTTTCCTGAAACAAAGGTGCCGCGGCCTTGATGCTTATAAACATAGCCTTCTTGGCTTAATTGTTGGAGTGCTGTTCGCACAGTCGTACGGCTTACCCCATATATTTCACAAAACTCAGCTTCGGTTGGCAATTTAGTGTCAGGTTTGTATTCGCCACTTTGTATGAGATTTAGAATGCTTTCCTTTACTTTTAAATGCAGCGCATGTTCTTCGTGTAGGTTATCCACTAACATAAATCCTCCTAAACTCACTCTATAGTTTCTATTTTACCAGATTTAAGGAAATTAGTATAAAAAATTTGTCGTAACAAATAGTTAAATTTGTATTGTAAATATTCAGATTTGTTATTACAATAATGATACAACATGTAATACAAGTTGTGAAGTTGTTATTACAAATAATAGTTTTACGAATGGGGATAGGGGAGGGATTTAATTATCACCATAGATTAATAGAATATTTCGGGCCTATTGCACTTATATCCAAATTTTTTTACTGTCTCGAATTCTTTATGGTGACAAAAAAGAATCTAAAATTTTTATAGTTTGATGTAAACGCTTACTTTTCAATGGGGGTTAATTTATGAATATTTTGTTATGTTGCTCTGCAGGTATGTCTACAAGCTTGCTAGTTACTAAGATGGAAAATAGTGCAAAGGCACAAGGGATTGATTGTCGTATTTGGGCAGTCGGAAGTGGAGATGTGAAAAATCATCTAGATCAAGCGGATGTTTTGCTATTAGGACCTCAGGTACGTTTCATGCTTAATCAAATGAAACAAGAGGTGAATGGGAAAATTCCAGTCGAATCGATTAATCCGATGCATTACGGACTTTGTAATGGTGAGGAAGTATTAAAGCAGGCTGTAGCTCTTATTAAGGGGGAATAGGGTATATGTTGAACTTTATGGAAAGATATATCATGCCATATGCGGTTAAGTTCGGAAATAACCGTCACTTACTCGCCATTCGTGATGCACTAATTGGGATGATTGCCATTACCATGATTGGGTCATTCGCAGTGTTGTTTAATAACTTAGGCCAAATCATTAAACCGTATGGAAAATTGATGGAGAGCATTTTTGGACCAACTTGGACAACACTGGGTGGAGACATTTGGTGGGGGACCTTCGCATTTATGACTGTTTTTGCAGTATTTGGGATCTCTCATAAACTAGCAAAATCGTATGGGGATGATGGCTTTGAGGCTATGTTGGTTGCGGCGGCATCATTCTTCCTATTAATCCCGCAAGTTGGTAAAGTTCCTGAAACTGAAGGAGCTTGGGGCTTTGTTAGTTGGGGTTACTTCAATGCAACATCATTATTCACTGGAATTATCGTTGCTTTAGCAGCTACTGAATTATTCATCAGATTAACAAAAGTAAAGAAATTCGTTATCAAATTACCCGATGGAGTGCCACCAGCAGTTTCAGGTGCTTTTGCTAAGTTAATTCCAGGTATGCTGACAATCTTCACTTTCGGATTATTTGGATTGCTATTTCGTAAGCTTACACATGGCCAATTCTTAAATGATTGGTTAAATGCGACACTAGTCGCGCCTTTGACGAATGCGGCTGATTCATTACCGTTTGCCGTATTAATTGTTTTGTTAGTACACGTTTTCTGGTCGGTTGGGTTACATGGTCCAAATATTTTAGGTGGAGTCACTACGCCTTTATTTACCTCATTAGGAACTAAAAATACAGATTTATATGCTCAAGGTGTAGCTGATCTAGAAAAATACGCAGTATTAGCAGGTCCATTCCTTGATGCTTTCGTATACCTGGGTGGATCGGGTGCAACGCTCGGATTGATTGTCGCAATGTTCTTGGCAGGACGAAAGCGTCACAAGCAACTCCTTGCATTAGGAACACCTCCAGGGGTTTTCCAAATCAATGAACCATTGCTATTTGGGTTACCAATCGTATTAAATCCAATTTGGTTGATTCCGTTTATTAGTGCTCCAATCATCATGACCATCGTAGCTTATTCAGCTATTAGCCTAGGTTGGGTTTATCCTGTAGTAACAGCTAGTATCCCTTGGGTAACACCTGCAGGAATTGGTGGATATTTAGCTACAGGTGGACATATTTCTGGAGCTGTTCTTGCACTTGTAAACTTAGCAATCTCCATTGTTATTTATCTACCGTTTGTATATGTTCAAGGAAGAATTGAAGACAAGAAAAATAAAGATCAGAATCAAGCAGCATAGTACTGTTTAGGATTTAAAAAAATGGCTGTGTTAAGTCCATTGTTGATTTTTAGCTCTTTGTTGATTGGAGTGGAAGACGCTTGACTCCTGGGGGATTAGCGTTACAGGCGAGACCCCGCAGGAGCGCTAGCGACGAGGAGGCTCGGCGAACGCCCCCCGGAAAGCAAGCTTCTGGAACGGAAATCAACAGGCAAGTTTAACAGAGCCAAAAAAATAAAGACGTAGCTATCAACAAGGTTGATAGCTACGTCACAGTTTAGGTGGTTATCACATGGATAAAGAAAAATTATACGAAATTTCCTTTCAGCTCATCCTGCACAGTGGCAATGCAAGGAGTTTGGCGATGGAAGCCATAATTGAAGCGAAATCAGGTGACTTTGAACAAGCAAAAGAAAAATTATCATTGGCAGAAGAAGAGTTTGTCCAAGCTCATCGTTTTCAAACACAATTGATCCAAGGAGAAGCTGCAGGGGAGCACTATGACCTGCCTATCCTTCTTATCCATGCACAGGATCACCTAATGAACGCCTTGACTGTTAAGGACATGGCGAGAGAGTTTATTGATTTATACCAAAAGTTATCGTAAATGGGGAATCAAAATGGCGAAGAAAGATGGCATCAAAATCGCTACCATTGGGGGCGGTTCCAGTTATACTCCTGAATTGATTGAAGGATTTATCAAGCGTCATGCTGAATTACCTATTAGTGAAATATGGCTTGTCGATGTGGAAGAAGGAAAAGAGAAGCTGGAAATCGTGGGTAATTTAGCAAAACGAATGATTGAAAAAGCAGGAGTACCAATTAAAGTTCATCTTACATTAAATCGTAAAGAGGCTTTAAAGAACGCGGATTTTGTGACAACGCAATTCCGCGTTGGATTACTTGATGCAAGGGCGAAAGATGAGAGGATCCCATTAAAGTATGGAATTCTCGGTCAAGAGACGAATGGACCTGGTGGGCTTTTTAAAGCATTAAGGACGATCCCAGTCATACTTGAAATTTGTCGTGAAATGGAAGAGCTTTGTCCGGATGCATGGTTGATTAACTTTACAAATCCTGCTGGAATGGTTACGGAAGCAGTTTTGCGCCACACAAATATTAATAAAGTGGTTGGTCTTTGTAATGTTCCAATCGGAATGGAAATGGGTGCAGCCCAATTATTAGGTGTCGACCATAGTCGAGTACGAATTGATTTTGCTGGATTGAACCATATGGTATATGGTCTAGATGTATTTGTGGATGGCATCAGTGTGAAGGATAAATTGATAGACCTGCTGACTGAACCTTCCAATATGGTAACCATGAAGAATATCCATGCGATGGGGTGGGAGCCTGGGTTCTTGAAAGCCTTGAATCTATTCCCATGTCCATATCATAATTATTATTATAAAACGAGTGATATGGTGGAAGAAGAGCTGAAAGCAGCTGAAAATGGGGGAACCCGTGCTGAAGTGGTAAAAAAGCTCGAGGAAGAATTGTTCCAATTATATAAAGACCCTAATTTGGATATTAAGCCTCCGCAGCTTGAAAAGCGTGGTGGGGCATACTATAGTGATGCAGCCTGTCGTCTGATTCATTCCATTTATACTGACAAGAGGGACATTCAGCCTGTTAATACCATTAACAATGGAGCGATTGCAGGAATCCCGGCTGACTCAGCCGTTGAGGTTAGCTGTATCATCACAAAGGATGGTCCAAAACCGATTGTGGTTGGAGAACTCCCTGTAGCGATAAGAGGTCTGATTCAATCGATTAAATCTTTTGAACGTGTAACAATCGATGCTGCTGTAACTGGAGATTATAATACGGCACTTTTAGCGATGACGATTAACCCCTTAGTCGGTTCTGACAAAGTGGCGAAGCAAATCCTAGATGAAATGCTTGAAGCGCATAGGGATTATTTGCCACAGTTTGCATATTGATAGAAAGTCTAACCATTGTTTAACTTCGAATAATTGGTTCCCAAACGGGCGGATATTCCCAAATGGGCTCATATTTTACCGGATTGGTAGCATATATTATCAAAATGGACGGCCATATTACCAAATCCATATCCTATATTACCAATTAGCATTTTGGCTCATTATTCTGACCCCTCATATGTGGGGTCAGATCTTTATTAGAATTGAATGTGTTAGTGGAGGATGCAATGATCAAATTAATTGTTAACGCAGATGACTTTGGATTCTCTCGTGGAGTGAATCATGGAATAATAGACAGTCATGTCAATGGAATTGTAAATTCTACTACGATGATGATGAATATGGATGCAGTCGATCATGCAGTTGAACTTGCCAAACTGCATCCACGGTTAAAAGTAGGGATCCATTTGGTTTTGACTTGTGGAAAACCACTGTCGGATAACGTTCCATCTCTTATTGATGAGCATGGTAATTTTAAATCCCAATCGATATTGGATGAGACCGTTTCTTTAGAGGAAGTGGAAAAAGAATGGAGCGCTCAAATTGATCGCTTTATTCGTACTGGGCTACAACCGTCCCATTTTGATAGCCATCATCATGTTCATACAAGAAAAGTGCTATTACCCGTTGTTCAAAGACTAGCCTACAAATACAATCTCAAAGTTCGGGCAAACGGGTCTGAACCCATTGAGGGGGTCGAGGCATTATCAGACATAAGCTTCTTTGATTTTTATGGGGAAGGTGCAAAATACGATTATTTTGATCAATTGTCTCTGAATGTTGAGTTAGGAGGAATTGTTGAAGTGATGTGTCATCCAGCTTATATCGATCATCGGTTATTAACGGGTTCCTCATATAATTTACCTCGCGTACGAGAGTTAAATATTTTGACCAATACCAAACTACCTTCAAATCTAGTCTTACTATAAAAAACGGATGACTCTATATACAAATGGAGTCATCCGTTTTTATATGTTTTTTATTCTTTTTCTGAATGTTGTTGGGTTTTTTCTAAGCTTTCCAGTTCCTTGTCAGACTTCTTTTTTAAAAAATACATCACTAGTAATGAGAAAATAGACAAAATTCCGTAGCCAAGGATTAGATTAAAGATGTCATTAAACATGAAATATACTTCCTTTATTTGAATTTATAATCTTTATTTTTTTTGACTTTGGCGAATTTTCGCATCTTGCTCATCAAGTCTCGTCATGATAAAGGCAAAGAAGCCAGATATCAGAGTTCCTCCTCCAATTATTAGAGCTCTTGTTAGGACAGGGATTTCTGAAAAATCTCTGTTCAGTAACCAAGTTGCTAATATAGCTACTACTATCATGACCAATATAACTACAGGTAATCGTTTCATTCTTTCACTTCCTAAAAAAATTCTCTTTATTACAATACCATATATGACAAGATTATACTGATGCAACAATGTGGGGAAATTACCTTAAATAGAAGCCTTGGAATGACGCATAATAAATATGTAGCGCCACTATTAGACTCATGACACCACTCTTTTATGATCATTTTTGAATTCTGATAGACCAATAACCAACATAAACGCACCTAAGAAAAACATCATATATGGTGTTCCATCAAAAATTTTTGTTATTAAACTATAGCTCGATAATGAAATTATGAAAATGGCTAAGACTACCCTTATTAGATTCAATGTATAAGCCTCTTACAGGTCTATAGGGAATCATAATTATTTTATCATTTGCTAATCAGAATAGGAACTACCCCAAATTTAGGAGGGAATGTAATGTCTTAGGTAAGAGCTTTTATTTGAGACTACCTATCTTTACTACTCTAATGCGGTATTAGTATATAATAGAGATAAAAGAATAGTAAAAGGTGTGATATTTTTGGAAGAAGTCTTGGGACAAAAAAGGCAACACAAGAAGTTATCAAAAGCGAAAATAATTCAACGCGTTATTTTAATTACCATTGGTGCATTGTTTATGGCAACTGGATTGGAAATCTTTTTAATACCAAACCAAGTCATTGATGGTGGAGTCACCGGTGTTTCGATTATGCTCTCCCATATTACCGGGGCAAAATTAGGGATCTTTCTTTTCCTGTTAAATTTACCATTTGTATATCTTGGTTATAAACAATTTGGAAAAACATTTGCTATTTCTACAATCTATGGGATCATCATGCTTTCTATTTTTGCTACATATTTTCATCCAATTCCACCGTTTACAGAGGATATTCTACTTGCCACACTTTTTGGTGGAATCTTATTGGGTGTTGGAGTAGGGCTAGTGATTCGGAACGGTGGGGCATTGGATGGTACAGAAATACTATCTATAGTAATAAGTAAAAAAGTGCCATTTTCAGTTGGTGAAATCGTTATGTTCATTAATTTGTTTATACTTGGTTCAGCAGGATTCGTGTATACATGGGACAGAGCTATGTATTCAATTTTAGCTTACGTTGTTGCAGCAAAAGCCATTGACATTGTCATTACAGGGATGGAAGAATCAAAATCCGTTTGGATCATAAGTGAAGAAGCGAATGAAATTGGTGATGCAATCAATAATCGCTTAGGTCGTGGTGTAACGTATTTGCACGGTGAGGGTGCTTATACAGGCGACAACAAGAAGGTTATTTTTTGTATTATCACTAGACTTGAAGAGTCAAAGCTAACGACAATTGTTGAAGGAATCGACCCGTCAGCATTTTTGGCAATTGCCGATATTTCAGAAGTTCGTGGTGGAAGATTTAAAAAGAAAAATATCCATTAATTGATTCAAGCCAACATCAAATGATGTTGGCTTTTTTCATTTGGTAAGTAAATTTGATTAAATCATAGTGAACAAACATTTTGAGGCCTCAGTGGTCTTCTAACCAGTTCTCCTCCACAATTTGGGCAAATGTTATGCATTTCTTCCGTGCAGGGTGCGCAAAAAGTACATTCATGAACACATATATAAGCAAGTGTATTTTCACCGATTGAGGAATCACAGCGTTCACATTTTTTTCTCATCTCTAAAGCCATGTTAAAAAAGCCCCTTTCATTTTGGATTACATTGGAAATATACCATTTTAAAAGAGGGGGAAGAAGGTACAGTTTTTCAGTAAATTAAGGGGGCAGTTGGTGTTTTAGCATTTACTTAGCAATTTATCAAAAAAAATTGGGGTTTTATGGTGATGTTAAGTGAATTAAATAGTTATTCTGAATTATGCATTCGAGTTGCATAAAACTATTGGGGAAAAGGTATTGCTTGGTTTCTATGATAAAAATGAATCAAAGTACCTTAATATAAAATATTCTGTTTTATTTGAATGTCCAAAAGTTATTTAAAGCGAAGTTTACCAATGGAATTATTATAATAGTTACCAATTCTCCAAAAGAATAATGAAAAGAAAGAACTTGTACAACAGTATACATAATTCCATAATTTAATATGAAGCCGATAGAAGAAACAATGACAAATCGTAGTAATTGTTTGTGAGAAAAATCGCTTTCAAATGTAAACTTCCTGTTTAGTAGAAACGAAAAAAATGTCATTACTAAGAAAGAAACTGCTGAACCAGATAATGGATCGATATCAAAAAGCTCTACCAAAATAAACACTGAAAGAAAATATATTAGTGTACTTATACAGCCTACAAAACTGTATTTCATAAATTTAATAAATAAATCTTTACTTAAAATCATAAATGTTTCCTTTCTACGAACGATTTCGAAATTATTTTAGCTTAAGGATAATTTACTATGGGAGGTGCAGTTTTGAATAGCCTATTTTAAATCAAATCGGAACGATCTTTATTCCAGTAAGCAACATAGAACTAGCACGAGATTGGTATTGTGACATTTTAGGAATCCAAACAAATGGAGAAATACATTTCGGTCATCTTTATATCATTCCAATGAAAGGAACGGGGATTGTATTAGATAGTAAGATTTTTTCAGAAGAAAATATTATTAAAACACCATTATTTCATTTCAATACAGAGAATATTGAAGATGCATATAAGTTTATGGTGGAAAAGAGGGTAGAGTTGGTTACTGAAATCGAACATCATCACTATTTTAATTTCAAAGATCCTGACGGTAATCATTTAATGATTTGCAAGTGTTAAACAGCATAAAAAAGTAAAAGGGCCATGAAGATGGCCCTTTTACTTTGGAAAGGTTGAGAAATTATTAATTGGATTACTCTTTTAATACTAAGGTATCCTTACTCAATGTCGAAAATTCGATAAAGGAAAATTTTCGGTTTTTTTCCTTTTTCCTCAAAAACAATTCATATTAGGAACCCGAAGAGGTGATTCATTATACTAAATATATCGTACCTTCTTCTTTAACAAATTCTGCAAACCTTGTGCTAGTAGATTGAATGTGAAAATAGTATACGTCATTGCTAGTGCAGCGAAGAATGGAATCCAGATTGGTCCTCGAACATCATTAAAGGCATCAATGAACATAGCTGGCCAAGAGATGGAATTATTGACTAGTTTGGATAAACCATTTTCTTGTTGAACAAGTTCTTGAGAAATGAAGATTCCTATAAATCCAAGCTGCCCTAATAGGAAAAGAACCCGTCCAAGATCGGAGATCATATAGACGGCAATTTTTCCGTATAGGAAAGGGAGATAGTAGGTCTTGAACATGGTGAGAGGAGAAGCCCCACATGCAATTCCTGCCTTGATAAATTCCTTAGAAGACAGCTCATCGAATTCCAATTTTATCATGTCGGCTGCTCTTCCGATCTCCACGAAGGCGATAATGAGCAGAATATATACTGGCCTTATTTCTGTTGTAAGAATGGGTGGTAGGGTTACAAGTAAAATCACAACAACAATGGTAGGGATATAGGAAAGAAATCCGTTTAGCCAATGAAGGATAATACGTGAGCCTAATATATTCTTATGTGCAAAAAAGGCGAGTGGTATGGCTATCAGGTAACGAATGAGAGTGATTAGAGCGATGATTCCAAGTGTTTCTTTCGCCCCCAGGACGAGTAAACTCAGCAAATCCCTGCCTGTATTGTCTGTTCCTAATAGGTGCTCCTCGGAAGGGGGATAAGGAGGGATGACTGGTTTTTTATTTTCATCCATAACATATAAAATCGTATGTAACTTTTGATCGACCTGAGGCAAATATTTTCCGAAAAACGTCATGTATACCAAAGCTATCAACATGATCAACCCTAGCCATAATAGGGGATTTGTCCTTATGTGATTGAGGATTTTCATTAAATACCCCTCGCTTCCTTAGGAACTAAAACATTTTTTAGAACTTGTGCCAGGACTATGGCCGTAAACATGAATCCTAAGAATGGAAGCATATAAGCAAGTGCCCTTGCTTCTTCATTTTCTAGGATGCTTTGCAGTAACTGGTATCCTGCTCCGTTATACCCAGACAATTTTTCGATAATCGGTAAGCTGGATAATATGTATAGCATCACTAATTGAGTTTGATTAAGTAAAGTGGACCAACAATTCCAAAGCATATGGACGAGTGCTTTAGATGTCCCTAATCCTTTTGCATAAGCAGTACGTAAATATTCTTGTCCCATTTCATTTTCCAAAGCCGCGGTAGTGAAATTGGACATATGTATGAAGGGAAATAAGCTAACTGCAAATAATGGCAAAATAAAGCTATACCAATGATCGCTCCCGTATAAATTGAAATGGGGGAATCCTAAACTTATTAACTTAATAAACATGTATTGAATCGCTATATAAAGAAAAAAATCGGGGATGGATGAAAAAATCCACGAAAGGGCGGCTTGTATTTTTCCTCGTTTTCTACTTCGGTGATAAAACCTTATTACCCCAAACAGCATTCCTAGTGAGACACTTAGTATGAAGGCCGGAATTACAATTTTCATACTTCTCCCAAGCATTTCTTTTACCTCATCTTTAATGGGTACTCCTGTTCTTTCTACAGTTCCGAACCCTTTTTCCGTTTGAAAATAATCTATAAACCCATCAATTCTATCCTTATATAATGCAAAACTAAATGGATATCTTGTTTCAATATGATGTGCAGAAAATACGATCACTTCTTTTTCTCGGGGGAGTAATAATAACAGAATAAATCCCGTTAAAATCAATAGAAAAACAAGCAAACTTTTTGTGATTTGCCAAACCAATCAAATACCCCCTAAAACAGTTTCTCTCTAAATATTTTTAATTTAATGAAAATTATAACATAATTTATTACAAATATTACAAAATAAAAGTAAAAAATTTCCTGTTTTAAGTATTTCAATAATGTTGTGTTTCATGATACCGATTGGTTTAATAGACGAGTTGAGAAGTAATTTGTTACAAGATTGGAAGACTAAGGATATCTATAGAAAATCTTGTCACATGTGGTTACTAAAAATTGTTATGATGTGTTAAATCTGTGTTAATATTGTTAAGTTCAAGAATTCGTTTTTTGGAGGTGCATATAATGGCACAATCCTTTTTACAACTTAATTCAATTTTTATTAGTATTTTAATAGAAGCAATTCCTTTTGTTTTAATTGGAGTTTTAATATCTGGATTAATCCAAATGTTTGTATCTGAAGAAATGATTGCAAGAATTATCCCAAAAAATCGTTTTTTAGCAGTTTTATTTTCTAGTTTAGTAGGATTCTTTTTCCCTGCTTGTGAATGTGGGATTGTTCCAGTCACAAGGAGACTTTTAATTAAAGGTGTTCCTCTACATGCGGCGATTGCTTTCATGTTGACAGCGCCAGTATTAAATCCAATTGTTTTATTCTCCACTTATATCGCTTTTGGGAACAAGTGGGATATGGTTCTGTATCGAGGTGGTTTGGCTTTAATTGTTTCAATAACTGTCGGAATCATTTTGTCTTACCAGTTCAAAGATACTCAACTTTTAGAGAAATTCTTACAACAGGAAAATCACCATCATCATGGAAAAAAATCTTTTTATGAAAAATTCACAGGAACATTACGTCATGCAGTGGATGAATTTTTTTCAGTAGGTAAGTATTTATTTATTGGTGCATTCATTGCTGCGTCCATGCAGACGTTTGTTAAAACATCAACGTTATTAGCGATTGGTCAGAATGAAGTGTCATCCTCCTTAGTTATGATGGGCATGGCATTTGTTCTTTCTCTTTGTTCTGAAGCGGATGCTTTTATTGCTTCTTCTTTTAGTAGTACATTTGCAACGGGATCCCTGATTGCGTTCTTAGTATTTGGACCGATGGTGGATATTAAAAATATGCTTATGATGTTAGGTACATTTAAGAAACGATTCGTTTTTATCTTAATATCTTATATTGCCATTTTAGTGTTAATTGGTTCACTTTTTCTGTAAAGGAGGGCAATGATGTTTAGGACATTGATATTAATGGCTTTTACCTATTTCTTTTTCCATTTGCATACTAGTGGAAATCTTAATAAATATATCAACATGAAATATTCGTATTTATCCTACATTGCGATTTTCATATTAGCTATCTTGACTATAGTTCAGGGCTATTATTACATGAAAAGCGATGGAAAACATGCTCATGATTGTCATGATGGTTGTGATCACGACCATGAACATGAAGATAGAAAACCTATTTATCAAAGACTTGGAATTTATATAATCTTTATCTTTCCATTAATATCGGGATTCTTTTTCCCGATTGCAACATTGGATTCCAATATAGTAAAAGCAAAGGGATTTTCATTTAAAGGTATGGAAACGGATGATCCCTATGCTGTAAGGCAGTATTTGCGACCAGATACAAGCATTTACTATGGAAAAGAAGGCTACAATGAAATCATGCAGGAAGAGCTAAAACGATATGCTTCGAAAAAAGCCATCGATTTACAAGATGGTGATTATTTAAAGGGTATGGAAACTCTCTATAATTATCCTGGTGAATTTATGGGAGATACAGTAAGTTTCACAGGATTTACTTTCAAGGGGGATGCCATAAGCGATCGTCAACTGTTCGTACTAAGATTCGGTGTCATTCATTGTATTGCAGATTCAGGTGTGTTTGGTATGTTGGTGGAATTTCCTGAAGATATGAATCTGAAGGACGATGAGTGGATTTCAGTAAGAGGTAAGATTTCTTCAGAGTATTATCAACCATTCAAATCAACCATTCCTGTGCTAAAGGTAGAAGAGTGGGCGAAGGTTAAACAGCCTGAAGATCCTTATGTGTATAGGAATTAAATGGAATAATAATGAAACCCTCGATGAAAATCGGGGGTTTATTCTTTTGGTTTAACTATAAATGAGAGTATCGCTATTCTTTTTGTAAAAGGATACACTGTTCATTTGTTCCTTTCTTTTCTATTCCTATAGTATTGTAACGTTGTTTTCAAGGAAGCGTATGAACCAATAGCTGCATACCCGTAGAACCATCCCATGAACAATCCCTCTATGATATGGTGTCTATGGCTAATAAATACTGATATTATCAATCCAATTATTAGTGCTATCGTAGGGACGTATAATTTTCTAATTTTGAAGATCATCTTTATTATTTGAGTTAGGATGATTACAACAGGGACAGCGATTACTGCATCCCAAAAATTTGTATGGATCGTAGGAAAATCCAGCATTAAACACCTCGTATTTTAGAAACACAACCACCTTCGGTTAATGGAAGGTAGTAAGGTTCCTTTTTCTTTTATTCCACAATTCCTGTCCGTATAATGGAGAAATCGACTTTTACATTGACATGGATATCTTTGTACATGTCGTGCCATTTTTTTTTAGTTAATTTAGATCTATATACAGAGCTTCTATACTCTTCACCAAATCCGAAAACATCTGAATTCTTTGATTTGCAATATTTGATAATGTCTTTTATTTCTTTCTCGATTTTCTCGTTCAAACTCTTTTCTAAACGTTTGATGTTTCTTGGATCTTCTAGATTAACTCCACCATTGATTTCCAGTAACCTCGCATTTAGCTTTACTTTCAAATCAAAATCGAGCTTTTCTTTATCCTTTAGCTTGATATCAGCTTTACTTCTTAGGGTATCCAATACTATTGCAATTTCCTTTGATTTGGATTTAACTTTAGGAAGCGAAGGGTAATCATCCTTATTTAATACCATTTCGAAGTTTCCAGCTTTATAACGGTCATTTATTAGTTTGACAAAAAAACTTTGATTAGGAGTGATTTTTCCAACGAGCATATCATCATGAAATACACCAAGCCCAGTTATTTTTACATTAGGACCTTCCATTTTCAGTATAGGCATGACCAAGTCCTGACCAGCTGAATAATATTTGTGTAATGTCTCTTGTAGCGAAGTAGATGGAATTTGTTCTCCTCTAATATTTTGGTCCAATTCTTTGAAAATGATTTGACTGATGTCTCCACTTTTTTTTGTTCCCTCTAACAACTTTTTTGTACTACCTTCGACGACAGCCAAGTAGACAAGGTCACTGATTGAAGAGTCTCTTGCCAATGTATCAGCAAGTTGAATAAACCCATTTTTTGCAAGCTTCTCATTATAAAGTGCCACACGAAGCTGTCCTGATTGTAAAGTTTTGGGAGTTTCTAGGTTGGCCTTCAACCTTGCTCCTTTGCTGGTTAATGATTCACTAGTTACTGTGGTTACGTTTGGAGAAGTTTCGGGATTTACTTGTAATAAAGATATAGTCGCAATGATTTTTCCATCCTTATTTTCTTCATAACCAACTGAAGTAATGATACCGATTTTTTCAAGAGTTTTCGCATTGGTGCAACTTGTGCAAATGATCAGGAGGAATATTAGTATTATCATGTTAAGAGGCTTTACCATCATGAATTCTCCTTAGTTGCGGATTTGAATTTTCTTTTTATCATCGTAACTATGTAAAGAAGAATCGGGTAACAAAAAACGATATAGAAAGAATAGTTTCCAAATTTCCCGTTTACAGTGTTGATTTGGATTCTTGTTTTCATCAATACGGTAGCTATCAAGATAAAAATGGAAAAAATCCATACTACTTTCTTTTCATTAAAATTAAAAATACGATTCATACCGCGGGTTGCTGCCCAAAGGTAGAGCAACATATTCGGCAAAATAATAAACATCCAGAAGGCGATTGCCACATACTCCATACGTTCCATAAAAGGAAAGCGAATTATTTTAAATAAGGATAAAGAACCCCAAATAGTCCTCTCTAATTGTCCACCACTAAAGTAAGCCAATGAAACCAGCATGACCGCTAAATAGACAAGGGTTGTAGAAAATAGCGCAAGCTGAGTATATTTTTGAACCTTGTCTTTTTCTTTAACATATGGGTATACAAAATATAAGATTTCAAAGCCCAGAATCGTAAAAGTCATTCTGTGTGCTCCCAGTAATAGTTGTTTAATATTGGATTCAAATAGTGGGAGGAAATTATCGAAATTGGCAAATTGTAATGGATACACAAGTAACACAAGCATCCAAAGGGAAAGGACTATACTGAAGAAACTAATTCCCACTATGACCCTTATTCCACTGGTAATGCCGTAAATGACCAATACAAGCAAGGTGGCAGATAAGAACCAGGTCGATAATTCAGGGAAAATCCAAGCTTGTACCACTTCAATATAGTTACGCAACACTAATATAAATGCCATTAAACAATAAATGATATATAAACAATTTAATAAAGTACCTATCCATTTTCCAAAAACATCATACTGAATTCCATAAATATCTGCAGAATCATAATTTGAAAGGGTTTTGATCATGAGCCAAGCAATTATATGGGTGACAATCCCAGCAATGATAACCGAAACCCAAGCATCCTGTTTGGACTGTAAATAAATGATTCGCTGAAAGCCTTGCACACCGACCCCAATTTGGATGGAATGAACGATAAAAAACATTAAAAAAGCATTGACCATGAATTGAGGTTTAGGGGAGATAGAAATTTTCATGGTTTCACCTTCAGTTCGCATCATTTTGTGTTTTATTTTCTTTCGGGTTGTACTTTATTGATTCCTTAGGCCTTGATTGTTGAGGTCTATTATATGTAAAAACAAAAGGTAATCTAAAAATACTGTCCTTCCAGTCTCTGAGACGAGGAGGATAAAAAGGTGCCAAATAAGGTGTACCTAAACTAGATTGGCGTAATAGATGAATGAAAGCAAAGCAAAAACCCAAAAAGATTCCGTAGAACCCCCAAAAGCCTGCAAGCATGATTAGTGGAAAACGTATGATCCGTATTACGTTACCCATCATATAACTTGGTGTCGTAAAAGAAGCAAGTGCGCCTAGTGCAATGATGATAATGAGAATATTACTTGTGAATCCTGCTTGAACCGCTGCTGTACCAATAACGATACCTCCAACGATACCCATCGTTTGGCCAACTTTTGTTGGCAATCTCGCCCCAGCTTCTCGCAATAGTTCAATAATGAATTCTAGTAGTATTGCCTCGAAAATGGGAGGGAAGGGTACTCTAGATCTCGATTCGCTTAAAGGTATTAACAATGGTTGGGGTATTACTTCATAATGAAAGGTCAAAGCCGCCACATAAATGGCAGTAAAGAACACTGACAATAGCATAGCCAAGATTCTAAGAATACGAATAAAAGTGGCAATATGCCATCGGACATTCTGATCTTCCATGCTTTTGAAAAATTCAATGAAAGATTGTGGACAGCATATAGCTAAAGGACTTCCATCGACCAACACGGCCAGCTTTCCGTTTAACAGATTGGAACAAATCCAATCAGGACGTTCTGACAAGATCATTTGTGGGAAAATGGATAATGAATTATCATCGATTAATTGAGCTAACACCGAACTATCGATGATGCTATCGATTTTGATGTCAGAAATCCTTTGAGTCAATGTATGCACCATTTCTTCAGATGCAATATCTTTAATATATAAAACGGAAATGGCGGTTCTTGTCTGTTTCCCTAACTCAAAAGAAGTGATGCTAAGATTTGGATTGGTCAAATATCTTCTAATTAATGAAATATTAGTGGACAGACTTTCATTAAAACCTATTTGAGGACCTATCACTTGTGATTCATTTTCTGGTTTTGTAATAGATCGGCTAATGCTTGTCGTAATATTAGCTTGGATGATAAATGGATATCCATCCGTATGAATGATTACATTTCCAAGCAACAGTGAATGGATGGCTTGGTCAATGTTTTCAGTCCGTTTTATATCACTAATATTAAACTTTTTCATCAATTCAGCAGGCTTAAAATGGTCCATTGATTTCTTGATTTCATAAATAATCTCATCTTGAAGCAGGTTTTTATCTATGAGGGTATCGATGTAAACAAGAGTGGTTTGTAAAGTAGGGTGAACAATCATGACATCTGAACTCATCTGTATTCTCTCGCTTAATAGATCAAGAAATGCCCCTTTTCTGTTAGGGATATTTTTTTCAAGGAACTTAGACTGTTCTAGGTCGATTTGTCCAAAGTTGCTATTTCCAGATGTTTCACCTGCATTAACCAAAAATGTCACCTCTATGCTTGTCTCTTGTTTTTGCCCATTTTAATATTAAGGGTATTTTATCCAGTTATGAGAAAAATATGAGCAGGATAAAAATGAATGCAAATCGTCTTACACTTGAAGATTACATAATATACATTCTTTTGGAAAACGTAACAGTATCATCATTGTGTTTATTGGAGGATTTAATCATGAATCATTCTCACATAAAGTTAGTTGCGTCTGAAATTGCTGTTTTGTGGACTGCCTATATGAATGACAGTATGTCAAAATGTGTTTTAGGTTTTATGCTCCAGTATATTGAAGATACAGAAATCAAAAAAAGCGTTAAATCTGCATATAATTTATCAGTTTCTCACCTAGAAAAATTAGAAGCCATTTTTCTAAAAGAGGAATTTGCAAAACCAAACGGATTTACACAAAGAGATGTAAATATGAGTGCACCATGTCTGTATTCGGATACTTTTTGTTTAACGTATGTGAACCATATGGCGAAAACAGGACTCTTAGCATACGGTGGATTTGTTTCCATGAGTGTTCGAGAGGACATTAGAGAATATTTTATACAGGGTCTTACCGAGACCGCTGTCCTATATGATAAAACCATTCACATTGCTCTCTCTAAAGGGATATACATTAAGCCACCTTACATAGAAGTGCCGAATGAAACCGACTATATTGATACAAAGAAATATTTTAGTGGAGTGAAGATTCTTAATAATCCTAGGCCATTAAATTCTGTTGAAATTTCACATTTGTTCAGGAATGTCCAAACGAATGCAATTGGGGCAAAGTTAGCATTAAGTTTTGCCCAAACTTCACCTATGAAAGAAGTCCAACACAACTGCCTCCGAGGTAAGGACATTTCAGATAAGCATATTAAAGTATTTTCAAAAGTCTTAATAGACAATGATATTACCGTTCCAGGATCTCCTGATGTATGCATCAGTCATTCAACTACACAAACCTTTTCAGATAAATTGATCATGTTCCATATGTCTCTCCTTAATTCAATTGGAATGGGGAATTATGCTACTTCAGCTGCAGCGAGTCAAAGAAGCGATTTAATACTGAGTTATGAACGTCTTTCAATAGAGGTTGCTCAATTCGCTAAAGATGGTGCTTATCTTATGATTGAAAATAATTGGTTGGAGCAGCCGCCAGGGACGAAAGATAGGTAACAATTGGCAAAGAAGAAGGAATAATCAGTAATTGAACAGCGATAAAAAGAAAGAAGTGTGAACGTGAATTCACACTTCCTTCTTTTTGTAGAAATGGTATTAATAAACCACTTTCCAATTATGATCACAAGTAGCCCGGATCGTTTTACGTTCCAAAATATAATTGGCAATGATCTCAGTCATATCAATTTGTATTTCTTTAATGACAGGTTTGTCTTTAAACATGAGGAAATTCCCACCTCCTCCTGCACGATAGTTGTTCATAACAACATCATATTGCTCTTCCATATGAAGCGGCTGACCGTCTTTTTCCAGAGTCACGACTCGTTGTCCCACTGGTTTATTAATATGAATTTCGTATTCAATGCCTTCCCACATATCATAATTGTAATGCTGAGGTTTCGGCACCACAAACTCTGGATTTACCGTGATATTGTTGTTTTCGTCCAATTTAAAGTAGGTCGCACATTTCTCTAGTGCATCTTTAATATCCTGACCTGAAAGTCTAATTACTTTTAAAGTGTTGGGATATATATAGTTAGACACGATATCCCTCATCGTGATATTTTCTGGAAAACCAGCAAATTCATTATTGAACAGCGCAGTATTTGAGATGCTGACCCCACCTGCGTCTATTTGAACTTTATTGATGAATTCAATCATTGGATGATCTTTTAATCTAAGCTCCATCGCATTTGTGATCAACATATTACCCTGCAATTTTCCCATTGGCTGATCAAGTCATTCTTGCGTTTTGTCTTCAAGCTCTTGTGCCAGTACCAACACATTCTTATCCACTTGAACGGTTTCATCCACTTCAATTAACTGAGTTTTTTTACTAGATAATACCCATTTTCCATCCTGTTGCTCAAAATTAACGTGGACCTTACCAAGTGAATGACCATTAAAACTAGGTTGTACAATCGTCACTCCATTCAATTCTGTTGCTATGGCACGATGCTGGTGCCCCGTAAGTAAAACATCAATTCCTTCTATTTCAACAGCTATTTGATACCCTTGATTTTCGCTAGTCAATGATTCAGTAGGCTCTCCAGTTTCAATGTCTCGTTCGAAACCACCATGGTAGGAAACGACTAATAAATCGTACCTCTCCTTTGCTTGAAGATGCTTCACCCACTTTTTCGTGGTTTCCAGTGCATCATCAAATTGGATTCCAGTGATATTGCTAGGATTCTCCCAATTTGGGATGTAGTGAGTAGTCACGCCTAATACAGCCACACGAAGACCATTGTCAAATTCCTTAATAAAGTAAGGCTTCCCGAATAAGGATTCCTTTGTATGTTCATCCAAAATATTTGCAGACATCCAAGGGAAAGATGATTGGCGAATTGAATGTTGCAAAAGATCTAATCCATAATTAAATTCATGATTCCCGATGACTGCTGCATCATATTGTAAATAATTCAAAATTGAAATGATTGGATTTTCAGCATGATTCATAAACCTTGCGTAGTGGTATGTAAGAGGGGTGCCCTGAATGACATCACCATTGTCAATAAGTAAGGAAAGGGGATACTGTTCTCTCTCTTTTTTTATAATTGAAGCGATCTTTCCAAGACCTGAATTTGTCTCCATGTTATTTCCATAGTTAACAGGGAATATATTGCCGTGTATATCACTGGTTTCAAGTATGACTAGTTCACAAAGATCTATATTGCCCATTATTGTACTCCCTTAAGTGTATTAGTTAATTAGCGTACCATTTGAAGAAAAGAAATCAAGCAATACAAAAAGCCATGCATTCACCTCATGGCTTTTTATTATTCTCCTAAATCTGGTAGACACAGCACTTCATCTTTATTGGGATAAACTTTCTCAATATGTTGCTCACCCCATGTACAAAGGGAGTCTAAGATCGTTTTTAATGACCACCCATAGTCAGTCAGGGAATATTCGACCTTAGGAGGCACTTGGTTGTAGACCTCTCGAAGGATTACCCCATCTTCCTCTAATTCACGCAATTGCTGGGTCAACATTTTTTGAGTGATTCCAGGCATCAGCTTTTTTAATTCATTCGTCCGCTTTGTTCCTTTGATCAAATGACAAAGGATGACCACTTTCCATTTGCCACCAATCACATCTAATGCAGCTTCTACAGGTATATTGTACTTTTTCATATAGTAATATCCTCCAATTCGTTTCAAGCCTATAGAACTTGAAAGTGCGTACTTCTACCTAGGGTACATCTGCTTCAAACAGCAGGTGCGATAAGAATGATTAGGTGTATTATACCTCTAGGTTTATGTAGATAGTATAGGGTACTTTAATGTACCTATATACCTCAAAAGTATCTGCGGCACTTTAAAGTGCGTACTTCCACAATTGAAGTATAGGATTCATAATTGCAAACAGATAACCTGATGAAAGGCGCCTTCATCTATCAGCATTTACAAATCAACGTAATATAGGAGGAATTTCAGTGAGTTCACATATACTAGCAAAAGAAAATAACGGAGGGACATTTGCCCTTTTAGCATTAGCCATAAGTGCTTTTGGTATTGGTACGACCGAATTTGTGCCAGTAGGCTTATTATCAACCATTTCCGACGATCTCAATATATCCATTACATTGGCAGGATTATTAATATCAGGCTATGCGATGGGGGTGGCTTTTGGAGCACCTATCTTAACTGCACTTACGAATAAAATGAGTAGGAAAACATTGTTGATGTTACTAATGGTCATTTTTATAATCGGTAATTCAGTTGCGGCAATGTCTACAAGCTTTGGGTTATTATTGGTAGCCCGAATTATCACGGCTTTTTCACATGGTGTATTTTTCTCCATTGGATCAACGATTGCAGCAGACTTAGTTCCTGAAGATAAACGGGCAAGCGCGATCGCATTCATGTTTACAGGGTTAACGGTTGCGACGGTTACAGGTGTACCACTCGGTACATTCATTGGACAAACGTTCGGTTGGAGAGCAACCTTTGGTGGGGTAGCATTACTAGGTGTCATCGGAATCATAGCAAGCGCCATTTTAATTCCTAAAAATATTAAGGATGCTCCTCTATCAAAATTCAGTGATCAGTTGAAAATACTAAAAAACGGCCCTTTATTATTGGCATTTGCCATTACGGCTCTTGGTTATGGTGGAACATTCGTGGCCTTCACATATTTGACTCCGATTCTTCAAGATATTACTGGTTTTACACCTAAAGTAGTGAGCATTATTTTGTTAGTGTATGGAGTTGCAGTCGCGATAGGAAACACAATAGGTGGGAAGGCGGCTGATAAAAATCCATTACAATCCCTTTCTTGGATGTTCATAGTCCAAACTATCATTTTACTGATTCTAACCTTTACATCACCTTATAAAATTGTTGGGACAATTACCATTTTCTTATTGGGGTTATTTGCATTCATGAACGTACCAGGACTGCAAGTATTGGTCGTGAAGCTTGCGGAACGCTATGTACCAGGTGCTGTAAATGTTGCTTCGGCTCTAAATATTGCAGCTTTTAATTTAGGAATCGCCATAGGAGCTTTTGTTGGTGGCGTGGTGGTTGACACAATTGGACTGATTCATACTCCATGGATTGGCGGTATCATGGTATTTGGTGCGGTATTATTAACATTCTGGAGTGCCGCTATCGAAAGAAAAGCCAAATAAAACAGAGAAAGAACCACAGGAAATCCATTCTTGTGGTTCTTTCGTTATTTTTAGTTCCTTATTTCTCCAATTTCCTCGCCTGATCTCATAGTTTTCTTTTCTATTTTTTGTAACCAACCCATTGGAATATAAGATAAAAATAGTAGTAATATTGCAGCGATTTCAATAAAGATATAATACATCATTCCACTTCCGAAAAATGTTAATAAAGTTTTGCTTTCCAACGATGGACTCATTAAGAAAAAAAAGTTCGTTCCAAGCAGTAAATTTAATATAAAGATTGGTACGGCAATAATGTTCAAAATTACATAACTAGATAAAATGGCACTCTTTGGAACTCGATAGCCTTCAAATAGAATAAAATACAAAACGGACAACGTAATAGCTGAATGCTGAAGGAAATATCTTATGAAGCGAAAATGGGGAAATTGGTGGGACATATCAGGTGTAATCATGCTAAGAATAGGAGGAAGAAAGCCAATGAAAAATAAGAAGTTGAATACTTTGTTATTATTTTTCAAAAATAAATACAATGATAAATAGGTACTAAATGAACAAAGCTGTAAAGGTAGATGACCGACGTTCCATTCTCCAGATAGGACAAGCCAAAATTGTAAGGAAATGACACATCCTAGTAAAATACTAAAAAGTGTCCATTTTATAAATGTTTTATAAGCCGCAATTTGTTGTCGATAATACACTAACACAACACATGTGATGAAAAATAGAAGTAATGTAACGATATGAGGGGGAGAAAAAAGCTCAAAAGCGCGCATTTCAATTACAGAATACATGATGTCATCACCCTTTTTATTCGCCTATGTGCAATATAATCTCATTGTATTCATCTTCACACACAAATGTCAGTGTATATATTTAAACTAAAGCTTGGTGACAGTCACCAGGAAGAACAATATTCCTGTTAGGTGAATGTCACTTATTTGCAGTCATTACGATATCTTATTAGGATTATTTCCTTTTATGCACGTACCAGAAATTGAAGTCTAGGCGTAAATGAACCACTAGAATCTCTAGTGGTTCATTCGTCATTTTATATGAGCCTTAATCGATTCCGCGACAATTTCCAAATAGGAAGGTTTATGTGGTACGAAATCTTTGATGGTGACCATTTTTGAAAATGGAATTTCCTGCAGAAATCCATCTATTTGGATTTCTGTTTTTTGTCCTAAGCAAAGGTCATAATAATCATAGAAATCTGCTTTGGCAATACCAGAAACTTCTTCTTGTTGAAGTTTAAAAGTAGGGGAGACTGAACTTTCATATAAAAAAACATGGCTAAATTCATTATCTATTAAGCTATCAGTAATAATCGGATTCTTGATCACTCCGAGTGAAATTAATTCTTCAGGAGTCACTTTAATTCCTATTTCTTCTTCCACTTCCCGTATTCCATCCTCGATTGTTTCGTGTGCTAATAGATGTCCTGCAGCTGTAATATCTAGTAAACTGGGATAATCCTTCTTTTCATCACTTCGAATTTGAAAATATATATTGTAGGAATCCGTTTCTTTTTCTATCAACCAAAAATGAAACGTCTCGTGCCAGTATCCTAGTTTATGTACATCTGTGCGTGATGCAACGCCAATTTCACGGTGTTGTTCGTCAAAAATTTTTAATAGTTCGGTTTGCATGAGATTAGCTCCTTAATCTATTCCAGAATTTACTATATTAATTATAACAATACATAATGAAAAGGGAGTAAAAATAAAGGTCCAAGAATATTTGATATATATAGGAAGATTTTGATAATATAATTCAAAATATGATAATAAATCGGGGCATTTTGATAAAATATAAGCCCAGTTTGATAATATCCTAAAAATGGTCATTAAAGAGGATTCTTTCATTCGTGTTTTCTGGCTCAATTTTGAAGAAAAACTAAAAAACCCCTCCATCTGCCTCAATTAGAAGGCAGATGGAGGGGTTTTAGCAGCTTATTGCTTCTATGATGAATTCTGTTTATAGAATAGTGTCTGGTTCAAGTACTAGTAAATCAGTTGCTTCACTTTGTGAGATTCCTTTGACTAATCCTAATTCACTGATGAAGAATTTCCGAGCGTTTTCAAGCATTTGTTTTTCGCTTGAGTTCAATGCCTTCGCTTTATTAAGACGAGATAAGTCACGTACAACTTCCGCACCATCTAGGATGTTCCCGGTTTTCATTTTTTCCATGTTTGCAGTATATCTCTGCTTCCAAGAAAGTGAATGATCCGTTTCTCCGTTATAGAAAACTTCCATGACATTTTCAAGTGTGGTCGTATCAGAAATACTACGAATACGTAATTTTTCAATGTTCCCCATAGGAATCATTACTTGCATATTATTGATTGGCATTCTTATTACGTAATACTGTTTTGTTTCTCCGAGAACTTCCTTTTCCTCAATGCCTTCGATTACACCTGCACCATGCATTGGATAAACAATACTATCGCCAATTTGAAACAAATAATCGACCTCCCTAAGTGGTTACCTCATTAAGAGTACCACAAAAGTAGAAATATATCAAAACAAATTATAATATCACTAAATAAATAAATTTGTCAATAAAAATTTTAGAGGCTACATTAATTGAGAATTACTGGTCCCTCTAGGCTATTTTGAACATCTTTCAGAAAGGTATGTAATTCATTATTTCATAAAACCTTTTTCGACATTGAAGTATAAAAGTGGATAATGGATTAAGCCATTTTAAATAATAAGGCACTATGGAGAGGCCGGTTCTTTAAGTGTAAGTTATTGATTGATGAGAATGTTAACAGACAGTATATGCGTCTATAGAAAGCTGAATTAGCAACGCGAATAATAGAAGTTGAGCAGTATATCGCAGAAGGAAATCAAGAGTATTAGAAAAAGTTATTTGAAACATACGAGGGTTAGAAATTAATGGCTCTGTTAAACGTTGGTATTGATTTTCTTCTTTATAAACTCGTAGATGAGAAATCCCAGAAAGTTATCGGTGGAGCTTATCGAGATTAGGTAATATCCTATTGGAATAAATGGTTGCGGTAACTAAAAAGATTACTGTTTATAATGGAATTTTGATTCAGGCTTATGGTGGAAAAGGGCCCTGCTAAAGAGAAGGGCTTTTTTTTCAGTTGTTCAAAAGAATTTTATGTCAAGGGCACCTTTTTAAATGGAATTAAAACGAATGTATTATGAATGGCTGCAAAGAACTTCCTCGATTGTCAATCGAACCGAATTTTGACGTGCATATCTTTAACTCGGATCCCGAATAGCTTGATGGGAGTGAACTACGATAGGGGAACGCGTCCGTGCAAATGTAAGAGACTGAGTTCTATATTTGCAAGGGCTCAGGCTGTTTAATTTTGCTCTAGAAACGGTGGTTATAATAGAATCGGAAATATTGTTTTAGAGACTTTACCTCTTCAGACCTGTTAAACGGGTTCTTTAGCTCTCTATAAATTAAATGCATTTTTTAAAATTATCTAAAAAGGCATCCATAAATTCCTTATATACTTTCGTTAAATTTTTCGTTTCTAAATAAATAAGCCAGAAATCTACTGGAAAATGTTTTTCTTCCTTTAATGGAATAATTTTTATATCCCCATTCATAACCATTGAACTTTTTTTAATAGAAAAATCATGCAAATACAAGATGGCTTGACTTTCTGCTACCAACTTATAAAGGAGGCTGTTGCTATTCGATCTAACTAACACTTGATTTAAATTCGGTTTTGTTAATTTTAATACCTTTTTATAGTCAGATGAATTATACATCACTAATTTTGAATCTTTTAATGCACAAAGTGTTACATAATCAAGATGATAAAAAGGTGAATTTTTACCAACCGCTATACAAATATGCCCTGTATAAATATGTTCAAAAAGAATATTTTTTTCTTTTTTTAACTCTTCTAAAGAAGCAGGAATTAAAGCAAAGTCAAAATTTCCCTTGTTGAAATTCTTAATAATTTCTGTAGGGTTTTGCTCTATTAATTCAAATGTAATATCGTTATTTTCTGAATTAAACTTTACCATTGTTTCTTGAAGTATAAAAGTAAAGGCAGGAGCAGTTAAGATTTTTAAATGAGTTTGATTGCTATTTTTTAACTCGAAAATTTCTTTATTTAGTTCTTTAATGGTGTTTAGTAAACTCATTGCTTTAGAAATTACGATTTTACCTTCAAAAGTAGGAGTAACTCCTTGTTTTGATCGGTTAAAGATTTTTATTCCAAGCTCATTTTCTAACTGGGTAATAGATTGACTCATCCCTGAAGTTGAAATAAATAATTTTTCTGCTGCTTTTGAAATTGACCTCTCGTTTGCAACATTTACAATATACTCCATTTGTTCAAAATTCATCATTCCACCTCAACTTAATCAAATTACATCATTATATTTTTATAAATTCTACACTTGATTTTAATTTTTAAAAAAGAAGATTCGAAAATCTGACCATAATCTAATCGAGCCCTTTTATGTACTGGGTGAATTTAGATTGCAATTAAATTTCTCCTGTATCTAAAAGTTCCCCCCTCACTTTTGTCCGAATCGGTACGGTTGTATAAATGAGAATTCCATTTATTTTTAGCCCGGTTCCACCGATCGGGTTGATATACGGTGAACTTTATTACAAACTGCAGAAATTTATTTTAAATTCACACCCTTCAGAATCAAACTTGCTTTTTTACTAAATTGTAAGTGGCAAATTTTAATAGAGAGTAAATCTAATGTAAAAGTTTCATAAATGGGTTCTGGGGCAAAAAGAATAAATTGCTTTGCTAGTAGTATCTACAAGTCATTTTAAGTTTTACTTAATACGGTATGAAGATTTATGGAATATATTAAACGTTTCGAACCATGATACGCTTCTTTCTGGCAAGGGACACGCCCTCATTACTTAAAATCAATGTTCATTGCCTCGTATTTTTATTCAAAATTATTAAAAGGCAAAAGGGAGAGGAGAAAAATGAAAAGAGTGGAATGGAAAAGGCAACAAATGATACTCTACATGCAAAAAAAAGGAACAACAAGATTCGACGTGAACGGGGTCTAGTTGTCAAAACGCAAATTTTTCACGCTAAGCGATCAAGTATATATAATCCTGATTTTGAACCCCTCTAAGGGACCTCTTAACGGCCTAAGCAAGACTACAAAAGGCCATTTCATATTGAGTATTACAAAGAATTACAGGAGGTTTAATTATGCTATTTCTTAAAAGGTTAAAAAAGCCATTTCTATCACTCATGCTGGTGAATGTAGCTCTGACGGGTGTAGTAGGCAGTACTTCGGCAGAAAGCTATACAGCAGTGACTGAAAACACTACGGAAGATCCTATCTTCAGCTTCATGTCCATGTCGGACACGCATAGCGATACGGGTAAAACGGCTAAAGCTGTAACGGAGGCTAAAAATAATAATGCAAGTGCAATCGTTTTAGCCGGGGATATAACCAATGTCGGGGATAGCGGTGAATATGACGCCATAAGAAATGCTATCGATTCTGTAAAAGATCATCCGCCGGTGTATTATGCAATGGGAAATCATGAATATGATTGGCAGTCGGATTATAATGTAGCGAAGAACAGATTTATAGAAAAGGCAGGAATACCAGAAAAGAAGGTGTATTACCACCGGGAAATACAAGACTATGACTTTATATTTTTAGGGTATGATACGAAACCGTCCTATGCCGCGTATATGTCCGACGAACAGTTAGCCTGGTTGGAAAGCACGCTTGCTGCAAATGCTGAACCGGACAAGCCGATTTTTGTGTTCATGCATGAGCCTATTCACCAGACCGTATCCAAGTCATATTCTTCGAATGGTTATTATCAAAAAACTACACAGGATCAGGAGTTCCGAAAAATCCTTAAAAAATATCCACAGGTTATTTTAACAACAGGACATCTTCACGACGATACTAAGATACAAGGCAACATGTACGAGGATAAATTCACTGCATTAAGAGACGGTGCCGTTTTAAATAATCAAGCTATGATGTTTGATGTATATAAAGACAAGGTGCATATAAAGGGAAGGGATATAAGTACAAAAAAAACCATATGGGAAGGTACTATGAGTCTGCACCCGAATACAACCGGCATGTATGAAGCCGAGGATAGTGTGTTCGCATATGCTACCTCTGGCGACGACATAAATCCGTCCGGCGGCAAGTATGTGAATATGAACCATGGAACCGCATATATCGAGACGCTCAAGGTTGACGGAGGAGCTTCTGGCGGCAATAAAATATTGAAAATAAGGTATGCTACCGATGCTGCCAATGCTACCAAAGGATTATATGTAAATGGAGCCAAAGTACAGACGCTCAGCATTCCGACTACCGGAAGCATGAGCTCGTATAACGAATTGGCGGTACCTGTTGAACTGAATCCGGGTCCAAATAACAAGATCGTCATACAAAGCGATGGCAACGCAGCGGGCGTGAATATAGATAAATTCCAAATTATGGATGTTAACAACCCAAAACATATGTGGGGATTTAACGACAATGGCAACGACAGTATCAAGAATGGGATTAATGCAACCTTGCATGGAAGTGCTGCCTATGATAAGACGGATAAAATGGAAGGTTCAGCTTCGCTCAGCCTGAACGGTGCTGACGGTAATTATGCAAGTGCAGATCTTGCATCCAACAAACAGAACAATGTAACCCTAACAACCTGGGTGAAGTGGAATGGTGCAACCTCAGGATCTCAACAAATATTGTCCAACGGAGATGGCCTTACCAATGGATATTCAATCATGCTGGATCATAACCAGGGTGACAAGGTATCAATCGCGATTAACGGTCAGACGATCCTGGGATCGCAGACTGCTTTGACGGCGGGCCAATGGACCAATATCACGGCGGCAAGAAGAAGCGGCACCTGGGAGCTTTATATCAATGGCAAGAGCACACCGGTAACCAATAATACAACAGATCCTTCTAAGCCAACAACGGGAACGTATATCGGTGCAGACAGTAGAGGCCAACAAAGCTTCAATGGACGTATTGATGCTGCAAGAATTTACTATCAAGCTTTGTCTACAGATCAGATAAAGGCGATTGCCAATGAGACTTCTGACGTTACGTTGAAAAGCATCGAAATAACTAAACTGCCAACAAAGTTGAATTACCTTCAGGGAGATGGGGTGAATATAGACGGGCTGGTTGTGACAGGCACTTACAGCGATGGAACAACAAAAGTGGAGAACGTAACGGATGATCATATTACCGGCTTTGATAGTGTCACTCTTAAAGAAGGAGCGCCAATTACTGTGACTGTAGGTGGAAAGACAGCCAGCTTTAATGTAAATATTTTAGATGTAATGCCTGGTTCAGCTTCGGTGCCAGGAAGGATAGTAGGTGTAAACTACAATTCGAGAAAACCGGATTCTGTATTTAGAAATTTTCCGAATAATGATGGCGGACGCGCATGGATAGTGATGAATTTAGAAAAAGGCGCATGGATGGAATATAACGTAGATGTGGCAAAATCGGGACTCTATCAAGTAAATTACAGGGTGGCAACATGGCGTCCTGCAGAGGTTGAATTCCAGGTAGATGGAGTACCTCAAACGAGAACCCCATTTTCAACCGGGAGTTGGAATTATGACACTTTTTCTTCCGATACGATCAAACTGAGTGAAGGCTCACATAAAATAAGGCTGAATGCAAATACAGGTTTTTGGAGATTGAACTGGTTTGAATTGACAGAGGTTCAAGAAAAAAAATTGAGCAGCATCACTGCGCCTGCTGACATAACAGACGTGGCAATCGGATCGGCGAAGACAGCGGCAGCTCTTGGATTGCCCGAAAAAGTAGCCCTTGTAACCGATGGGGGAAATGTGAATGCCAATGTGAATTGGGATGTAAATAGTGCAAGCTACGATCCAACTGCCACGACGGCGCAGACCTTCACGGTAACAGGAAAAGTAACTCTGCCTATTGGAGTCACAAACCCGAACAGCGTTCCATTGACAACGAGTATTAGAGTAACTGTTAATAGGATTCCAGTGGGGACCGCCGCAGTTACCGCTTCATCGATTTACAATGCCAGTTTTACTCCCGACAAAGTGTTTGATGGCATAGGGCAAGCGGTTAATGGCGAATGGGCCTCCAAGGGAGAAAAGAATCCATGGATCCAGGTGAATTGGACGACGAATCAAACGTTCAACAAGATTATCTTTCATGATCGGCCCAACACAACGGACTGGGCGCCCGGCGGAACGCTTACCTTCAGCGACGGAAGCACTTTGACGGTTTCAGGAATCCCGAATGACGGGAGCGCTTATTCTGTTACTTTCCCTGACAAGACAGTGACATGGGTCAAATTCCAGGTATCCGGTGGAAGCGGGGCAAATGTCGGTTTGTCGGAAATGAAAATTTTAGCGCCGGTGGATAAGTAGAATTAAACTTTGAGGAAAAGAGTTCCCGCGGCAAATACTTGCTGCGGAACGCTCAATATTTAGACGCTTAATATTCATTGACACAATTACGATTCGCTTAAGGGATTAGTTTTAAACTTTGATGAAAAGAGGTCCCGCGGCAAAATATTTGCTGCGGGACGCTCTATATTTAGACCTCAATATTTATTGACACAATTACGATTCGCTCCAAGGGATTAGATTTAAACTTTAATGAAAAGAGGTCTCGCTTTGAAACTACGTGCATTCCTGTCCTTATTCATAGTCACCTTAATATTTTGTGCGAATGCCAGCACTTCATTTGCCCATACTGACAAAAGTAGGGGTTACTCGGTGTTAAACATTAAAGGGAAAACGATTGAATATGAACTTTTTCTTGATCAAATAGACATGCTGGAACAATTTGATACCAACAAGGATAAACAGCTGGAGAACGAGGAATTGTCCTCGCAGATAGAAAGAATCGAATCGGTATTACAGAAAGATCTTCGTATAGATGTGGATTCGAAGCCCTTAACGATGGAAATGCTTTCGATGGAGTTGGCAGAAAAGGCTT
Source organism: Peribacillus alkalitolerans (assembly GCF_010882125.1). GTDB lineage: Bacteria > Bacillota > Bacilli > Bacillales > DSM-1321 > Bacillus_BN > Bacillus_BN alkalitolerans. The sequence continues at coordinate 120,770 of NZ_JAAGVZ010000003.1, read as the reverse complement.
CCACGATCGGCGTAATGTTTAAACTAAGGTTAACCGCCGAAGAAGCGATCGAACAATTTAATCTTCATTACGATCTGATGTTTGAAGATGCGCCTCGGCATACGAATGTACTGTTGGTCCATTCAGGGGAATTTTTCTATCAGAATATTCTTGATACCAAAAAAAGAGATGTTCAGATCACCATTGCTCAGCCTGAAAATATTGTTCAGCCTGAAAGTGAATCCGTGCTATGGAAATACTTTGTACTTGGAATCGAACACATTTTGATCGGGTACGATCATTTGCTGTTTTTGTTATCCTTAGTATTAATTGCATCTCGCTTCAAGGATGCGTTGAAAATTGTTACTGCTTTTACAATCGCCCACAGCATTACACTGTTCTTGGTGGCCACCGACCGTATTCAGGTCAGTTCGCATTGGGTCGAAGCCTTGATCCCCCTGACGATCTGTTATGTGGCAGTGGAAAATATATTTGTTCAAAAAGCGAAATGGCGGTGGCAATTGACGACCTTATTTGGCCTGATTCACGGTATGGGTTTCGCCGGGGCTTTGGCTGAAACAGGACTTCCAAAGAGCAATCTGATTGGCTCACTCCTGACGTTTAATTTAGGTGTGGAAGCGGGCCAGCTCATGATCCTAAGCCTATTACTTCCTTTCTTGCTATGGCTGCGAAAGTTCCCATGGTATCGTAAAATGATGATCTCAGCGTCTTGTCTTATTTTTGTGCTGGCATTTTATTGGTTGATTCTAAGACTGCAATGAGGCTATGATTTGAATAATACGAGAGGTGCAAAAACTTGAAAATATCTGCAAGTAATCTCCCAAACTTGGACTTACTGATACTAGTACTCTAAAAAAGGACGTGATGATCAGTATGGAAAAGCAAAATCTATTCAAGTGGAAACATTATCAACCTGATATTAGTTTATTAACCGTTAGATGGTACCTACGTACAACCTCAGTTTTCGTGATTTAGTCGAAATGATGGAAGAACGTAGACTATCTATGGCTCATACAACCAATATGCGTTGGGTTCATCAATACGAGTACGACGTTATCTTAAGATCACCAATGAGTCCTAGAGAGTCGATGAAACCTATGTAAAAGTCAAAGGTCAATGGATGTACCTATATCGTGCCGTTGATTCAGAAGGGAATACCATCGATTTTTATCTAAGTAAAGCAAGAAATAAACAAGCAGCCAAGCGCTTTTTTAAGAAAGCCTTGGCTTTTTCGCACGTTTCTAAGCCTCGTGTGATAACCGTAGATAAGAACCCAGCTTATCCCATCGCTATCCAAGAGTTAAAAGAAGAAAAGCAGATGCCTGAAGGCATCCAACTAAGGCAAGAGCAGGATCATCACATCATTAAAAAACGAATTCGCCCGATGCTTGGATTAAAGTCCTTGCGAACTGCTAAACGAATTATTGCGGGGATAGAGGCTATGCACATGATCAGAAAAGGACAGACTCTCCAAAGGTAGAAGTCTGTCCAAAATCTTAAAAGAATAGAAGAATTCATTCATAAATTGTTTGAATTAGCTTCATAAGCTAGCAATTTAAGGAAATTGACACTCTATGTTTCTATCGAGTATTTTTTGCACCAGAATCTATTAAATGTGTTTTAAGCAATTTTAGATCAGGATGATATTCAGACCTGACAGGGTGAGTCCGCTTATTTTGAATATTCGTTAAATCCTGTCTACACAGGATATAACTTTTGAACTATATAGTTAAACCAATAGTTAAACCAATGATCAATATTGCAAAAATTTACGTTAGATCTACACTCTATTAATATTTGTCCCTTACAATTTAGCAGATATGCAAATTTGATTCTGGAGGGGGCGGTTTTAGAATAATGTCCGGCCAATAGAATGTATCAGTGAGTTGATATGATAAATTGGGTGGAAATCTTGTAGCAAGAGTTGTATAGGATCAATGCTTGCGAATTTAGCTTAACGACTAGGGAGGGACAACAAGATCCGACGTTAACCATTTCCTAATCTAAAAATGTATTGAACGGTGTGGAAGATACAGTCGCGGTAATCGTAGAAAATTAGAATTCCTGGAGGTTTTCTGTAGTGAAAAGAATTATATCCATTTCCCTTGTAATAATGATGTTATTCGGTATGGTATCGGTCACCACATACGCAGAAAAAGATAATGCCAGCAAAGATGCCAACCCCCTTATTGCATCGATTAAATTTGATAATAATTTGAAGGACGCTGCAAATCAACAAGATTTGATAGCAAAAGGGAATTATAGTTTTGTAGACGGTGTATTACCCGGAACCAAAGCTCTGCACTTAGAAAGCGGAAATGGCAAATATGTCAGTACGCCGCAGAGCTTGAAATTTGGAGAAGAGAGTTATACCGTATCCTTCTGGTATAAGGGCGACACTAAAAATAATAATGTCATATTATCGAACAAGGATTTTAGTAACGGCTCTAACGCAGGCTGGGCGATTTACACATCAGCCAATTCAATCAACATGAATTTTGGATTCCCGACTGCAAAAGTAAAGAACATTTCCTTTGGGCGCAACACGTTTGATGCTTCCGATTGGCGTTACGTGACATTTGTTGTAGACAGAGATAAGATGCTCGCGTCGCTTTATATTGATGCTTACAAAATGGCTGAAACTTCGCTGAGGCACGGATCTTTAGATACGTCGAATCCTTTAAATATAGGTAGCGACGGATTGGGCAACCACGGCGGCAATTCATTCGATATCGCTGATCTGATGATTTGGAAAGGCGTATTAAGCACTGATGTAGTTCAAGAGAATTATAATAGTTACGCTGGACATGAAGTAGATATGAACGCACTTAACGACACCATATCAGAAGCAAGTGCAATCGTAGAAGACGGTCGCGGCGAAGGCTTCAGCAAAACCGATTTTGATTATTTGAAAAAGGCTTTGAAATATGCAAAAACGGTTGCAAGAACGCAAAAAGTAAAATTCTATACACAGGAAACCATCAATTATTACGAACGTGAACTAAACAATGCCATATTCATCTATCAAAAAAGCAATAAAACATTAACTCCCTCCGGTTTAAATGTAACTATAAACAGTGACACGGAAATCAGCAGTAATCCCGCTGCAATCGCGCGTGTGGAAGACGATATGAGAAAAGCCATGAGCGTGTTCCCGCAGTCCGATGTCATGTTGATTCCCGGCGACGTTACCGGCGGTAACAAAGCCAGTGAATATGTGTGGATGGGTGAGCTTACAAACGTATACAATAAACTTCAAAGTGAGGGTTTATTTGACAAGACGGAGTTATTAATGGTAAGAGGCAACCATGATATGGGCGGCGCCGAAAACCTAATACCTATCGGTTCGGCCGGCGCGTGGAACGAAGCAACGCAATCGTACGATAACAATTTCTTTAACAGTGCTTATCGGGTCAAGGTAAAAGGATACAATATTGTCGGTTTTGACGCAAATTACAATAACCAAAATACGGTGGGAAAAACCCAAAATTACCTCAAAACAATAACAGAAGAAGAGGATTATGATTCAACAAAACCCATATTTGTAATGTCTCACTTCCCTGTAAGCGGAACCGTGTGGGGATCGAGATGGAGCAGCTCGGGAAGTAATGCTGTAGGTAAATATATTGCCGACAATAATTTGTCGCAGGTGTTTTATATGTCAGGCCATACGCAATACGACCCGACAGACGAACGTTCTCTCCATCAAGGTTCAGCTACGTTTCTCGATTCCGGTGCGTCGTCATATTCTAGTTATATTGATGACGGTCCGTACGGCGGATACATAGAAGGCGCATATATCAAGTATAAAACCACACCTCGCATCGTGAATTTCTTAGAGGTTTACGGTCCGAAAATTATCATCAAACAGTATAATTTAAGTACGAATGAATTTGTAGGCATACCTCGTGTAGTAAACGCTGGCGAAGGCAAAAATGCCTTTACATACAGCAGGAACGATATAAGAGAACTTATACCTCCGCAGTTTGATGAGGGTATTACGGTCGATTCCATCAAGAGCAACGAAGTTAATTTTACGATGAAGCAAGCAGAAGATAATGTACGTGTGTTGGAATACAATGTTGAGCTTATCAACAAGCTCACCGGGGATGTGGACAAATCGTTTAACAGCCTTTCGCTGCCGTTAGACAAACCATTCGATGAATACAGGCAATATAAGATTACAGGTTTATTGCCGAAAACGCCATATTTACTCAGGGTATTCGCCGCGGATTCCATGTATAACCGTTCCTCCCAGGACATTGACATTATAACGGAGGGTGTTAACTTAAACAGCATCACTGCGCCTGCATCGGCATCTGCGAACAACGGAACGGCCAAGACAGCGGAAGCTCTTGGATTGCCCACAGAAGTAATTCTTGCAACCGATGGAGGAAATGTGGACGCAAGTGTGACTTGGGATTTAAGCGGCGTTAACTACGATCCGGCTATCAAGACAGTGCAGACCTTCTCGGTGCCAGGGACCGTAACCCTGCCTTCCGGAGTTGAAAACCCGAACAGCGTTCCATTGACAACAAGTATTAACGTAACTGTTCAAGCAGTTGGAGTGGCTGCAGGCCAAATAACACTAGACAAATCCCAGTACATCCAAGGGGAAGCTATTACCCTATCCTATACTGGGGCAGCGTTAAACGGGAAAGATTGGGTCGGCATCTACAGAACCGGAGCTGTTCCTCCAGGTGCCGGTGCATCTTTGCGATGGAGTTATTTAAAGTCTGGATCTGGAAGAGTTAGTTTAAACAATGGACTGGCCCCTGGCACTTATGATGCACTCTTTTTGCTCAATGACGGTTATACGGTAGTGGATCGTAAGACATTCCAAGTCGTTCAACCGTGACTTTAAAGAGCCTAACAGTGCCCGTATCCATCCAGGGATTGGCCAACGGACCAGCAAAGACGGCAGCAGCCCTTGGTCGGTAATGAAAAGGGGGAGATCCATTTCTCCCCCTATAATTATTGATGAATTCAGGATTTACCACATTAGGAACTATAATTGTTACGCAAGCCTGTGACATTCCTGTTACAGGCTTGCATAGCAATTCCTTCTCTACTTGGTCCATTTTATGAAAAGAGGTCCAGAAGCAATGAATTTAAGAACTTTCCTCTCCTTGTTCATCATCGCATTAATTTTGGGGACTGCCACAACTTCATTTGCGCATTCCTCAAGTATGGGTTACTCGAAGCTATACGTTAAAGGGAACCAGATTGACTATGAACTTTTTCTTGATCAACGAGACTTGCTTGTGCAATTTGATACCAACAAGAATGATAATCTGGAAAACGAGGAACTGCCCTCGCAAAAGGACGGAATCGAATCGTTTTTACAGAAAGATCTTCGAATAGATGTGGATTCGAAACCCTTAACGATGGAATTGCTTTCGATGGACGTGACAACAAAGGATTCCACAAGAGGCGTAGTGTTTCAAATAAGGTTAACCGCCGATGAAGCGATCGAACAATTAAATATTCATTACAATCTGGTGTTTGAAGATGCGCCTGCTCATACGAGTGTACTCTTGGTCCATTCAGGGGAATTTTTCTATGAGGATATTCTTGATATTAATAGAAAAGATATTCAGATCACCTTTCCCGCAGCGGAAACTACCGGAAGCTGCAACGATTGCGGCCATAGAGCTCAGTCCGAGATTGGCTCCGTCCTGTGGAAATACTTTGTACTCGGAATCGAACACATTTTGATTGGGTACGATCATTTGCTGTTTTTGTTATCCTTAGTATTAATTGCATCTCGCTTCAAGGATGCGTTGAAAATTGTTACTGCTTTTACAATCGCGCACAGCATTACACTGTTCTTGGTGGCCACCGACCGTATTCAGGTCAGTTCGCATTGGGTCGAAGCCTTGATTCCCCTGACGATCTGCTATGTGGCAGTGGAAAATATATTTGTTCAAAAGGCGAAATGGCGGTGGCTTTTGACGACCTTATTTGGCCTGATTCACGGCATGGGTTTCGCCGGGGCTTTGGCTGAGACAGGACTTCCAAAGAGCAATCTGATTGGCTCACTCCTGACGTTTAATTTAGGTGTAGAAGCAGGCCAGCTCATGGTTCTAAGCTTATTACTTCCCATCTTGCTATGGCTGCGAAAGTTCCCATGGTATCGTAAAATGATGATCTCAACATCTTGCCTTATTTTTGTTTTAGCATTTTATTGGTTTATTCAACGTCTGCAATAAATCGTAGCCCAAAACATGAAAAAATTGCCAACCATATGACCGGAAAGGCGCGAGAAGTGAAATCTTTTTATTTTGTCTTCTTGGTTACCCTACTAATTGAGCCATTCCTATGAGGGGATGCGTAATGCAATTTCATAAGTAGGAGGCTACGAAGTTTCCGGAATGGTTGAAGCGAAAAGCTGACGGCGATACACCGATCATGATCAACTCAGTGAAAATTAAAGGAGATAGCGATAGTACTTCCCAAATTTTCAACTTTAGTGGCAGCGTTACAAAGTGAAAGTATTTGTGCTTGAATCATTTGACTTGCGATGATTTCTGTGATGCAACTTTATTTCGGAAAGAATTTGTAGAATGAAAAATTCAACAAATTAAAAAAGGCGTTTGGAAATTTCTTGGTGATACAAAAAAGGCAAAGGTATACGTAAAGTTGAAATGAAAATGATTTAATAAATTATTTAATTTCAAAATTTGTGAAGAATTATACTTAAGCTAACGGTGGCGTTGGTTGAAGATCAGAGCTGTCATATAGACAGCTTTTATTATGAGCAAAAGGGGCAGTTTAGTGGAAGAAGTGGTCAAGTTAGGAAACATTAAAAAATGATGTGTTTTCTTATGAAGAAAGTGCTTATTTAATATTATTCATATCTATTTTTAATTTGTTTTATAAAATCAGAAGCAACGAGTGAAGGATATGATATTGTCGTGCATATTAATGAAAAAGGGTATACATCCAAGTTGAAGAAAGATATGATTGGTAAAATATGTATTTAAATAAAGGAGGTACATAAATGAAAATACAAAATAAATTGCCGAAAAGTAACCCGAGTTTACATTTAGAATTAATTAACGATAGATGGATTCCAATGAAAGAACCTAAGAATTTAACAAATGCTATTTTGTTATCTATCCCTTTAATGATTATCGCTGCAATCATCTCTATTGGGGTAATAAATATCTTTTCCAGTATTTCCTTGAGAGATTTTGGACTAACACCTAATGCAATAACAATAACAATTAATTTAAGTATTATTTTTTTGCTAGTCTTACTTTTAATATTTCACGAATTACTTCATTTGATTTTTATTCCCAATTTTATTAAATCAGAAAAAACATATGTCGGATTTACTCTGTTCGGGGGTTTTGTGATAACCGAAGAAGAGATTTCAAAGTCAAGATACATTTTCATTACAATCGCTCCTTTCTTAGTTATTTCAATAATTATGCCACTAATATTAAGTTTATTTGGACTATTAACAACGACATTAAAATTCTTGATAATACTAAACTCAATGGCATCATCAGTTGATTTACTTAATCTTCTTCTTATAATTAAACAGGTACCGAAAAATGCAACTTTGAAAAGTAATGGACCAAAAACTTATTGGAAAAGCGTACAAATGAACTGAATTTTCTTAGTAAGTCATTTAAGTTTGTGAAGAAATGTTCTTAAACAAAACCAGCTAATAGTTTGTCAACATTTTTCAATGAAAACTTAAAATCTAGCATGATATACTAATAGGCATGCCAAATAACCTTCCTCTATCATGATTTTGGAAGGTTTTTCATTGCTTTGATAAGTTTAGGAACTATGCATCATCTTGGAAAGTGGTTTTGTTCTTTAATAGGGCAAATATCCATTGTAAAAGTTTGTTTGCACAAGCAATTACAGCTACTTTAAAGAGTTTACCTTCACTACGTTTCTTATCGTAAAACTCTCTTAATCTCTTGTTTCTAGGGATTATTTCGTCAGTAGTCTTCTTTTTACGTGAGTCTCGAATCCCAGACCGGACTGCCATGTACAAGGCATGCCTCAACCTACTTGAACCTCGTTTTGTAATGCGGACTAGAGTAGCTTTAAATTTTCCGTATTCAAACACTTCAGGATCTATGCCTGCAAATGCAACTAGTTGTTTAGGGTTATCAAACCGGTCTATTTCACCAATTTCGGAAATTATCGTGGCGGCGATTTTCTCTCCGATTCCGGGTATAGATTGGATGATTTTATATTCTTCAATATCTTTTGCGAGGGTATCTATCTCTGCTTCTAACTTTGATAGATGCTCTTTATATTGAAGAAGCATATTAATGTACATATCCAAACTTAATAGGTGGCTCTGATATAAATTCTTTTGAAATGGATTACGAGTTGCCGCTTCTTTAAGAAGTTGGACCTTTTCATCTATCCATTTTTTTGACCCCTTCTTATATAATTCCTTAAGCCTTGTGCCTAACTTTTCTTCACTAACCATTAAAATATCTTCTGAGGAAGGATATTCATGTAGGATAGCTAAGGATGCGATTGAATATAGGTCACCAAAGACTCCTCTATATTCAGGAAATACCTGATCAAGCACCGCCTGAAATTGCAACTTAGTTTGAACAAACATCTCGGTTATATTTGAATGCTGCCTAGTAAGATTACGAAGGTTTAATAGTCTTATTCCACGTTTTTTATAGGGCTCTAAATCCTCTTTATAGTAAAGTTCACATAGACGGTAAGCATCAACTGCATCTGTCTTTACTTTACGTAAACTAGAAGCTTTCGCCTTATGTGAAATAAGAGGGTTAACAATGATTAATAAATAAAAACGCTCATCTAAATACTGAACAACTGGTTTATGATAGTGTCCTGTAGATTCTAAAACTACCGGAGGTTGTTGACCAGTGACCTCTTTAATCTCTTTCAGAAAATCAAGTAACATCTCTAACCCTTCTATATCGTGTTTAATACTAAAGCTCTTACCATAAGGCTTTCCTTTCTCTAAAAACCCTTGAACTTCACTTTCCCCTTTTGAGACATCCAGACCTACGACTGGATCCATACTAGATCTCCTCCTAATTTCTTTATTTGCCGGATACCCCTAATCCTTCTTGTAGTGTCATAGCTTCGCTTGTTATACGAGATCATTGTCCCAACCAGCCACAAACATGTTTCTACAAGTAGGGGGCGAACTGTTTAGTTGACGGGATCTAATCCCACGGGGGCTTACGTTCTACCCCGGCTACTATGTTTATATTAAGACCAAATAAAAAATGGTCAACCAGTATTACTGGCTAACCACATAATACGAACGGGGGCGTTAGTTGAAGATTATGAAGACTGCTTATGCAGTCTTTGTTAAATTGTTCTAACTGGCAGTATTGTTGAATAAGTATCCTTGATGTTAGTAATTGGGAAAGTTTGGAACTTGAATAAGTTTCACTGAACATTTATGAGGAGGTAACAAATGAGTAAATTTATCGTTGCAGAAACAACCGCGAAAGTAGAAACCCAGTCCAGAGGAAAAATGATTGCTTATTGGTCAGTGACATTACTACTCGCAGCATCTGTTATGTTAAGTGGTATCGGGCAACTTATGCAACTTGGTGGAAACATCGAGTTAGTGACGAATCTTGGTTACCCATTATACGTCTTGACCATTCTTGGGATTTGGAAAGTGCTTGGAGCCATCGCTCTCGTCGTGCCAGGTTTTCCTCGTCTTAAAGAATGGGTACACGCTGGTATATTCTTTTTAATGACTGGTGCGGCTTTATCTCATGCGTTTGCTAACGATTATGGTGATTACGGGTTTTCTATTATCCTTCCGCTTTCATATGCTGCACTAAATTTCGCCTCGTTGGCGCTACGTCCGAAGAGCCGTAAACTTTAGGAAGGTGGTGAAAATATGTTATTGAACTAACGCATACTATAGTTGAAGAATAGAGCAGCAGTTACGCTGTTCTTTTTTTGTTCTGATCTTGGGTCTTTAAAAGGGAGAAAACTATCAACTTATTGGTTGAAATAATGAAAAATCATTTAGACATTTAACATCAAAATTCTCTTAAGCACCATACTACATTGAAGAAGCTATAAATATAGAATACATATTTACGAAGGCAGAAATAATCTAGTTTTACGGAAACCTCCACATTGAATTCTTTGCTTGACTTAGAGTTTACTCTAATCAGTATAATCAACTCGTAGTTCAGTCACAATAGAAGAATTGAATAGACTTTAGGATGAATTTATATGAAATATACGGTTATAACGGGGGTCAGTTCAGGAATTGGGTATGAATCGGCTCAGAAGGTCTAGCACAAGAATTGAAAGAAAAAGGAAAGGCCATGAAAGTGAAAGTTTTAGCTCCTGCTGCAACTGAAACTGAATTTGCTAAACGTGCTTTGGATTCAGATGAATTCCGATATGAAGGTGTAGTTCCTAAATTTCATACGGCGAAAGAAATGGCTGAGTTTATGTTAGAACTTTATGATAGCGAAAAGGTTGTTGGCATTGTGAATGGTGAAACGTATGAGTTCCAATTAAGAGACCCGATTTATCCGTACTTAACGAGAATAAGAAAAAAATTTTGGGTACCCAATTTGAAGTTTTAGATCAAAATCAATTTAGATCCTAAAGGAGCGAAAAAACATGGACAAATTTAAATACATTCAAAATAATCATTTAGCACTATCGTTGGTATCAAGTATATGAAGTCCCACTTACCAAAGCACGCATTGACAATCAGTTAGATATTTTAGCGGAAGAAGTCGAAATCTCATCACAAGCTGGTACGACGAAAGGCAAAATAGGGATTGAAGATCGATTAAAAATGTTTGAAGGTTGGCAAAATGCACATCATGTTCAAAACACAACAGTCAAACAGATAAGCGGCGAGGAGCTTTCGTTAGAAGCAGATATTCTTTACCAAAATATACGTCCAGATCAAAGCAGATACAGTTATAAAATTCATTATTCAACTATTTTGAAACTTCGCGATAACGAATTGCCTCTTTTTACAAAGGTTCATTTAGAACCAACAAGTACGATAGAAAATCCACAATTTCAATCTGCATATGCTGAAAATCGAGCAAAATCATTTATGCATTATTGGGTGTATTTAATGGAAACAGCATCTGTAAACAGCGATAAATTCACAGAACTATTAGCTGATCAATTTGAGTTAGATTTAAGCACGACTTCTAAAGTTACTACACTAGAAGGATTTAATGAATGGTTGGCGACCATTCCTAATCAAGAAAAACAAAGCGGACATTATCCGAAAAACTTATCCGTTACAGAAAATACTGATCATACGATAACTGATGATTGCCGAAACACATCATGAATGGATACTTGAAAATAATTTAGATGAGCGATTTGCTCGTATGAAAATGATGAAAGTAATTCAAACAAAACCATTTCAAACAGTAGAATAATTTAAAATGTAGCCTTTTTAGATCTCAATAAATATACTTTTCGAATAAACACAGAGATTTTTTACCTCTGTGTTTATTTAAATTTTCGTCGATTGATATTGCTCGCATGACCCAAAATTTAAAATTAATTAGTGTATTCTCTGGTTCTAAATACTACTTAAAAGTTCCAAATGGTAACGAATTATATTTGGTAAAAGCCGTTTATTATACTAGAGATGTAAGTGGAGATATGAAGATTGATTATAGCGAGTCAGAAAAAATGCAGTGATTTTCAATACATAATTTTCCTAATGATTTAACTGAAGATTATAGAGAGTTTATAGAGCAATACATAGATTGTGAAGTATTGTACTTAAAGTAAAGGGGGCTTTAGTTGCAGAACATGATCGACTGTATAGTCGATTTTTTTAATGCCCTAAATGGCAGAATAGTTGAACAAGGAATGAGAATCAATGTACTAAAGTTATAAGTGAGCAAGTTGCTCTTACTGTTAAAATTAATTATGAAGGTACGAACTTAAGACCATCTAGTTTTGAAGTGAAATATGTTATAGATGGTGATGAAGAAAACAATTATAAAACTTGAGGTGATACGAGTGGTTAAAGTATTTGAAGATTATTTTTCAGAGTTACAAGCAGATATGGTAGCTATTTGTTTAGAGTATGTTGATAATCAAGCTGATGATATTTATATCTATGGTTCATATGAACCAGAAATGTATGCTTTCGATGTATTTTATAAGATTAATGGTAATGTGATACTTAAGAACAATATTAATGTTGCAGTTAATGATAAAGAGGAAAAGTATGATACTTCATTAGATAGGCAAGAGGCAGTTTTAGATATTGGACTAAAAAATTTAGAAGAAATTCATAAAAAGTGTGAAGAGTTCAATAAAGAAATGCCTACGGAAATAAAACTGCATTACAAGGTAAAAGAAAATAGCTTAACAGGACGATATAAGTATGATTTGGTTTATTCAAATGATGATAAATTATTACCAGATGATATTTTTGATTTATGGTTTGGAGAAATAAAAGATAGGAATATGTAGTATGGTACTTGACTAGTATTTAATGACCTAACGGGGGCAAGAGTTAATGAGGGTGATCGCTGCGGCGGTCTTTTTGTTTGTTTGACTAAAGGGCAGTTGAACAAGAAGTGATTATTATAGTATATTTTAGTAGTTTATAGCGTTAAAGTGGTGGGATGAAAAAGAAACTAAAGTGGGAGGAGGCTTTCAAGAGATACAACTATTATATTTAGTATGGACCCCTCCTTTGCATTTGATTTTAAGCACGGATTTGATGAAAAAGGGGAGACGTGCTTGGTTTAAGTAGCAGGGGGGTCTCTTGATTAATTGTGACATAATCCATTTTAACTAAAGATGGGTTGATCCAAGAAGGATTGAAGGTTTTTTTTATGTATTAACCCCCTATTAAACATTAAACATTTTATATTCTCGGATGAATCTCATTTGTCGACGGTTGCTTTTTATTAGAAATTGTTAATTTAGTAAAGATAATAAAAAACAAGGTTAATTCAGCTATTATCAAAATATTTGGTACTACAATAATCAAATTAATAATAAAAAAGACGGCTAAAATTCCTAAAAATAACCCTAAATGATAAATTTTTAATCGGTGGTGCACATGTCTATATTGATGGAAAACAAAGGTAGTTGACAGGAAATAGAGCAATACAGATCCAAAAACAAAAAATAAGATAAATGAGTAATGGACTTCATGTAAAAACAATAGTCTGATAGATGCTGCGATCATGCTCAAAGACATTAATATAAACAGATGACCGTAAATAATGATTTGGCCGGAAGTTTGTACAGACTTGTCGAGTTTCTTCTCCATGTTATCGAAATATTGCCACCACATCGATATAATCAGGATAAATGAAATGATCGCAAAGCCTATTGAATACCAATTTCCTTGTGTAGGCTGAATGACCGCAAGAGTGCTAATCAGCGCTTCCCCAAAGAGAATAATTGAAAATAAACCAAATCGCTCTAATAGGTGAGCCGTATTTGTTGGAACCTTTTCTAAGCACTTTCGTCCAAGCACCGGAACAATGATATCAATAAGGATGCCCGTATACAACACAGCATATCGAACCCAAGAATCAAAAAAGACGGAGAATAATGAAATAACGATTCCAATCCAAAAATACCTTCCCAAAAAGAGGGCTGCTTGTTTTCGAACTCCCGTTTCTATACGCTGGACAATAAGATATTGGATCGCAGTCACTGCTCTTAAGCCAATATACCCAATTAAAAAAGAAAGATAATAAGGATCAAAATCAACTGATAAACTTGATGTCATAATTAGTACAAAAAACATTTGCAAGATCAAAAAGATACGTTGATGAAATAAATCTTTTCCAAACCGGTTAATAAATATGGTTTGCCCTACCCAAGCCCACCAAATAGGAATAAAAATTAATACAAACTTTACTAAATACTCTGCATGGATATATCCATCTTCAACATGAAGTAAAACATGAGTCGCAGCCGCAACCGCCGCCACAAATAACAAATCATAAAAGAGCTCTAACCACGTCACTTTCTTTTCTTCCATTTCTGCACTCCCTCCAATTCTTTATAGTTTATAGTATGCTAGAAATATACAGAAATTAGAATGTTAAATAAACATGACATAAACCATTTGCCATATCTTTGGAACATGGTGGTTTTGGTTAAATAATTAAAAGCATTTCGTTTCATTCTGTTAGAATTCATCATTTATTAGATGTAGTACTTTTTTAACCCTGCTATTATGTTAAGCAATTTATCAAACACAAGCCGAATAAAAAGAAAACAAAAGAGATATCCTTAAATCCCTAAAACTATTCTAGCCTTTTTGAAATAAACACTTCATTAAAATAAAAAATTTGTAATTAGGTATAACGTCGCTTCTTACGTTTTGGAATATTGTGGTAACATGAAAGTGATTTTAAACGAGGAGGAATTGTATGACCAAAACCATCGGCCTTATTTGTGGTAGTTTACGTAAAAACTCCTATAATCGAATCATTGCTCAATCATTAACAGAGCTGGATGATTCCCATCAATTTCGCTGGATTGAAATTAATGAACTGCCTTTGTTCAACGAAGACTTAGAAATAAGCGTTCCAGAAACAGTGACATTATTTAAATCCGCTATCCAGGGCGTTGACGGTATCATTATTTTAAGTCCAGAGTACAATTCTGGAATTCCAGGCGTATTAAAGAATGCATTGGACTGGGCATCAAGACCTCGGGAATCCGCTGTCCTTAGCAGAAAACCGGTTGGTCTAATTGGTGCAACTCCTGGGGGATTAGGTACTGCCTTTGCTCAATTGCAAATCAGACAAATACTAGAGGCCATGCAGGTTCATGTTCTTCCATTTCAAAAAGTGTTGATTTCCCAAGTACATAAAAAGATTGATTCTGAACAGAAAGTCCTTACAGACGAACAAACAAAACGTTATCTTCAGCAATATTTACACCAATTTATTCATTGGATTGATCACAATCCAGCTCTAGATTAATTGAAGAAGTCTAAGCTTCATTAATCATTTATTTTTTATAAATACTACTGACACATAATGAGTTTATAGAAACGAATGCCAGTAATCAGTTCAGTTACATTGGAACAAACGTAGGAGTTTAACATACATTTTCCAATCTATGAATCTTCTTCGATAACTTTAATTAAAGGAGGACATTAAAATGTCTGATTTCTATTCTCGTCTTAACAAAGATGATGCTGCCGTTCTTTTAGTGGATCATCAAACCGGCCTTATTTCCGGACTTGTACGTGACTATGGTGTTGATGAATTCAAGAACAATGTTAAGGCTCTTGCTAAAACCGCAAAGTTTTTTGATTTACCAGTTATTTTAACAACAAGCTTTGAAAATGGGCCAAACGGACCACTCATGCAAGAATTGGTAGAACTTTTTCCTGACGTGCCAAAAATAGCTCGTCCTGGACAAATTAACGCATGGGATAATGAAGATTTTGTCAAAGCAATCGAAGAAACTGGAAAAAAGCAACTTATCATCGCTGGCGTAGTGACAGATGTTTGCGTTGCATTTCCTGCCCTTTCCGCTGTGAACGCTGGTTATGAAGTATTTGTTGCTACTGATGCTTCTGGAACATTTAGCAAACAAGTAGCGGATGCGGCATTAATGCGTATGGCCCATGGTGGGGTGCAGCTTCTGAACTGGTTTAGCATTGCGTGCGAATTACAACGTGATTGGCGCAATGATGTTGAAGGTTTTGGCGCTTTACTTTCTAGCCAGCTTCCTGGATATCAAAATCTTATTGGAAGCTATAGGGGAGCTCAGAGAGATCTTAGCAAGCAGCCTAACTAGATTCGCAGCCTATTAATAACTCACTTTTTCCAATATACAAGCTTCTGGCTTATTCAAGAAAAGTGCGCTATCCAGTAAATCAAAAACTCTACTAATAATAGTAGAGTTTTATTTTGATTGGTTATGATTTCCTTTTATGTGATTCTTTCTTTTTCTTTAAGTTTTCCTCATGCCGTTTTTTTCTTTTGCTATTGCAAGTTCTATAGCATGGGGATCATATTTAAGTAAATCAGGGTTTTTAGGTTAAAGTAATCTTTGAGAACCCTTTTTTCCGTATCTGTTGGCAGTACAGGTGCTTTGGGAATCAGCAAAGGATAATCACTATTACTCAATGCGTAAGATAAAACCTAATACCTTCATCAGATAAGGATTCTTCCCTATAATCATAAATTCCATTTTCTTCAAAAGTGCTTTTATCAAAAATAATTCTTACCACTTCATAGGGTTTTCTGTCTTTGAGCTTATAAACTAGTTCTAGTTTTAAAACAGTCTGACCCACTAATTCCTGTTTTATTATTTCCCATCATTGATTTTAGTTTTAGGAATTTCATAAATTTATGAGAAGCCACCTATATTTTTTAAATGTTCTATTTCAAGGTATGGGATTAGCAATCGGGGGCTTTTCTGCAATATCTTTAAGCTCTAATACAGTGCAGAATATTAGTGTACGATCTTCCAATAAAGGGCGCTTTCCAGGAATAAGGAAAGCGTCATTTTTATGGAATAAGGATTGAGTTACATACCAAGTTTTGAAATCATTGTAACTAATCAATCGGGGAGTTTAATGGAATAAGACTAACTAATAACTTAAGGTGACCTCAAAAAGGTCACTTTATTAATATAGTCGTAGTAGATTTTTGTTTTTTAGAAAATGTGCAAGATTGTTCGTCCTCGAATAAATCTGGTTTTCGAATGGGAATAAAATAGGATTTATAGATGGCATAGGGGTTGAGGGTGTATTGCAACTACCGTTATCTCAAGAGGGAAAAGCAATTGCAAAGCAGCGAGAGGATTTTAGAGAGGGAAGACCAAATGTGTACAGTAAAAAACAAATATCACATGCTCTAGGTTTATTAGAATCACACTCATATAAGCAAGTTGAAGATTTAACTGGAATGAGTAAAAGTACATTAATTAGAGCAAAAAAGAAATTGGCTGAAACAAAAAGTTACTGCACGTTTCTTCTTTAACAAACGGGGCAGTTTAGTTTAAGTGAAATTATTCACAAACAAGATGTTATATTCAAACTCGAATAAACTAAGTACATGAAGACGTTCTTCAATAATCGGGCCAGATAGTTTAATAAAAGGACCTCCAAGTAGCCTACAATTGTTATTATTTAAACTTAACAGAAAAGAAAGTTTTTTCCCCTTTTGGATTAGCCCTTATTTCGTGTCATTTACCTATCTCGAGCATATTATAATCTTACCCATTGTAATATTTCCTTTAATTTCTAAAAGGAGCTGTTTTTTATGTCAGATTTTGATCATCGAGGCAGTAGTGGTTTTGCTTTAATTGTTGTTTTGTTTATTCTTTTAATAATAGTAGGTGCTGCTTTTGTTGGTGGTGAATGCTGCGGTCCAGTCGGAATTGCTCCAGCATATGGATATCCAACGTACTGCTAATATGTTTATATAAAATGCCGGCCCAATTAGAGGTCGGCTTCATTGTTAACTTCCGAAGCGAAGGATGAATTTACTTTTGAGGAAGTAAAAATTTTTTTAAAAAGTGGACAATACCGTTTAGTGCAGGTACAAGTCCGGGAAAAGGCTTTCGACTTTTTATAAATTGCTTCTGTGTCTTTCTTTGTTCATTTATTTGCCGAATAACTAGATTGTGAATTCGGAACGGAAAACTACAATTCTAGTCGAATACACAATGCATTATGCCTAGGTTAATGTCTCAAGCAACTTGTCCTTATTCTACATATAGTATTAGGAAATTAATAATAAAATAACGGAGTGATTAATATGTTTTTTGGATTTAGATGCTGTCGTCATCGTAGGGACAGAGATGATGTATTTGGTATTTTTGACAGAGACAGAGATTGTGATAGAAGAAGAAACTTTAGGTTTGACAGGTTCGATGACAGAGATTGTTGTCGCCGTCGCCGTCGCCATTGCTGTCGGAATTGGTTTTTCTAATATCTATTGTTAGTTCTCATCTTTTCCAATTCCTTTCTTTGTCTATTATTTTCACTCCAAAATCATTCATGTAAGCAAATTTCCTTGGTATCATTGACTCAAAAGGAGGAGCCTCAGTTAGTTGTGCTAATAAGAGCGTGCTCATGCTAGAAGCCACCTGATGAAACTTCAAATGTCGTTCTACCAGAAACAGGGAAATGGGCACTCTTAGTTTATATTGATGGGAAGTTATTTGATACATTAGTTATAGATGTTAAGGATAATTAAACGACTTCAATAATGTGCAATAAAAATTAGGCTTGGAGAGATTTCTCCAAGCCTTTTTTGATGTGATTTATATTGCGAATTCATTTGTTTATATTCTGCGATTTAATCTGTGATTTATCGTATTATTTTTTATTTTGTATCCCAAAAGTGAACCCGTTACTTAAATAGTGGCGTTCCTTTTTTACTAAATTGTAAGTGGCAAATTTTAATAGAGAGTAAATCTAATGTAAAAGTTTCATAAATGGGTTCTGGGGCAAAGAGATTAAATTGCATTGCTAGTAGTATCTATAAGTCATTTTAAGTTTTACTTAATACGGTATGTAGATTTGTGGAATATATTAAATATTTCGAACCATGATACGCTTCTTTCTGGCAAGGGACACGACCGCATTACTAAAAAACAATGTTCATTGCCTCGTATTTTTATTCAAAATTATTAAAAGGCAAAAGGAGGGGAGAAAAAATGAAAAGAGTGGAATGGAAAAGGCAACAGACGAAATTCTACATACAAAAACGGACTAAGCAAAATGACAAAAGGCCATTTCATATTGAGTATTACAAAGAATTACAGGAGGTTTAATTATGCTATTTCTTAAAAGGTTAAAAAAGCCATTTCTATCACTCATGCTGGTGAATGTAGCCCTGACGGGTGTAGTAGGCAGTACTTCGGCAGAAAGCTCTGCATCAGTGACAGAAAACACTACGGAAGAACCTATCTTCAGCTTCATGTCAATGTCGGACACGCATAGCGATACGGGTAAAACGGCTAAAGCTGTAACGGATGCTAAAAATAATAATGCTAGTGCAATCGTTTTAGTCGGAGATATAACCAATCTCGGGAATAGCGGTGAATATGACGCCATAAGAAATGCTATCGATTCTGTAAAAGATCATCCGCCGGTGCATTATACAATGGGAAATCATGAATATGATTGGCAGTCGGATTATAATGTAGCGAAGAACAGATTTATAGAAAAGGCAGGAATACCAGAAAATAAGGTGTATTACCACCGGGAAATACAAGGCTATGACTTCTTATTTTTAGGGTTTGATAAGAAGCCGTCCAATATCGCATATATGTCTGACGAACAGTTAGCCTGGTTTGAAAGCAAGCTTGCTGAAAATGCTGAAACGGACAAGCCGATTTTTGTGTTCACGCATAATCCTATTTACCAGACCGTATCCAAGTCATATTCGGATAATTATGGTCAAAATATGATACAGGAACAGAAGTTCAGAAATATCCTCGAAAAATATCCACAGGCTATTTTAACAACAGGGCATCTTCACGACGATGTTAAGATACAAGGCAACATGTACACCAATAGATTTACTGCATTAAGAGACGGTGCCGTTTTAAATAGTCAAGCTATGATGTTTGATGTATATAAAGACAAGGTGCATATAAAGGGAAGGGATGTAACTACACAAAAAACCATATGGGAAGGTACTATGAGTCTGCACCCGAATACAACCGGCATGTATGAAGCCGAGGATAGTGTGTTCGCATATGCAACCTCTGGCGACGACATAAATCCGTCCGGCGGCAAGTATGTGAATATGAACAATGGAAAAGCATATATCGAGTCGCTCAAGGTTGACGGAGGAGCTTCTGGCGGCAATAAAATATTGAAAATAAGGTATGCTACCGATGCTGCCAATGCTACCAAGGGAATATATGTAAATGGGGCCAAAGTACAGACGCTCAGCTTTCCGACTACCGGAAGCATGAGCTTGTATAACGAATTGGCGGTACCTGTTGAGCTGAATCCGGGTCCAAATAACAAGATCGTCATACAAAGCGATGGCAACGCAGCGGGCGTGAACATAGATAAAGTCCAAATTATGGATAGTAAAGATCCCAAAAATATGTGGGGATTTAACGGCAATGGCAACGACAGTATCAAGAGTGGGATTAATGCAACTTTGCATGGAAGTGCTGCCTATGATAAGACGGATAAAATGGAAGGTTCCGCTTCGCTCAGCCTGAACGGTGCTGACGGTAATTATGCAAGTGCAGATCTTGTATCCAACAAACAGAACAATTTAACGCTAACAGCCTGGGTGAAGTGGAATGGCGCAACTTCGGGATCGCAGCAGATCTTATCCAATGGCGATGGCCTTAGCAACGGTTATTCCATCGTGCTGGATCATGACAAGGGAGATAAGGTAGCAATCGCGATCGACGGGCAAACGATCCTGGGATCGCAGACTGCTTTGACTCCAGGACAATGGACCAATATTACTGCGGCAAGAAGAAACGGCACCTGGGAGCTTTATATCAATGGCAAGAGCAGCCCGGTAACCAATAATACAACAGATCCTTCTAAGCCAACAACGGGAACGTATATCGGTGCGGACAGTAGAGGCGAACAAAGCTTCAATGGACGTATTGATGCAGTAAGGGTTTACAATCAAGCATTGTCTACCGATCAGATCATGGCAATTGCCAACGAGACTTCTAACGTTAAGTTGCAAAGCATCGAAATAACTAATCTGCCAACAAAGTTGAATTACCTGTATGCAGATGCGCTTCTTTTAAATGGGCTGGTTGTGACAGGCACTTACAGCGATGGAACAACAAAAGTGGAGAACGTAACGGGTGATCATATTACCGGCTTTGATAGTTCCACTCTTAAAGAAGGAGTGGCAGTGACTGTGACTGTAGGTGGAAAGACAGCCAGCTTTAAGGTAAATATTTTAGATGAATTGCCTGGTTCAGCATCGGTGCCAGGAAGGATAGAAGCTGCAAACTACAATAAGAAACAGGGTCAAGTATTTAGATATCAAGGGACTAATGATGGCGGACCCGCATTTCGAGTGAATTATTTAGAAAAAGACGACTGGATGGAATATAACGTAGATGTGGCAAAATCGGGATTCTATCAATTAGATTACAAGGTGGGAACAGCACCGGGTAGAACGGGAGAGGTTGAATTCGAGGTAGATGGAGTACCTCAAACGAGAACCTCATTCTCAACTGGGAATTGGGACAACTATGCCATTAAATCCGAAACGGTCAGACTGAGTGAAGGCTCACATAAAATAAGGCTGAATGTAACTCAACCTTTTTGGGTTTTTCGCTGGTTTGAATTGACAGAGGTTCAAGAAAAAAAATTGAACAGCATCACTGCGATCGCACCGGTAACAGTGGCCATCGGAACGGCGAAGACAGCGGAAGCTCTTGGATTGCCTGCTAAAGTAGCCCTTGTAACCGATGGGGGAAATGTGGATGCCACTGTGAATTGGGATGTAAATAGTGCAAGCTACGATCCAACTGCCACGACGGCGCAGACCTTCACGGTAACAGGAAAAGTAACTCTGCCTATTGGAGTCACAAACCCGAATAGCGTTCCATTGACAACAAGCATTAGCGTATCTGCAAGGGCTGCCGAACTAGTAGCCCACTGGAAGTTCGATGAAGGATCTGGTACAACCGTCGGCGATTCTTCAGGCAACGGCAACACCGGAAATCTGGTTAACAACCCGAGATGGACCGATTCGGGCAACGGCGGAGCGCTTGCTTTCAGCGGCGGATCAAGGGCCGAGTTCAACTCTTCGGCAACTTTGAATAAAACAGGTGACGAGTCCGTTTCGTTTTGGTTTAAGACTTCTCAGCCTGCAACCAACACAACGAGCATTTTCCGTAACAGTAATCGTTTCACGGCCCTTCAGTTGGCAGGCGGTCAAGCTCGCACGGCCCATTGGCCCATTGCTTCATCCAGTTATAAAGCGTTGTATTTTCCATGGACCTACAACGATAACAATTGGCATCATTATGTGGCTTCCTACGATCATTCAACGGGGATGAAGATTTATATCGACGGTAACTTAGTTGCAAGCGATACAACGAATCTCGGACCGCTTCCGACTGTGACGGATAAAATCGTGCTGGGAGCCACAGAAACCGGCGCAGAAGGTTACAATGGACTGCTGGACGACGTACGCGTATTTGACCTCCCGTTGACTCAGGACGAAGTAAGGCAATTAAGTGATCAACAACCGCCTACGACAACGGACAATGCGCCAAGCGGCTC
Organism: Peribacillus alkalitolerans; assembly: GCF_010882125.1. Taxonomy (GTDB): domain Bacteria; phylum Bacillota; class Bacilli; order Bacillales; family DSM-1321; genus Bacillus_BN; species Bacillus_BN alkalitolerans. The sequence goes on along the minus strand of NZ_JAAGVZ010000003.1, from coordinate 98,545 downwards.
AGTCAATTAAGATGTCACTGTAACCTTTAGCGCGAGCGATACATTAACACAATTACGATACGCTCAAGGGATTAGATTTAAACTTTGATGAAATGAGTTCCCGCTGCAAAATATTTGCAGCGGGACGCTCTATATTTGGGAATACAATTTCAGATGTCGTTCAACTTGCCAAGAAACTTGGTGTTGAAAGCTTGAACGATACAATGACCAATCCATGGCTAGAAGCGTTTCTCTTTCTAGATAAACAAGCTGTTGAAGGGGGCTTTAGTTAAAGAAGAAAATCAAAAAACCGGTATAACAACCGGCTTTTTTCACAGATAAAAAATCAACACTATCCTTTATCAGAGTCAATTAAAATATAATTTGTCGTAATAAAAAATCAAAAGCATTTCGTGATAAAAGGAGTGGATATTCCACTCCTCTTCTTTTCTTTAATAATTGTTAAACAACATGTCATTATTCCTAGAGTAAAACCCAAACTTAACTTTTTTTATCTTTCAGTAAAAAATGATGAGTACGTCCATTATTTGTTTATCTTCTTCTTTTTTTAAGATCCTCTAAGCTAATTTTTGCCTTTTGAATAGGCTCCAGAGTTACCTGCACTTGAAATTTTCTTTCATCAATACTATTTACTCTGGTTACTTTTGCTTTACGACCCTTAATCGTTAAATTTTCACCAACTGTAGGAACTCGTTTTAGCAGCTGATTTAATAACTGGTTTTTATTTTCGTAGTAATACACAACATACATATGGCTCTCACCTATTTCATATGGGATGTGACACATAATCCTTCATATAAAATATATGTTCACCATATAATTTAGACCATTTAAGAATAGAAAAATTTAGCACCTTATCTTACTTTGGCCACATTCTTTAACCGTTCCAAACCCTCTACTATTTGCTTCTCATTCAAAAAAGAATAGCTAAGCCGAATCCAAGAATCCATCTCCTGAGATGGGTCACAAATCGTTCCTGGAACGAACGATATGGAATGCTCCAAGCTTTTTGTTAGGAGTGTTTTTGTATTTACCCCTTCAGGTAGCTTAACCCATAGGTTGAGTCCTCCGTTTGGGCTTATCCATTCCCAACCTGTATCAGCAAGGGTGTCCTCCATTACTTCTTTACGAATGTGCAGTGCAGTACGAAGTTTTTCCAAATGCAGCTGCATCCTTTCTGAAGTGAAGTAATGGAGGAACATTTTTTGATTCAGTAAAGGAGATCCATTATCAGATAGCGATTTTGCTGTTAAAAGAACTTTCATAAGTGGATGGCGACTCGCTACTACTGCAATACGTAAGCCAGGGGCTACGTACTTGCTATAGCTTCGGATGTATATAACATACCCTTCTGAATCATATGTGAAAAAGGGTGGTGGAGGCTCCTTGTCAAAAAAGATATCATGAAATGGATCATCCTCAACTATGAGGCAATTATAGATTTCTGCAAGCTCGACCAATCGCTTTCGCTGTTCTGCAGGCACTGAAAAGCCCGTCGGGTTGTGAAAGGTTGGATTCATATAGAAGAGCCTAGGCTTATGTTGTTTCATAAGCTCCTCTATCAAATCCAGGTCAAAACCACTTGACCGAATATCAATAGGAACAATGGTAGCATGTAAGTGACGGAAGATATCGATAGCTGCACTGTACGTTGGACGTTCAATGAACACCGTATCCCTCGGTCTTATGAATGCTTGAGCAATTAAGTTGATAGCTTGTTGGGCACCAGATGTAATCAATAATTCATCTACAGTAACAAATAGTCGATGTCTTTTCATTAAATAATCGGTTAGAACATTCCTTAATTCTGCATCCCCTTGGACGGTAGAATACGTTCCTAATACCTTAGGGTACATATCAAATACTTTTTTCACATACTCTGAAAAGTAATGGTTCGGAAGCAGGTTTGGATCAATTACAGCTTGAGAAAATTGGTACTTCACCTGTAGCTGATGAATGTCTGATAAATGACTTTGGATAAATGGAAAATCTGAACTCCCATTAGATGGGGGGAGGATGTAATACCCTGACTTATCCTTCACAAACACCTTTTTTTCTTCTTTAAGGCGTTGGTACGCTTTGAAGACAGTTAGTCGGTGAACTTGAAGCTCCTTCGCAAGCTCACGAATAGAAGGAAGTTTTTCTTCTGCATTCCAATCGCCACCATTAATTCGATGGACCATATAATCATAGACCTCTTCAAATTTCTTTTCCCGCATCAAAATGCCCTCCCGTTATTCTTAGGATAACAGAATGAATCAACATCTGTTCTGTTTTGTTATAACTGTTCTATTTATCTTGTCATATGATGATAGAAAAGGGGGAATCATTCATGGTCATGTTTTTATATATCATCATGTGCATAATTTTTGGGACGACATTCTTAGCGATAAAAATTGGAGTGGATGGTGGGGCGCCGCCGTTCATGTCTGCTGGGATTCGTTTTTTTCTGGCAGGTGTAATCCTGTATTTGGTGATGAAGATACAAAGGAAGACAACTATTCGATTTTTATTTCGAAAGGATATGTTTTTGTCAGGATTAGGACTGACGTTCGGGACGTTTGCGACTCTCTATTGGGCAGAGCAGCATGTAAGTTCTGGAATTGCAGCGGTCTTATCTGCAACTGGACCGATGATGATCATGGCGATTCAAGGATTTTTCTTAAGGGAGAACATGAATCACCGTTCTATTGTTGGTGGTTTGATTGGATTTTCAGGAGTATTTTTATTATTGTTCTCCAGTATATCCTTTGAAGCTAGTCTGTTATGGCTTGTAGGGTGCATCGTCATTTTGATTGGGGAAGTAAGCTATGCTTCAGGGACGCTTTACTCTAAAAAAATCATTGAGTTTCATAAAGGAACATCACCCATTGTTCTAAATGCAGCACAAATGATTTATGGAGGTGGCAGTCTTATCCTTTTATCCTTGTTTACAGAACGAATTGATATAGAATCTCTTCTTTCTGTACCAGCTATGGGTTCGCTTTTTTATCTCATGCTTGTAGGATCGATGGGGGGACATACCATCTACTATTGGTTGATTTCAAAAACTAATCCCAACTTTCCATCCACATGGTTGTATATTTCTCCTTTAATTGCCATGGTAGTGGGTGCTCTTTTTTATAATGAACCTATTACTTGGGTTATGGGGATGGGGGTCCTTACTATACTTATAGGAACCATCATTATGAATTTTGATGTCCTGCCAAGAAAAAAAAGGGTGACCACGTAACTTGTCCTGCCTATCACTTTATTGTAATGTGAGGGTATGGAGGGTGAACGATGACATTTTTAGAAAAAGTAAAACCATTTATTACACATCCTGATCCTTTGATTCAGGATTATGTGTTACATATGCTACAAGATTATCCGAATGTACCTGGTGAGTGGACAGAAGAGTTTGTCAAAATCGCCACGGAACAAAACAGGTTCACCATTTTATCGGATATCCTTAAGTTACCGGTAACGGAAGAAGCTTTGAAAGCACTTTTACAAGGAGTCAATGAATGTGAACCAGATGAGAGACATTTCTATATTTGGTTGTTTGAAAGAGTTCCACCTGAGATGGCAGTTAAGTTTAAAAAAGATCTATCTCCTTATTTGACTAAGGAAACCTTAGAAATTTATAATCTCCTTTTAAGAGGAGATGAGGATGACGTATGGGGAGTGTTGGATCAAGAGCTTCATGACCTTGCGGAAAGCCAGACTCCAAATCTTAGTCTTGCGAAACATATATTGAAAAAACTAGTGGAGAAGAAATGGTTCCCTGAAACAGAAGTAGCAGAAATCATGAACTCTTCATTAGGTGAGGATTTTTTCTCGGATTATGCCATTTTAGGAGTATACGCCATTAAGCTAATGGAATTAAAGCAATACATCCCAATTCTCGCAAGCTTATTGACGCGTGAACAAGATGATTTGCTAGAGGAAGTTGCGGATACGCTGATTTCCTTCCAGAGTGATGAAGTAGTGGAAGCCGTTGCTCCGTATTTGAGGAACCCTGAATCTAATATATATGCGAGCTCGATCGTGGCGAACATTAAAACTCCTTTTGCTGTTCAAACGCTGAGGGATATCTACAATAATAGTAATGAAATCGAGGATCAAGAAGTATTATTCGAACCTCTTTGTCACCAACTATCCGAAGTAACATTGCCGGAGATCAATGATTATATGAAGAAAGATATCGAGTCATATATTGTTGAACGTGAGCATGTCGCTTATGGGTTTTACACAGTGATGGGTTTAAATCATCCAAAGCTTGAATCTTGGAGAGAAATTGCACTAGAGAATGAGACGTTTTTCCGAGAGTCTAAGGATAGTGTACCTGTTAATGTCCTTCCAATCGTAAACGAAAATAAGGTAGGAAGAAACGATCCGTGTACGTGTGGAAGTGGTAAGAAGTATAAGAAGTGCTGTGGGAAATAGGGTTCAATTAATATTGACGCTCAGAGGATATTGATATGCTCTGAGCTTTTTTAAGTTCCATCTAATAAGAAAGTTAAGCTTTTCTGTTTTCCTTTTTCATTTGTTGAATGGATACCATTAGACCTGAAAGCCCTGCAAAAAAAGAAGGGATAATACTATAGGTAAGAAATCTCCATTGACCCGTAATCAAAGAAATTACCAGAAATATTATTGGAAATACAACTAAGACAAATAATGAAACATATAATGATAATTTAGTAGATTTCACGCTTTCTCTCCTTTCACTTAATATATGACACCATCCTGCATAAAAGTTACTGAATATATTTTAACATAAATTCCTAATATATTGAAATCACTGACCTCATCCAATAATAAAAAACTGACCATTTAATAAAGGGCAGAATTCTTTTATAATTTCATTTAGAAAGATATTCCAGAAAAGAGGTTGAAGGTCATGAACATTAAATATGTCGAGTTAATAGGTGAACGAGTGAAGCTAGTGCCGATGGATCGATCTCATATCGAGGGTTTATATAAAGCTGGAAGTAGTCCAGAGATTTGGACGTATATGTCCATCCAAGTTAAATCCTTGGCTGATATGGAGCGATTGGTCGAGGAAGCTTTGGAAGCAAAGGAAAAAGGTTTGGAATTTCCATTTGTAGTCATAGATAATGAGAGTGATAGTGTTGTTGGAAGCACACGTTTCCTTAATATTTCAAAGGGGAATCGTAGTCTTGAAATCGGCTGGACCTGGTATTCCAAGGATGTATGGAGAACAAGAGTCAACACGGAATCCAAGTATTTATTATTAAAGTACTGCATGGAACATCTAGAAACAGTCCGTGTCCAATTTAAAGCGGATAATCGTAATGAGCGCTCAAAAACGGCAATCCAGAGGATTGGTGCGACCTTTGAAGGGGTTTTAAGGCAGGATCGAATCATGCCTAATGGGTACAATCGAGATAGTGCCTATTTTAGTGTAATTGATAAAGAATGGGATTCAATGAAGGCTAAATTAGAGGATTACTTGCAAACGATCCATTTTGACGTGAGGTAACGATGACTATTTATATTAATGAAGCAGGAAAGAAAAGGCTTCAAGACCATTATGAGTCGTACTTAAAAACTTTGAACGTACCTTTTGAAAGAAAATATATCGATACTAGATTCGGTAAGACCCATGTATTAGTGACTGGACCGAAAGAGGGTAAGCCCCTGCTTATTTTACAAGGAGGAAATTGCATCAATCCGATGACAGTATCCTGGTTTTCGTCACTCTTGGGTGAGTATCGAGTTTATGCGCCGGATACAATTGGTCATCCTGGATATAGCACAGAAACAAGGGTTTCTGCACAGGATGATAGTTTTGCGAATTGGATTGTTGATTTAATGAATCACTTTCAAATCGAGAAGGCTGCCTTTGCGGGTGCGTCATTTGGAGGGGGAATTATCCTTCGATTGGCAAGTTATTTCCCTGAACGAATTGCCAGTGCCATCCTTTTTGCACCTGCAGGAATCATCCTTGGCTCGAAAGTGGAAATGATCAAAAAGATCTTAGTGCCTTTATTGATTTTGAAGTTTAATGGATCACAAAAGCAATTAGTCAAAATAGCAGAAGTGATGTCTGATGGCTATATGAAAAACATAGATGCGGAGATAACGGGTGAAGTTTTTCGGAGTGTAAAATTAGAGCAGGATATGCCGAAGTTGGTGAAGGAGAAGGAGTTACAAAACTTTAAGGCACCGACCATGATTATCGGAGGAGAGAAGGATATCTTCTTTCCAGGAGAAAAGCTCATCCACCGTGCAAATCAAATCATTCCAAATTTAGTGGAAAGTAAGCTGTACGGGAGTGGCCACTTTTCTTCTGAAATGGTATTAGAACAAGTAAATAGAGATATGGTAAGCTTTTTAAAGAAGTATTATTAGAAAACTTACTGATTCTAAAAGTACAAATAGAGAGACAGGCAATCTTTTTTGCCCGTCTCTCTATTTTTCAACAATCGCATGAACTCTTCCGACTTGTCCATCTTGAAGACGGACTTTGATGCCGTGTGGATGAAACTGTGAATTCGTTAGCAAATCCTTTACGACACCCCGCGTTGTGATTCCCGTTCTCTGATCCTTCTTTAAAACGATATCCACCTGGATTCCTGCTTGCACGTTCTTTCTATATCTACCATCTGTCATTTGATATCCTCGTCTCTTTTTCAGTCATTTTAAGAAAATACCTAAGATAGGCTTATTTATTATCAACCTACCCTCAAATTTTATCAACTTATTTATTAGAATCTATTTCGGGTGGATTTTTCTTGCTTTTGTAGAGTAGGGCTCATCGTTAGTTTTGCTTAGCTTTGCCCATTCCTTCCATGAAAAAGACATCATTCCAATGAGAATGATGCCTGAAAAGGGTCACTTTCTAAAAGAAAAGAATCTTAATAAAGGATGCCTATTTCTATCTACGATTTTTAATTCATTCATGACCAAATTTTCCTCGTGTTCTTCAATCCACTTATCAAGAGATTGTTTATCTTTACAATGTGTTAAAAAAGTTTCTCCATTTTTCCCTATAGCTTGAACTAGATATCTATTATTTGAATTCCCCATATTTTCACCTTAGTCATTTTAATTCTGTCGCTTTATACTAGAATAATAATAAGTTATGTTGTACCAAAGAATAAGTTACAGCGTTTTTCTATTTTCCTCCATTAAGACACATTCCATTTTCCTTATTAAATAAAAAAATTGCATAATAAAAAGACCTACATCCCAAAATCGTTTGCTCTTTTTGCCTAAAAAAGCACAAAAAGACGCCTTGTTAAGGTGGTCTTTAAACCTCCTTCGCTTTAGCCGACGAAGTTAGCTGACGGGTAGGATGGCGAAAGAGTTTCTCATCCTTTCTACATGTGCAGAATTAACCCCAATAAAAATGGTTCCTCCGTTCTCAATGTCTTGAGATTAGGCCGATATTTTATTTATGGATTTCATTCTACCCCTACGGTATGTAATTTGTAAACCCCAAAAAATAAATCATTCTTCAAAATCATAATCTGGTTCATGGATACTATTAACGGTAATGATTTTGTTTTCAAAATCTAGTTCAATATTTTCAGAGACCATCGTTTAATATTCAATCTTACTACCAGTAAATGAAATGTTGACCAAAAATTGATTCATTTCGTTTTCGATTAAGACAAATTTATTTTCTTTCTAGTTTTTCTCATGATGTCCTTCCCATTGGATGGTCCATCCTTTTTGTTTATGTTGGTTCATTTATATAGCCTCTCCAAGCATGATTTAAGGAAAAGAATGCCCCATAAGAGCTAGGTTAAATCTCTTGTTTTTACAATTGTAATATTGATTAACATTATCTTTATGATAGATTGATAGTTCCTTAACATTCCCAACCTATACTTGGAAACGTAATGAAAAACGATTCTGGAGGTAGTAAAATGATCAAAAAAACTCTTAGTAAGAAAATTATCCCATTTGCAGTAGTTTCGTCACTTGCTTTTGGTGCACTAGCGGGGGCATTACCAAAGGTAGAGGCAAAAGAAATACATAAATCTATTCCTCTGGCATCACCGGAAATCAAGAATGTGATCTTTTTAATAGGGGATGGAATGGGAGGTTCCTATACATCTGCACATAGAATGATGAAGGATAATCCAAATACAAAAGAAGTAGAACGCTCTGTATTAGATCAGTATCTAGTTGGTCAGCAAATGACTTACGCGGAAGATACTAAACAAAATATTACGGACTCTGCTTCTGCTGGTACAGCCATGTCAGCAGGTGTCAAAACATATAATTCAGCCATAGCTGTAGACAATGATCAATCCAATGTAAAAACGGTATTAGAAGCAGCCAAAGAACAAGGGAAATCAACGGGTCTTGTTGCAACGTCTGAAATCACTCATGCAACTCCTGCTTCATTTGGTGCACATGATATTAGCAGAAAAAATATGAATGCGATCGCTGATGATTATTTTGATGAGAAGGTTAACGGAAAACAGAAAGTAGATGTTCTTCTTGGTGGAGGTTCTGATTTATTCATTCGTAAGGACCGTGACCTAACTAAAGAATTCCAAAAAGCTGGTTATAGCTATGTCACTAACGTAAATGATTTAAAGAAAGATAAAAATGGAAAAGTACTAGGGTTATTCGCAAAAGGCGGAATGCCGAAAATGATTGACCGTACGTCTGATTTACCTTCATTAGAGCAAATGACAGTATCAGCTATCGACCGCTTGAAAACAGATAAAGACGGATTTTTCCTTATGGTTGAAGGTAGCCAAGTTGATTGGGCAGGACATGACAATGATATCGTTGGTGCGATGAGTGAAATGGAAGACTTTGATAGAGCGTTTAAAGCGGCGATTGAATTCGCTAAAAAAGATAAGCACACGTTGGTCGTGGCGACTGCTGACCACTCTACAGGTGGCTTTTCCATCGGTGCAAAAGGTGAATACAATTGGTTCAGTGCACCAATCAAAGCAGCGAAACGTACACCAGACTTCATGGCACAAGAAATCGTGAACGGGGCGAACGTAGAAGTGACGTTGAAGAAGTACATATCCTTGGATTTAACGGCTGAAGAAATTCAATCTGTACAAAAAGCAACGGAAACGAAGAAAGTCGAGGAAATTGATAATGCAATTGAACAAATCTTTGACGCACGCACTTTCACAGGCTGGACGACAGGCGGCCACACAGGTGAAGATGTAAACGTATATGCATACGGACCTCAAAGCTCAAGATTTGCAGGCCATATTAACAATACAGACAATGCTAAAATTATCTTTGATATTATTGAAAAGCGTTCCAAAAAGAAAACTGTAATTAACGATAAATAATGTAATGGTCCCGTTGTTTTCTATAACAACGGGAAGATTTTTTTAATGGGTGATTTTTGGTTTGATAATAAAGTACCTTGTTTTGATAATAAGTTGGTTCAATTTGATAATATATAGACTCATTTTGATAATAAATGATGCTAGTCTAAATTACGGACACACTGAAATGGTAATTCCGTTAGAATATATACTAATAGGAACTATCGAGAGGGTGTGTTTGTATGGCTGCACATTATGATAAACATTTTAAAATGCATGCTGCGAAATTAGTCGTTGAAGAAGGATATAAAGGAGTGGATGTGGCTAAAGACATCGGCGTCCCCTACAGTACCTTGAATAAATGGATTCGTGCATATAAAGATTCTAAAGAGGATGCTTTTGTAGGAAGTGGCTATACACCTCCAGAAAAGCTACCTTTAACTGAGAAAGACAAACGAATCAAAGAGCTTGAAGAAGAGATTGCCATATTAAAAAAAGCTATGGGCATCTTCGCCAGAAACCAGAAGTAATCTATGGTTTCATAAAGAAACACCAACACGAATTTCGTGTAGTGAAGATGTGTGAAGTTCTTGGTGTTTCAAGTAGTGGTTTTTATGATTGGCTTAGACGATCCAAAAGTAAACAGGCACTAAAAAGAGAATCACTTACCCAAGAAATTAAAAAGGTGTACAACGAATCTCGAAAAACGTACGGTAGTCCAAAAATCACAGAGAGTCTCAAAAAAATGGGGAACGTGGTATCACAGAAAACGGTGGCCCGGATTATGAATGAGAATGGTATAGTCTCCATAACCGTAAGGAAATTCAAGGCTACAACGAATTCAAACCATAAGCTACCGGTCTATCCTAATATCCTTAATCAACAATTTACAACCCAGGGACCTGGGGAAGTTTGGGTAGCTGACATCACTTACATTGATACGAAAGAAGGATGGGTGTACTTAGCTTCTATTATGGATTTATATTCTAGAAGGATTATAGGTTTTCATATAAGTAATCGAATGACAAAGGATCTAGTTATCCTCGCATTAGAAAGAGCAATCATGAATCAGCCCCCTAGAGCTGGGTTAATCCATCATTCTGACCAGGGAAGTCAATATGCTTCAAACGAATATCAAGAGTTACTAAAGAAGTATGACATAACGCCAAGTATGAGTCGAAAAGGAAACTGTTACGACAATGCTAGTATTGAATCCTTTCACAGTATCCTTAAGAAGGAGCTCATTTATCAAGAAGATTATCCGACAAGAGAACATTCATACATGAGTATATTTGAATACATTACTTGTTTTTATAACACCAAAAGGATTCATTCTGGTATCGGGTATGCGACTCCAGTAGAGATGGAAGCAATGGCAAACTAAACAATTGATCATATACCATTTCATTACCTTTTCCTGAAGGACTGGTGAGGATTTGATAGAATCCTCACCAGTCCTTCAGGCCACTAAGCGAAGCGCGGTAGATGTTTTTCAAAAAATATTACCAATTCAAAGTGTCCGTTTTCTTGACCTAGATCCATAAATGGGACTAGTTCGATAATATCTGAAATATTCAATTTTGAGTAAAGTTGTTCTAACCAATTCATTGTCCATAAATAGCATTATTTTTATAAATGGAGGGAAATCCTTTGAAAAATGCACTTATAATGATAATTTTCTCAATTATATTGGCAGGCTGTACTGCAAATGCTCAAACGAATTCGGAAGTGAAAAACGAAACAAAAGAAACAAAAGAAACAAGAGAAACAAAGACTACCCAATCTGAACCAAAACCGCATGTACTATATGACTTTTATGAGAGTCCACAGGTCACAAGTGATGCTGGGTTAGAAAAACCAGGTCAAACGTATTCAGACCGCAAAGGTGAAATCACGTTAAAAGAATTCAAAAAAATAGACCAGCATTTTAAACTGGACACTGTAGATTACTATATTAAAGAAGTAAAGGTGTTGCATTATAGACCGGATTACAGCATGATTGACTTTTTCCATGCACAAACACATGACGAAGAATTTGATTTTATTAAAGTAAGCGTGGAAATCAAAAATCAGGGTGATCAACCTGTTAAATTCGTCCCGGTTTCATTATTAGAAACCAATACTGGATTTCAAGCGGATTGGGAAAAGGATATTTACTTGGAAGAATTACATGGGGATTTGAATGCTAATGGTCATAAAAAAGGGAGCCTTGGATTTATTCTTGAAGAAGGCGAAGCTGAGAATCTAAAAAAAATCACCATTCAAACTAGTGATGTCATGAATGAAAACGATAAAATTCTCCATGAAGCAGAAAAAATTATTGTTGATATGAAATAAAGAGTCTAATTTGAAATGAAGCATCAAAATAAACCTAATCAGGACAGATTAGGTTTATTTTTTATGAAAACAAAGATTTGTTAAATTCTCTTTACTACCAATAATAACTGTTCATAAATCTAAAGGGAGTTTGATTTCCTCAACCTAGCCAATCATTATTTTTCCCTTCGGATAACGATAAGGATCTGTTTTTCTTCTCATAGCGATGGCAATAGCAATGGTCAAAGGGCCAACTCTTCCTGCGAACATCGTAAAAATGATTAGTAATCGACCAATAGGGGAAAGTTCAGGGGTTAACCCCATTGATAAACCAACAGTCGCAAATGCAGAAGTTGCTTCAAAGAATATCATTAGAAACTCTTTCCCAGGCTCAGTGATAGTCAAAAGCATAGTAATGGTAATAACAAGGAATAATCCACTAACTGTGACAGTTAGTGCTTTTAGAATCGTTTCTAAAGTTACTCTGTTACGAAAAAAGACGACATCCTCTTTCCCTTTGATTTGTGTCCAAACAGCCCCTAGTAAGGTTGCAAAGGTAGTGGTTTTTATTCCTCCTCCAGTTGAGCCTGGGGAAGCCCCAATAAACATTAAGATGATAGTCAAAAATAAGGTTGGTTGTGTTAAATCAGGAATATTCAATGTGTTAGACCCTGCAGTCCTAGGAGTGATGGATTGATACAAGGCTGCCAATACTTTACCTGTATAAGATAAAGGTTGCATTGTTTTTTGGTTCCCATATTCAAATATTAGGGTTAAAACGGTTCCAATTATGACTAGCAAGAAACTTGTTACTAATACTACTTTTGTATGCATGGACAGTCGCTTTATTTTACGGTACTCAAAGATTTCGTTCATTACAATAAAACCAATACCACCTAAAATGATAAGGGCAGAGACGGTTAGGCTTACAATGGGGTCATCTACATAAGGGGTTAAGCTTCTAAACTCTCCCATTAAATCAAATCCAGCGTTATTGAAATTCGAAACGGAATGGAATATTCCAAAATAAATAGCTTTCCCAAGTGGCATATCAAAAGCAAAACGAAAAGATAAAAGAATGGCTCCTAACAGTTCGATAACAGCTGTGAAAATTAATATCCTTTTTGCCAACCTTACGATCCCTTCAATGTCTATGTTATTTAAAGACTCTCTTAAGACCAATCTTTCCCTTAAGGATATTCTTTTCCCTAATAAAAAAGCGATAAAGGTTGCAAAAGTCATAAACCCTAAACCACCAACTTGTATCAGGGATAGTATGACTATTTGGCCAAATTTAGTGAAGGTACTTCCTGTATCTACCACTACGAGACCTGTTACGCACGTCGCTGAAGTAGAAGTAAATAACGCATTTAAAAAATTCAGCCCTTTCCCATCCACCGTTGATTGGGGGAGGGTTAACATAAAAGCCCCGATAAGAATAATCGCACTAAATCCTAATACAAGGATTTTGGGTGGGTCTAAAAAGGTTACTTTTTTCATTTTGTGCTCCTTATGAAAAGTTTTGAAGAACCATTCAATGTAAGTATCTAAATATTAGTATTAGGATATTGGAATTTTTATATAGGTAATTTTATTATAATTTTACAGATATAATCCACAAATTCCTTAAAAACTGTGTTCCCCTCAGTAGTAAAAAGTTACACCTTTGTTTGAAGAGTGGAAGGGAGTTTCGATGTTTTTGTGCATTAAGCAGGTGACGAGTAAATCTTTCTTAATCCGATCTTCTATTCATCGAAAAGAATGTTCCTTCAAATTTATTTCAATTATGATTATACTAAAAAATGGAAAAGTATATAAAGAGGAACTGAACAATTTTCTTAGGATTCCTTTTCCTAAAAAAAAGACACCATTCATTTCTTGGCGTCTAATGCTGTTTCAGCTGAAAAAGTGAGAAAAATTTCAATAATGGATGCTTTTTCTTATCGACGATTTTCAATTCATCCATTATTAATTTTTCCTTATTGTCTGAAATCCATTTCTTTAATGTTTGCTTATCCTGGCATTGGGTTAGGTAAGTTTCTCCGTTTTTACCGATTGCGTTCACGATATACCTGTTTTTAACATCATTCATTTTTACTCACCTGTTATGGTCAATATTTATTCTTATTATGACCATAGCAAAATTTTGTTAGATTAATATAAAGCACATTTTACAAGTGTATTAAGATTCTAATAATTACTCTAAATCTATATAGGACAAGTTGAATGAAAGTTATTATTTTTCCATTTTAAATGGGTACTATAGGAATGGAAGGTGATAATTATGTCAATAAATCGAATTTGTACGATTGGGCCAGCCAGTAATAATAAAGATACATTATCGAAGCTAATAAAAAACGGAATGACGATTGTCCGGCTTAATCTGTCACACGGAACACACGAAAGCCACAAGGAAGTAATTGATTTAGTGAGATCCTTGGATGGATCCATCAAAATTCTAGGTGATTTACAGGGACCAAAGATACGACTGGGTGAAATCGAAGGAAAAGAAATAACCCTCCAAGCAGGAAACAACTTTACTTTGCATATTACTCCAATAGTAGGAGACAAAAATAGTGCTAACGTAGATTATGCAGGGATAGTTCATGATGTAAAAGCAGGGAATAGAATTCTCATAAATGATGGCCAAGTGGAATTAACAGTTGAAAAAGTTGATGATGAAAAAATCGAAACGGTCGTCAAAACAGGAGGTACTATTTCTTCTCGTAAAGGAGTGAATTTACCAGGAGCAACCGTAAGTTTGCCTGCTATTACTGAAAAGGATAAAGCGGATATCCAGTTTCTTTTACAAGAGAAAGCTGATTTTATTGCCTGTTCATTTGTTCGTAAACCTTCTCATATTGGAGAAATTCGCAGCTTTATCCAACAAAAACAATTCATTCCACCCAAATTAATTGCTAAGATTGAAACAATGGAGGCACTTCAGAATTTCCAGTCTATATGTAAGGAAGCTGATGGCATTATGATTGCCAGGGGGGATCTCGGAGTAGAATTACCATACCACTGGATTCCACTTTTGCAAAAAGCGATGATTCATGAGTGCAGTCGTACCAATACATATGTGATTACCGCAACGCAGATGCTTCAATCCATGGTTGACCATACGATTCCTACAAGAGCTGAGGTGACGGATGTTTTTCAAGCTGTTCTGGATGGCACAAATGCTGTTATGCTTTCAGCAGAAAGTGCATCAGGTGAACATCCGATTGAAAGTATTGAAACATTGCGCATCGTTTCCCAATTTGCCGAAAACGTGAAACAAGAGGCACCATTTGATATGGCGGATATGTTGAAATTATTAAATGATACTATAATTGAGTAAGTAACCGAAAACCGCGTTTTTCAGTCTTGAAAAAAGATCATCCATTGCAGGCTGATCTTTTTTATTGTGAAATTTAATTTCCTGTGTATATTCTGTAGCTAAGTAGAATCAAATTGTTCACTACAGCTTCAAGAGGGCACTTATTTAAACCAGCCTTTCCTAAAGAACCAAAAAGTCATCCCACATCCTATAGTAAACATAAGAAATAAAGTGAAAAAGTAGCCAAATTTCCATTTTAATTCAGGCATATATTCAAAGTTCATCCCATATATACCTGCAATAAATGTTAAAGGCATAAAGATAGTTGTTATGACCGTTAATACTTTCATTACTTTATTTGTTTGATGAGCGTTTATCGATAAGTAACTATCTCTTAAATCATTTGTTATTTCTCTATTCGTATCAATCTTTTCTGCTAATTTTAATAAGTGGTCATAAATATCTGCAAAGTATTCTTTTTTTCTTAATAATACAGTAAGCCTTTGAGAATTTAGCATTCTGTATAACAAATCTTTCATAGGAGTAACCGTATGCCTTAATGATAATAATTTATGCCGGGTATCAAACAAGTCTCTTAGTAAATCCTCACCAGATTTGAGAGATGAATTTTCTTCGATCTCATTCAAAGTGTCTTCCATGCTATAAATTAAAGGAAAATAATTGTCCACTACATTATCCAATACATGATAAAGAACTAGGTTATGGTCCCATTTTATAAGTTTATTAGTTTTCCCCAGTCTTTCCCGCACATTAGATATCTCAACAGAAGGATTATGGTGAAATGTCACAATGAAATTTTCACCAATAAAAAAGTTAATTTCTTCCTTTTCTAGGTTACTACAATTTATAGCTTGAGTAACAAGAAAAGAATAGTCATCATAATAATCTAATTTTGGCCTCTGTAGAGTGTGCATACAATCTTCAATTGCAAGTGGATGAAAATTAAGTGGGGTGGTTAGTTTTTCAATTTCAGGATCTGAAGGACTATCGAAATCAATCCAAAACCACTTATACGGATGATTTTTTATTTCTTCTATTGGTATATTTGTTAGTAGATTATGTGTCTTAGTTATCACATAAGTATGTATCATTTTTTCGCGCTTCCTTTTTAATAAATAATGACATGATTTTTTCTTCAATACGATTGTAAGTTAGTTTGTTCTAGTGTGCTAAATATATATACAATATGGAAAATTAATATAAACTGATGTTAATAACTATAACATCGGTTTCGATTCTAAAAAACCTCTTTTTCCAATAGAATACTTCTGTGATACTAAAAGGAATTGTTGAACGACTTGTGCAGAACAAGACCCCTCATAGGCTAGAGCTAAGCCGACGAAAAGAAATATCGAATGGTCTCAACGAAACATGCAAAAGACGATGGGAAAATTCCGTTTAAGAAATCACTCGGGAGAATTACCTTTATATCGACGATACTCATTTAAGTGCTGAAGATGTAGCAAATATCATTAAAGAAAAGTTTCAGCTTAGTTAAGGAATGCTTAAATGACCTGCTAAAAGTTGTAAAGGATTCTTTTTGTAAGCAACCCTAAGAACGGTGGTGAAAGTTTGATGAGCCCTTTTGTATTTTTAGATCCTGCCATAGACCTTTCAAGTCAAAATATAGTCTCGATTATCATTGAATTCAAAACAAAACCAGCTAAAGTGGCGGTATTAGAAGCCAAAGCGAAAGGAATTTCTTTATCATTAGAGGAAGCAAAAGAAAGAGTAGAAGAGAGTCATGCTGCATTTCAAAAGGAACTTCAAGTGTTATTAGCTCAGAACAATGTCCCCTTTTTTGTAAAACACAAATATAAACAATCCTTAAATGGTGTCTCAATGGATTTACCAGCCATTGAAATCAAAAGATTAGTAACCTATTCCAATGTCATTTCAAAGATACACCTTAACAAAAAGTTTTACCTTGACCCGCCTATTACACCTCACGATGGGATGTATTAATGATTATTGAGTTGCTAAGGCAGCTCTTTTTATTTTTTCTATGTTCGAAAAGTAGCTTAATAGAAGAGGAATATTTAAGTCATAGTCCCTCATAAATATAAGATTCCTAACGAATGTTTATAAAGTAAAGTACAATGGTTAGCTTTTGGAGCAAAAAAAACAGATAATAGCTTCTTACTATTAAATCAACTTTGAGTAACTTAACATGGGAGAGAAGATGAATGACAGAAGAATCGTATAAATCTCGTCAGGAACGAAAACAAGCTGAAAAAACTAGACAAAATCAACAAAGAAGTAATAAAGTCCCCCAAAAAGGATCATTGTTAAAAAAAATCCTAATTGTCTTTTTGGTGTTTGGGCTTGTATCAACTGGAGCAGGAGCCATTACGTTCGCTTCAATGATCAAGGATGCACCTAAATTGGATTCTTCTAAACTGGTAGATCCGCTTTCTACAAAATTTTATGATATAAACGGAAACTTCATTTATGAATACGGGAAGGAAAAGCGGACAAAAATTGAGTATAATCAACTTCCAAAAGTGTTGGAACAAGCGTTTATTGCTACGGAAGATTCCCGATTTTATGAACATAGTGGTATCGACATAAAAAGGACTACCAAGGCAATTTTTGTGAACCTAACTGGAGATTTCGGATCTCAGGGAGGTAGTACTATTACACAACAAGTTATTAAAAATTCATTTTTGACTCCTGAAAAAACGTTAAAGCGAAAAGTGCAAGAATGGAACTTGGCGTATCAGTTGGAACAAGAGTATTCCAAACAGGATATTTTAATGATGTATTTAAACAAAATCTTCCTTGGCAACCGTTCCTACGGGGTGGCAGCTGCAGCGAAGAACTATTATGGGATTGAAGAAAAGGATTTAAAAAAAATGACTCTTGCACAAGCAGCCATGTTAGCAGGTTTGCCACAGAGTCCGAATAATTTCGATCCTTCCAAACCAGAAAACAAAGAAGCAGCCACCAAGCGTCGTAATCTTGTCTTAAGCTTGATGCTTAGACACGGTTTTATTACGGAAAAACAAATGCAGGAAGCGTCAAAGGTTCCAGTTACAGAAGGCATTGTAAAAAATTCTCAACAAAGTATGCCTTATGAAGCATTTTTGGATGCAGCTGTAAAAGAGGTAAAGAGAAGTTTTAAGGATGTAGATATTAGCAAGGATGGTTTATCCATTTATACTACCTTGGATCCAAAAGCTCAGGACTATGCAGACAAAATGCTGAATACAAATGAAATCATTGCCTTTCCAAATTCAAATTTCCAAGGGGCTTTCGTCTTTTTAGATACAAAAACTGGTGCAGTCAGGGCGATTGGAAGCGGGAGAAACGATTATAAAGCACAGTTTCTTGGTAACAACTTTGCGATAGATATGCATCGACAACCTGGTTCCACATTTAAGCCCATTTTTGATTACGGTCCTGCGATTGAACATTTAAAATGGTCTACTGCTCATTTAATCAATGATAAAGAGACCACGTATTCAACTGGCCAACCCATTTCAAATTGGGATCATAGATACCATGGAATGTTAACGATACGGACAGCCCTGCAATACTCTTACAATATCCCTGCTCTACTCACAATGAGAGAGGTAGGGATGGACAAATCACAGAAGTTTGCAGAACAACTAGGTATTACTTTTAAAAATAACAAAGTATATGAATCCTATTCGATTGGAAGCAATACCGTAAACCCTTTATCGATGGCAGGAGCCTTCAGTGCTTTTGGGAATAATGGCGAATACAATAAACCGCATTTTGTCGAAAAAGTTGTTTTCCCTGACGGTAAAGATGTGAGCTTTGTCCCAAAACCAAAAAGAGTTATGAAGGATTACACGGCCTATATGGTGACTGATATGTTACGCACAGTTGTAGATGAGGGAACAGGAATAAAAGCAAATGTGCCTAGCCTGGATGTTGCTGGAAAAACAGGGACAACCAATTTTGATGAAAAAACCAGTGCAAAATATGGATACCCTGACACTGCCACAAATGATAGCTGGTTTGCTGGATACACACCACAATTCACAATGGCTGTCTGGACCGGGTATACACAAAACGGACAGGGTAACTATATGATTGGCGATACGACAAAAATCGCTCAACTCATGTTTAAAGAGATGCTGCAAACATTTGGAACAGATTCATCCAGTTTCCAGCAACCAAAAAGTGTCTACAGAGTGAATAATGAACTATATATAAAAGGTGTCGATTCTGCAGAAGTACCACCAAAACCAAGACGTAACAAAGAAAAACCGGCACATGACTTTAAGGAAAATAAAGGTAGAGATAAACATGGAAAAGAGAAAAAGAAATCAGGAAAAGAAAAAGGGAAAGGGAAACATAAGCATGATTAAGGTCCGAAGGGGTCCCATTGATATAATTTTTATAAATTGGTAAATACATTTACGCCTCTTTAAATTTCCAATTTATGTTTATGAAATTAAAGAATTGACCATACCATACATGCAAGGATTGGAACTCAAATTCCTTTATTTAAATCAAAATAAAGGAATTTGTTATTGAATTCGAGAAAAGAATTAATGAGGTCCTCTTAATAGGATTCAATTATTTATTAAACAAAAGGTTATGTTAATGCTCATATTTGATAAGGTACGATGTTGATTGAGCGGAAGGCGCGAGACTCCTGCTAGAAAAGTGGGTCAAGTGAGACCCCACAGGTGCGCAATGCGCAGAGGAGGCTCCCGAACCGCCCACGGAAAGCGAGTGCCTCTCGCTGCAATCAACAGGATAGATAACAGAGCCAAACCAAAAAGAAAGGGAAGATTTAAGGAATGATTAACTTAACGAAATTTAAAATATTTAAGCCAGCGAATGAAGTATTTGAGGCCTTCGTAGATCCTTCTAAAATCGGGAATTTTTGGTTTTCATCAAGCTCTGAAAGATGGGAACAAGGTAAGACGATTACCTTGAGATATGAAGAGTACAATGCAGAAGGGGATATTGAAGTACTGGAAGTCGTAGATAATAAGAAAATTGTGTTCCAGTGGGGTGCACCAGAGGAAGTTCATATTGTTACGATTACACTAAAAGAAGTCGATAACTCGATTACAATTATTGAAGTTAAAGAAGACGGTTTTAACGAAGATGATGGTGATTTAATAGCCAAATTGATCGATAATAAAGAAGGCTGGGTTTATATGTTGAGTTGTTTAAAGGGTTATTTGGAGTTTGGTGTTACTAAATTAAGGGCAAGTCTAGTGAAAGAATAACCTTTTGTTTTAGTGATCTATATATATTGTTAAAAGGCATACACCTTTGGGTCTGTAATAGGTGTATGCCTTTTACTTTTCCTATTACTATTCATTTCTGTCGTGTAGGGAAAATAAAATGTACTTACTTGAGTTTCACTTTTCTATTAACAAATCGATGACTCTATTTTCAAAAAGAGAAATCAAACGAAACATATGATTGATAATTTTAGTAATACCATCTATGTATGTGCCTACGATATGGTAAATGAGATTCCGTTTCCTGAGAAATGCCAATTGTTACTTATAAATGAAATTTAGGAATACTCACAAGGTTTAATATGGGGAAGCACAATCATCATAAAAAAACAGGGCAAACAAGCATAAATAAGGGAGGCATCATATGAAGCCTCCCTTTACTATTATCCAACTTTTCTTAGTCTTCTATAAATAGTCGTTTCTTTTACTCTTGTAGAGCGGAAGTTCTTCCTATGAATCAAATACATAATTTGAATCAGTATGATGGCTAGTGATCCTTTTGGATACGCTAAATATCGTGGTTCCCAAAGTGGGAAAAATTTGTTTTTGTATTCAAATAATCCTTTGAAATTATAAAAGGCATTTCCATGATGGAACGTTAATTGAGCGATTTTTTCAAGGTAACCAGATTTATTATCAGTTTCTAGATTCGATAAAGGGGCCATTCCCATACTACTCCAAGAGTACCCGTTCTCTTTGCACCAATTAAAAATGGAGATGAACAGCATGTCCATGGTTCCATGAGGACTTTCTTTAACATATCTCATTAAGTCAATGGTCATCGTCCTATTCTCTGAATTTGCATCACAGGCAAGTGTGGCAAAGGCAATAGGCAGACCTTCTGGGTTGATGAGAAGAGCAAGTGGAAAGCGGGAAACATATTGTTCACAGAAAAAACCTACTGAAAACCCTTTTTCCTTACGACCATCTAACCAAGAATCAGAAATCCTTTTAATTTGCCCTACGAACTCTTCTGTATATGGAGGCTGAACTACTTTAAATTCAAACCCATTTCTTTCAAACTTATTTTTTCTCGTACGAAGTTTAGCCCCTTTTTTTCCTGCTAGAGAAAAGTCGGATAAAGGCACTCTCGCTTCTTCTCCTAATTTGAATAATTGATAGCCTGATTCAAGATACGCAGGCAAGAAATTAGGCGTGACTTGATAGAATACTGGCTTAAGTTGCTGTGTATGGCTATATTCAATGAATTCTTGAATCGCATCTTTTATATGTTCTTCTTTCCCAATTGGATCTCCTAAAACAACGAGTTTATTCCCAACCTTTTGATAAGGGATGATCGCCTGTTTCTTTGAAGTCCAAAATACGTGTTTATCCTTATTAAAGGTTAAATGGGAGACATGATTACCTCCGTGTCGATTAATAAATGCATTCACTTCATTTAAATTCACTTCTTCAGCCTCAAATGATGCATAAGGTATTTTCATTCCCAAATAAATCAGACCGAGAAGGATTATCGTCAGAAACAAGAAAATCATCTTCATCCTCCGCTAGAATTATTCATTCCCAAAGGATAAGATAACACAAGTCTGAATCTAGTGCTATACCATAAAAAAGGATATTATATAAATTTATTACCATCCAATATGATAGAAACCTATTTTGAGGACATATGTCCTTCCCAAAATACCGAGTGATATCTTTTAATAAAAAAGAGATCAACATGGGGATGTGAACATATGAAAGGAAGTATATTTGCATTATTAGGCGGAGCCTTTATTACATTGCAAGGCGTAGCCAATTCTCGCATTAGCCAGGACATTGGCACTTGGCAAGCGGCGACTATAACTCAGTTAACCGGATTTGTTACAGCTTTATTCATCCTGATGTTCGTCCGGGATGGGAAATGGAAAAGGCTTACTAAAGTAAAACCGTTGTATTTGACTGGAGGAGCCTTTGGGGCTGTCGTTATTTACAGCAATGTCACAGCCATTCAATACATTGGTGTGACCCTTTCTATAGCCGCTATACTGATTGCCCAACTAAGTTTGACCTTCATTGTCGATGGTAACGGATGGTTTGGTGTAGCGAAGCAGAAGATGAAGCTGCCACATTTCATCGGAATCGGGATGATGGTAGCAGGTGTGGTGATCATGAGGTAATGATATGATTTATGATAATTAGTGCCCTAAGGGAGTGGGGAAATTATGAAAGTATTAACGGATCAAGAGCCATTACAATCTTATTTACAGGAATTTCAACTAGATTCTATCTTTACTGAAACCTTGAAACAACATTTAACATTGGTCAGCTTTGATCAAGGAGAACTTATTTGCTCCCAGGGAGAACCTTCTCAGTATCTGTACATTCTTGTCAAGGGTAAGGTTAAAATCTATACTACCTCCGTTGAAGGGAAAACCCTAATCCTATCATTTAAGCATCCACTAGACGTTATCGGGGATATTGAATACGTTCGTGGCATTGATTTTATTAATACAGTTGAGGCCGTTTCTCCTGTTATGATGATCAGAATTCATCATCGTTGGTTGAAAAAATACTGTAGTGAATATCCTCCTTTTCTGAAATTTTTACTAGAACTCATTACACAAAAGTTTTATTTAAAATCCAATTCAATGAGCTTTAATTTAATGCATCCAGTGGAAATGCGATTGGCAAGCTATCTATTGTCTGTTTCTTTTGATGAATCTAATTCATTATTTTTAGGCCAAATTAGCACAACCAGCCTAAAGGATGCAGCGAACCTGATTGGAACCAGTTACAGACATTTAAATCGGGTCCTACAACAGTTTTGTCAGGATGGACTGATTGAACGTCAGAAAGGATTCATTCTTGTGAGGGACAAGGATGGTTTAAGCTCATTGGCAGGTCATAATATCTATGAGTAAAAACATATTTACTGCTGGAAAATTGAGTAAATGGGAGAGTATAGAGAATGATTCTTGGACTCATCATGGCACTAATTGCAGGAACACTGGTTAGCTTGCAAAATATATTCAATAGTAAAGTAAATGAACACGCGGGATCCTGGGCTACAACTACAGTAGTTTTAGGGATGGGATTCCTAGCTTCTCTAGGTATCGGACTAATTTTTGAAGGCAAAAAATTATTTATCTTACAAAATATGCAGCCGTGGTACTGGGTGAGTGGAGTGATTGGTGTGGGGGTAGTAACTTGTCTAGTGCAGGGGATAAGGCTCCTCGGACCAACGTATGCCATTGCAATTGTAATGACATCACAGCTCACGTTTGCTTTATTGTTCGATTCTCTAGGCTGGTTAGGTCTAGAGCAAATTCCTTTTACATTTAAGCAGTTGTTAGGTGTCCTAATTATAGTAGCTGGCGTGATTGTATTTAAATTGGGTGGCGTACGGGAAAAAAAGCTATCTAGAAGAAAGTTGGTTCAATCCCAAAATGATTCGACCCAAGTTCAAAAGCTTGAAATTTGAAAATGAACAAAACTTATCTAGTGGAAAATCTCTAATAATTTTGTCTATAAGTCGGGTAAATTAACCTAAAGAACTTTCAAGGGGTGTATTATGAAAAAGTTCATTTTGGTTATTTTATTTTTAACTTTTCTAGTGAGTCCATCCCAAATCAAGGCGTTTTCCATGCCATGCACTATGACCTTGGAACCCATCAATAAAGATTTGAGAAACGCTAAGGGTTCAGCATTAATCTATAAAGTACAATTAAATCCTCCTAGTTTTGCGCGAACGAATGTAAGTATTCTTGCGGTTCACCTTCCTGAGCCATCGTCATATGGAGAATATGATAGCTATGAAGGGTTTTCATTCATTCCCAATGTAATAAGTTGGAGATTCAAGCTGTTTCCTTCAAAAGAAAATCCTCCAACTTGGGCTGGAAGATTCGATTTAATTACAGCTGAAATGGATAATGCGGAAGTGCAAGTTCGTCTTTCAAATTCAAAAACACAAAGGTTAGGACCGAGTATATTAACTAACATGGTAAGCTCATGTATGTAGTACGAAAAAGCCCAGCACAAGCTGGGCTCATTCATTACGCACTTTGATTAATTTCTCGGATCTTTTTTCCGGTCCTACTGGAATATAACATGATTAAAATACTAGTCGTAATTAAGGTGCCGTGGAATATCCATACCATCTTCGGTAATGATAAAGCCTCTAATAAGATAGGGGCTACCACAAATCCGAGTGCAAATCCTAACGATTTTAATAGCATACCTACTCCAAAGATCCTTCCTCTGATTTGATTGTCAGTCTTTTGCAGAATCGTAGCATGCAAGGTGGTAAAACAGGCATCGAAAATACCAGTGATAAAGGCAAAAGGTAGTACAATCCAAAGGTTCATATTGGACAAAAACGTGATGAATCCAACTGACATAAGCATCGCAGAAATAAAACAGGCATAATATAGACTTCTTCCTTGTAGCAGTTTCAACCTTGGAATAATGATAGAGGCTAACACGGAACCAATTCCCCAGACCCCCCAAATCAAGCCGTAATAAAAGCTTTGCTTGGTAGCATCAATATGCTCTGCTAACAAAGGAATCCCTAAATTATGTGAAGCACCAGCGAAAGCACCAACTAAGAAAACGATATTAACCATGAGAAGCATTGGTGCAAACAAGATATAGGAGTAAACTTCTTTTAAATCCCTTCCAATTGAAATTAGTTTCTCTTTAAATCCATTGGATAGAGCCATACTTCCCAAAGGAATAGTAGATGGCCATTTCATTTTTAATAATACGATGGCAGATATAAGATACGTAGCTGCATCAATGATCAAGGTTACTTGATATCCGAGAAAATCCGTAATCACCCCAGCTCCAAGGAATCCAAACACCAAACTAATCGAGGTTAATCTAGAGATCAATGCGTTCGTTTCCAACACATTATCTTCACCAAAAATTTGTGGTATTTCAGCACTATAGCTAACCGCAAAGAAGCTACTGGTCAAACCGATTAAGAAGCACACAATAACAATCATAATTGGATTTGGAAAGGGGATTAACATCAGGATGATGACGGCACGAAAAATATCTGTGTAAATCATGATTTTCCGGCGATCAAATCGATCGGCCAGAACTCCAGAGAATAAACTGGATAATACTCCACCCAACGTACGAAACGCCATCGTAGCCGCTAACCAAGCCGAGCTTCCTGTGGCAACGTACATTAACACATTGATTGCAATTAAATCCATAAACGTCCCTAAATCTGAAAAAGCCTTAACATATAAGAAAAATTTACGATTCATAGCTCTCCCTAAAAATATGAGGTTTTTGTTTTAGTTTAAATACTTTGAATTTATTTCGCAATACGAAATTTTAGAAAAATTAAATGAGGACAAAAAAGTGAAGGAACGTAATCCTTCACTTTCTTTAATTTAATTGTTTTATGCTATTGTTTGGAAAAGCTTTTTCATATAAGACTTGAAAACTATACATTAAAAATGATTTGACTAAAAATAGTAGTGACAATTGGAATTTAGTCAGCTTCACAAGAAATCCATATCCAATTTTATAAACCAGTCCACAGTGAAGTATGTAAATAGGCTGTCCACTTGGAATTTTCAACTATTTTTGAAAAAGGAAAAGAGTTTTAGTATTTACGACCATCTATCTTGCTTGATCTTCAATACTTCTTAGACAATAAGAGTGATTTTCAAAATAATTTCAAATTTTTATTTTCGAAAAATGAAAATTACTTTTGAAACTTTAAAAATACATTCGAAACTTAAAAAATACATTCGAAAACTTCATAAATACTTTCGAAAATCGAGATTTACCGATTTTTCGACAAAACCACCAATCAGGCGGTTATAAAATTAAGTAACTTTCCCTTTTATTCAATCAAATCTTGTATAAACATTAAGGGGTGGTAGGGGGAATTGTCATGCCTGAATTGACCTTGTTATTGTTCCGGGAGTAAATGAGTAAAGAATCAAGAATGCAGTCAGTTGGATGGAATCCACAAGCATGCCTGATGAGGAAGAAAACATGGTTCTGGCAGGCCATCGAAGCCGCAGGTATGGAAATTTCTTTAACCAACTCGAAGAAATGGAGAAAGGTGAAACCATCACGATTAAACCTTTCTGGTACTCTCATCTACACCATTTCTTCCATTAAAATAGTATAACCGACGACCTCTCAGTATATGAACCAACTATAGGGAAAAATATTAATGCGGACCTAGAACTCATTAAGAACAACTTTTAATTTTAAGGTGAAAAATAGTGAATTAACCCAACAATCTTTTACGTAGTTCATCATTATATAAGAGTAGGACGAACATGAATAGGATGGATGGGGAATGGCTAAAAGAAATCGAGGGAAAACATTATTAAATCTTCCTTCAAGAGGACGTGGAGTATGTCCTTTATGCGGCAAAACAGGAATCAAATTATTATATCCACATAAAACGGAAACAAAGCAAATCATAAAAGTATGCAAAAACTGCCGAGACAAATAAGCTCGGCAGTTTTTCAATCAGCGAATTTAGTTAAATAGATTCTCAATATCGTTTTTTCAAGTTTTAACCGGTTGTAATAATACATGCCCTGTGGCAACATCAAGGGCATGTTTTTTCTTAGAGTTGTGATGGCGTTTTTTTGATTATCTATATCTATTTCTCTTTCATTCTCAAAAAACAGAATCTTAACCATGGTAGGACCTCCCAAATAACTAAGTTTATTATAAAGGTAATAGGGTTATTTTGGGAATTGTGAAGTTGCTGAAAGTTCTAACAAAATTTTATGCATGAATATATGTAGGAAATCGTAGGTTTTTTCCTGCCATTTAGTCAAAGAAAAAGGGCTTATTCATGATTGGATAAATTACTCAATCTAGGTCATTTGTACATAACAACATTTGGGTATTAGCATATTCTTAATAGTATTATAAAAAGAATATCGTGGAGGTCCAATGATGCAAACAGAAGAGAGAATAAGAATAGGTGGCTTTGGTAGGATAGGTAGAATAGGAGGCTTTGTACGTCCATTCGGTAGCTTTGGAAGACCGTTCGGCTTTGGACGTCCATTCTTGGGCGGTCTAGCAGGAGGCTTATTAGCCAGTACCTTGCTTTATCCTGGCTATGGTTATGGTTACCCAGCATATTCATACTATCAAGATCCATACTATCCTTATGGTTATCCGTACTATTGATTTGATATGTAGATAAAGAAGTTGCTCCCCAATAGGGGCAACATTACATAAAACAGAAATGGATGATTCATTATCCATCATGCTCCTTGTTAGGGGATGTAGCCAATGAAAGATTAGGCAAATGTATGAAAATCTAATACTAGAAGAGGAGTATTGATGTTGTATCTATACAATAATATATAAAACCAAATTCAAAATGCCTTGCACATCAATATTGTGGAAGGCGTTTTAATTTTTTCCGTATTATCATTAATGTATGAGTTTAAGAGAGGTCATCTGTAGTAATAGATAAGTTATAAGTACTTAACTATCTGCGAAAAAGAAAATTAAGAGTTATTATAACTAATCGTAAAATAATGGCTGTAGTGACCAATATAACTTTCTTTTACTTGTACACAAAATAAATATTTTTTGATTCTCTGACTACATAGCCATTGTTTTCCTTTATAATTTGAATAATTTCATAATTAAGGAGAACTACAATGAGAATTGGATTAGCTCAGACAAGATTCCCAGCAACTCATTCAGAAGGGATAATTAGTGTTAAGAAAATGATAATGGAAGCTTCTGAAAAAAATTGCGATATCATTTGTTTCCCTGAGTCCATCCTCCCAGGCTTAAGGGGTGTTGGATATGAGGTGGAAGCTTATAATCATGAGTTTCAGGAACATGCATTGGAAAATGTATGCTTACTAGCAAGAATGAATCATATTGGGGTTATTTTACCAATGGAATGGAAAGATGAAGTAGGCATGCAGTTAGTCGCTTTTGTGATTTCAAAAGAAGGAGTTATATTAGGGTACCAAACGAAAAATCAAATCGATCTTGATGAAGACCAATTCGGTTACCAACCTGGAACAGGAAGACAGATTTTTAAAATTGATGACGTTAATTTTGGAATCGTAATCTGCCATGAAGGATGGAGATATCCTGAAACGGTAAGATGGGCAGCACGTCAAGGAGCAAGCATCGTATTCCATCCTCAATTCACAGGAGAGGTAGAGAATCCTGAATTCTATGATGCAGCGATGGTTTGTAGGAGTGTGGAAAACAATATTTACTTTGCCAGTGTGAATTATTCATTAGAGAACCAAAATAGTACGTCCGCCTTGATTTCCCCATCAGGTGAGCGGCTATGTAAAGCTCTTCCCAATGTAGAGGAATTGCTTATATTTGATATTGAGCCCAAACAAGCAAGCAGATTGTTGGCAATGCGACTCAAACCGGAACTGCTATAGTAGGTAAATTGAAGTTCGAAATGTTCATAGGTAAGTGTATACTTAATAAGGAGTTTTTAAAGAGTAAGCTCTGTTAAAGCTTATTGTTGATTTTTCCACTAAGTTGATTGGAGTGGAACGGAAATCAACAACACTGTTTAACAGAGCTAATGAGTAAAAAGTTTACTGTTTTTTGACTCCTTTTTCTTTCATTAATCGTATGTACTTTATAAGCAATATCGGAGGTGAGCAGACAATGAGTAAAACAAAAAAAGTAATGGCAGGTGTTACGTCAACTGCTATGTTAATTGGTTTAGCGGCATGTGGTACCGAGGAATATTCAACGACTCCAGATACACCTGTACCTGATGATCAAAACTGTACAGACTGGGAATGGGATGAGGATGATGCAGTGTGGGAATGTGATGATAGCCGGTCTCCTTATTTTGGGTATCTTTTCTTCGCGGGTAAGTACTTCAACAATAAATCGAGTTTGATCAAAGCTCCT
This sequence comes from Peribacillus alkalitolerans, assembly GCF_010882125.1. Classification (GTDB taxonomy): domain Bacteria; phylum Bacillota; class Bacilli; order Bacillales; family DSM-1321; genus Bacillus_BN; species Bacillus_BN alkalitolerans. The sequence continues at coordinate 69,539 of NZ_JAAGVZ010000003.1, read as the reverse complement.
GGATATAAATCCTATAAAAATAATGTGATTGCCAAGCAAAGGGATCAAGGTACATCATCAGGGGGAAGCTCTGGATTTGGCAGTGGATCTAAGAGCTTCGGTGGATAAAAAATAAAAAGGGAGGGACTAACTTGAATTTATACTTTAATTTTGCTTCTTATTTAGGAGTAGCTGTGGTCTTATTAATTTTAGGATTATTCTTATTTGAAATCAGTACTAGAAACATAAAGGAATTTAAGTTGATTGCAGAAAAAAATCTTACGGCCTCGCTTTCTCTAGGTGGAAAAATGATTGGTCTAGCCATAGTATTAGGTGCTGCTGCGGAGTATTCGGTTTCTCTACTTGATATGGTGATTTGGGGAATCATCGGTATTCTTGCTCAGATCATTATCTTCATTTTAGCTGAAGTGGTTACCATCCGTTTTAGCATTCAACAGGCGATTGAAGAAGATAATCGTGCTGTTGGCTTCATGCTATTAAGTTTGTCATTATCAGTTGGATGGGTTGTAGCGAAATGTCTAACATATTAAGAGGTAGTACAAAATGATTAAAACACTTACGTATTACATTGATAAAGGAAATGATCAATACGAACCTTTTTATGAATATTCCATCCCTCATGTTGGAGTGGATGAGTTTTATGCACGTCAGCTTTGTACGTACTTTATCATGAAGGGTCGACAATATGAACTGATTTCGAATGAGTGTGTAAAGGATGAAGAAATTCTTGTCTTAAAGGATTGTGGTGAAAATGTCCCTTATCCAAACGAAGTCGATTTTAGGGGAAGGGGAATCCACGTTGAAATACGCCTATATAAAGAAGAGGGCAGACGTTTAACAGCGATTCCTTGCCAAACACATTTTGAAGTGATTCGTTACTTGTTAAAGGATGTAGTGGAAGTGCCAGGTGTTGGCAACCTATCAGTCACATCAACAGAAATCGATGAAGATCGTGGCGTGTATGTACTTTATGTGAAAAATTTAGATGAGGAAGATTAGGAGGGGATTTGATGAATACTTCAACTTATCATGAACGTCGAAAACGATTTTACGAAGCCATTCCTGATTTCTGGCATGATTTATATGGTGAGGAGTATGCGTTGTTCGATCTTTCAATGGCAACACGGAAAGAAATTGAAGACATTCATCAAGCTACTGATCGAATCGGCCAAGTATTTTTCAAAGTGTGCAGCTTAATGCGAAAGGTGCCAGATAGTACGTTATTAGAAATGGGGTTTCCTAGTGAGACCCTTTCTTTTTTACGATTAAAAACGTTGCCAGTTGAAAGCGTAATTTCCCGACTGGACTTAGTACATGACGGTAGCACGTATAAATGCATCGAGATCAATGCAGATACGCCCACTTTTATAAAGGAGCTTTTCTCGATCAACCGACTTGTTGTACAAGAGTTCCAAGCGAACGATCCTAATGAAGGGGTCGAAAAAAAGCTTGGTGATGCGGTAAGGACGAGTATTTTACAAGCCAAAAAGTGGTTGGGAAAAGACCATCCTTATCTCGTATTCACTGCCCATGAAGACCATGTGGAAGACCGAAACACGGTTTTATATCTAAAGGAATTATCTGGGTACTCTTCACAGTTTGTGCCTTTACACAAGCTTGAAATTAAAAGGGGAGAAGGGTTATTTGATGACCAGGGGCAAAGGATTGATATACTTTACCGCCAAACATTCCCGATTGAAACGCTGCTTTTGGATGCGGATGAACAAGGCAATGACATAGGGATCTGGCTGCTAGAATTGGTGCAATCTAAACAATTGGCAATCATCAACCCACCTTCTGCCTTTTTGCTACAAAATAAAGCGATTCAGGCAGTAATATGGTCACTCCATGAGGAAGATCATCCTTTTTTTTCGGAAAAAGAACATGAATGGATAGAGGAATATTTTTTACCTACTTATTTAGAGCCTGATGTTTTCATAGAAAAAGGATTGCCTTTCGTGAAGAAGCCTGCCTTTGGCCGAGAAGGAGATACGGTAGAAATCTATAATCAATCTGGCCAATTGACATTAAAGGATTCACAAGAATCCTATAGTGACTATTTGCAAGTGTACCAGCAATATGTAGAATTGCCCCTGGTGACTTTCCAAAGCGAAAAAGGAGTACAAGAAGGTTTTCAATTGATTGGTAGTTTTTTATTGAATGGAAAACCTGGCGCATTTGGATATAGGGTAGGAGATCGTATAACGAATAATCTCTCTTATTATTTGCCCATCGGCATTCAAAAGGAGGGACCATAATGTGGATATTCCAAAGGCTTTTTTCTAAATTCATTACGATTAAATTATGGCAAGTCATCTTAATGACGATGTTTATTCTCCTATTAAGTAGTTATTCGATGCACAGGCTGGAGCCAGAGACATTCCCTCGATATTTAGATGCATTGTGGTGGACAATGACGACAGTGGTAACGGTCGGGTATGGTGATTTTTATCCGAAAAGTGACCTCGGCCGAATCTTTACGATGTTGCTTCTTTACACATTAGGAATTGGAGTCATGGGAATTATCATCGGTAAAATCTTTGAAAGCTTCAGTCTGTACCGAAAGTTAAAGGAGGAAGGGAAATTGAAATTCTCGGGTAAAGGCCATTATATTTTGATTGGTTCCTCGAAAGATAAATTAGTCAATGTCGTGGAAGAACTGATTGCAAATGAAAGTAAGTGTGAAATTGTCATTATTGACAACTCCAATCAGTGTCCCATCCAACACGAAAGAGTCCATTTTATCAGTGGTGATCCTTCTGAAGAAGAAGTGCTGTTAAAAGCGAATATCCTTGAATCCAATTCAGTATCTGTATTCGGGGATGAAAGTATTACTCTTTCTGAATATACAGACGGAAAAACGCTGTTGATTGCCTCTAGGGTTGAATACATTTCAAAAAAATACGATAAAAGCATTTATACAATCGTAGAGATCATGAAGGAAAAACATATCTCCTTATTCGAGCATGCGAAGGTCGATGAATTTATTTTATCCAACGAATCGGTATCTAGACTGATGGCACAAGCTGCGATTCATCCGGGATCTAGTAAACTATTCAAACAGCTGCTAAGCAAAGCGGACGGCGAAAACCTATATGAAATAAAGAAAAAGCCTCAGTGGAACACTTATAAAGATGCCTCGATTGAATTGTTTGAACAGGGTGCTATCTTGATATCAGACGGAAACAACCTGGATATTGCCAGAAGGCCGAATGAAAACATTCCAAATCATACAAAACTATTTGTAATCTGTGATAAAGAAACATATGAAAAAATTAAATAGAGTAAAGAATGGCAGTGTGGTTCAATGAGAATCGCGCTGTTTTTTTATGGGTGCCTGTCACCACCCGTTTTTTGTCGAATAATATGTTGATGAACTTTATTAACTTAAGTTATTATCAATTTATACTTAATTAACAAAGGTGTGGTAGTGTGGATGCTTTCGATTCGAAGATTATTAAAGTGATTATGAATAATTCGAGGGTTAAATGGGCGGATTTAGCGGTAGAGATTGGATTATCTGCACCTGCGACCGCAGAACGTGTCAATCGATTGGTCGAGCAAGGGGTGATTAAAAGCTTCGGAGCATTGATAGATGCGGAAAAAGTAGGGAGTGAATTAACGGCGTTTGTAGCGGTATCATTGGAACGGCCAGAGCACAGATCTCCATTTTTACAATTGATCAATGATTTAGATGAAGTACAGGAATGCCATCATATCGCCGGGGAAGATGATTATCTTTTAAAGGTTCGATGCCGGAACACAAAAGACTTAGACAGGGTCATTAGTTATCATATAAAAAGTTTAAGTGGGGTTATACGGACAAAGACCACCATCGTGATGGATACCTCAAAAGAAACATTTCAAATTCCCATAAACCAAGATAAATTTTCTTCACAATAAGGAAGTGGTTTTATGATGCTGTCTTTCTTTTTAAAGGGTTTACTAATAGGAATTTCAATTGCGGCTCCAGTTGGTCCGATTGGAGTCCTATGCATCAGGAGGACATTGACACAAGGGCGATTGGTAGGAATGGCATCAGGGCTTGGGGCTGCGACCGCTGATGCCATGTATGGACTTGTTGCTGGATTTGGATTGACAGCTGTTTCGGACTTCTTGATTGGACAACAGTTATGGCTGCAACTAATTGGTGGATTGTTTCTTTGTTACTTAGGGGTCAGAACCTTGCTGTCAAAAGCGAATTATTCTCCCTCAGAAAGTAAGGGGAAGAGTTTGCTAGGTGCGTATTCATCCGTTTTTTTACTTACCATCACCAATCCCATGACCATCCTATCATTTGTAGCTATTTTTGCGGGGTTAGGAATTTCAAATCCCGAGGCCAATATAGTTTCAGCGATGGTATTAGTAGTTGGTGTGTTTATTGGATCTACTTTGTGGTGGTTGACGTTAAGCAGTGGTGTTCATTGGTTTAATAAACGAATCCATTCCACAAACCTAACAATCATTAATCGTCTATCAGGCTTCATTATTGTTATTTTTGGTGTACTTGCACTTTATGGGTTACGATAAATTCTCATGAAAGGGATTTGTTTCATGTTATTGCTTAAGAGTTTTATTCTAGGGTTTTCCGTTTCTGCTCCAGTTGGTCCGATTGGGTTGTTGTGCATCCAAAGGACTTTGGCACGAGGAAAATCAGCAGGTTTTCTTACCGGTCTAGGAGCTGTATCGGCGAATATGATTTACGCAAGTATTGCAGCATTTGGCTTTTCAGTAGTATCAGCTTTCTTATTAGAGCAGCAATTCATATTAAGAATAGTAGGTGGGATCTTTTTATTCTACATCGGAGTTAAAGCTTTTTTGAAAAAACCTTCTAATCAAGCTGCTAAATTAGAAGGGGAGAGTTTACTTTCTATGTATTTTTCCACGTTCTTCTTGATGATTACCAATCCAGTGACCATTTTAAATTTTGTAGCGATGTTTGCTGGATTAGGATTTGACCACAGTTCACAATCTGGAATAACGGCTTTAACAATGGTTGGTGGAGTGTTTTTAGGGGGGGCAAGCTGGTGGATGATATTAAGTTTTGGTGTAAGTTTGTTTAGAAGTAGAATTACTCCACATCTAACCCTCGTGAATAAATTGGCTGGATTACTCATTATTATATTAGGAGTATGGGCATTTATAAATTAAGTTAAAGATGATAAAAAAGGAATCACAGCTTCCATATCGAATTCTTTTGATAGCAGGACATAAGAAGGAGGTCGTCGTATGAAAAAAGTACTGATTTTAGGTGCAAGTGGTTTAGTCGGTAAGGCATTTATCAACGAATGCAGCGATGTGTTTGAATTATATGGGACATATTTTTCCAAAGGGTCAACGCTACCGGAAAATAAGCAGTTTCAATTAGAAGTGAAAGATACCGAAAAGATCAAAGAATTGATTCAAAATATTAAACCCAATTATGTGATTTCATGTTTAAGAGGCGACTTTAATGAGCAATTAGAATTTCATAGAGTTCTGGCGGATGAACTGAAGGACCTTCAATCCCGCGTCTATTACTTCTCTACGGCCAATGTATACGATGGAGATTATTCGAAGCATCACACCGAAAAAGACCAACCTGTCGCACAATCGGATTATGGGAAATTCAAAATAGCATGTGAAGAAATATTGCAATCCACATTACAAGAGCGTGCAATAATCATCAGGATTCCCATGATGTGGGGAACTGATTCACCACGATTGAATCATCTGAAGGAAAGCCTAGCGAATAAAGATTCTGTTGATGTGTACACCAATTTAGAACTCAATAATCTCATGGATACGATGCTTGCAAAGCAACTTCGCTATATTATGGAAAATGATTTAAAAGGCATTTTTCATTTAGCCTCTGAAGATATGATCACGCATGCTGAATTCATAGAAGAACTATTGAAAATGAATCAAGATGCCACTTTACGCCATCATCTATTCTTGGACAAAGAAGTAAAAGCGTATTTCGGCATACGCTCCGTGCTACAGGACTTCCCTGATGAATTGAAACAGACAAACCAAGAGATTATTGAAAACTTAAGGGAGCGCCTGTCACCACACGGTTTATTTCGAATCACTCAAAATTAAGAGGTGAATCATGAGCCCAATAGATAAACGAAACCGGTTTAATGATGAGGTTTTTACTTATAGAGTTTCAAAAGATAATACTGTCTTCATCGAATGGAATGGTAAACAGATTAAGATCTTGAAAGGTAAGGAAGCTGACAAGTTCATTGAACGCATGGGTCGCGCAACAAATCAACTAGAGGAACAATTGATTTTGGCGAAAGTGACCGGGAACTTCAAGAGAGGGAATGAACGGTAAAAATATTTGAACTGCCTATAGAGCATTACCAATATGTACAACATTATTAGTCACCTTCGCCCGAATGGTTTACTTATATATTTTGGATGGTGCCTGGCACCAAAAAGGAGTGTCCCATTTTATTGAAAAAGGGACTCTCCTTTTCATATTTAAGACACTAAAGCCTCTGATTGGTCATCAGGCAATCCATTGGATTAAATAGTTTGTGAAAGCTACTTGATTTTTCTTGAAAACAGGTTAAAACAAGATAAAACTTAAATTACTCCCCCAGAGATTATTTAATAAAATCACATATAAAGTTGAAATAATCGATATGACAAGAAAAGTTATCGGCAAATAACGATTTTTATGCATCTTTTTTAAGGACATAATCATCATAATTGCGGCAACTATTGTGGCAACATAATAGATGAGGATGAAAACATAGTGTGTAAATGGCCCAAGGAAAAGGAAGAGAATCGCCATTTGAAAAGTAAAACCTAATGTGGAAATAAGAGTCCACTTGTTTTTCTTATCCTTGGATACTCCTTTTATTGCAAAGAAGAATGTAGCAAGTATGATGAAAAGAAGTGCCCCTTCATAAAGGAAAAATAGATGTTCATGATCTACCGCAAACCAATAACCGATTAACGAGAAAGGTAAAATAGACAACAAAAGAAGCGAAGTCACTTTAACATAATTCATTCAATCATCACCTCGTGGTATAAAATGGTAAAAGTTGGTTAGTTAGAGTATAAGATAACTAGGATTTTATATAAAGTATTATCTTGAAACTTTTTAAAAACACAAAGAAACCACCCTATAATACAGGGGTGGCCTTTGGAAAATAGCAACCAAGTTACCAGTACCTCATGTTGGTAAAGGTGTCAGGGAGGAGGGGTGGCTTTGCCACATCTCTCTATAATATATGCTTCGAAGACTTTATTAGACTAATTCAAAAACATATTGAGTTTTAATTACATCTGTCTATAATGGGATAAAAAACCATTTAATGTTCCCACAAGGCACAAATTTCTGATGATGTTAATGTTGATCTAAAAGCTCCTTATTCATTTGATTTTTTATTATGAAAAAAAAATCAATAAATACGTCTCCAGTCTTACCACAAAATATAGCCGAGGTCGATTATGGCCAGCCAATCTTCGAGATAAAATAGAAATATAACAAAGGAGGGCGAAACTTATGAAGAAATTGGGTTTATTGCTTGTTGGAGGAATTTCAGCAATTGTGTTGTTGGCAAACTTTGGTCCTATTGTTGGATTAGTGATTTCATTAGCAATCGCATATTATGCGTTAAAGGGGTTTTTGAAAAAGGAGAGTACGATGAAGAAAATTCTGTGGGCAACTGTCGGGATCATCATGTTAATCGCAGCAATTTCGAATGTTCCATCTATCATTGGTTTAGTGGCTGCCTATGCGCTTTATGTCGTCTATAAAAAATGGTCTAAACCAGATATGATCGGAAAAAATGACCCATTTACAAATTTCGAAAAAGAATGGGCGAGTTTAAAATAAATGATAAGGAGGCTGGCATAGAAATCATGCCAGCCTCCTTTTTAACAGTAATGCCAATTTAAAGAAAATTGTAATAGTGCATCAGCACTCTTTTGATCGCAATGGGCGAGTTATTTAATTAAACGTAACATATTCCTTTAAAGCTTGTTGCAATGAGCCTTTCGTTTCTGCTTTTTGCTCAAATGAAAAGCCTTGTTTAATCATATTTCTTACGATTTCAGGGCGTAATCCTGTAATGATTGCTTTGCAGCCCATCATTGAAACCCCATCAATAAGTTTACTTAAGTGATTGATAACAATCGCTTCCATTTGTGCTATTCCGGAAAGGTCTAAAATTAAGGTTTGGATATGTAATTTGCCTATTTCAGTCAAAACTTTTTCTTCAATCGAAGTTGAACGATAAGAATCAATTGCACCTATTAGCGGTAAGATACAGATTGTTGGAGAAATAGGAATAATAGGGACTGAAAGGTTTGCGACTAATTCTCTCTGCGCATCAAGCAATTCATCTTTAAATTTGGAATAACTAATAAAAAAGCAGTTTAAGAATAGATCGAAATATTGATTGATCGTTTTCTCAGTTGAGAAAAATTCTTCCCGATTGGTAGGTACTTCACTTAAATTATCAAAACTATATAGAAAATGCCAAAGAGTACGTCTTATCGCCTGTACCCACTCGAGTTTAAAAGATAATGTCATTTGATATTTGGCCCAAACGATGCCTTCGTTAGCAGCAAATGAAACCAAATCTTCTTCATTTTGATTTATGACGTAAAGTACTAATTTGTGTGCATTCTCTATGAGATTAATGTTCCCAATTTGCTGAATCTCTTTAATCTTTTCTCTTACCGTTATAGCCTCTGACAAAAGCCTCTCTTCAAAATCATGCTTATTTTTTGAAAAATACTCTTTAAGATCGATGCCTTGATTATAGACCATACTCATTTCATCACTCACCTTTTTGATTAGTTAAAAATAAAAGAGTAGAAAAAGGTAAATACTGCAAATAATAGATTTGATTTTCTATATTGTATAACAATAGGGAAATTCCGTAAAATAATAACTCGAAAAAAGAAAACCACCCTTTGAAAGAGTGGTTGAAGCAAATTATATTAAGCTAGTTTTCAATTCTACTTCAATGTTTCCTCTTATTGCCTTAGAATATGGGCAAACACCATGTGCTAGTTTGATCAATTCTTCAGCTTCTTCCAATGAAACTCCATCAACAGCAACATTTAAAACTACAGCTAATCCGAAACCTCCATCCGTATCTTTTCCAAGGGAAACTTCTGCCGTAACTTTTGATTCAATTCTCTTTCTTGATTGTCTTGCTACTAAATTTAAAGCACTATCAAAACATGATGCATACCCAGCCGCAAATAGTTGTTCAGGATTGGTTGCATTATCTAAGCCTTGCCCACCTAAAGATTTTGGCATGGACAGAGCAAGATCAATAGTTCCATCATCACTTTTAACCGTTCCTAATCTTCCACCTTGTGCTGTAGCGCGAGCTGTAAATAATTTTTCCATGTTATATCTCTCCCTTTTTATATTTTATAAAATTAAATCGTGTACAATCGAATGGTACAATAGAGTGTATTGTAAGTCAACAATTAAATTGAGTACAATTGAATTGTGTTTTTGGAATTCTAGATTCTTGTTATATAATGGAGAAACATAATGGTTGAAAGGAAATAGACATGGACAAATTAAAACTCGAAAATCAAATTTGTTTTAAAATCTATACAGCCGAACGGGAAATCACGAAATTGTATAGAGGATTGCTTGAGGAATTAGATGTTACATATCCTCAATACTTAGTGCTACTAGTCCTTTGGGAGAAAAATTCAGCGACGGTTAAAGAGCTAGGTCAGAGGTTATTTCTAGATTCGGGCACTTTAACACCTATGTTAAAAAGAATGGAAGCCAATCATCTTGTTGAGCGTAAAAGATCAGCTGAAGATGAAAGAAATGTCATCATCACTCTTACTAAAAAAGGGGAAGAAATGAAGCATAAAGCGGAATGCATTCCTTCCAATTTATTAGAGAACATGACGATGAGTCTTGAAGAATTAAGATCCTTGGACCAAACTCTCACTACCATTTTGAAAAGATTGCAAGATAAATAAAACAATGGATGCTCGAAATTCTAAATAGTTCCGATAATAAAGAGGAAAACTAAAAGAACGAATTAAATAACACTTGGATATCTATTAATAAATCAACGCTCAGATTATTAATCTGAGCGTTGATTTTATTGTTTATCGGAACTACCTATTAAAATTCATAGAAGTAATTATCTATAGAATCAGAATTTACCGAAACAACTATTATGAAATTTATGGTAATATTTTTTTAAAAAAGATGGAGGGATTAAAGTGTTAGAAATTTTCACTGTCAATATGACATCATTTAAAAAAGAACGGATGATTCGAGTCTATTTGCCTAAAAACTATGAAATGACTGAGAAGAGATATCCCGTTTTATATATGCACGATGGTCAAAATGTTTTTCAAGACGAAGGGGCAATTGGTGGAGTCTCTTTGAATCTAGAGAACTACCTGGATCAAAATGAGTTGGAAGTGATCGTGGTGGCCATTGACCAAAACAGTGAGGAAAGAATCAATGAGTATTGTCCGTGGGTCCAGGGTGAATACAGTAAAAGGATTTTGGGTGAAGTCAGTACAGTTGGTGGGAAAGGAAAGCAGTACGTAGACTTTATAGTTTCTGAATTGAAGCCACTTATTGATAATAAGTACCCAACTATTGTGGACCGGACCTCCATGGCGGGAATCTCCTTAGGGGGACTGATTTCTACTTATGCTGCTTGCCAGTATCCACACATTTTCAAAAACATTATTGTCCTATCTTCCGCTTTTTGGCGAAACCAGGAGGAAATCGAACAACTATTGCAGAATTCCGATTTGTCCTTAATTGAAAGTTTTTATATGGACTCTGGCACTAAGGAAGCCGTAAATAACGAGGAAGTGAACCGAGAATTTTTAGCTTCCAATCAAGCCGTATATGAGATTTTGAAAGAGAAGGTTCCAAATACAAGGTTTTTAGTTATTGAGGATGCCGTACATAATTATACGACCTTTAGAAAACGGGTCCATGAGTTATTTTCCTATTGAGAAAAAACCATTTTAATGTTTACTCAACATTAAGATGGTTATTTTTTTCATAGGGGAAGTGCAGTTGAGTATTTTATTTCTCTTAATGCTAAACTCGTCTGAATTCGTGAGATGCCAAGCTGGTTTAACTTTCGAATAAAATTCTCTAATTCCTTACGATCTTTATTGGCGACTTTTAAAAGGTAGTCATACTCTCCGGTCAGCAAGTGACACTCCAAAACTTCCGGCATTTCCATTAATGCCTTCTCCAATACCTCAAGCATGTCCGATTGGTGGATATTAGTGTTGATAAATATAAAACAAAGCAAGTCAAAACCAAGCTTCTCTTGATTCAGGATCGCGACTTGCCGATCGATATAGCCTTCGATTTCAAGACGTTTAACCCTGGCATGTGTAGCTGGAGGGGATAGGTTCACACTCCTTGCAAGCTCTGCATTGCTTAATTGGGCATCTTTTTGCAGAGTATCCAATATTTGAAGATCGACCTCGTCTAAAATTTTGCTTCCTATAGATTCCATAGCATATACTCCCTTTCGATTATTCGGTAAATGAGATGATTTTGGCGGGTGGGATGAATAAAATTCCTTGATTTATGTATTTTCCTTTTGATTATTTTGAATTAATTATATTATACAAAATAATATATGGTGAAATAAAGGTGGGTGTTAAAATTTATATAACAATACTTGAATTTCACAAAATCAACAGCAGTGAAATTGGAATGGGAGTTTTTGAATATGCCGATTTTTTATATGTTGTTGCTGATATTGACGAGTTTTTTATGGGGTGGGAATTTTGTAGTTGGAAAATCTCTTGTAGCACATGCTTCACCAATGACTTTGACTACTTTAAGGTGGGGGATTGCGATTGTCTGTTTATTTCCACTCGTTTGGTGGAAGGAAAAGAAGCTATTCCCACCTAAAGCCGCGTTCCTGCCTTTATTGATCATGGGAATATCAGGAGTAGCTCTTTTTAACCTTTTTCAGTTTTGGGCATTAGAAAAAACATCTGCAACTAATGTGGGTTTAATTTCTACCCTGAATGCCATTTCCATCGCTGTTTTTTCGTTTCTCGTTCTAAAGGAAAAAATGAATCCACTACAAATTTTCTCAATGATTCTATCGCTCTTTGGAGTTATTCTTTTTCTATTAAAAGGTGAATTAAATTTGTTATGTTCATTAGATTTCAATACAGGTGATGTATGGATGATCATCGCGGTTTGCATCTGGGGAATCTATTCTGTTTCGAGTAAATGGGCATCTAGAGTGACATCTCCACTAATGTCCACTTTTTACTCAGGAATATTTGGACTTATGGTACTACTCCCGTTCAACGTAACCAATTTTACAGTAACCAATTTGAACTCTTCATTCCTCACATCCATTCTCTATACAGGAGTCGTATCGACCGTATTGTGTATGTTATTTTGGAATATCGGTGTTCAGAAACTAGGGGCGACAACATCAGGGATTTTCTTAAACTTCAATCCGATTTTTACTGCTATTTTGGCGTATATCTTTTTAGGGGAACAAATGACAAGGATCCAAGCAATCGGAAGCGGTATCGTCATTCTGGGGTGCTATTTATTTACATATTTTAAAGGCCGCGAAATTCCTAAATTATTTCTATGGAAAGTAATCAAAAAGGGAATTGAGAGTGTAGGTACAAGTAAAAAAGAAGTTCAACGTTGATGATAAGGTGCCCAATCATAGGCATCTTTTTTTGTTTGAATTTATATTGCCTTTTATAGCGGGAAGAACTGTGAAAAGGTCATCAAAAAGTCTATTTCAATGAAAAATTGAGGATTTCTTTCATCATTATGCCCAGGAGCTTAGTAAATGGATCTGCTCAACCATTCAAAATCCAAATTCAATGGAACATCGTATAAATACAAACGAAACCTCAAAAATACATTCGAAAACCCAAAAATACATTCGAAAACACAAAAATACAATCGAATCTATTAATCACTATAATAAACTAAGTCAAAATAACTTCACCTCAGCAGGGCCCTTACTAGGGTACCATGCCTCTAATCCATCCAAATATTTATTACTCCTTTTACAAATATTAATATCGAATTAATAATCCCTTCACATAATCCGTTTATCATATAACTAACAATATATTTGAGGTGGATGGCGATGTTAAAGAAACCATGCAAAGAATACGGTGCGTTTATCCAGCTTGAGAGAGAACGCAAAAAACTTACTCGTGAGAAATTCTCTGTTCTGATTAGGACTAATTTATATATGGTGGACCGCTTAGAAAAGGGAGAGGTATATCCGACGGATTCCTTAATAGAAAACTTATCAAAGGTACTGGATATTCCTTTTCAAGTGTTAAAGACTATTATCTGGAGTGAACCTACTCAAAGGGATAGATAACATTTTAGTTTGAATATATAAGCAAATCATTATATAATGATTTGCGAAATAGGGGGTGACATCGTGGACGTGAAAATGACGGTTGATATTCAAGATGCGTCTCAAGTATTGAAATTGCTTAGCGATAAGACTCGTTTGACGATGATGAAAATGTTAGCAAGTAATGATTGCTGTGTGTGTGAATTTGTAGAGATTTTTAAAACAAGTCAGCCTGCGATTAGCCAACATCTTCGTAAACTTCGTGATGCGGGCCTGGTCAAAGAAAATCGCAGAGGGCAATGGATTTTCTATGCCATTAACAAAGACCATGAACATTACCCGTTTGTATCGAATTTATTGGGACAACTAACGGATCAGAATCATTTATTGACGGAGTTGGAAGTCCAAGGTTTACGCATTTCTTGTGAGTAAAGGGGAGCATAGGAGTACATGACTTCTGTAATTTTGGCATCACTGATTTTTCTTATTACAATAGTCCTCGTTATCTGGCAGCCAAAAGGGCTTTCGATTGGATGGTCAGCCATGGGGGGAGCAGTTCTATCATTAATAGCTAGAGTTGTTGATTTCGGTGACGTATTGGATGTGACATCTATTGTATGGAATGCAACGTTAACGTTTATCGCAATTATTATTATCTCATTAATTCTAGATGAAATTGGATTTTTTGAATGGTCGGCTCTACATATGGCGAGGGCAGCAAAAGGAAAAGGCATAGGCATGTTCATTTATGTAGCATTTTTAGGAGCGATCGTTTCCGCATTTTTTTCCAATGATGGTGCAGCCTTGATCTTAACACCGATCGTTCTTGCGATGGTTCGGAATTTAAAATTTGAAGAGAAAATGGTCTTTCCGTTTATCATGGCAAGTGGATTCATCGCAGATACAACTTCATTGCCATTAATAGTTAGTAACTTGGTCAACATCGTTTCTGCCGGTTATTTCAACATTGGCTTTATCGAGTATGCATCAAGGATGATTGTTCCGAATTTGTTTTCTCTAGGTGCCAGCATCCTGGTGCTTTATTTGTTTTTCAGAAAAAGCATTCCAAAGGATTATAAGCTTTCAAATCTAAAGGAACCAGCTGAAGCCATAAAAGATCATAAAATGTTTAGGTTGTCTTGGGGAGTATTAGCTATCCTGTTAGCAGGTTATTTTATTAGTGAACTATTAAAGATTCCGGTTTCATTAGTAGCTGGGATCGTTGCAATTTTCTTTTTATTCATGGCTAGAAAAAGTTCAGCAGTTCATACGAGACAAGTAATAAAAGGTGCCCCATGGGCAGTCGTATTTTTCTCCGTCGGAATGTATGTTGTAGTATATGGATTAAGAAATGCAGGTCTAACATCGGTTCTATCAGACTTAATTCAAGTGACTGCAGACCAAGGTTTGTTCGCTGCCACTATTGGCATGGGATTTATAGCAGCAATTTTATCCTCCGTTATGAATAATATGCCGACTGTCATGATAGATGCATTGGCGATTGCAGATACGGACACTACTGCATTAGTAAGAGAAGCGCTTGTCTATGCAAATGTGATTGGTTCAGACCTAGGACCGAAAATCACTCCAATTGGCTCTCTTGCCACTTTGTTATGGCTTCACGTTTTAAGCTTAAAAGGTGTAAAAATCTCATGGGGCACTTATTTTAAAACTGGTATCATTTTAACGATTCCTACTTTATTTATCACACTGGTTGGTCTATATATTTGGTTGCTTATTATTTCATAAAAAGGGGAGTTCAATTTGGCAAAAAAAACGATATACTTTTTATGTACAGGGAATTCTTGCAGAAGCCAAATGGCTGAGGGATGGGCAAAAAAACATCTAAGTGACGAGTGGTACATAAAGAGCGCTGGTCTTGAGGCTCACGGTTTAAATCCTAATGCAGTAAAGGTAATGAATGAAGCGGGTATTGATATCTCAAATCAAACATCAGATACCATTGATCCAGAAATTCTAAATCATGCAGATTTAGTCGTGACATTATGTGGACATGCAGCAGACCATTGCCCTGTTACACCACCTAATGTTAAAAGAGAGCATTGGGGCTTTGATGATCCTGCGAAGGCGGAAGGTACAGAAGAAGAGAAATGGGCATTCTTCCAACGTGTACGCGATGAAATCGGAGAAAGAATCGAGCGCTTCGCAAAAACTGGAAAATAAGGAGAAAAACAATGACTAATAAAAATTATCAAGAGCTAATTAAAGACAGAATCTTTATAGGCGGCGTGAATGACGTTGAAGATGTGCTAGAAAATGAAAAGGTAGATACAGTATTTGATTTGAGAGCTGAAGCACCTAAGAACGATGTGACGTACAATCGTTATCATGTTCCAATTGTTGATGATGCGGACCAGCAAGAAGAATCGGTGAAAAAAGCCATTAATGAAGTGATGGATGCATACAAAAGTGGTAAAAAGATTTATTTCCACTGTGGGGGTGGGGGTAACAGGGCTGGTACGGTTGCAATTGGTACGCTTTTATCTTTAGGACAAGCTGCTTCAGTTGATGAAGCAGAAGAAATGGCTAAAGCTATTCGTCCAAGAATAAAAGTGAAACCAGAGTTAAAAGAGGCTTTGCAAAAGATATTTCCCAATAAATAAAAGAACTGTTAAAGAGCAACGAAATATATATTCGTTGCTCTCAGATTGTCGACAAAAGGTATCGAGAGTACGCTCTCTCGATACCTTTTGTCATTTTTGATATATATGGTAGGCGAAAAGGTTGATTTCCGCTCCTGGCGCTTGCTTTCCGGGGGGCGTTCGCCCTTCGCTGCAATCAACGCCTCTAGTTCTTAGTTAACTTCTTTTATTTTCCTAAAAAAACCATTTGCTAGGTTTAAGGTTTAATTGTAAGAATATCAAAAAAAATCGTGCCAGTAATCAGTACACTGGCACGATTTTTTTTCACTTACATAACGAACACTACATAAATCAATGCAGCCAATACAAGTCTGTAAATCGCGAACGGGACAAGCTTGATTCGGTTGATTAGCTTCAAGAAGAATTTAATCGATAAAAGTGCAAAGACGAACGCACTAATGAATCCTGCGATGAAGAATGGTAGTGCATCAATTGTGAAGTACTCCCAGTTCTTTAGGAGGGAAAGTCCACTAGCGCCAGCCATGATTGGAACAGCCATAATGAAGGTAAAGTCAGAAGCCGCTCTGTGGTTCAAGCCTAGCAAGACCCCACCCGAAATGGTAGACCCCGATCTTGAAAACCCAGGCCAAAGAGCTAAACATTGAAATAGACCAATCGCAATAGCCTGTTTATAGGAAATGCCATCCACACTTTCCACTTTTGCTTGCTTAGGTCTTAACCAATCTGCGACTATCATCAAAATGGCACCAACAACTAATCCGATTAAAACCGTATTAATTGAGAATAGATGCTCATCAATGTAATCATCAAACAAAAACCCAAGAACGGTCGCAGGTAATAAACCAACAATCACTTGTGATAATTTTAATGTATTCTTGCGATCTTTCGTTTCACTCTTCTTCAAACCTAGTAATTGCATAAAACGATCTCTGAACACAATGACAACAGCTAATATTGAACCCAATTGAATGACAATCTTGAATGTATTTGCCACTTCAGGAGAGAATATTTCTTTTGATTTAAATAGAAGGTCATCCACGATAATCATATGCCCAGTTGACGAAACTGGAGCGAATTCAGTCAATCCTTCAACAAGCCCTAAAATAAATGCAACAAAAATTTCCCACAAATCAATGTTCCTCCTTACATAAATAAGCTTTCCAATTAATTAACAGCACGAGATTGATTATATCATATAAAAATGAAGAGTTTCTTAAACAACTCTTAAGATTAATTTTGAAAAATGAAGATTCAATGAAATGTTTACTATTACCTACCAAGAAGAATATTTTCTTCCAACTTGTGAAAAAATAGGAGAAATACTTTTTAGGGTGAAGATAAGGATGAAATTCTGGGGAAAAAATGATTCTACAACTGAAAAAACCGAACCATCAATTGAATTAACATCTCATCATTTTCAAAAAAATATAACACGCATTAGAGAGCTCATGAGTGATACAGAAGACCTAATCATAAAAGAGCTTATTTTCAATGGGCAACTATGCTGTTTGATGTATTTAGAAACGATGGTAGAAGAGGAGCAAATAAACGAAAAAATAATAGGACCGATTTTAAAAGAAGTAACTGGCTCCATTGAACAGATTGTAAGTTCCATACAATTATTAAAGGCTTCAGTAATGTTTGAAGTAATTGATGGTTTGATTACAGGACATTGCTTAATTTTAGAGGGAAATAAAGCAGTCATTTATATGGCACCAGTTTCCAAAACAGAAGGTCGTTCAATTGAGGAACCTGTCAATGAAAAAACGATAAAAGGTTCACATGAAGGTTTTACTGAGAGCTTGCAAACAAATTTATATTTAATCAGAAAAAGGATGAAAAACCAACTAATAAAAGTAAAATATTTTACCATAGGGAGTATTTCCAATAGAAGACTTGCCCTAACCTATTTAGATTCACTTACTAATCAGAACATCATTATGGAAATTGAGAAACGAATTTCTAGCATAAAGGTTGATAAGTTAGCATCATCAGGTGCCTTTCAAGAGCTGATAGAGGATAATACATTCTCTCCTTTTCCACAGATTTTATTAACAGAGAGACCTGACAGGGTCACATCTTATCTAAATGAAGGAAAAGTAATTATTGTGGTCGATGGGGACCCAAGGGTGTTAATTCTACCCATCACTTTTTTTGCTTTTTATCAATCACCCGATGACTATGAGAGCAGGTGGATGATAGCATCCTTTTTTAGATTGATTAGGATGATGAGCTTTCTTATAGCTATTAGTTTTCCAGCAATCTATATTGCTATAGTTTCGTTTCATTCTGAGGTCCTTCCTCTTGGAATTCTCTATTCTGTAAAAGTTGGGGTTCAATATGTACCTTTCCCTCCTTTTCTAGAAGCAGTAGTCATGCAGATCATTCTTGAATTACTAAAAGAAGCCTCTATTCGTCTACCATCTTCAGTTGCTCAGACGATTGGGATTGTCGGTGGGTTGGTAATCGGGACAGCTGTTGTACAAGCCAATATTGTTTCCAATACCATGATAGTCGTCATAGGTTTTACAGCTATTGCATCCTTCGTGGTACCTATAGAGGAGATGGGGACGAGTGTAAGATTATTAGGTTTTCCTATGATGGTTGCTGCCGCTTTATTTGGTTTTTTTGGAATCGTATTTACGTATATGGTGATTTTTATTCATCTCAGCAAACTAGAGACCTTTGGGACACCATATTTCGCTCCTTTATCTCCATTAAAATTAAGTGAATTAAAGGATTCCGTAATAAGACTCCCGTTTTGGATGTTTAAAAATAGGCCAACGGATTCAAAGCCGAAATTTGTTAAACAACAATGGAATTCTAGGGTGTGGAAGAAGAATGAATGACAATAAATCCATTTCAAAATTACAGTTATTTTTCTTACTAGTCCAAACTCAAATCGGAATTGGATTATTATCCTTACCGTCCGTTATCCAAAAAACAGCTGATGGTGATGCTTGGATTTCGACCATTTTGGCCGGAATTGGAATCGAAATCATGTTGGTTATTTATTGGTTACTACTAAAAAGATTTCCAAAGTATATCCTTCCAGAGATTACTGTAAAAATCACAGGGAAATTCCTTGGTAGAATGCTCAATATTTTCTATTATATCTATTTCCTCTCAACAGCCGGTTTTGTGGTCATCATAGTTGTTAGGTTAATAAAACTTTGGCTATTACCTGGAACCCCAACTTGGGTTATTTCATTATTACTTATAGTAGCAAGTGTTTATTTAGCAATAGATGATTTGAAGATTATTGCTAGATTCTTTACTTTAGCCACTTCGCTATTAATCCTATTGATTTTATTATCCTTTTTGAATTTTACACAGGAATTAGATATTCGCTATGTGTTACCAATTGGTAAATCAGGTATTAAAAATATCATTCTCGGTTCTAATGATGCCATTATTTCAATGTTAGGTATAGAAATGTTATTGTTCTCCTTCCCTTTTATATTGAATAAAAAAAAGGGGGTTTTTAAAACCTTTACGTTTGCCAGCCTATGTGTAACTACCTTATATACCTATTCTACATTTGTAACTCTACTCAGTTTCAGCCCAGAAATCTTAAAAAATATTAGGGAACCTATCCTGTTTATTTTCAGAGGTTTAGCTTTTAAAGTCATTGATCGTCTAGATTTGGTTTTTGTTTCGATTTGGATTGTTCCAATGACTACCTCAATAGTGGCCTATCTATTTATGGCTAGTAAAAGTATTAGTAAACACAAAAAAACCTATCGGAAAATGGTAATAGTAAATAGCATTGTTATTTTTTTGATTTCACTCATTCCAATAAATGAAAAATTAGTTAATCAATTCAGTAAAATGATTATGTATGGCGCCTACTGTTTTGTTTTTATTTTACCAACCGTTTTATTATTATTTGCCTATATATTAAGAAAAAAAGAAATGGATGAAAATCTATGAAAAGGTTGTCAGTTGGTTTAAATATAGGAGTATTTGTTATTTTGTTAACCGGTTGCTGGGATCAACAAGCATTAGTGGATAAGGCATTAATCGATGCAATAGGTTTAGATCAAGGGAAGGAAGATGAAATTTTTGGAGCAGTCCGCTTCTTACGTTTGAAAAATAAAGGTGGAGGGCAATTTGAGGCTAAGGACGAGCTGTTAGAGGCAGAAGGATCTTCTCTTATTGAACTCTCTCAAAAATTGAATATGATGATGCCTGGTAAAATTGATGCAAATAAAGCATATATCCTTATGATTGGGGAAGAGCTAGCCAAACAAAATATTTATCCAATTATAGATCCTGTATTTCGGAATAAGGGAAGTTTTCTTGGAGCAAAAATAATGGTTACAAAAGGACAAGCCTATAATATTCTTTCTATAGAGCAAGAGGTCAGCCCAATCGCGTTTGATTTATTAGAAATGATTGAGAGTGGAGAAGATGGAAGTGTAATTCCTGATACTAATTTATTTTCAATTTGGTCAAAAATGATTGATCCAGGAAAAGATATGATGATTCCTTATATCGAGAAGGATCCAAAAGACCAATTAAAATTAGCGGGCATAGCTTTATTTAATGGGACTAAATATTCAGGGTCCCATTTAAATCTAAATGAATCCACAATGCTTTTGCTATTAATGGATGAACTAACCACTGCTAATATTATTAGCATAAAAATTCCTAAAAATAATGGAAAGGAAAAATCTGTTAGTAAGGTTGTAGACAAAATAAAAAAACAAACTGATATTAAAGTGGATGATCAAAGTAAGCAAATCACTTATTCAATGGATATTAGAATAAAAGTAAGAATACAAAATTACCCACAAAAATCTATAAAGGAAATTGATATAAAAGATCTAAACAAAAAAATTTCTATTCAATTAACAAAAGATGCAAAAGAGGTTATTGATATCATTCAAGAGGCTAATTCAGACGTTCTGGGAATCGGAAGAGATATTTCTACTAAATATCCTGATCTTTGGAAAGAAATGAATTGGAATGAAGAATATCAGAAAATCAAAATCGAACCGAAGATTAAGGCTGAGATTGTAAATACAGGAACTTTATTTTAGCAAAAATGGCCAATCCACATAGATGGATTGGCCATTTTTATTATGCATGCTTCCATTCCGTAGGTTGTCCTGATTTTGGACAATTCGGGAATGTATCACCTATTTTAAGTTCGATTTGTTCACCATCTTTATCTACATAACCACCTGATTCAGTAACCTCATCACCGGTATTGTGGGTATGGTTTGCATGGCGCCAGGTTGTTTCTTCGCCTGTGACTGGACAAACAGTGAAGGAATCACCTTGTTGGAATTCTTGTTTTGTGCCCGCTGCACAAATATAGCTACCTGATTCTTTGACTGTCTCATTTGTTTTGTGTACATCATGGTGAGTCATATTTATTACCTCCAAATTAGTTTTTTATTTACTTTTTAGTTTCCCTTTCGAGTAGGAGGATAAACATTATTTTTTAAAATATGATGTCAGTTTGCCCTTGTAAGCATAGAATATAAATAAATGTTGCGCTAGGTAAACAAAATTAGTTGTGGTGAAAAGGAGGAGGTAAACATGAATGAAGCAATTGCCGTGATTTTATTGATTATTGCATTCATCTGTCCAATCGCTGGATATAAGATACTAAGAAGAAGGCAAAGTAAAAAATGGTTGTTCATTGGAGTATCATGCATAGTACTGATTCTTGCGATATCTTTAATGTTGATGTTGAACGGTGCTTTTATCATATAAGCTGAAGCGGTGCGATATCGCCGACAGGAACCATGGTACAGTTGGTTCCCTTTTTTTGTTTCCTTACCAATCACGGCCATCAAACATTTTCTAAGTTGCCAGTTTTGCTATTCAAATCATGAAAAAAGGTAATCATAGAAGCTCAATGATGCCCGTTTTCATCAATAACCATAGAAAAAGGTAATCATATGTTCGCAATGATGCCATTAGTTCCTAGGACCCCACAACATAATTGATACTCCAACAATACATACTAAAGCGCCCACCCAATCATAAAAATCAGGTGTTTTTTTATCCACTCCCCAACCCCAAAGAACGGAGAGGACGATGAAGACTCCGCCATATGCTGCATAGACTCGCCCAAATGTAGGGAAGGACTGAAAAGTGGCGATCACTCCATATAAGGCTAAACTTATCCCACCCAGAACTCCGAAATAAAAAGGCTTACCCTCTCGTAACCATTGCCAGATTAAGTAGCCACCGCCAATTTCAGCTATCCCAGCAAAAATAAATAGTAGTAATGTAGAAATCATATAATCCTCCGTGAAAACTAAATTGGTTACATTTTATCATCTTTGTTTATAGAAAATAAAATAAAGGTTGCATCTAAATATTGACGTTCAAACATATACTTGAATATAATTCAATCAAAAGATGGTTTGAATGTGAGGGATAGTCAATGAAGCATCAGGATGTTTGTGAATTGAATTGTATCCATGAGGAGCAAGTGGAAAGGGTTCAGAATAGATTGCATAAGGAAGATACAGCTAACGTTTCTTCCTTATTTAAAGCACTGTCGGATGAGAACCGTCTTAAAATCGCTTATGCACTCACGGTAGAAGAGGAGCTTTGTGTATGTGATGTGGCGACTATCATCAAATCGACTACAGCAACTGCCTCCCATCACCTTAGACTGTTAAAAAATTTAGGTCTTGCGGCTATCCGAAAAGAAGGAAAGCTCGTTTATTATTCTATAAATAATGAGCACTTTAAGAATATCATCCAATTGGCTTTTGAACATCAGCGGGAGGTGATCAACAATGAGTGATGCTAAACCGTTATCAGAGCAAAGTACCATTTACCGTATTCAAGGCTTGTCTTGAGCAGGCTGTGCGAAGACGTTCGAAAAGAACGTGAAGCACCTGGAGGGTGTTTTGGACGCGCAAGTGAATTTTGGAGCTTCGAAAATTACGGTATTTGGGAACACCACCGTTGACGAAATTGAAAAAGCAGGGGCTTTCGAGAAATTACGAATTCTCCCTGAAAAAGCGAAAGATTTAGCAACAAATGAGCCTTTTTTGAAAAGGAATGCCGTTGTATTATTGTCGGCGCTATTATTAACCATTGGCTATGCATTTCAATATTCGTTCGGGGAAGACCATGTTTCTTCCATAGTATTATTTTTATTGACGATACTAACTGGAGGATATTCCTTATTTAAAGCGGGACTAAATAATCTACTTCGTCTTCAATTTGATATGAAATCTTTAATGACTATCGCTATTATTGGTGCGGTGTTTATCGGAGAATGGAGCGAAGGAGCGGTGGTTGTGATTTTGTTCGCTATCAGTGAGGCACTTGAGCGATATTCAATGGACAAAGCGCGCCAGTCAATCCGCTCGTTAATGGACATTGCACCTCAGGAAGCGGTTGTTCGACGCAATGGAGTTGAAACTCCCATACCAGTGGATGAAATTCGAATTGGTGACGTCATGATCGTCAAGCCAGGACAAAAGGTTGCGATGGATGGAAGGGTGGTTAAAGGATCATCTGCGATTAATCAGGCTGCCATAACAGGTGAATCTGTGCCCGTTGAAAAAACCATCGATGATGAAGTGTTTGCAGGAACTCTGAATAGTGAAGGATTATTGGAGGTCATGGTAACGAAACTTGTCTATGACACGGCGATAGCCAAAATTATTCATTTGGTCGAGGAGGCACAGGCAGAACGAGCACCTTCTCAGGCATTTGTGGATCGCTTCGCCAAGTATTATACGCCGGTAATTATGATAATTGCCGCACTTGTGGCGATATATCCTCCGTTATTTTTAAACGGAAATTGGAGCGAATGGATTTATCAAGGTCTTGCAGTATTGGTGGTGGGTTGCCCTTGTGCGCTGGTTGTATCGACTCCTGTATCAATCGTGACAGCCATCGGTAATGCCGCGAGTAACGGCGTTTTAATCAAGGGTGGCATTCATCTTGAAGAAGCAGGTGCATTGAATGCGATCGCCTTTGACAAAACTGGTACTTTAACAAAAGGGATACCCGTTGTGACCGATTACATTGTTCGGAGTGGTGAACCTGACGAACTTCTTGCAATCATCGCTGCTCTGGAATCTCGTTCCCAGCATCCACTAGCTTCAGCCATTATGAAAAAAGCTAAAGAGGATGCCATTCAGTACAAAAATACTGAGGTAGAGGATTTTACATCTATTACGGGTAGAGGAATTCAAGGGAACATCAATGGGGTCACTTATAGGATAGGTAGCCCAAAAATGTTTGACACTGGTGAATATCAAAATGAAATCACCCAGCTTCAAAACCAAGGAAAAACTGTGATGCTTATCGGGGTTAAAAATCAATTGCTGGCTTTAGTAGCTGTCGCTGATGTAGTTCGCGATAGCAGTAGGGAAGTCATTCGTCAATTGCATGAGCTCGGTTTGAAAAAGACGGTTATGCTGACAGGAGACAATCAAGGAACAGCAAATGAAATTGGAAAACAAATCGGAGTTTCGGATATTCAAGCAGAGCTGATGCCAGAGGAAAAGCTATCTTTCATTAAAAAGTTACGAAACCAATATGGGAAAGTTGCCATGGTTGGAGATGGAGTCAATGATGCACCTGCATTGGCATCTGCAACAGTTGGCATTGCAATGGGAGGAGCAGGAACGGACACTGCCCTTGAAACAGCAGATATTGCCCTGATGGGTGACGATTTAAGAAAACTACCTTTTACCATAAAACTAAGTCGAAAAGCACTTTGGATCATCAAACAAAACATTATATTTTCTATAGCCATCAAACTACTTGCACTGATTCTTGTCATCCCAGGTTGGCTTACATTATGGATCGCCATTTTTGCCGATATGGGTGCCACTTTGCTTGTCACGCTTAATAGTTTACGACTATTACGTGTGAAAGAACGCTAGAAAAAAGCCCAAAAGGTCGGAATCTATGACTTTTTGGGCTTTTTTTCTTCTGTAAGGAGAGTAAATTGTGGTCTGGAGTGAGTATTTTATCAAATCTACAATGTTTATTATCAAACCGGACCCATATTTTATCAAATAGAGGACTCTCATTACCAAAAGGGATCATATATTATCAAATTAACGGAATTTGGCTATACCCGTAGCTCAACGAGATATTACCGAATCACCCATACATATTACCGAATTACGAAAAAAGAGGAGAATCTCCATGAACAATTCCTGGAACAAGGTGATTTACAAGATGTGGTCACCTATCTATGATTATTTTTTCAATGCTGGACCGTTTCGAAAGGCAAGGGAGGCCGTTTTTTCGGATATCCCTTTTAAACATGAAGATAAAATCCTATTCGTAGGAGTGGGAACGGGTGTTGATTTATTACAGATTCCATCCAATGAACTTGATATCACCGCGATCGATTACTCCGAAGATATGCTAGAACAAGCCAAAAAGAAATTTCCGAATTCATCTATTAGATTCATACAAATGGACGCACAAAACCTTCAATTTGAAGAACAATCGTTTAATTATGTGGTCGCAAGTTTATTGCTTAGTGTCGTACCCGATTCTGACAGGGCTTTTCAAGAAATGGCTAGGGTAACAAAGGAAGAAGGGAAAATTATAGTGTTTGATAAATTCCTGTCTCCAGGAGAAAGACTATCTTTATCAAAAACAATCATTCGACCCATAATTGGTGTGCTGGGAACGGATATTGGCATCTCCTTTGAAAGATTACTACGTAACTGTGCTTATAAATTACATAAAGTTGAAGACCAACCAGTTTTGTTTAACGGGATGTATAGAAAAATCGTTTTGAAGAAATGAGTGACTTTTATTTATACTTTTTCTTTACAGTGTTGATTTTTAATCGTTGGACTATTAATAGGTTGATGAAATGCAGAATAGGGTTATTTTCACCAAAGTAAACAAAATTTAAACATGTTTAAGCGGATAATTTCTATTTTATGGGGAAAATTATAGGGAATATAACCTATAAAGAGAGTGTTGTTATGAATCCATTTGAAGTTTTGAAAGATGCATTCCTACCATTGTTGGATGGTGAAAAAAAGCCATTACATGTTGGGGAAGTAATGAATCTTTGGTTTTATTTGACTGGTACGGAACAGACGTTAAGAGGCGACCAAATATCCTATAATCTAGTACAAGATGAGGAATTAAAAGAAAAGTTAAAGGATGTCATTGAAAACGTACATCGGCCGATGATTGAAGAACTGAAGGAATTTCTCCGAAAAGAAGGAGTTCCTTTACCAGAAACAACTCCGGAAAAAACGATTGGGGATTATCGCTCTGTTCCTGAGGGAGCAAAAATGACGGATGAAGAAATCGCGAATTTCTTGGCTTATAATTTAGTAGTGGGAATCAATGCAGCAACTCGTGGAATAACTGAAGCTGTGCGGACCGATGTAGGGTATATGTTTATGAAATATCAAATGATGAAAGTTACCTTTGCCTTGACATTAAAGGAATTAATGATTAGAAAGGACTGGATCTTGATCCCTCCCTATTATAACCAAAACCAACTTTTATGACGGTTGGTTTTTTCTATGTTTTAAAGGGTAATTTTTTTACGACAATTCCCATAAAAAGTGGTGAAATTTGGGTAAGTCAATCATTTAGGAGCAATTTCTTTATGAAAAAGTCCGTTTCTATTTTTCTAACATTAGCCTTGAAAGGAGTCCAGCTTCACCAGAATAGAGACTATGAAAAGTCGATAGAATGCATGAATCAAACGGTGATTCCATTCAACAAAGCAGCCATCCGTCTCTACGAAAAATTAGGCTTTGAACCTACAGGTGAAATTTTCAAAGGTCATCATGACGAGCATGTATATCATATGAAGGTGAAGCAAGTGGTGTGATTTGAATGATTGAGTGAAGAAGGGAGTTGCAAATAGCAGCTCCTTTTTCACGTTTTGTATCTATAAAAATAGACCATTCCTAATTTTAGAAAATTGATGGATTTTTTGGTATGATGAGACTCGAGTTTAATAACTGAAGGAGAGTTACTATGAAGAAAACAGTAAGAGTAGTTGGTGCAGTGATAGAAAATGGTAAACAAGAAATATTATGTGCATTGAGATCACCTGAAATGAGTTTGCCTAATCTATGGGAGTATCCTGGTGGTAAGATTGAAGAAGGTGAAAGTCCAGCTCAATGTTTAATTCGTGAAATTAAGGAAGAGTTGGGTTGTACGATTGAAGTTTTTGACTTAGTAGAAAATGTACATCATGAATATGATGCAATTATTGTAAATCTACTTACATATAAAGCGAAAATTGTTGAAGGTATCCCGGAAGCAAAAGAACATGCAGAACTAAAGTGGGTGCCTCTACAAGAATTAGAAAACCTTGAATGGGCACCCGCAGATATTCCAACAAACAACGTCCTATTATCGAATCAGATCAATAAATAAATCTTCAGGTACAGGGTTATGGAGACGCCATTTAACATTCATCGGTTTGTCTCCATGACTGGATACATAATCGACTTCACCAAGGTATGTAAAAGGTAAGGTCATGTCATGCATTTTAACGAACTTTCTTACAAATAAATGAAAATAATATCCTTTTTCTTTATGATGGACAATATTCTGTCCAGTAGGTGATTCATGACTTGTTTTTGTTTGACTTTGCCAATGGAATGTCAATAGATCTATGAAATAATCTTTAAATTTTAAATGTTCTGATATAGATTCTTCTTTATTTAGATTAACAAAAATAAAGTATTCATTTCCAACTCTACTTAAACCATCTTGCCATGATCCTTCAGATGCTGTTGATCCAGATAAGAAAATAATGTCATTTCTTGAGTAATTTTGATAAAGTGTAAGTTTTTCGTTCTTATCTAATAATTTTGATTTAAACGTTCTCCTATATTCGATTATTCCGTACTCTAGTCTTTCTAATAAGTAATCTAAATAATCTCTGTTTGAGATCAATTGCTTAATCTGATGATCTAAAGTAAATGTGTTATCTTCAATTCTTCCAAAAGACCATTTGTTTTTCTTCGAAGGATTAGAGAGCTTTACCATTGATCTTTTAATGAAGCTTTCATGCTGCTCATATGAGACTTTCGTTGTAAATCTTTCTTCTAGTCGATGAAGAATATCAGGAATTGAAACTACAAATTTTTTGAGTGCTAATTCAAGAATGATCATTTCATAAGGCCATTTAATAGGAAATTGTTGTTCTAGCCTTTCAATAATTTCAGTTAGCAATTTGTTTTTTAAGAGATCTTCATCTAAATCATTGGTATCATTCATTTTTTCTTTCGTTTTAATCCATGATTTATATTTATAAATAAAATAAGTAAAGCTTGGAGATTGCTCAGCATATAGGAAGTCCATAATTTCAGGTGACCTTCCTAACTCATTTTTAAATTGATTGTATAAAGATTTCAGCATATCAGAAGAATTCATTTTAATAGAATCTAGTTTTTGAAGGATTTGTCTTTGTGAAATTGGATCTAAATCTACATATGAACCACCAGGTAAATCCGCAAACTCATGCTTAACGGCTACTCTAAGAGAATCTTTATCAAATGCTTTATGATTGATTTGTCCAGACAAAGCTAATGGAACTATAAATGATTTTTGATAGTTACCTATAAAATCTAAGATCGTTACAAATTCTTTTCCTTCAATCTTTCTTAGTCCACGTCCTAATTGTTGGATGAAAATAGTAGAGGATTCAGTTGGACGCAGGAATAAAATTAAATTCACCTTAGGAATATCAATTCCTTCATTGAAGATATTTACTGTAAAGATAATCTCCAGTGAATCATTATGATTTTCTAATCTTGCCATGACTTCTTCTCTATATGAGATACTATGTTCCCCAGTGAGATAGGTCGCATTGATGCCACGTTTATTAAATTCATCACTCATGTATTGGGCATGCTCGATATTCGAACAAAAGCCCAAAGCTATCATACGATCACCATTGTATCCATAAGTGTTTATCATTTCGATGATAAAATCCGTTCTTTCATTCGTGTTCAATGCTTTTACTAATAGGTCTTCATCCAACAAACCATTTCGTAATGGAATCAAATTATAATCTACTGTTTCATCACTTACACCAAAGTAGTGGAAAGGAGCTAATAATTTGGCCTCTAATGCATCTCGTAAGCGGATTTCATAAACAATGTTGTGATCGCATAAAGCTAAAACATTTCTACCATCCATTCTTTCAGGAGTAGCTGTAAGACCAAGTAAGAAATTTGGTGTAAAGTAATTTAGTATTTTTTTATAGGTTGGTGCTTCAGCATGATGAAATTCATCAATGATCATATAGTCAAACTCGTCAGGAGAAAATCGTTCTAAAGTTCCATCCTTATGAAGACTTTGTACTGTACTGAAAATATAGGGATTAGAAAAATCTTTTGAATTACCTGTTATTTTGCCGAATAATTCTGGTTTATTTAATACTGTATTAAAGGTTTCGATCGCATTATCAAGAAGCTCTTCTCTATGAGCTATATATAGAAGTTTTTTTGGTGCGAAAGCTTGAACATCAAAAGCTGCAAGATATGTTTTTCCTGTACCTGTAGCTGCAATGACAACACCTTTTTTATTTCCAAGATCTCGAGTATTTCGCAAATTTTGTAATGCATCAATCTGCATTTCGTTTGGTGTAATTGTTTTAGTTGAATAGTCCAATTTTGATTCAGCTACTAAAGAGGCTGGAGTCTGAGAGATTTGTTTCTTTTGTTCTAAGAACCTTTCATAATTTAAGATGAAATCATCAGTTGGTTCATAAGCTTCAGGGCTATTCCATGTATTTTCAAATACCTTCTTTGCTTCTTCATAAATTGGTAGATAGGAAGTATCAGGAATTTTAACATTTAATTCATGTCCGTTTATTAAGGCGGAATGAGATAGGTTAGATGACCCGATAATTACAGTATTTAAATCTGATGTACGATGGAAGAGATAGGCTTTTGTATGGAATGATTCTTTTTGATTATTAATCACTCTTATTTTTACATTAGAGAATTCTTTTAGCTTTCTTAATGCCTTAGCCTGTGTGATCCCCATGTAGGTAGAAGTAATGATTCGAACTGGTACATTTCTTTCTTCGAGTTCTTTTAAAGTTCGAATGATTAATTGTAAGCCTGACATTCTAGTAAAACTCACCATAAAATCAACTGAATCTGCTGTACGCATTTCAAAGTTTAATGTTTTAAAGAAATTCTTAATCGTATGTTTTTCATTATGTAGTAACGCTAAACGTGATAAATAAAGGTCTTCACTTAATGGAACAGGAGAGATGTTATTGTATGTAACCATTGATAATGGAAGAGAGAATTCCTCTTCATTGTCTGTTAAAACATGAGATAGTTGTTTCGTGAGAGAAATAATTTCTTCATAATTTTCTGCTTCTGCTAGATTTCTAAATTTATCACTTAACTTTTTAGCTGCATGTAAAATCAGTACCTCCACATATTCTTTAGGAGATAGTTTTTTAATAAGCTTTGTTTCGGGATAGTTTTTTGATTCTAGTAATAATTCTTCGTAGAATCCATTAGTATTATTGGACAAGATATTCACCTGCTAGTTTTTTTCTATTACTTTCTAATTATATCTTTATTTCGTAATTTAGTAATAGTAAAAATATGTAAAAACCCGACGCCGCTTGAATAGCAGTGTCGGGTTAAGGTTTATCTCTTATCCAAAGCCAATATATCCACCAAATAAGGTCGTACAGGCATTAGGTTGCCTTCACGATCCTGTACTGGTCCGTAAACGATACATTGTCCTTTACGAAGGTTTGTTAGTCTTGATTCCCATTCCTTCCTCTGTGCAGGATCTTGGGTGATGGAGGAGGCAATGGAGTTGACTTCGTTTTCCATCGGTGCGAAGAATATCTTCACAGATGAATTCTGTAGTCTGCTCACTTGGTCAGTTGAGAAGCCACCTTTTAGGAACTGGGTAGCAAACCAGCCTGACCAACCGAATTTTCTTCCTTCAACCAGGATTTTCGCACTTGGTGAATCGCTGCTGAAATCAAGACGCTGCGATTCATCAAGAATTACAGGGAATGGCAGGTTTTTGTTTCCGTGCTGTAATTTGTAATACCATAGGTCCCATAGGATGAATTCTGTGATCATTTTTTGTACGTCAGGGGAGTATCCCGTCAACTGAATCACGAATACCTTTCCTTTCTGTTTCTCAAGGAAGGACCAATCGAAATCTTGGTTATAATCGAATGGATTTTTATCGATTAATAGATTCATTTGGGAAAGGGCTGTTTTTGCAGGCCCAGATCCGTCTTCTTCTAAGAGCTCACGAAGTAACATCAGGTTCATCTTCTCATCATGGATGGACATGCCTTTCATGACAGCTTGATAGATGGAATTCAATTGTTGAATTCCAAGTGTTGGATAGATGGAACCAATCACATTCTTCATACGCTCAGCTACATCTGAATCATCTTCTAGGATGGTGATGCCTTCATCCAGTTCTTTATGATTGCGTTTGAAAGGATTGACTGGGAATTTCTTCGCCAGCACAATGAACTGCTCCAGTTTACTGCCTAAGGTTTCTTTGAATTCATCTTCTAGCTGGGAAGATTTGAAGCCGTCCGTATAATCAATGATAATGCTTGAAATGCCTTTATTGGCTAGCTCTAACAACAAGCATTGAATGAAGTACGTCTTTCCTTGACCAGAGCGTCCAGTGATGAACAAATGACGGTTTGCCAAGCCAGGATGACCGAATTCCCAATGGATGACTTGATTGGAACCACTAGCTGTTCCAAGTGGAATCCTTATGTCTGATAGGGAATAGACTCGACTTGGTTCCGGTAAACTTTCTTCTACATCCTCTAACTTTTCTGATGTCTTGTCTTCAACAGATGAACCTATAACTGACTCATCCCGATTATTATCTATTGGGTTTTCAGTGATTTCAGTCGTGTCATCAACTAGACCATCATCGCTTGGATTTTCAGTGACTTCGGTAGCGTCATCATTAACTTGGTTTACAGTTACATCAGACTCTCCCTCCGTTAAAACGTCAGCTTCTTGATCTTCAATAATCTCAGGCCCGTCTTCGATTACATCGACTTCTAAAGCTACCGACCTATCATCAATTGTCACAACATCATCGTCTTGCACTTCAAGTACTCCCGATTCATCTTCATAGTCAGATGAATCCTCGGCCACTAACAAGTCAGATGCTTGTTCTTCTTCAAGAACCGGATAAATGAATGGAGTCACGTCAACATCTTCTGGATTATATAAGGCATAGAGCATTTTTTCAGGATCAAAATCCATATAACCCGTACGCATCTTATCTAAAATTTTATCCATGTCATAGGCCAAGCCTGCAAACGCATCCTCTTCAATGAAGGTAAGCTTCAGGACGCCATCCTCTAAAAGTGCGGATCGGAATCCGTGGTCCTTTCGGAAGGTCAGGACTGCGCCTTCCCCGATGTAAGTTTCCAAATGAGTGCTAATCTTGAATTCATCGTTCATTAGCTCCGGTTTCAACTCATGGATGTGCTCGTATTTTTCTACCGACCATAAGCCATTGGCATGTAGTTTTTTCGCATTGGATAACAGCATTTGGGTAAAGAAATTACGGAAGAACTTCTTTTTGAAGCTGGTTTCCCCAGGGCGGTCCATTAAATACTGTTTGAAAAGCTTCGTCGTTTTCGCAATTTGAGTAGCTGCCTTGGACGTTTGTAATCTACCGATTTTCACCTCTACCGGATAAATATGTAGGTAGAGGGAGCCATCCTTCTGCTCAAGTCCCATCATGAGGATATCATCGCTATGCTTGCCACCTGAATTCAAGTTTTTGGCGGAGAAGATGCCATCCACTTTATTCAGCTTGACCGCAGAGGAGACCCTTAAAATTTCCTCTAAGGAAATAGGGATCCAAGTGATGTTCGAATGGTTAAAATATCCTTCCAGGTATTTCATTGCAGATACGATACTGACCTTTTCTCGCGCAAAATGACCTTTGCTTCCAATGATACTTAGCAGCCATTGGCCGTTGATTGAGTTAAAGGATTTGATGGCCATATCGATGTTGTTGTCAGTGAGTCGTATTTTATCTCCAATGTAATCGGCAATGACCTTTTTATACTGTGACGATTTATCAGTAACAGTGATGGCATCATATCGATCCGAAGAAGTGTGCTGGTCATTGTAATGGATAACTAGAAGGTTCGGACTCGACTTTTGGAAGAAATCCAAATCAACCCCTGGATCAATGAATGTGACCCAAGCGGATGCCTTGTACAGTTTTTCCAATAATGATTTGCCTTCCGTCGATGTACTCATCACAATCGATTTATTTTTACTGTACGAATTTTTCCCTTCATTTTGCATATTGAAGGAAAGTTCATTATAGCTAGTCGCCATGTCAATCAATGGATTCGTTTCTTTTGGCGCATGAAGGATCCCATATCCAGATCGATAATCGGATTCACTCGAAATGGCTACAACGGAAGAAATCAAGCCGTTCAATGCGATACCTGTCTCCATTTTGTCTACCTGATGGGACGCGTCAATGTCCTGAGTAGGTAATTTGAAGAAGGAAATATGCGCATATTGGAATTCCAAGTTTGAAGTCATGGTGATCTTGAAATACTTGATATGCTCACGTATCAAACGCAGTACATCTACTGAATCGAATTCCTTTGATTTCAAATTCAGGTCGAACTCTGCTTCCACCTCTGCTGGTGTTTGAAGAGTGGAGAAAATCTCAAATGCACTTGCAGCTTCCACATCGCGGTAAAGGGCAATTTCAATAGGAAGCATTCCATTCGGTCCATATGTTTCCAACTGCTTTTTCAAGAATGTGCTGATCCCTCGAACTACTTCTTTATCATTATGGATTTCAATGACATTCAAGAGGAGGGGAGACCTCGCACTTTCTAGAAACAGATAATCAAAATGATGGACAAATTGATTCATTTTCTCTTCAACCACAGTTGCCAGGAATTCATTGGCGGTTCCGACGGAAATCAATTTCTCTGGTTCGTATTCGTGCCATTCAGAAAAGTCGCCTTCAAGAGTTGGCCGATACAATTCATCCTTCTCTGAATATATGAATGGAACGAGATTGTTAGGATGTAAGCGTTCAAGTATCGTATTCTCAAGCTCTTCATCTCCTACTTCATCCTGTAGCTTCAGTTGATAAGCCACATTTATAGGGTGTAGAGGCGTCATCCATATCTTTCCGTTTTCAGAAACCATTCCAAGCCTAAATAAATTCTTCTGTTCTGCATTTAATAATGAGTGTTCTTCTATCCCATTTATAGCTTCCGTTACTCTACGAACATAATCCATTGCTAATACTTTCAAATCGTCATCCATATAGGCAAGACTTGGCAACAAACCGTTCTTTTCAAAGTATTCGAGATATGCGTAGTACACGGATCGGATTTCATTAGAAACATGGAAGTGCTCAGGCTCGATTCCGTCGACTAAATATAAATGATGGTTCGTAATCCATTCTTTCTCTAAATGAAGCTTTTCCTTGAAATCATCAAAAGGATAATAGGTATACGTTCCTTGTTTAAGCCTCTCATTTTCCAAATGGAAATGCTCTCGTCTTTCCCGTTTCAGCTTCCAGACCCTGCTGGCTCCAATCGGAGTGGAACGGGTATCTGTATCCTTGAATTCAAATTGTAGAAAAGTACCGGAAACATGGATGTTACAGACTAGAGAATCGTCCTCCCATGCGGATGCGTCCATATCGATCAATAGCTTATCGTCGATGTTTTTATCAATCGTTTCATAAGCTTCGGTGAGAACATGCTCCACCACATTTTCGCCCCTGCCAAGCTGGGTGATTTCACCATGGTATTTAAGGAAAAGCCTTGAATCTGAACCATTAACCTTGATCTCGAACATCGTCTCAATGCCTTCTAGCTGGTCAGCTGAAAAAGGAACGATACAAATGTTGAATTCAAAACCTGATGAATTTTCGTTATTGTGCTTGTATTTGATTTGATAAAAGTTGTTCCGGTCATCATGTGCAGGTAGGATCACCTTCAGCTTTTTACCACTGGTATCCGCAAAAGGTGCACTTTTTTTATTAATGAATTGCTTTTTCAAGAAATCATCGAATTCAAACTGCATTTCCACCGATGGAAGTTTGGATTCATTGAAGATGATGATATGTCGTTTTCTATGTCCGACCTTCGTCTCGAGGTGTGGACGCTCCCAAAAAGAGAGGTGCTTATTCAGCTTTTTGGTCAGTGAGTCAACATATTGTATGGACTTACCAGTACCAAAGGCATTCCTGACTTGAGGGAAGTCATTTTCGAACCATGTATCCCTTTTCAACTTGGTGATCATCTTGTCTTCAAAGAATTTCTCTAGCTCGGTATCCAATGTTTCATAGTCATGGATTCTCTGCACCAGTTCAAAAAGCCGGGCATTTTCCTGCAGTCGGTATTCGATATCCTTAGGCTTCAAGTTAGAATCCTTGCCCAGCTCCTTGTCAGGGAAGAGGGATAGGGAACGGAAGTCACTGTCTTCAATTTTCCCTTTATTGATTAGCCCAATGACTTCGGCATAATCCCAAAGGGAGGTTTGCACGACGATGTCTTCTAGTTTTCGATCAAGATGGAACTTAAACAATTCCTTTTCAGCCAGGGAAAAGTCATGGTTGTTTTTCAACTCTTCTTTTATATAATGGGTGATTTGCTGGGTATTGAAAGGCATCCCCTTGTTTTGTAAATCCTTGCTTCCACCCTGGATACTATCCAAGGAAAGATGTGAGATGCTAATCAAACCCGTTTTATCCCATTGTCCCACTTGTTCGCTGACTTGGTTCCTTAATGTAACCAAGAAATCAGGTGTGACCCCATCAAGGGTGGCAGCCACAACCACTTTTATATCGTTAATGTTGATACAAAACGTTATATAGGGAGTTCCTTGCTCATGCTGATAAATGAATTCCTCGGATAGTTCCATCGATTTCAAGATTTGATAAAAGTCTCTGACGTTTTCGATATGATCAAACTGAAGGTAGAAGCGTTCTCCACCTTTCAGTTTTTCTTTCTCGAGGAAGATACGTAGCTTTTCAGCCATATACTTATAAAATTGGTTTAACATACTGTGCATCACCGCTATCGCTCTTTTTTTCTATTAAATTCAATTTATTGAATAACTCTACTATCGCATCACGTGAATATCGGTCGAAATAAACCCCACGTTTCTCGAATTCTACGAAAAGCTGCTTCAATGAAATCTTCTCGTGTTTGACGGAAACAGCCGTAAGTAACATCAAGAAATCCTGTGACACGTTCAAGGTATGTCCAAGGGAACCTCTTGTTTTCAGGAAATACAGCCTTCCCACCTCAGTGATGGCAAGCGCATAACGAGAGATCGTCTCCTTGGATACTCCAATGGACAAAGGAAGGTGAAGTTGTCTTAGTGCATCATCAAGGGTTGATTTACGCTCGATGTCTTCGATTTTTCCAGAGACAATTTGGGCATACTCCACTGTCCAGGAATAAATATCAGAGAGGATGCGCTCCTGCTCATCAGGGGAAAGCCCCTCAAAGTGCTTATTCAGTCCAGCATAATGTAAATTTTGAGTACCTAAGATGAAATTCAAATGCTCTAATTCATTGATATGGACCAGCAACTGTTTCCCCGCGTCTGAAATCCTCTTAAATCCATGGGAAACTGCCATCCTATTCCGGTTGGATGATTCCCAGTCCAAGTTGAAATATACCGGGGTAGGGGATTGGACATCCATTTTTTCATATTGGTTCAACTTCAACGTCAATTGCGTGGTTGAGTAAAAATAATAATAGGCCAAGAATAAGCTCGCATGATTCATGAAAAAGTCTCTGTTTGTCAAAAGCGTTTCCAGGTCATGCATGAATTGGTTCTGTACAAATGGCAAGGCTTGGGCAAATTTTTCTTTGTCCACATTTTTTTCAAGACCAGGCATGAATTGCTGGACCAAACGAGCCATGACGTGTTCATTGTCTTTTAGCGTCAGGATTTCTTTCATCGCTTCATTTTTCCTCTTTAATAAAGCGTCAAACAGGTAGCTGGCAATATCCGTCTCTCCATCGGATTCCTTCGATTCGGAAAGAGGGACGAATTTATACATCATCGGATGGAATAGACGGATTGTATTCGAATTGAATAGGAATTCCTGGATAATCCGCTCAAAATGTGGACGATCAGCTTCTACCATATCTACATTTTGAGTGATATTAGAAATGATTTCCTCACTGTCTATTTTAAAATCTGAAGTAACCTCTTCAATATTACGGAAGAATTGTCCGAGAACAGGAGTGAATCCGGTCTGGAACTTGGCACGTTCAGGATTACGTGTCTGGAAGGGAAGAAACACAGCCTTTTTATTTATGGTGTGCTTCAAAGTGGTCTTCCCGTTCTTTTCTTTAACGTGTAATGATTTTCTTAATTCTTCTAGTGCACTCAAACCTATCACTGCTCCCTACTAAACGAGTAAACTCCGAAATCTGCATCGAATTGAAGACGGAAGGTCATCCGTTTATCCATGTCGCTGATCAGAATCTCTTCCTGCTGTTTTCCATAAGGAAGTAATCTTTCAATGAAATCGATGAACTGGATGGAGTCTTCCCGATCTTTTTTATTCAGCTTGTAGCCATTCAATACCCTCGTCACCATATCGTATAGTGGCAAGTCTATTTCCACCTCATGGACGGTTTGGTCCGGTTCACATTTAAAGCCCAAATAAAGGGTAGGGGTAAAGCGTTCAACGAAATCAATCTTTTCATTTTCAATCGTCAAAGGTACCTTTCTTAACTGCAGCGGCTCAGCAATCCGGATGGCGTTGCTTTCATCATCAATGAATAGGTAACCACTGGAGGGGCTCCCTTTCCAAAGATAAATCGATTTCTCTATTTCATAATATAAGTTCTGAAGCATTGGTTTTTTGTTAGTATTGTAGGCATACAGAAACTTCATGTAATTCGCATACACGATATCCTGGAAGCATGCCTGTAAATGTGATTCGTATAGGTAAGTCGAACGTATGAATAACTCACTTAATTCGCGCTTCGTATCTTTATCCAGGTAGGCGATGTCTTCAATCGTTTCTAGCCCATTGATCCATTCCTGGGCGCTTGAGTCAAAAATGACATCCCTGAAAAAGACGTAATAGCTACCTGAATTATGTAGGCTGATTAATTTCTCATCCAATTCCTTGGCACGATGATGGATTGGATCATGATTGGACATCATCTTTAAGAAATGTGACTTCTCTATGCCTTCAAATAATAGGTTCGGCAAAAGACTAGGTAGCATGTCAATGAAGTCACTAGTGTTAACATCCGAAGAATCAACAGGGACTAAGATGTCATAGATGAAGTTCAAAAGTGCCCTGGAAGACAGGATGACCTTGTCTTTCATGATTGTCTTGATGATCAATTGGATGATTTGCTTTTGAACCGATTTTGATGAGAACATCTCATAGTTGATAAGAAGCGGATTGACAGAGAACTTCTCCTTGTCCTTTAAATAAGCCTTATAATACGGATTATTTGGTTCAGCTGAGGAAATCCGGTCAAATAATTCTGAGATGTAAGAGGACACAGGTCCCTCCACCGTTAATTCAAACGCATTGTAATCTGAGAAATTCACTAGCTTGAAGTTCGAGTGTTCTTCAGGTGTCGTGATCACATTCGATTCAAAAACATTGGCATTCGCGATGAATTCTCTTAGCTTTTGGTATTTTTCAGAGGCATACTCTGATTCTATGAAATTATTCAATACACCAAGGTTGATGGCTAAAATCAATTTATCTCCAGATTGACCAAGCTTTTCATCCGAGAAGGAATCCAACACTTCAGACAAGGTATCCAATGAATTTTTCTTTGGATCAAAGCTCTCTGTCGCATCATTATGGATATTGAAATGACTCATGATATCTTTCTTTGTCGAGTTCATGTGACTAAGAAGATGCGACTTCCCATCCCCGACACTACCGCAAAGGAAAATCAATTGTCCGCTGGAGGCATGGACACTTTCCTCTAAAATCTTCTCAAGCTTACTCTCGATAGGACGTTTGACGTGCATATATCTCTTAAAATCACTAAGACCCTTATAGCCTTCTACTGCATCCTGTGAAGATTCTCTTAGTTTACTTAATTCATAGAGAAGATGGGAACCATTCAGCTCGGGAAGTACCTCTTCTTCAACAGTTACCTCCAATGAAGTAGGTGCACCTTCTGGAAGTGTTGGGGTAGGAGATGGTGCTGGGATAAAGCTTGGCAAGTATTCTTTCAACAAATCTCGTACTTTATCACCTAGCACCTCATCTAGGTTCTCAGGCTTTGGCTCCTGGTAATCTGGTACCTTAAAGTCATAACTCACATAAGACTCCACAAACCATTTCAAGATGGTGTATACATTTGAATGAATCTTCAAACCATCCGAGATTGGAATGACCTTGTGCTCATGGACAGCCAGGTTACCCATCCTGCGAATTCTATCAAATGGGCTGAACAATTCCTCGTCCAGTACCCCTTCATTCTTTAGAATAGTAATTTTTTCTGCTTGGGTTGCAAAATTGGGATATTCAATTCCTTCTTTTTTATATACATCTTTTATAAGTAGTTCTGCGAGCTTCCTCGCTTTAAAAAAGGAAGCATCCCTATCCTTGAATAATAATTTTTCAAACTCCTTGGCTAATACAGCCCATTCTTCATTATATTGTTGAATAAAGGCAAAAGCAGAATCTTGCTTGTGCATACATTCACCTCCGCATATCTATCAATATTATAGAATAAAAAACCCACATAATTACAGAAATGAGTCTTATGGTAGGAATTACTAGTAGTATTACCCAGTTAGTTGACAATGCTGATTTTATTCCTACACCAAAGGTCTTGCGAAACTTACATCCATTATACGTTTAATCACATTTTCATTCAGCATAATATGGAATCAAATAGAAAATGAATCCATGCTGGAGGGAAAATCTATGAAATTTGTTCATGATTTTGTACATGCTGAGAATAATGTGGTAATGGCTGCTATATATGTAGGCGTAGTGGTATTAATATCTTTGTTTTTTCATTAATAGATAGTGAGATTGCGATATCTCATACAGAATGATTTATGGTAGTATCAGGGAAGATAAGTTTTTTATATTTAGTACATATATCCATATTTTTAGGAAGTGTTAACTAGCTGATGAATTTTACTAGACGTGCATTTATAGAAGGGAATATTAGTTTTCTTATACTTTGTACCATTCCATTCCTGATTTTATCGGTATTATTCAGCATCCCTTTGGTGATTGGAATCTTACCTGGATTGGGGTATCTTCTTTGGATTGTGAAAAGAAAGAAGGCTTCATGGAAAGAGATTTTGAACTCGGGAATCAGGGGATTGGATAAGAATAAAGAAGTGTTGTTTTTGTTATTATTTTTGGCAATATTACTACCTTCATTAGTAACTGGAGGAGCAACGGATAGTTTGACGAATATCGCGGTTCACGTAATATCAATAAAATACTTTTTCATGACTGCTTTTTTCATAGCCATGTTTGTTTCCATGTTATTAGGTTCTACGATAGGAACGTTAAGTATCATTGGTATTCCAATTATGAATTTGGGTATGGAATTTGATTTGCCGCTTGAGATTGTGGCAGGAGCTTTACTTTCTGGAGCTTTTGTAGGAGATCGAACCTCTCCTTTATCGGGAGCATTCAATTTGGTACTGACTACTCTTGGTATCTCTAGAAAAACACATTTTTTTGCCATTCTACCAAGTACGTTGTTAAGTGTCGGGACCTGTATGATGCTATTCATAGGATTGGACTTATCAGTAGAAAAAACGATGTTATTCACGACAATATTTGTCGAGAAATTCACACTCAATAACATGATTTCACTCTTACCAATTGTGATTTTGATAGGGTGTTTATTATTCAGGATGAAATTGATTCATAGTTTTATATGTAGTCTTGTCGTGTCTTTTTTATTAAATACGCTGCTTTACCATATAGATCTTCTTGAATTATTGAAGAATATTTGGGGTGGAATCAAGCCGGTAGGAGGTCTGGGAGGATCGTTGAATTTTATCCTGTTCGTCGCCTTAACAGCGATTTTTACACAGTGGTTAGAGGATTATCATCTCCTAGACCAATTGAAATTGCAGAGTGAAGGAAAACGAAGTTCGCTTGGTAGACATACAATCCAATCCGTAAAGTTTGGGGCACTTCTATCTATCGTTTCACCTAATCAATCATTTCCCATCATCATTGCAGGCAACACGTTGAAGGAAGAGTGGAGGGAACATGGTTTAGGTAACCTAAGCCGAATCATTAGTGATACAGTCCTGTTATTTGCAGGGATTGTGCCATGGAGCTTACTTGCTGTTGTTTCTGCATCCATTGTTAAGGTTGATGTAATTGCCTATGTACCATTTGCTGTATTTATCTGGATATCACCACTCATTACCATCTTATACGCTTATAGTAAAGAATGGTATTTCAAAAGAAGGGTTCAAGTTGGGTAAGGTGTAAGGGGAATACCGATGAATGCTAAACCAGCATTCAATTAGAAATACGACCAAAGCTGACTTTAATTTTGTACCCCGATTGGAATCTTGACCAAAAAGTGAGTATATATAACCGAAAACAGACAGGCAAAAATACTTGTCTGTTTTTTATTTTGGCTCGTTTCTAAAAGATTGTTGTTTTTTGACAAACAGGTAAATTGAATTATTTTGCTTACTTTAATGTAAATATGGCGATACTAGATTTATTTATACAATATCCAAGTTTTCTAATAGTAGGTGAATCGATGGTAGGCAATGTTTATCTGTGGATGGCATTAATAGTAGTAGGTATTTTGTTGGTTCAAAGCGTTTATAAAAAGAAAAGGCCTCTCACCAAATATAAGCATTTCCGTGATCGTGCTTTTGATTTGGAGATGAAGAAGAATTATCACGAAGCGATTGAAGTGAAGCAGCAAGCCTTGCAGCTAAACACTCTTTCTAATCTTGAGAGAGCGGATTTGAACTTCAATATTGGTGGAACCTATCTTACGTTAGGAGACTACGGAAAAGCTGCATCTTATTTCGATATGGCCTTTGACTTGGCTAAAACGGAAAAATACCCCTACGATAAGCAATACGAAAGAGTCATTGATGCATATGTCCAAGCGGGGAGAAAAGAAGACGCCATCGCATTAGTGGACCAATTGTTAGAAAGGCAAAGTTATGATAAAGGTTTTAGAAAGCTAAAGGCCGTTAAAGAGGAACTAATAAGCTGATGTTTTGATAATAGGATACAAAAAGTCCAGTTTTAGTGGAAACTGGACTTTTTTTTAGTTATAAATACACAAATTATTTACATTGTTTTACAAATTTAAACAATTTAAATTTACACTTTTCATGTTAAATTCATATTCCCTTAATAAATTGGAAATATAATACTCTCAGATTAGTCAATTTGGAGGTGGACACTTAGCTTTCAAGAGGTAAAAAGTCACGGAAATGTCTTAAGTCAAGAAAAATACGGGGGAATATGAATGAAGCGTCCGATATCAAGTCTGGTTATTGCTTCTGCAGTGTTAGTTGGAAGCGCTTATACACCTAGTTTACTAGGAAGTGTAGAAGCAGCATCTGTGCAGCAAGCACAAGCAGTGCTTAAAGAAAAAATCATTGTTACAGGTATTGCTAAAGAAATTCAATATTCTATGTCGAAGAAGCAAAAGCTTTATTCCTTAAATCAATTAGCAAGCTTTATGGCTGCAAACGTTACATATGACGTAAAGTCAAAAACATTAACTGCTATAAAAACATTTGGAAGTAAAAAGCATTCAATCATTTTGAAAGCAGACTCAACTTCTGCCGTAGTAAACGGCAATAAAGTTAAATTAACGGTTCCACCTAAGTTAGTTGGAAAGTCGCTATTTGGGGATGCGAAAACTTTCTTGCAAGCGTTAGGCGGGGATTTATTAATAGACAATAGTTTACTAATATCAACAAATGGTCCGATTAAATTTGAAACGGCAAAACTTAACGTAGAAGGTACATCAACATCAGTAAAGGCAGTCAATTTAAGCGGGAAAAAGCTTTATTCCGTTCAAGATATCGCTAAATTGTTCGGAGCGGCTGTGAAATTAGAAAAAAACAATAGTGTAAAAATTTCTAAGACAGGTACAACAATCACAATGAATTTGAACCAAAATATCATAGTGAAAAATGGAAAATCTGTCAAGGTTAGCGGATACCCATTGTTATCAAAAGGGACTGTCTACACAGAATTAAAGGATATCGTATCTGCTCTAGGTGGAGAGACAATAGCTGAAAATGGTGAATTTATTGCCAAAGGGCCTTTGTTAAGTGGTGACTCCTATAATCCTAATTGGGTGAGTGGCTCTACGGTTCTAGTAACGAATGAAACGGAATCGGATTCTCGTTCTTACATATTAGATACGGTCAGTAAAAAAGCTTTGGTAGATATTAACGGAACTGAAGTATCAGTTTCACCTGATGGAAAAAAAGCAGTATTCACGAATGAATCAGGCTTTATCTATCTTATGGATCTAACATCTAAGCAGGTT
Organism: Peribacillus alkalitolerans; assembly: GCF_010882125.1. Taxonomy (GTDB): domain Bacteria; phylum Bacillota; class Bacilli; order Bacillales; family DSM-1321; genus Bacillus_BN; species Bacillus_BN alkalitolerans. The sequence goes on along the minus strand of NZ_JAAGVZ010000003.1, from coordinate 26,076 downwards.
TCTCCTTTAAATGAAAAAGACGATAACGAAAAGTTTGAATTTGTATGGGCGAAAGATGGTCAAAAAATTTACTTCTTCAAAGGCAAAGAAACAAAAGACATCGCGACAGTTAGTGTAGCTGACGGAGCGATTAAAACGGTATACACAGATTCTTTAACCTATAAGACAGACCTTAAACTTTCTGCAGATGAAAAGAACGTGATTTACACTGTAGGAAAAGAAGGCAAAACCAATTATACACCACCTGATTCAGAAGGAAATACGGATGTCGATAATATCGATTTAAAAGATACTGAGCCTCAAATAAACCTATTAGATTTAACTGCAAAGGAAATCAAGCCTGTCATTTTATCTAATACAATCGACAACAAAGCGAATTCAGCCTTCATGCTTGATGGTTCAGTAGTCTATACGAGCTATGATGTTGAAGGTGAAAACACACCAATTCTATACATGGTCGGCAAAAATCAGAAATTGACAGCTCTTGTAACAAACAAGGACATTCTGTCTACAGTAGTAACTTCACTAGGAAAACTTATGATTTTAGTAGCAGAGAGTAATGGATCAACCATTTACCAAGTGAATCCAACAAACAAAAGCTTAACTAAGGTAGTTTCAACATCATTAGACCTTACTTCTTTTAATGTCTCAAATGATGGAAAACTAGCTGTCACAGTTGCAAGTGACACTGGTGAGAGAGTACTAGTTTATAAGAATGGTTCCTTTGAAACATTAACTAAATAATTTAACAAAAGGAGTTTTCAAACATGAAGTTCAATCTTTTAAAACGCTTTTCAGTTGCAACTATGGCGGTTGTGGCTACAGTTGGTTTAACTTTTGGTGGCTTCACTGAAAAAGCAGAAGCAGCATCTGTTTCTGGTAAGGTAGTCATTGCTGGATCAACAGCTCTTCTTCCGTTGACTAACCAGGCTAAAAAAGAATTCACAAAGCTAAATCCAAGAGTATCAATTTCCGTTTCAGGTTCTTCATCCATTGCTGGTCCACAATCCGTTTTGAAAGGGTCTGCAACTCTAGGTGCATGTGACTGGGATGCGACTCAATCAGTTCCTGGGTTTAAAGCATTCAGCGGATTAAAGGCTCATAAAATTGCGGTAATCCCATTTGCTACAATTGTCAATAAAGAAAACCCAGTTAAAAGCTTGACTACAAAACAATTACAAGAAATCTTTTCAGGAAAAATCAAGAACTGGAAGCAAGTCGGTGGCAAGGATGAAGAAATCGTCGTTGTTAACAGAAAAAGTGGTTCTGGTACGCGTGTAAACTATCAGATGAAGGCTTTAAAAGGGTCTAGCTTTATGTCTGGTGGCAATTATAAAGAAGTTGGTAAAAGTGGTGAAATGGCTTCAGCCGTAGAATCCAATCCAAATGCAATTGGCTTCACAGACCTAGCTTATGTAAAAGGGAATATTAAGGCTTTGGCTTACAATGGTGTCCCTGCAACAGTTGATAACGTAATCAATGGTAAATATACGGTTTGGGGTTATGGTTACCTTTTAACAAAAGGCGAGCCTAAAGGTGCTGCAGCAGCATTTATCAAATATATGCAAAGCAGCAAATTCCAAAATGGTTCATTAAAAACATTAAAGTTCGTTCCAATCAGTAAAGTAAAATAATCTCTGTTTTTCCCCTCTCTCTCAATAAAAGATGCCAGTCCATATTGGGCTGGCATTCAGTTAATTTTCGGAGGTTTTATGGCTAAACTTGAACACGAAATCAAGAATCATCATTTATCAATAAATAGCTTACTTCGTAAAAAAACAAGCATGAAGTATTTTTCTAATACTGCCTTTAAGATAATGTGTCTGGTTAGCGCTCTATTACTTGGTGTGGTCTTATTATCCATCGTCGTATTTATAGGTAAAACAGGCTTAATCGTTTTTAAAGACGTGTCTTTAAAAGAATATTTTTTCTCGACTACTTGGGATCCATATTCAGAGAAGTATGGTGCTGCCATCTTCATCCTTGGTACTTTGTCATTGACCGCTGTGACGATGGTATTCGCGATTCCGCTGTCTTTGGGAGTTGCTATTTTTATCGTGGAAGTTGCGCCAGATTGGCTGAAACGAATCATTCGACCTATTCTTGATCTTTTGGTTGGAATCCCCTCCATTATATACGGATACTTAGGTCTGACCATCTTGATTCCATTCTTGATAAAAATTACGGGAGCTATTATGGGTGATGGCTTGCTTGCGGCAGCTCTTGTACTTACGTTAATGGTTTTACCTACCATCGCCAGAATCAGCGATGATGCAATTACTGCAGTTCCGGTTGAACTTAGGGAAGCAAGCTATGCATTAGGCAGCTCTCGCTTTCAAACGATTGCAAAGGTTGTGATCCCGGCTGCAAAACCAGGTATCATGACTGCCATTATTTTAGGGATGGGACGTGCACTCGGAGAAACTATGGCAGTAGTCATGGTGATTGGTAACACGGCTCAATTACCAGAAACATTATTGACTCCAACCTCAGTCTTAACGAGTAATATTGTGATGCAAATCTTAGATGTCCAGTTTGACAGCACTTGGAGTTATGCACTGTACATGATGGCGTTTTTATTATTGTTAATTTCAATTAGCATGATTTTAATTGTGAGAAGAATTCGAACAAAAGGTGATATGCGATGAAGGATATGAGCTTCAGAAATAATGCAAAAAATGGGGTTGCCAATCGAATTGCGGATAAATTATTTACCTTTGTTCTTTGGTTCATTTCACTATTCGTTGTAGCCATCATCCTGTTATTATTGATTAGAATATTATCAAAAGGCTTGTCTCACATTTCTTTTGATTTCCTAATAGGTTTACCAAGTGAGCTAGAGGCAGGTGGAGGAATCGGTCCTTTTTTATTTAGTTCCTTTTATGTATTGATCATCGCAATGGTCATTTCTCTGCCTATTGGTATTGGATCGGGAATATATTTAGCCGAATATGCACCGAACAATCGCATGACCGAATTCATCCGTACTTGCGTGGAAGGCTTGGCATCCGTGCCATCCATTGTGTTTGGACTATTTGGGTACGTATTATTCGTGGATGTCTTTGAGGTAGGACTGACGATAATAGGCGCAGCAGTTACTCTATCTCTTTTGAATCTACCAATTATTACTCGTGTGACAGAGGAAGCCATACAGGCAGTGCCCAATGACTTAAGGGAAGCATCTTATGCACTAGGGGCTACCAAATCAAAAACGATTATTAAAATCGTCATTCCTGCCGCATTATCTGGAATTCTAACGGGTGTTAGTCTTGCCGCATGTCGAGCATTCGGTGAATCAGCTGTTATCCTGTTAGCCGGAGGAACAAGTGCATCAGATAAAATGTGGGATTTCAATCTTTTTTCACAAGGTGCGACATTACCAGTTCATTTATGGTATGTACAATCAGAAGCGTTGGTTGAAGATGCCAAGGAGATTGCTGATAAATCAGCGGCAGTATTGGTTTTAATCATATTATTGATTAGCTCTTCATTGAGAATTCCGCTATGGATCAAAAAATTTAAGTTAAAAGGTTAAAGAAGCTTTTGAGAGTGACCTGTAATTTGTAAATACAGGTCACTCTCTTTTTTATTCAAAATCAGGAAAGGATGGTAAAATAATGTAAAAGAGCAATTTTGAATGGAGGTAGTCCATTATGCACTTGAAATACAAGGGAACTACAATATTCCTTAAAATTGAAAGAGATCATGCTTAAATGAAAAAGAGTTTTATATATTTTCGTAAAAGATAATTCTATTGGAAAAAGGATCAGTTAATGTCATTTCAAGAGTGTTCCAGGGAGTCTTTTGTAATCCAGGTTTTGCATAAGGGTAGTCCTTATTTAGTAGTGAAGCATTATAGTCTTTCAAGTTAGCCATTTTAAAACGAATCGCACTTCCAGGGGAAGCATCACCGTGATGTTCAGATAAGTGAATGATTGCATCATTAAATGTAACCTGAATATATTTCGGCATATTCTCTTCAAACTGATGGACCCAATCCTGATTAAATCCAAGAAACTCACAATAAAATGAAATAGCTTTATCAACATCAAATATCCGGAAGATAGGAGTAATCATTAGTATCACCCTTTCGTTTGGTCTTTGCTTTAATTATCTGATAATTATAGGTTGGAGTAAAGAAAGGGAGATATTGGGTTAGGTTAAATAATTATCATAGTGGTTGCATTTGTGTCTACATTTTATATGATTAATCGGAGGATAGAAAAATTAGAGGATGAAATTACCGAGTTGAAAAAGAGAGTTTATGAGTAAAAAGAAATGAGAAGGGGGAATTTTAACCATGAAAAAAGGTAGGAACATACATATAAGACAATTACTTGCTGAAGATGCATCAGCTAGTTTAGCTCTACAAATGGAGAACAGGGAATTCTTTGAAAAGTTTTCCATGGGACGCAACTCTGACTACTATACAATAGAAGGACAATTAGAGAGAATCCAAACTTATGCAGACCGAATGAAAAGAGATGAGGATTATTTCTTCGGTATTTTCCTTAATGAAACTGATGAATTGATTGGTACCATCAATCTTTTCCAGGTCATTCGAGGTTCCTTGCAAAGTGCCTTCATTGGATACTTTTTGGATAATAGCCTTAATGGTAAAGGGTACACTACTGAGGCTGCACAGTTAATTGTTGATTATGCTTTTAATGAATTAAATTTACATAGGATAGAAGCCGGTGTAATGCCCCATAATATTGGTTCTATTCGCGTCCTTGAAAAAGCTGGGTTCCATAAAGAGGGCATTGCCATCAAGAACGTGAAAATAAACGGGAAATGGGAAGACCATCAGGTTTTGGCTATAATTAATCCTAACGACTAATAATTTGAACGATACACTTGAAATGCATCGTATGTTTTTGTTTTATTGGAATGAGTTTGAACATAGGGACGATTGTTATCAGTATGAAGTTCTAAAAGAAGACGGAAATATAATATATGGAGGAAACATTTTAGGAGGCCGTATGTCGGAAAAAACCATTGTTTTCACAGGCGGAGGTTCCGCTGGTCATGTGACACCAAACATTGCCATAATCCAAGAAATCAGGTGTAAAGATTGGGATATTCATTATATCGGTTCTAAAAAAGGGATTGAAAAGGAACTGATTCAAAAAATTAACATTCCCTATCATGGAATTAGCAGTGGGAAGCTTAGAAGGTATATCGATTTTGAAAATGTAGTGGATGTGTTTCGAGTCCTGAAAGGGTGTTTTGAAGCTAGAGGAGTTTTGAGAAAATTAAAGCCTGATTTGGTTTTTTCGAAAGGTGGATTCGTTTCAGTTCCAGTGGTGATTGCAGCGAAGTCATTGAATATCCCAATCTTTCTACACGAGAGTGATATGACACCAGGATTGGCAAATAAGATATCGCAGCGGTTTGCCACTAAAATATTTACGTCCTTTGATGAGACCAAGAATTACTTCCCTCAAAGCAAAACACAGGCCATTGGCTCTCCGATTAGAAGAGAGGTAATCCAAGGTACAGCTGACAAAGGAAAAAAGTTTCTTGGATTTAATGATCGACTACCTATCCTAACAATAATGGGTGGTAGTCTGGGAGCTAAAAAAATTAATGAAACTGTAAGGGCTTCTTTGGACCATCTTCTAAAGAGCTATCAAGTAGTACATCTATGTGGAAAAAATAACTTGGATAGCTCGCTTACAATGCTGCCTGGGTATAAGCAATTCGAATATGTCCATGAAGAGCTTGCAGATATTTTGGCTGCTACAGATCTCGTCATTACACGTGGAGGTTCAAACGCTATTTTCGAATTCTTGGCATTAAGGATCCCGATGCTCATCATCCCTTTAAGTAAACAGCAAAGTCGAGGCGATCAAATATTAAATGCCGAGTCTTTTAAAGAGAAAGGATATGCACTTACAATAGAAGAAGAGAACCTAACTTACGATTCATTGATTTCTCATTTAGAAATCTTGAAAGAAAAACGTGAAGTATACAAAAACAATATGAGGATTTCTAAGAAAGACGATGCATTAATAACGCTTCTGAATGAGATTGAAGAGACTATTTGAATCACCCCCATATTAATTGTAAAAAGGTGGACCGAAAACTAAACTCGGCCCACCTTTTATTTTGGGAGCTAGATTCAAGATTGCTAATCTAATTCAATTTCATCTTGGTGATTCAACAACTTTATATTGAAACCATTTAATCGTGCGGCAATTAAGTAATCGTTCCCTAATGTTTTCAGGGGAAAAACGGAAATGGTGTGACATGGATACCTGTGGTAACCGGATTACAGCGTCTAGTTTATACAAAAAGAAGAAAGGTAATATGTAAACATATAGAGAAATAAATTTCCGGATAAGATGTCAATCTGACAGCTTGATTTTTCGTGTTAATCACAGAAAATTTCGAAACTTATAATAATATCTCTCGTAAATATAAATAGATGGAAAAATACTGGAAGAGGTGGTTCTGTGTTTATGATAATTGGCTTTTTCATTTTTTTATTATTGGCGGTGGGTAGTGTAGTAGGTCTCCTGATGCATTTCGGACGTGACAAGAAAACCCGTTGTAAAAGCTGCTTACAGACGGTTAGATCTTCCCAAATTGTATGCAATCACTGTGGTACATTTTTAGACAAAAAGATGATGAATGAATCGAAGGTTATAAGACATATGGAGAGAAGTGCCGATAAAAGAATATCCATTCCTATAGAAAAACTAGGGGGCAATCAAAATAAGGATAGAAATATTTAAATTAAGGAGCTCTATTTCAATTATCTTTTTACTATTAAAATATCATCCATTTTTAAATTTTTAGAGGAGAAAGGTAAGGAGATATTTAATATTTAGGGGAAGAAGAAAAATGGCTGATCAAAGGTAGTTCGGGACAAAGGGTGAGAGTTATGCTTAAGATTGAAAAGGTGAATATAAATCATGAAAAGAGAACCATCATACTTTCAGATATTCACGGAGACCTTCAACTCCTTGAAAGGCATTTATGCAAAATAGAATACACCGAGCAAGATGTCCTCTTTATAAATGGGGATATGTGTGAAAAAGGTCCAAATAGTATGGGGGTTGTTCGGTATATCATGGAACTGATGTCAAAATCACTTAAGGTCCATGTGTCCCAAGGGAATTGCGATGTTTTGATCCAATATGTGTTGAACGAAGATGAAAGAATACTCAATTATATGAGAAAACAGAAGCATAGCATTTTGAATGAAATGCTTGAGGAACAAGGTAAATGTCTAGATGACTTTTTATCCATAAAGGATTTACATGCCTTTTATCAGGAGCATTATTCGAAGGAAATTAATTGGCTTCTGGACCTTCCTGTTGCGTTTGAAACGGAAGATTTTATAATCATACATGCCGGAATCGATAATATCGAAAACTGGCAAGAAACAAGCTTGGAGTGCGCTTTATCGGTACCATCTTTCTATGAAAAAGGTCATCAAGCTAGTAAGCTGGTGGTCGTTGGACATTGGCCTGTAATCAATTATCGGGCATCTGCCATTAGTAATAATAACCCCCTGATTGATCTTGATAAAAGAATGATTTGTATAGACGGTGGAAATCAAATTAAGTCGGATGGTCAACTTAACGCGTTAATCGTTGAAAACGGATTTTTTGCCTATACATATGTAGATCATTTAGAAGAAATAGTAATTGTTCAAAAATCCTATGTTGCTTCAGGAGGTTTTGCTGGTACCGTCACTTACCCAAACTATCAACTTAAGCAGATAGTCGAGGAAGAATACTTTACGTTATGCGAAAATGTTAATCTAGGGATACAACAGTGGGTTAAAAATGAGTACATAATTGAAAAAGTGGATGGGACCTTTTGTAAAGATGATCTAAGTACTACCTTGTTGTCAGTAGATGTTGGAGATGAAGTTTCAATTATTGATAATAGTTGTGACGGGTATGTACTAATAAAAAAGAATGGTGAAGTAGGGTGGATTCCGAGGGACTGTGTGTCCTAGGTTGAAATGAAGAGTCACTCTCGTCGATGCAAAAAGGTGGCATTCAAAGAATCATATTTGACAACTTCATTTTATTGAAAAAAATCCCATAATCCCATTGACTAAAATATTATCGGTTGTTATAATAATCATCCTATTTACTATTAGAAAAATTTGTTAAACTATATAGTTTGAATATAAAAGTTTGGATCAGAACAAATAAGGACTGATCCTTATTTTTGTCTGCTTATCCCCGAAGTTGCACCTTACATAATTAGTCTTTTCAAAAGTATAAATGATTCTCAAGCCTAGAGGGATGTGAAAGAGGATTTATGACGAATGGAAAACTAGCTTCTTTATTAAATCATCCAGACTATCAGTCAGAAATTGAGTATTTGGAGTTCACAAAATTTTATATTAATGCCATTCTTGAAACCTCAAGGGGAAGAAAAGAAAGTTTTGAAGAAAGCATTAAGCAGTCCTTTACAGATTTAGACCATTTGGACAGTAGCTTGCATTATATTAATCTATTAACGAATGCCAATTTCCTTCAGTTAGCTCAAAGTCAATTGAAGAGCCTCGAAAGCGTATTAAGCAAGCCTTATTTTTCAAGAATCAATTTTCAAGTGAAAGATGGAAAAGAAGAAATCCTGTATATCGGCAAAACATCGCTATTTGATCGCGAGAATCAGCAGCCCATTATCGTTGACTGGCGCTCGCCAATCGCGAACGTCTATTATGATGGCCGGATAGGGGAAGTAACCTATGATGTGAACGGCGAAGAACGTGAAGGGTATTTATCCTTAAAACGACAATATCAAATTGAAGATGGCAAATTAAAGGATTTCCGTGATATCGACCTCACTACTCACGATGAACTGCTTCAAGAGTCCCTTGCTGGCAATGCCGACAACCGTTTGTCTGAAATTGTTTCTACCATCCAAAAGGAGCAAAATGATGTAATCCGTGCATCACTCAGACATCCCATCATTGTACAAGGGGCAGCAGGGAGCGGAAAAACAACCATAGCGCTCCATCGTATTTCATATTTCTTGTATACCGCCGGTGATCAATTCCAACCGGAAAAATTAATGATTTTAGCACCTAACCGGTTGTTCATTGATTATATTTCAGATGTCCTTCCAGAGCTTGGGGTAAATAAGATTAAGCAGACAACTTTCCTTGATTATATGCAGGAAAGTTTAGGAGGAAAAATCAAGGTTGTTTCACCGTCAAGTAAACTCTTGGCGTTGGTTGAGGGAAACGAGAATTCAAATCAAATTAAGTGGATATCTTCGTTTAAAGGGTCATTATCTTTTAAGAACTTGATAGATAAATACATAAGGGATATTGAAAAAAGTTTGGCTCCTTTGGAAGATTTCAATGTGGAGAATTTCCGATTATTAAGGGGAGCGAAGTTAAAGAGACTGTTTCTAAGAGAATATACGTATCTTCCTATCTATAATAGGCTGGATAAAATTAAAGGAATCCTTTCCAGTCATCTAAAGACAAAGAGGAAAACCATTATCTCAACCATCGAGAAAAGATACGATGATGCATTGGACCGGGCGCTGTATCGGATAAAGGATGCAGAAAAAAGACGAGAAAAAGTAACAAGCTTGTTAGACCAAAAAGAACAGCGATTAAGCGCAATCCAATTAGAACTCAAAACGGCTATAAACCGATATATGAAGCAGTTCCAGAAAAACACGATATTCCAGTTATATAAAGAGTTGATGACTTCAGAGGAATTGCTTATGTCTTATTCTTCCCTAACTCCTAGAGAGGCTTCAATTTTGACAGATTATTGCCAAAGAATTTTTAAAAAAGGCCATTATGAACTTGAAGATTTGGCACCCCTGTTTTATTTGAAAGCGAAGCTCATCGGAATAGACAGCGAATTAAAAATGAAAAGCGTATTCATCGATGAAGCACAGGATTACAGCTATTTTCAATTTGCTGCTTTAAAAGAAGGTTTACAGACAGACTTGTTTACAATCGTCGGAGATCTTGCCCAGGGAATTCATTCCTACCGTGGGTTAAACAGCTGGGAGCCTTTAGTGAACGAGATTTTTCCTACCGCAAATTATCATTCTCTACAGAAGAGCTACCGGACAACGGTGGAAATCATGGAATTGGCGAATGGGGTATTGGCACTCATGCCCGAAGATTTGCCACAAGTGGACCCAGTGGTCAGGCATGGTCCAAAACCTGTTTTTAAAGAAATTAGTCATCAAGATGCTTTGAAGATATTAGAAGAAGATATTAAAACTCTTAATGAAGGAAACTTCCACTCCATCGCCATCATTGGAAGGACCGAGAAGGAATGTAAAACGATAGCTGCACTATTCGAATCCAGCGATATCCGCACGCAGCTTCTTGATGAAATGATCGATATGAAGAAAGGCTATGTTTCAATCGTTCCATCGCATTTAGCTAAAGGGTTAGAGTTTGATGCTGTGTTAATGGTGTGCCTCGATGAGAAGTATTCAGACCAAGAGATGGATATTAAACTCCTATATGTAGGTATGACAAGGCCGATGCACCGCTTGACGCTTTATGGGAAGGAATCATCTGACTTTTTGCTAGACCAAATAAATCAAATGAATCCTTTATATACAATGAACTAAGGGCGGTACATCCTTAGTTTTTTTGTTTTTTTAGATATATACTATCTAAAAATTAAAGTGTAAAATTATTCTGTAAATACTTTTTTTACCAATAATGATAATGATTAACGAAAATCATTAAGCAAGTTATGTGCGCATAAAGGGAGAGGGGTGGGCATTACGATGTACGTTACTATTATGTTAGTTGTACTTCCAATAATCGCGTTTATTTGGTTCTTAAACTTAATCACTTTACTAAAGAAAATAAATAAAGGTGAATTTATTAATAACCGTTTATCTTGGGGAGCTTTTTTGACACTAAGTTTTGTGTTTTTATTTATGTTTGCACTTGTAAGTATTCATTAAAATAGTAATCGATCTTCTTGAAAAATGAATTTTGGATTTGGATGGTAGAGGAGAATTATGAATGGCATTATTAGAAAAAGCAACAATTGATCAAAAAGAAATACTGGGGAATTTATTAGAGTTTTATGTGTATGAATTCACTAAATTTGTCGATATTCATGTGGATGAAAATGGTCGCTATGGATTCGAAAGCTTAGATTCCTATTTTTTAAACCCAAATATTTTTCCTTATTTTATCAAGAAAGAAGGGAAACTTGCCGGGTTTGTGATTGTAAGTAGGGGCGAAGAAGGAGACGATTTTGATTTTATCATGAATGAATTTTTTGTGATGAATCGTTTTATGGGTAAAGGTGTTTCAAGGGAGGCAGCCATTGAAACATTTAATTTGTTCCAAGGGAAGTGGATGGTCGTGCAGATGGAGAAGAACTATCGTGCCCAAACCTTCTGGCGCAAGGTCATCAAGGAATATACGGATAACGCCTATGAGGAATTCTATGATGAAAAAAGAAGATCGGTTCAAAAATTCAGAAGTGGGCTAAAGAGGAGTTAATTCAACAGATAGTAATGATTTCATAATCAAAATAAAATAGAGTATTTCAACTAAAATGCCCAGAGATATTATGCTCTTGGCATTTTTTAGGTAATCAGTCTTCAGTTATATCCGAATCACCGATTATTGATTTAATCAAAATTCACATTCTTTCTATTTTACAAATATCCTTTCGCCCTATGGGAAACCTAAAGGTAAGTTATAAAAATAATTATAAAACTATGTCCTCTAGGAGTGCACAAGACTGTAAAAGTATGATACATTATTTATGGATAAAGCTTAATATATCATGTATTTTACAGGAGTATAATTGTCTTTTTGAGAAATACAATATAACGATTTTGATAGGAGGCTTTACATATGTCGAGCAAAGTATTAGACGCGTTTTTAAAAGTAAACCTAGAAGATTTACGAGACAAAGGGTTATACAATGTCATTGATCCGCTTCAAAGTCCAAATGGACCGATGATTACAATCAATGGTAAAGAGCTCATTAACTTGTCTTCCAATAACTATTTAGGATTAGCTACAGACCAAAGATTGAAGGATGCTGCTTTCGAAGCCATAAACAAGTATGGAGTGGGTGCTGGTGCGGTTAGAACAATCAACGGTACGTTAGAACTTCATGTGAAGCTTGAAGAAAAGCTTGCAGAATTCAAACATACAGAAGCTGCAATTGCGTATCAATCAGGATTTAACTGTAATATGGCGGCTATTTCAGCTGTTATGGATAAGAACGATGCAATTCTCTCTGATGAGCTAAACCATGCATCAATTATTGATGGCTGTCGTCTTTCCAAAGCTAAAATCATTCGAGTGAATCACTCAGATATGGATGATTTACGTGCAAAAGCGAAGGAAGCAAAAGAATCTGGTCTATATAACAAAATTATGGTCATCACTGATGGCGTTTTCTCGATGGATGGCGATGTTGCCAAGCTTCCTGAAATCGTACAAATTGCAGAAGAATTTGACCTTATTACATATGTTGATGACGCACACGGTTCTGGAGTATTAGGTGATGGTGCTGGAACGGTAAAACATTTTGGATTATCTGATAAGGTTGATTTCCAAATTGGAACACTTTCCAAAGCAATTGGGGTTGTCGGTGGCTATGTGGCAGGAAAACAGGAACTCATCGACTGGTTAAAGGTACGTAGTAGACCGTTCTTATTCTCCACTTCATTGACTCCAGCAGATGTTGCTGCGAGCATTCGTTCCATTGAAATCTTAATGGAAAGCACAGAATTAAATGAACGTCTTTGGGAAAATGCAAATTACTTGAAAAAAGGTCTTAAAGATTTAGGTTTTGACATCGGTGACAGCGAAACGCCTATTACTCCGTGTATCATCGGTGATGAAGTAAAAACACAACAATTCAGCAAGAGATTGAATGAAGAAGGTGTGTATGCAAAATCTATCGTGTTCCCGACAGTACCACGTGGGACAGGCCGAGTTCGTAATATGCCATCGGCTGCTCATACAAAAGAAATGCTAGATCAGGCTCTTGAGGTCTACAAAAAAGTAGGAAAAGAATTGGACATTATTTAATGAGATAGAACCAGCATTTTTGCTGGTTCTTCCATGAATTAATTTTTGGGGGATTAGAATGAAGCGTATATTAATTACTGGAGCATTAGGTCAAATTGGTTCTGAATTAACATTAAAGCTACGAGACATCTACGGTACAGACAATGTCATTGCGACAGATATACGAAAAACTGATACAGAAGCAGCTCAATCAGGTCCATTTGAAATTTTGGATGTGACCGACGGCAATTTGATGGTTGAGTTGGCGAAGAAATACAATGCTGATACCATCATTCATATGGCGGCTCTATTATCTGCTACTGCAGAGGCAAAACCTGTTTTTGCCTGGAATTTGAACATGGGCGGATTAATGAATGCATTGGAGACTGCAAGGGAAATCAATGGTCAATTTTTCACACCAAGTTCGATTGGTGCGTTCGGACCAACCACTCCGAAGGACAACACACCACAAGATACAATTTGCCGACCTACTACTATGTACGGTGTGAATAAGGTAGCTGGCGAATTGTTATCCGATTACTACTTCCATAAGTTTGGTGTGGATGCAAGAGGACTTCGTTTCCCTGGTTTGATTTCATATGTAACTCCTCCAGGTGGCGGGACGACTGACTATGCTGTGGAAATTTACTATGAAGCCATAAAGAACGGAAAATATACTTCATATATTGATAAAGGAACTTACATGGATATGATGTATATGCCGGATGCATTGAATGCGATAGTGGATTTAATGGAAGCAGATGCATCTAAATTGAAACACCGTAATTCCTTTAACGTAACGGCAATGAGCTTTGAACCCGATGAAATTGCTGCTGAAATTCGCAAGCATATTCCTGGCTTTGAAATCTCTTATGATGTCGATCCTATCCGTCAAGGTATTGCGGATAGCTGGCCAAACTCGATTGACCCAACTGCAGCTAAAGAAGAGTGGGGCTTTAAGGCAGATTATGACTTAGCAAAAATGACTGTAGATATGTTAGATAAATTAAAAGACTTGAAATAAAAGGGAAGACCGGATGACATGAAGTCATCCGGTTTTTTGCTGATTAAGTAGAAGAATCTTTGGAGAATTAGATAGATAAAGCTGTATTAAAGCACATTGTTGATTTGTTATTATGTTGATTGGAGCGGAAATCACCTGGCTATTTTAACAAAGCCAAAGATAAATAGTGAATACCATTGCCCAGTCGAGATAGATTCGGTGTTTTTAATCTTATTGAAACTTTTATGAACAATACTCGTATTAATAGTCAGGAACGAATTTTTCATGTATGATTAGGTTCAAACTATAACGTTACAGTTTTAGGGGGGATACCATGGGGTCGGTGGATTAAGAATCGGAGAATTAGCTAGAGTTACTGGTTTCACTAAGAGGACGATTGATTACTACACCTCTATTGGTCTTCTAAAAGCGGAACGTTCTGCTTCGAATTATCGCTATTATACTAGTGATACTGTCGAAAGGCTCAGATTAATAGAGACATATAAAAAGCAAAATATGTCCTTAGATGAAATTAAAAAGATGTTCACTATAATTGAAAAACATCCCGTTGATCTAGATGAATTAAAGGGGAAATTACAAAGCTTAGAAAAAGATGTTTCTGAAATTGTGGAAATGCTTCAAAAAAATCAGATCAGTAAAGATGATTTAATGAAAAAGCATTTATCAAATGAAAGCTTATCTTTGATACAATCGTTGCTGTTGTTATTAATATAATAGAAAAGGCTTTATAAATGATGAGAATACCAGGAGGTGTACGCCTTACAATTGTAAGGTGCGAATTTGGACATAGTTAACATATTATTAATAGTAGTACTAATTGCTTTGACTGCTTTTTTCGTAGCAACAGAGTTTGCTGTTGTTAAAGTTAGATCCACAAGAATTGATCAGTTGATAGAAGAAGGTAAACCAGGGGCAATTGCTGCTAAGCATGTTGTCACACACTTAGATGAATATTTATCGGCATGTCAGCTAGGGATTACCATCACAGCTTTAGGATTAGGTTGGTTAGGTGAGCCTACTGTAGAAAAATTACTACATCCTGTTTTTGAAAGATTTGAATTAAGTAGTACTGTAAACCATATCCTTTCATTTGGTATTGCTTTTGCATTGATCACGTTTTTACACGTTGTAATTGGGGAATTGGCTCCTAAAACGGTAGCGATTCAAAAGGCGGAGACAGTCACTTTACGATTTGCAAAACCAATCATTTTGTTCTATAAAATCATGTTTCCTTTTATTTGGGTTTTAAATGGTTCTGCCCGGGCTCTAGTAGGTTTGTTTGGACTAAAACCAGCCTCAGAACATGAAATATCTCACTCAGAGGAAGAGTTAAGAATTATTTTGTCTGAGAGTTATAAAAGTGGGGAAATCAATCAGTCCGAGCTGACATACGTGAATAATATCTTTGAATTTGATAACCGAATCGCTAAAGAAATCATGGTTCCTCGTACTTCGATTGTTTCTTTATCGATGGAAGACACATTGGAAGAAATCATTGAAGTGATTAATAGAGAAAAATATAGTCGTTATCCAGTTGTGAATGGTGATAAAGACAATATCATAGGTGTCATTAACATTAAAGACATTTTAAGTGCTGCCATCAATAAAAATTCATTAGAAAAACCAGTAACGAATATAATCAAGCCTGTCATTCGAGTGATAGAGACCATTCCCATCCATGACTTATTATTAAAAATGCAAAAAGAACGCTCCCATATGGCGGTTTTATTCGATGAATATGGTGGAACATCAGGTCTAGTAACGGTTGAGGATATTTTGGAAGAAATTGTAGGCGAAATCCGTGATGAATATGATGCTGATGAAATAGCTGATATTCGTAAAGTTACAGACAACCATTTTATCTTAAGTAGTATGGTCCTCATCGAGGAAGTGAATGATTTCCTTGGTACAACGTTATCTGAAGAAGAGGTAGACACGATCGGTGGTTGGGTTCTATCACAAAAGTACGACCTTGAACTTGGGGATTCATTAGAGGAAGAAGGTTTTGTCTTTAAAGTAACCGAAATGGACGGCCATCAAATTCAGTTTATTGAAGTGAAGAAAATATAATAGTTTTTTTGAATGCCGACTTAGATTGTGAGTCGGCATTTTTTGCATTTTAATCTCCGAAAAAAATCCATTAATAAATGCTATCTATTCCTGGTTGATGACCTTTAGCTCAAAAAACCGTATTTATATGGAAAATATGCTCATAATAAGATTCAAATAACCGATAAGTCAGGGGAAGTCTATGAGCAGTAAAAGCCTTTATAATATCCATATTTTTGCTTTAGTCATCATGTCTACTGGCTTTATGGTCCATGTTTTGCTGATTCCTGTTTTATTATTTATGGGAAACAGGGACTCGTGGATCAGTGTCGTATTCAGTTTTCTTCCGTCGATTATATGGATATTTCTATTATATTTCCTTATCAAAAAACTAAAAGGAATTGATATATTAACTTATTTAAAAACTAAAATCCATCCACTTATTTATTACTTCACAGCAATCTTATTTTCAATTTATTTATTAATAAATGCATTTGTAACCTTTCGATCGACTGTATTTTGGGCGAAGGAAAATTATACATTCGATTTACCATTGTTTACAATTATGGTGTGTCTATCCATCGTTTGTCTTTATGGATCAATCAAAGGAATGCAAGCGATTAGCATGATGGCTCTATTTATTCTACCTTTTGTCGTCTTTTTAGGATTCTTTGTAGGTATCGGAAATTACCCTAATAAGAACTATTCACTGTTATTTCCAGTATTTCAAGAAGGGTTATATTCCATTTTGAAAGGAACTTTATTTTCCTCAATAGGGGTATTTGAAACACTACTCATCTTATTCTTTATCCCTTTTTGTAAGAAAACCATTAAGATAAAATGGTTGATTTTAATTATGATTTTATTATTTATTATGACTTTGGGACCTCTTACTGGTGCCATTGCTGAATTTAATATAGATGCAGCGAGGGAAATGAGGGTTCCTGCCTATGATCAGTGGAGATTATTGTCATTTGGGAAGTATATTAATCGTCTAGATTTTTTATCCATTTTTCAATGGTTATCAGGGGCTTATATTCGTATTAGTTTAAATGTTTTTTTAGGAAATCACATTTTATTCGGTTCAAAAAAGAAGTGGCCAATATTCTTAATGTACCTAATTATTATGGGAGCTACCTTCATTCCTATTAATTCGATTAAATATTATCATATGCTCAGAAAATTTTATTACCCATTTAATTTGTTTTTCTTACTTACGTTTATGGCTCTATTTTTAGTACTGATAATTTGGAAAAAGCCAGGGGGTGAGCAACATGCTAGTAAGGAAATCTAGCGATAACTGGAATGAACAAATTGACCTATGGATAAAAAACATATCTGAAGTAAGTAAAGTTGATAAAAATTTTGAAATGAAAAATGGTGATAAGGTTTTATTTACATTTATCTACCACATTTCGTTAATTGATAGTAAATATTTAAATGAAACGATAATCCCCCGCATTAGAGGAGAATTGTTCCTTTATGATTCAATTGTGAATACCACTTTGGACTATAATGCTTTTACATTTCAAAGTGATGACACCGAGAATTTTAAAAATGAATTTGAAGAGAGGTTATTTTCAGGATCAATCATTATCATCATTCCTTCTAATGAATTAGTTTTTCATTATGTTAGTGCCTCTGATTCTCCAAAAAGAAGTCCTGAGGAATCCAATACAGAGGTATCTATTCGTGGTCCTCGCGATGGGTTTGTAGAAGATATTGGAGACAATCTAGCATTAATTCGGAAAAGATTAAAAACGACATCTTTAAAAAGCATTGTCTATACAATTGGGGAGCGAAGTCATACGAAAGTCTGTCTCATGTATTTGGATGACGTATTAAATGATGAAATACTTTCGCTAGTAAATTCAAAATTAATAAATATTAAAATGGATGTTTTAACCTCCGTCCATCAAATTGAAGAACATATTTACGATAAAACCTGGTCACTATTTCCATTAACAGACTATATGGGACGTTCAGATTATGTAGTCGAGTCATTGAACCAAGGAAGATTTGCCATATTGATAGATGGAAACCCTAGCTGTATCATTGGCCCGACTAGTTTAAATTCATTATTAAATTCACCAGAAGATGGGCAGCTTAGTTTTTTCTATGTCAGTACCGAAAAAATACTCAGAATAGCTGCATTAATTATTACCCTGTTTTTACCAGGATTCTTTGGAGCCCTAACTTCTCACCATCTGGATCAAGTGCCCTTTCCAATGTTAGCGACTGTTTCAGTCTCTCGTTTAGGACTTCCATTATCTACAGGACTTGAAATGATCATCATGCTTTTATTATTTGAGCTGTTTAAAGAGGCTGGTATCAGGCTTCCTAAAGCAGTGGGACAAACCGTTGCAGTGTTAGGCGGTTTGATTGTGGGGGATGCGGCAATCCGTGCAGGACTTACATCACCAACTATGTTAGTGATAATAGCCATTACAATAATTTCTAGCTATACGCTTGTGAATCAAAGTTTGTCTGGAAATATCCTTATTTTAAGGTTTGTCATACTTTTAATTTCTATTATGATTGGGTTCTACGGTTTCTTTTTATGTGTATTATTTTTAACGGGCTATATTGTATCTCTTAAAAGTTTTAATCAACCCTATATTTCGATTTTAGCAAATCCCAATTTAGGGGATCTAATTAAAACGCTAATTAAAATTCCCGATAAATGGATCAAAAAAAGAAATCTTGCTTATCAGCCAAAAGATGTGGATCGTAAAGAGGAAGGAACATGAGAAAAATTCATTTATTATTGATAATGGTGATGATTCTTCCTCTTCAAGGTTGTTGGGGAAATGTTGAACCGCATAATTTCAATTATTTAGTTTCCGTTGCTTTTGACTATAAAGATGATGAATACTATGTATACACTCAATCACTTAGTTTTGGAAACGTGGCAAAACAAGAAGCTGGACTTCCAGAAAACGCTCCATCGCCCCTAATCGGAATAGGGAAAGGAATTTCATTTGAGTCCGCACTTAAAAACTTGGAAGAGACTACTGCTCTTCCTATACAATATGGGCAAATCCATTCGATTATTTTAAGTGAATCTGTGTTGACTCAAAAACTAGACAATTTTAAGGATCTAATAAGAAGGAGTACATTTTTTCGCTATAATTCTTGGGTGTTTTCAGCTAAGGGCGATTTCATTTCTGTTTTAAAGGGTGAAAGCTTTTTCAATTTACCTACTATCTTTACCTTAATGTTTTACCCTGAAGATATATTGGTACCAAGTAGCACTTTCACTACGGTTCGATATCATCAATTTTTATCTAGTATTTCCGACCCAGTATCCACTGTAGTTATACCTTCGGTTTCAATAAATGAATCAAACTGGATGGAAAAGAAACCTAAAAAGATCGTTGAGATAGACGGAGGATATGTGGTTGAAAAAGATAAGGATGTAGTATACCTAGATAAAAATAGTCTTCGGGGTATTCGATGGATGAATAAAGAATATAAAAACTTTCATATTGAGACAAAACAGGGTGAAAATGTAGTGGCTTTTAACATTAGAGATGCAAAATTTAAAATCAAAACAATCTCTAACCCAAGTCCAACATTTCAAATAAAGTTGGATCTTAATGCCGACGTGACGCAAAATGATGGTAATTTTAAAACATCAAAATTAATATCTATCTTAGAAGAAGAAGTAAAAAAAGAAATCAAAGAAACATATCTAGCAGGAATAAAAGTAAAACACGATGTATTCAGTTTAGCTGAAAAGCCTTTTCGATTTAAACCAGATAAATGGTCCATTGAACAGTTGGAGAATTTAAATGAAGAGTCTTTACAAAAGGTACAAGTGAAAGTACATATTCAAAATGAAGGAGATGTAAAATGACTTTGTTAGGCCGACATTGGAGGGATGTCGGCCATTAATTTCTTCTGTAATAAATCGGATTCATCATGATCTTGATGAAATCCTCTTTAAATGCCTCATAATTAAAATCAAAAGCTACCTTGTCTATTGTTTCAGGAGGTTCTTCTTTTGGGGTTCCTCTAAAATCTGCGATGGCCATTCCCCTAGATTGCCATATCTCTACCCTAACCCTTCGTTCTATATAGTTGAACTGATTTGGAGCAACTACCGCATATAAAGTAACAACATCATGCAGAGGGGAGCCTTGGATACCAGGGATTAATTTTTTGTACGCATCAGAATAGTACTCTATGGTTGGTTTCAATAATGCTTTAAAAGGATTATTAGCTTTTATAATGATTCTATCAATTATTTCAGATGTAATGATTGCTTTATTGGTGATATTCAAAGGGATGATCGTCACATTTCTACCTTGTCCCAATACTAAATCAGTTGCGATGGAATCTCCATGAAAATTCGCTTCTGCCACTGCAGTTACATTACCAGGATGCAGAAAGGCGCCCCCCATGATAAAGATTTGTTCCACTTTATTCATTGTTTCTGCTCCAAGTAATAAAAATGCCATCGCCAATGATGTGGATCTCCCTACGTCGACAATAGTTAGTTCGTTACCATGCTTTAAAATAAGATCAAGGGCTTTTTGAAACGGATAAACCGTTGGATTGAAATCTTGTGGTGTTTTAATCGGCCCCAACCCTTCACTACCATGGATTTCTGGGTAGTATGTTGCTATTTCACCCGAAAAAGGCCCTTTTGCCCCTCGAATAACGGGAATATCCTGACGCCCAGCTAACGATAGCAGGTAAGCGGCATTG
The DNA here is from genome assembly GCF_010882125.1 of Peribacillus alkalitolerans. GTDB lineage: Bacteria > Bacillota > Bacilli > Bacillales > DSM-1321 > Bacillus_BN > Bacillus_BN alkalitolerans. The sequence goes on along the minus strand of NZ_JAAGVZ010000003.1, from coordinate 5,281 downwards.
TCTGTCGCTTGTTTTTCCGTGACATTGCCATAGCTTGTGACCAGACCAACTAAATCTAACCCAGGATGTAACAGACAGTACATAATCGCTATTGCGTCATCAATGCCAGGATCACAAAACAAGAGGATTTTTTTCAATTGTTATCACCTCCTCTTAAAATATGACCCTATTTGGTTAAATGTCACGTTTTATTACAAAAAAAATACCCTTAACAAAGGGCTTATGTGGAACTAGTTTTCCATTTTCTTAAAATAATGATAATAAGTAACGCAGATAATAGAAACAAGATGATTTTCCCTTGTAGGGTCCAGTGTAATATTTGATAGGTCGAATAAGTTTCTATCGCTAAAGCCGGGGCTTTACCAAGAGTACTCGCCACTAAGAAGGTCACCAATGACATCTTACCCACAGCAGCGAAGAAGGTAACTGCACTGGATGGTACGAAAATCAATAGGCGGAAAGTAAATACAAGGAAGAAGGCATCCTTACCTTTAACATTCAATAATTGATGCAATCTTGGATAATTAAAGGACTTTTGACTGATGAATCTATGGAATCCCTTTCGATATAACCAAAATGAAACAATTCCTCCAAGTAATTCCCCTAAAAAAGAAACAAATACTCCTACAGTTAAACCGAATAATTGAATGTTGATAACGGTTAGAAATGCACTTGGAACTACCCCGACAATGCTAATTCCAATATTTAAAAGGATGCTTATTATCGCTGCTAATTCTAAAGGTAAAGCCAATAAAAAATCTAATAGTTCCTGCATTTATTAATCTCCTAATTTTCAAGTGTCCTTGTCCATTAATAGCGTGGGATTATCTCATTGACCCTATGTAAATATACACCTAGTTTTCTAATTAACCAATAGCTAAATCTTATGGTAAATATTGGACTATTTTATCGAATTTTAATAAATCTTAAGATTTAATCTCAGTAATTCTTAATAAATGTTAGATACGCTTTAATCCATATCGAAATGGATGAGGGTGGATGTGTTGGATTTACAGGACTTGTTACAATATATCAATCATTTTGGATATTTAGCATTGTTTTTTTGTTTATGGCTCGGAATTATTGGTATGCCGATACCAGATGAGATGATTGTAATGAGTGGGGGTTTTGTATCATCCATTGGAATATTAAATCCTGTTATCGCTTTTTTGCTGACTTACCTTGGGGTCGTGTCTGGACTTTCGTTAGGATATTTCCTTGGTAGAACAGTAGGTGTGAGAATATTAGATACTATTAAGAAGAAATCAAAAGTCATGTACATTGACAAATCCCATCAAATGATTGAAAAGTACAGGGAATATGCTCTAGTAATCAGCTATTTCATACCTGTTGTACGACATATAGTACCTTACATCGTTGGGATCAATAAAATGTCCTTCAGGTCATATGCAATTTATTCCTATTCAACAGGGTTTGTTTGGACCGTACTGTATTTCACTCTTGGTTCTCTGTTTGGAGAGAATATAGAAGCAATCGTGGAGTTATCGACTAAATATGGATTGATAGTTGGTTTAATCATATTTGTTATTATTTTCGTACATACCTTTCGAAACAACAAAAGAAGAATAAATAGATAGTGCTGGTTTCTTTAAGAAATCAGTTTTTTGTATTAGTAGCTATTTTTGTCAAAAAAATGAATTTTTATAAATATAGTAAAGAAAATTCTGAATTTTATATTTACAACAAATACCAAAATTTAGATAATGGGTCTAATGGCAGGGGAATTTGATGAATGATGTCGTATCATTGTCAAACATTGCCCGGGGAATGGGAGGTTAAAAATATGTGGGTGAGAAAATAAGATGGCCTTAAGCAATTGTCTGGCAGGACGTTGCTTAAGGCCGTGCAATAGCTGGGGTATACCAACTCTTGCTCCAAGGTTAGTATACCCCTTTTTAGAGGAATTGGAAATAAACAAATTCGAAAGGTGGTTAAATAATGTTAAATGCTAAATATCGTGTTGAATATTGTATCAATTTAGATACGATTCTTATTTTACCTAAGTTAGACCAATATGGAAATTTGATTTCTTTAGTTTTGGAGGGAGTCCAAATCTATGTGGTTAATAAAAGCCCGATGCAGATCATAAAAGACAGTCTATTACACTATGGAAGCGATTTTGAAGGAGCAAGAAGAGCAGCAATATTCCATTTAGGAAATGGTTATAGTCAACCTGTCATGATCAGTTCTCTTCACAATCTTTACTGGTTTCCACACTCTTCTCCGAACAATATCGATTGTGGTTGGTTTGCTTTGCATCATATAATAAAACATAGAGCTGTTGAAATTTACAATACAGAGATAACATTTACGCACGGACATGTATTAACCATCAATATGAAGGAACGATTATTTCAAAATCGTAAATTCCTGGCAAGGGATTTAAAGCAAAAAGTAGAAGAAAAGTGTCAATTCTATTTAGAACCTAAGAAGGGACTCATGATTGTGAAGGAAAGGCTGAAGATAGAGTATAAGGAGAAAAAAGATGATTAAAGCACTTGTTTTTGATTTTGACGGATTAATCATAGATACTGAATCCGTTTGGTACGATTCGTATCGCGAAGTACTGTTGGAATATGGTATGGATTTGAAAATAGAGGATTTTTCAAAGGTAATTGGGACAACTGATGAGGTCTTGTATCAACATATAAGGCAACATGCTACATCTCCAATTGATCGGGGCGTAATTGAAAAGACAGCACATGAGATTTATCACAAAAAAATGGGTGAGCCAGAATTGCGGGAAGGAGTAGAAAATTACCTTAAATCCGCACAGGACAGAGGCTTACGAATTGCACTTGCGTCGAGTTCTTCTCGTCAATGGGTAGAAGGCTATTTAAGGCAGCTAGGAATTTTAAAGTATTTCGAAACAGTCAAAACACGTGATGATGTGTCCAAGGTAAAGCCTGATCCAGAATAATATATGAAGGCAGTGGAGGCTCTAGGGATCGAACCAAATGAAGCGCTGGCATTTGAAGATTCACTGAATGGCTTAATCGCTGCCCGAAAAGCTGGGCTTCACTGTGCGATTGTACCAAATGGGGTAACGAAACATTTAGAATTCGAAGATTATCAAGTCCGCATATCATCTATGGGGGAAATGACCCTGGAAGATTTGTTGGATAAAATTCCCGTTAATTTATAGAAGGAACATTGTATCATTGAAATACATATGTTAAAATGACCATAATCTTAAGGAACGGAGGGTTTTCGAAATGATTCAGACTGCTTGCTTCCTATCTGGAAGAATCCGACTACAAGCTTTGTGCCGCTAATTGAATAGTGCTCAAGGACTCTGGTGCGTGTTCAGAGTAAGCGGGATTGGTCTGTCTATTTTTGAAAACCAAACGCAAGGTCTAGAATTTTGCGGAAATAGTCAATTCCATACGTGTTGAGAAGCTGTTCCAAAACCGTCCAACGGTTTTGGCTTCTTTCTCATATTCCGTTTATTAAGCACAGTTCATCTGTGCTTTTTATTTGGTTTGAAACGCCTGATGTCCGCTGTACCACTTTTCATTTGCGGCTAGTTGAACTTATACAAATATATTTTTTGGAGGTAGCAAATGGAAGCTATAGTGGAAAAAGCGATACTAGTAGGAGTGAATCTCGGGCATACCGAGGATTTTGAATATTCAATGGAAGAGCTTGTAAACTTGACGCATGCATGTGATGTAGAAGTATTAGGACGCATCACTCAAAGTTTGCAACGCGTAAATCCGTCGCATTATATCGGTAAAGGGAAGGTGGAGGAGGTTCGTCACCTTGTTGAAGAAAAAGATGCGAACCTGGTCATCTTTAATGATGAATTATCGCCCTCACAAATCCGTAACCTGGAAAGGGAATTGGATTGTAAAGTCATTGATCGAACGATTTTAATACTGGATATTTTCGCGAACCGTGCCAAAACGAAGGAAGCCCAGCTGCAGGTAGAAGTGGCAGAGCTTCAATATATGCTGCCAAGATTGGTTGGCTTAGGCCAGTCATTGGGCCGACAAAGCGGTGGGGTAGGTACGAAGAACAAAGGTACCGGGGAGAAGAAAATTGAACTCGACCGCCGTCGTATTGAAGAAAAGATTTCCGTCCTGAAAAAAGATTTAGAAATCATGGTAGCCCAACGCCAAATCCAGCGTAAAAAACGCAAAAAGCTCGAGGTTCCTGTTGTGGCATTAGTCGGTTACACGAATGCTGGGAAATCTACAGTCATGAACAGCATGCTACAAACCTATATGCCAGACGTGGAAAAAAAGGTATTTGAAAAGGATATGCTGTTCGCAACATTGGAAACATCGGTGCGTAACATTACGCTACCAGACAATAAATCTTTCCTTTTGACGGATACAGTTGGCTTTGTAAGCAAACTTCCCCATCACCTTGTCAAAGCATTCCGATCTACGCTAGAAGAGGTGGCAGAAGCAGACTTGCTCATCCACGTGGTTGATTACTCGAATCCGAATTACCGTCAATTGATTGACATAACCAATCAAACTCTTGAAGATATTGGAGTAAAAGGAATCCCGACTATCTATGCCTACAACAAGGCTGAGATAGTTCGCGATGATTTACCGGTTGTCCACCAGGATGACATTTATTTTTCAGCGAAAAACGGTATCGGAATCGAAGAGCTGACAAGTATGATTCGTTCACACCTATTCGCTCAATACGTCAACTGCGAATTGGTCATCCCGTATGACCAAGGAGGCGTCGTTTCATATTTGAACGAGGTCGCGAACGTAAAAGAAGTCAGCTACGAAGAAGAAGGCACATTAATGAAAGTGGAATGTAAGGCGTCGGATGCTGAGAAATTTAAGAGGTATATAGTGAATAAATAGTTTTTTGTGCCGACCGGAGGAATTGAGGGCACTGAAAAACTTGCGTTTTTAAAAATGTAAACATGGTGAGATAAAAAAAAGGGCAATTTCTCGTTCGATTTAGAACAAGAAATTGCTCTTTTTTATCCCTTTTCTTTATTCCTTTTCTTTATTCCTTTTCTTTCAGAAGCGTGAGAATTCTCTTGAGATTGACGGCGAATATTGTCGTGGCACCCTGAATTCCCATGCCGAATAGACCCGCAGATGATGCTGTATCATACCCGTGTCCATGTTTTAATTCACTATTCTTGGCTTCAATTTTATAGCGTGAACGAGCCTGTTCCTTAAACTCTTCACTATTTTGAAACGTTTCTTGTTCCTTATGTTCGGTCGATTTAATTGTCACCGAATATGTTTTACTCTTCGCCCCTTCTGTATAACATCCTTCACGG
>NZ_JAAGVZ010000039.1 GCF_010882125.1 Peribacillus alkalitolerans | reverse complement strand
CCAAAAACGACTAAACCATCGTGCTCCGATTGAGTATCGAATCACGATGGCTGCATAGTCTTTTTTAGAGCTGTCTACTTGACGGGGTTAAGTCCATAAATCTAATATGTGTGGTCCTTTTTATTTTCTTCTTCAACTAAACGCCCCAGTTAGTTGAAGAAGAAAAGTGACACATTAAAGAATCGCTCCGATGGAACCGAAAAAGTATAATAATAGCTCATTTTTATTTAAATACGATTATTGGGTATCCCTTAAATTCTACCAATGTACTTTGGATTCCTAATAATTCCAGATTGACCTGGTACCCAATTAGCTGGGACTCCTTCCCCAGTCCTTCTACTATATTGTATCCCTTGAATTACCCTTAAAATCTCGTAAACATTTCGACCAACTTCTGGAGGATTTACGAATTTGGTAACAATCGTTCCTTCTGGATCTATAATGATGGTTGCTCTGAATGTAGCCCCAGTTTTTTCATTTAACACTCTGTATGCTTTACTAATTTTATGTGTTCGGTCACTTAATAGTGGAAACTTCACCTGAGAAATTGAAGGAGTCACCTCAGTAAAAACTTTATGAGAATATACACTGTCTGTACTTATGGCAAGTACATCTGTATTTAGGGACTTCAGTTGATTATAAATAGCAGCGACCGCTGCCAACTCTGTCGGTCAAACAAAAGTAAAATCACTTCCATAAAAAAATAAGATCACCCATTTTCCACGATAACTTTCTAGGCGAATTTCTTTAATTTTCTTTTCTACATTGTCGTAAGCTTCTGCCACAAACAGGGGTGCTATATCAGTTGTTTGTGCACAAAATGGTTGTACAAAGTCCTCATACATATGACAATGCCCTCCTTATCAAAAAGTCAGCTCATTTATCCATATGTATCAGATAAATTGTTGGTGTATCTAAAATTGGTTCAATGATGCATTGAGTATAAAAAAGGAATCGAAATGTACCTTGAATACTCGAATAAGTCATTTAACATCATTAAGTACACTCCTCTTCTACCATACATAAGATAATTTATAAATAATAAATAAATGTATATGAAGGGATTGAGGAAAATGTACTATGTGCCTTATACGTATCAATATCCTAATTATGCAAACGTACCAACGCATACTTACGGAAATCCTACTGGTTATTGGGCTCTTCCTAATGAGTTGGCATTTAGTTCTTATCGGTCTTTTTATGGTTATGACAGAAACGTATTAAAAGATTATGGAGCAAACCCATTTGTTATAAATATCAATGAGGCCACCAAACAAAACAACACGTATCGTACCGCACTATGGACAGGAAATCATTTGCAAGTCACATTAATGAGTCTCAATGTTGGTGAAGATATCGGCTTGGAAATGCACCCTGATGTGGATCAATTCTTACGTGTTGAACAAGGTCAGGGGATTGTACAAATGGGCAAAAGTAAAGATAATTTAAGTTTCCAATGGAGAATCTTCGATGACTCTGCTATTATGATACCGGCTGGAATGTGGCACAATGTCACAAACACTGGAAATGTTCCGTTGAAACTATACTCAATATATGCCCCACCAAACCATCCATTTGGTACTGTTCATAAGACTAAGGCAGATGCAATGACTATGGAAGAAGATTTGGGCAATGGAAATGGGAATACAGTAATTTTCGGAAAGACTCCAGATGAATGGGTAAGACATACCGGATTTTTGGTAAAAGAAGGTTTGGAGGACGTTAAAAGAGGAATTAATATGACACATATTCTTCAAGAGTTTATTTTAATGGGAGTTCTTGTAGGGAAGGGATATTCTCCTGAAAAAGCATATGAAATAGTAGAAGAATGGGAACGTACAGGAGAATCCAAACTTCTTCTGCAAAGCAAAAATATGTAGTGCAACCGTAATTAAACAATCGGATGCTTTAGTTGATATTATTTCTTGCCTGCATTAAAAACTCGCCGATCTCGGCGAGCTTTTTTTGTTATTATTCGACATTTTAATTGCCAATTCGTGTGTAACTTTGAAATCTCCAATATAACTTCCCTTTAGCTATTATGCCGTTTCTTTCACACAAAAAAATGCCGAAGTCTTCGACAAAATTCAGCTCTGCACAGGCACCAAAAAAAGTGAAATTTGTGGAAATCAAAAGAATTAAGAAGGTAATTAGGACCATTTATCGAAATGTTAATAAACGAGAAAATTTGTCCTTTTTTGCGGGGGTTTTGGAAGTTATGTTTAACCAAGTTGGTCCTGTTCTATTTCACGTATTAATCGTACTTTTCCCTATTCTTGTCTACCACCTATATTTTACTGAAAATAAAGTAAGACGAAAAAAACCATATTCTAAGCTGATTATCATCCTCTTGCTGATTTTAATACTAACCATGTCCTTCCCAATTGAATATGACAATGGATATTTTTATGATTTTAGGGTTATTCCCATTGTAATCGCTTTTTTATATGGTGGAACAATACCAGGCATACTGATGATTATTGTCTTATTAGTATTTAGATTTAATTTAGGAGGAGCGGGATTTTACGTTACTTTGCTCAATTATTCAATCGCCTCAGCTATTCTTACATTTGTTGTCCGTAAATACGACAAAGTACAGCTGAGAACGAAAGTGATCATTGTCAGTGTTGTCTATTGGTTAATGGCGCTTACAAGAGCCCTCACTCTTATTAAAATGAATCAATTAGAACAAATCCCATTCATGCTAGCCTTCTCTATGATAACATGGGTCACTTTAGTGATGGTCGTATTTCTCATAGAAAATGTGAACGAACAACAGGCACTCCGGCAAGAGCTACAAAGGGCGGATAAATTGAATGTCATCAGTCAACTAGCTGCTTCAGTTGCGCACGAAGTCCGAAATCCAATGACATCAGTGAGAGGTTTCTTACAGTTAATGAATGATGATACCAATCTATTACCTTCTCAAAAAAATTATATTCGTATTGCTTTAAATGAACTCGATCACGCTCAATCTATTATTAACGATTACCTTTCATTAGCTAAACCTCATACGGAAGGTCTAGCTTGGATTAATATTACGGAAGAATTAAAGAATATCATTGAGTTGATGAGTTCTTATTCTAATATACAAAATATTAGTATCCATAAATCTGTTCAGGACGCCTTATTCGTAAAGGGAAATAAGGCTGAAATTAAGCAAGTTTTAGTCAATATCATCAAAAATGGGATTGAAGCTATGGAATCAGGTGGTAGTATAACCGTCAATGCCTATGATATAAACGACTCAATCAAAATTGAAATTATCGACAATGGAAAAGGAATGACGAAAGCTCAGTTGAAACAATTAGGGACACCTTTTTATTCGACGAAAGAAAAAGGTACAGGGGTCGGTCTAACGATTTCCTTTCAAATCATTCAATCCATGAAAGGCACAATTTTGGTAAACAGTGAAATTGGAAAGGGGACTACCTTTACCATTCAAATACCAAAAAGTATTGCATAAATTTTCCCTATCGTTTGTCCTTGTTGTCATCTCTATTGCCTCCATTTAATAAGATATTAAATGGAGGTGACATCATGGTTGTAAAGCATACATCAGCGGATATTGACCTCTTAGCAAGATTGCTTAGAGCAGAAGCTGAAGGTGAAGGAGAAAAAGGGATGATGCTCGTCGGAAACGTGGGGATAAATCGTATTCGAGCAAATTGTTCCGATTTTAAAAACTTACGGACTGTTCCACAAATGGTTTACCAGCCTCATGCTTTTGAAGCCACTCAAAAAGGATACTTCTACCAACGAGCAAGAGAAAGCGAAAGACGATTAGCACGCCGAGCCATTAAAGGTGAAAGACAGTGGCCTGCAAAATTCTCACTATGGTATTTCAGGCCCCCAGGAGATTGCCCACCTACATGGTATAACCAACCCTTCGTTGATCGTTACAAGCTGCACTGTTTTTACCAGCCAACAGCCAAAGAATGTGAAAATGTTTATAATACGTTTGGATAAATGGAAAAGGACCTTCATAATGAAGGTTCTCAGATTATCTACAAAAGGTATCGAGAGTACGCTCTCTCGATACCTTTTGTCATTTTTGTTATGTATGGTAGGCGAAAAGGTTGATTTCCGCTCCAGGCACTTGCTTTCCGGGGGGCGTTCGCCGAGCCTCCTCGTCGCTACCTCTCCTGCGGGGTCTCGTCTGTAACGCTAATCCCCCAGGAGTCAAGCGCCTTCCGCTCCAATCAACCAGTGTCCTTGAATAATCAACTTAAATACCTGTTCATTAAGCTTTATAAACCTCAATCAAAGCCCAAATCCGATCCAAATAGCGTACCTCTTGGAGTAAAGGTGACAGACGACGAAATCGCCAATTTTATAGGGATAAAAATTGCATCAAATATCGTCATGTGTTCTACCAACTTGAGTCAATGTATTAGAAATGATCTTGGGCTACTTTGGGCAAGATTTCATGCGGAAAAAATGCTATTTGGGATAGAACTGAAAACTGCTATGCGAAAGAGAGGCTGGATTAAGGTACCCCCTTACTACACCCCTCCAGGCAGACAAATTTAACACAAAAAAACAATCTACTTTCTCAGAATTGAGATAAGTAGATTGTTTTTTTTTCATCAATATTTTCCTGATTGGATATATGGTAATGATTCTTACTTTTTTAAAGAGTTCGGACACATGCATCTAATACAAATTCACAGAAGCAATATAGCCTTGCTTTCCATTGGGTAAATTAACTAAATACCAGCTAAAGAAATTGGCTAGTCCAGCGTCCTCTTCCCTTTTCACAATTTGAATCTTTGTTCCTGTTGGGAGTTCTGTAGGCGTTCCACTCGTTGAAGGGGTGCTTCTAAATCTAGCCTTCTTCTTCAGAACTATCTGGGTTCCCGCTTTATGCATTTGAGATGACAAAGTGGTGGTCTTGGTCACATAATTCATTTTTTCTGTGAAGGAAGGCCAACCATCTACATTTTTGACTTTAAGCTCTTCAGTAGCAATGTAGGTTGGGGTAACTCCAACATATTTCTCGATATTTTCATACACTTTTACTTGATAAACTATTTTTTTCGCATTAGGATTCGAGGGATCATTGAAATTCGATAGACCATTATAAGCCCATAATGTAAAATACCAATTTTCCAACACGTTCTTATCCTGCTTATTAATCACGGGAAAGCTGGACCCAGCCTTGCCCCACTTTTCTAATAAGACTTTTAAGCCCGCTTCAATATTGGCATTTAGATCATACTTCACTAAATCCCAATCAAATGAATCATCCTCCACTGACATTGGGGTCACTTGCATGATTCCGAAACCATCATCCTGGCTCTTGAACACATCACCATTTGTAGTGAATTGCGTCATCTTAGAGTTTTCCGTTAAGACAATTCCTTTCACAATCTCAGGGGGAATCCCCTTTTCAATCGACTTTTGTGTTAATAATTCTTTTAACACCTTAGGCTGAACCACTAACTTTGACATAATTGATTTTAGACGAGTTTGAAGAACAGTCTTTTCTGTTGGACTAAATAGATTACTAGAAATCAAGGTATTAATCTCTTGATGAAGGCCAGGTACAACCGGACTAGATTTTAGTGGTTTTACCGTAGAATCTAGCTCTCTTAGTTTAGTTTCCAATTCAAGTATGTCTAGAAGATTGCCAGTTACTAGTTCCAGAGGGATTCGTTTTTCAGCAGCTACCATTTTACTAGTTAACTCTTTTTTCAAAGCTGGCAGAGTTATGGATGAGTATTGGATGACAATCCCTTTATAGGTGTTGAAAAGAGTATCCGTATCAGTAATTTGATTTAATTGTGTATTGAATTGATCTAACATTGATTTTGTTTTAACAACTGGGGTCAGTTTCAAAGCTGTATCTTGAGCAGGTTTAATATAATAATTTTTCAGGTTCGCCCTTGAAGCAGTGTGGGTCACTTTATCGAAAATACCTACATTTTTTAGTTCTTTGGTTAATACATTGTAATAGGTCAAAGCATTTGCTACTGTAGTAGCTTGAGTTGCTTTATTCTTATGAGCCGTAATGGTTTCCCCTTGTTTAATAGCTTTACTAAAATCCGTTCCACGAGTGATATTTACCGTTATATCATTTAGTCGTTTCGTGAATGCAGACCTTTGTTTTGCAGGAAGTTTTCCGACAGCAGCTTTAGCAATTTTTAGCTTTGAGTTAGCATTATTCAATTGCTTATCAGGAATAATAGGCTTTCCCTTTCCATTGTATACACTAGCGGTAAGTACCATTTTCCCGGCAGCCTCCGCTTCTTTCACCGCTGCCTCAGCATTGATTGCTGCATATGAACTCCCTGGGAAAAGCAAAACAATCATCATATTCAAAAATAAAATGAAACTTAAATGTTTTTTCAACGCGAGATCCCCTTCTCACTTTCTTATTTATCTAATAATCTACTAAAAAGTTATATATTTCCAACCATAATCATAACACACTATCCTTCCACTCGGACACATGGTTTTCGATATATTTAAACGAAATCTTCACTATAAGAATATATTTATGTATAATGGATATATAATAAAAAAGAGAAGTGCGCTAACACTTCTCTCTGCAACCTTTACCGTTAGAGTGATGGTTGTCATCAGTTTATGTTACTTACGAAAACCACCCTATTGCTTCCTACGGCGCGGGGTGGTTTTCTTGTTGTGTTCCAATACGTGTTTTCGAAAGATATATGCAACTACTTCACGCACAATGCCTTTCAAAATCTCAAATATCACAGCAAGAAATATTTCTATAATTATCACCTCCTTTCTAAAAATAGAAAGAAGTGTGACAACCAACCACCCTCACAATATTCAGTTGCCCTGCTATTATATCAAAAACTTCCAACTTAATAATCTGACTTTCTACACAAAAAAAAATCGGGCGGTGACAGGCACCTCCCGATTTTTGTCGATTATTTGTAGATTACGATAGATCCTACAGATTTGTCTTTGGATTGACCGTTTACACGAACTTTTAGTCCATACTTGCCTAGATTACGTCCAGCATCTGGCATGAATGTGTTATTGTAATTATTGCTGTCACTGAATAGAGACACTGCTTCTTGACTAGATAACGTTAGTGTTTGAGTAGGGTACGTTACATCCAGACCAGAAGTTGTATTTAATCCAAATGCCGCATCTGCAACATGGAAACGTGATGAAGCTTCAACTGATGTACCATCTGTAACATTCCATTTTAAGCTTGTTCCTAAGTGCGCATCTACCACACCCAGGTAACCATCTCCAGGATGATCTCCTGTCCAGTTGTCCGTATAGCTATCATCTACGTACCAAACTACCAAGCCACCATCATAGCTCATAATAGAATTGCCACGCTTAATATTCTTAAGACCTTCGTCTACCCCTTTATGGTTACGCCACTCTAATAAATAGTAGTGATCTGTACGCTTGTTACCATCCATTTTCTTGAATCCATTTAAACCAAATGGAGTAGTTGTTCCTTCTGCTCCATCTTCAACTACAGTTTGTCCATCTGCTACCACTTTAATGTTGTCTGCAAAGAAACCAACATGGGAAGTACCCCAATCTGTTGCATAGCGAATACGAAGTTGGATTTTCTTGTTAGTATAAGCTGATAAATCGAAGGATTGGGCCTGCCATCCATTAGATTTACCTGTAAACCCAGGCATTGAATTCAAGATTGTAGGATAGCCTTCAGAAACCACATCAGAACGAGTATTGCTGTTACCTAGTGATTTCCAAGTGCTACCTCCATCTTCAGATACTTGTACAAACGCGAAATCCCATTTCTCTTCAGTATCATACCAAGCATCAAATGTTAAGGTAGCTGAATTTTTTCCTGTTAAATCAACAGATGTAACCATGTTGCTATCAAGTTCATCTGCTTGTCCACCCCAATATTCATAGCTACCAGCTGCTGGAACGTTTATAGGAGTGTTCTTCATAGGTAAGTTTACTCTCACAGCCTGATTGTTTTTACCAAGTGGTGAATTGGCTTGATCTAATAAGAAATTAGTTCCTTTAGTTGATACCTCATCCCAGTTTACAACCGTCGGAGCTGTCCATTTTCCACCAAGCGTAGATTGGAAATATTGTTTCGCCCAAGGGGAGAAACCTGTTGGTTCAGTACCAGGGATTTTTCCAGACCAAGAACCGCCAGACATAACGGACCAATAACCAATTGCTTCACCTGTACCAGTATAAGCTGTGTCGTACTCATCTGGTAGCCCTAAATCATGCCCGTATTCGTGGGCAAATACTCCAGTAGCTCCGTCTTCAGGCATAATAGTATAATCGTAGAATCCTGGTAATCCTTTGCCTAATCCATCTTCATCATGGAATTTTGCTGAACGATGTGACCAGATAGCGTTATCCTCTAAAACACCACCGCCAGCTTCTTGACCCATACCAGCATGGATAATTTGTAGGTGATCGACTAAACCATCAGATTCCCAATAGTTTCCGTCCCCGTCTAAATCATGTGGATCTTCTAAGTCATAGTCTTGTAGAGGAATACCAGCCGCTTTTGCAGCTTTATATGTATCTACCACTAATTGTTTAGAGCCTCCAGGATTTACATTATCATGACCGCCATCCCCTCTATCAGCTCCATAAAATTCAGCCGTTCCAGGAACTTTTAACCAGCCATAAGCTTTCCCTTCTATGGTATAAGTTCCACCAGATTGCTCTTCATAATATTGTTTTTGTGAAACAAAATTTTCACCGTTAGGTCCGGTTACTCCATTATCACCAAAAATCATATCTTCAAAATGCTCAGTATTATAATCTTTGTAATAGTTATCTGTTTCTCCTGGCTGAATATTGTTATGTTCAAAACCAGAGTACTCAACCATTATCGTTAATAATTTGCCTTTCTTTTGAACTCCAGGAGATTTCTCTTCACTGACAGGATCAGGATTTCCTTTTAATTGTCCATTCTTGTTCCCATTTCCATTCAATAGCCCGTTATTAAATTCTTTAGCTTTTTTGTGTTTAGCAGATTCAGCTGCTTTCACTTTCGCTGCTAATGGATCGGATTCTTTTGAATCTGTCTGTTTCCCTTTCACACTAAGGTAATTCTTGAGGAAGGTTTGCTTTTTAGCCTCAGAAGCATCTTTGGCAAGAAGACCTCTTTTAATGAACGACTCTATTAATTTTTCATCATTGATAATCGCTAAATCTAGCGAACCATGTGAGTGTGAAGCATGTACATTCGTTTCTGCCTTTTTCAAGATATCTCCATCTTTATACGAGATAACTGTTCCCGGGAATCCTGCGAATAATGTACCTGCAAGCATAACGGAAGATAGACTAGTTTTTATGAACTTATTCAAATGTTTCCCTCTTTTCAAAATATTCGGCCCGTAGAATCATAATATTCTGAATAAATAGTTAGTACAAGGGTACATAGTCTCTGCCTATAAATGTGAAAATTCTATTGAATGTAGGTAAATAGTAGCGTAGTAGACCTAATGAAGTAGGTTATTGGAAGTAAAATCAAGGAATAAATATTCATAAAATTATATATAAAGCAAAACTATTACTTCTTACCTAGTAAATAATGGAAAAAAACTAGGCACTTCAATGAAAAAAACCAATAACACGTCCAAATAAAATGTTCAGTCCATTTTAACCTATACATAAATAAAGACTAATAAAGGGGGATTACAATGAAACCTACAATTCGTGCACTCATAATCTTCATGCTCTTGCTGTCAGGATGTCAAAATACCGAAACTGCGTCTAAGTAAAAGACTGTCGACGCTAATAATAATAAGGTAAACTTTACTAAGTCCATTCCAAGCAGAGTAGTTAAAGGACTCGAGCTTTTTTAAAGATTGGATTAGTAAAAAGGCAGGGAAATCAACTCTTTTGGAAGACTTTATTTCAGAACATAATCCCCATTATTCTCCCATACAGTAGTAATAAACGAGAGGAGAATGTGGTATGGCATATATAGAGGTAGACCAAGGAATAGAGCTTTATTACGAAGAAGAAGGCACAGGAACACCCGTCATTTTTCTGCATGGGGTATGGATGAGCAGTCGTTTTTTCCAAGAACAGCTCCCCTATTTTTCACAAAAGTATCAAACGATCCTTCTAGATTTCAGAGGTCATGGGAAATCCACTAAGTCTTCCTCCGGTCACACGATTCATCAGTATGCGAAGGATCTATATACATTTATCGAAAAAAAGAACCTTCACGATGTAGTGTTAGTTGGTTGGTCAATGGGTGCTTTTGTCATATGGGAATACTTAAAGGAGTTTGGAGAAGTTAATGTGAAAGGTACTGTTATCGTTGACGAAATGGCATCAGACTTTAAATGGCCCGACTTCCCTCTTGGTGCATTTGACATGGCGACACTTACTCATTTCATGCGTGGCATTCAAACTGATCGAGTGGAACTACTCAAAGGGTTTCTACCTTTAATGTTTAAAGAAGAAGTCGATGAAGAAACAATGGACTGGATGCTCGAAGAAACAACGGAAATGTCCGAAAGCATAGCAAGCGCCATCCTATTTGATCAATCTATCGTTGATTATCGAAACGACTTCCAGAACTTCCTAACAAAAACACTTCTTTGTTTTGGGAGAGAAGAAAAATTGATTCCAGTTGCTGCTGGTGAACAGATTCGAAATGCACTTCCATTCGCAACTCTTGAAGTTTTTGAACATAGTTGCCATTGTCCATTTTTAGAAGAAGTAGAGGAATTCAATACGAAGGTGGATGGTTTTATTCGAAGTTTATAGAATCCGAAACTAGAGAAATACGGGAGAAGTGTGCTTACACTTCTCTCTTTTCTTCCAATCTAATTTAAGCCTGTAATTAGCGCCTCTACTGAATGATAGTGCAATCCATTCACTTTAAAATTCATAATAACTCAATGCTTTATTTTATTAACACGAAATTCATAAACCATTAACATTACCTCAACTAATTTATGGTATCTTTAAATTGTAACAATTGAAGCAACAATATTCTATTTAGAATAGGGTGTGTGGACAAATGGTTACTAAAATAAGCATTAATTTTTTTCTTTTAATGATTCATTTCTATGTGCTTTAAACATCTATTTTACAAAAAAATATTTTTTAAAACTATGTCAGCAAAATAATGCTGGCTTTTTTAATACCTTTAGCGACATCATTTGTTTCATTTATTTTTAATTATTTGTTTTATGTAATATCATATATTTTGCATTTTTCGTAAAATCTTGTTTTGCCTATTTGCAAAAGCTTAGCAGCCTCCTGCTTGTTACCATTGACTCTTAAAAGTGCATGTTGGATGGCATGTTTTTCGACTTGTGCAAGCGTTTCCTTTAATGGTTGGACCTGCTGATTAGGGACGACTCCATTTACACTATTTCTAGATAACGATTCTATGAATAAATCATTATTCTTATCATGATCTCGAAGATAGAGAGGGAGATGGGCTAATTCAATCCTTTTCCCATCAAGGACGTTGATTGCTCTTTCTAACACGTTTTCCAGTTCACGGATATTTCCAGGCCATGTATGCTGCATAAAACATTCAACTACTTCTATAGTCAGTTCAGTACCCTGTCGGTAAAACTTCTTTTCCAGCTTTTTTAAAAGGCCAGAGGCTATTAATTGAATATCTTCCTTTCGTTTCCTAAGAGGTGGAATCTCAATTTTAATGACATTCAATCGGTAATATAGATCCTTCCGGAACTTCCCTTCCTCAACCATCTTCTCTAATTCTCTGTGTGTAGCTGCAATCACTCTTACATCTACAGGGATAGAGGTTTGGCCGCCAACACGCTGAATTTCTTTTTCCTGTAGAACCCGCAGAAGCTTACTTTGCATAGTAAGTGGCATATCGCCTACTTCATCGAGAAAAATCGTTCCATAGTTTGCAATTTGAAACTGTCCCTTTTTTCCACCTTTTTTTGCTCCCGTGAAAGCACCGTCTTCATACCCGAACAATTCTGATTCTAATAAATGCTCTGGTATGGATGCACAATTTATAGGAACAAAAGGAAAGGATGACCGAGTGCTATTGTCATGGATGGCATGGGCAAATAATTCTTTTCCAGTACCAGATTCACCAAGTAGTAAAACGGCTGATTGACTTCCAGAAATTCTTTCCGCTAACACTTTGGCCATTTGAAAGTCTCGACTATTTCCAACCAAATCATTGAAACTGTATTTACTCTTCAGTTCTTTCTCATACTTTGTTTTATAATATTTTAGCTCCTCCAATAAAGGTTGGATTTTTCTTTTATAATCCCACCAATCCTCAGGGTTTCGGAACATTACCGTACCAACAGCCCCCACTAATTCCCCATCCACAATAAGAGGAAAACGGTTAGCAATCATTTCACTATCCTTAATGGGTTGAACCGATGCCAGCTCAGCTTGTCCAGTTTTTGCGACAATATGCATCCTTGTATTTTCAATAACGTCTTTTACATGCCGCCCTATAGCAAATTCCGCAGTTGTCCCCAAGAACTCACAATAAGCTGAATTGATATAACAAATGATTCCTTCACGGTCGACTACTACAATCCGTTCTGCTGATAGATTAATAATTTCCTGAAGCCAATTATAAGGGATGTTATCAATTCCAGTGTTTATCATAATACGCACCTTTGTCACAATTATTTGATGTTATTATATCAAAAGAAAAGGGGAGCAATTAAAATTAGTTAGAAATTTCTAAAAATTAACTAAAAAATAGAACCCTGTTTGCGATTATGCAAACAAGGCTCGGTCATTATTATTGAACTGTATATCCACCATCCAAAACGACCGCTTGGCCGGTAACTCCTCTAGCCTTTTCACTTGCCAAGAATACAGCATAATCGGCAATTTCCGAAACTGCTAACAGCCTTTTTTGAGGAACAAGCGGATAAATGACATCCTCTAATACTCTTTCAAGCTGCACATTTCTTGTTGTAGCAAGATCTTTTAACTGATTCCGAACGAGAGCTGTATCGACGTATCCTGGGCATAATGCATTTACTGTGATCCCATGCGCAGCCCCTTCTAAAGCAGCAACCTTTGTTAAACCGATGACTCCATGTTTTGCACTGTTATAGGCTGCCTTTCCAGCAAATCCGACTAAACCGTTTATGGAAGCAATATTAATAACTCTTCCAAATCCATGTTTTTTCATCATTGGAAAAACATGCTTGATCCCTACAAAAGGTGCAGTTAGCATAACTTTGATCAGCAGTTCGAATTTCTCAGTAGGAAAATCCTCTAGAGGTGACACATACTGCAGTCCCGCATTATTGACCAAAATATCAATACTTCCGAAAGTTTCATATGCCAGCTCAAGACTATTTTTAAATGCTGCCTCGTCCGTTACATCACAAGTAGTTGCCAAAGCTTCAAATCCATCTTCATTTAGTTTGGCAGCTACCAGCTCACTGTTTTCCTTATTCAAATCAGAAATGACAACCTTTGCCCCTTCTAAAGCAAATGTTCTCGCAATCTCTAATCCAATCCCACTTGCTGCTCCAGTGATGAATGCTGTTTTCCCTTCAAGGAGCTTCCCCATTCCAGTTCTCCCCTCTGTACCTTCAAGGAGCTTTCCCATACTAGTTTCCCTCCTTATTAAAAATGCTCTGTTAAACTAGCCAGATGATTGCAGCAAGAGGCACTCACTTTCCGCGGGCGGTTCGGGAGCCTCCTCGACTCCTTGCACCAGTGGGGTCCCCCTTAACCAGCTGTTCCCGTAGGAGTCTCGACCTTCCACTCCAATCAACATACAAAATCAACCCTGATCTTTTACATAGCCTTTAAATAAAAACTAATTTTGGTTTACCAACAATTAAACAAGTCCAAAAAGAGTGTACAATGCAATGATGAAGAAGACAGCAAATGTCTTAATGATTGTGATAGCGAAAATATCTCGATATGATTGCTTATGTGTTAAACCCGTCACGGCTAGCAATGTGATAACAGCACCATTATGTGGAAGAGTATCCATACCACCCGATGCCATTGAAATAACTCGGTGCATAACTTCTGGTGGAATATTAGCGGCTGCAATCGCTTTATTATACGTTTCAGACATAGCACTTAGAGCGATCCCCATCCCACCAGAGGCTGAGCCGGTAATACCAGCAAGTGTAGTCGTTGTAACTGCCCCATTTACGAGCGGATTTGTGAAAGTACCAGCAATACCACTCTTGATGACGGCGAAGCCTGGAAGGGCAGCAATGACTCCACCAAATCCGTATTCAGCAGCTGTATTCATCGTCGCTAATAAAGAGCCACCAATGCTAGTATTTAGGCCCTCTTTAAAGTTTTGTGTTACTCGGTTCCAATCATATAAAATCGTTGCAACTATACCGATAATCAATGCCAACTCAACAGCCCAGATCCCTTTAACCGTTGTTATGTCCACAACACCAAGTGCATCCATACCTATTTTGGAAAAGTCAAAGCCGTTTGGATACCAAATAGGGATATATGTAACAAACACTTTATTCATAACCCCAACAAGAATAAGTGGAAGGAAAGCTAAAATTTGGCGTCCAAGAGGCTGATTGGTAGATAAATCCGGCGTAGGCTCTTCTTTCCCTACCAATTTTTGCGCTTCAGCAGCTGCAGCCGTTTCAGAGCCAAAACCAAAGTACCCCTCTCCAGCTCTTTCCGCTTTTTTACGACGCGATTCAAGATATAGAAGACCAATAATAAGGACAAACACCCCACCTAAAATCCCTAAAACCGGTGCTGCATAAACATCTGTCTTAAAGAATGAAGTTGGAATAACGTTTTGAATTTGTGGTGTACCAGGCAATGCATCCATTGTAAACGTAAATGCTCCCAGTGCAATCGTTCCAGGAATAAGCCTTTTTGGAATATTGGCTTGTCTGAACAACTGAGCCGCAAATGGGTAAATAGCAAATACTGCTACAAACAAACTCACACCACTGTATGTTAGGATCGCTCCCAACAATACAATTGCCAAGATCGCTCTCTTCGCTCCGATAGAACGGACAATCGTTTTAGCAATTGACTCGGCAAGCCCTGACATTTCAACCACTTTACCGAAAATTGCCCCTAATAAGAAGACAGGAAAATAATTCTTAATGAATCCAACCATTTTCTCCATAAAAATACTTGAGAAAAAAGGCATTACATAACTAGGTTCAGTTAATAAAACTGCAAAAAGTGCACAAATCGGTGCAAACAAAATGACTGAAAATCCTCTGTAAGCAACAAACATTAAAAGGCCCAGAGACAACAAAATGACTATTAAATCCATGTAAATCCCCCTTGTGAAATTCTTTTCTCCCTATCCCGCTTCATATCCCCTGAAAGTAAGCGTTTACAAAATAAAACCTAAACCTCCTTTTCAGCAATTACTTCACACTTATCCATTTGCAAGTTCCGTGCCAAAACATCTATCTATTCTGAATTATCTAAAAAAAGTCATTATCATTCATTTAGCGATGTTTTAAGTTACAAAATTGTTTGTAGAATGCATAGAACACCTATCAAAATAGGATTACCATTCCGTTTTAAAGGAAAATCTCTGCTTAACCCTTCCGTTATAACGGAAATTTCCGTTTTTACGGAAAGAGCAGTGCCAGGCACCAACCAATAAAAAATTACAAAAACGGCCTGAAGGGTTTCAGTGCCGTTTTTGTTTTTTACTATGAGTTTAATTAATAAAATAATCTTTGTAATAAAAGAAAGTTGTGACGAATGCTAACAAACAGTATGTAATTGCGCTTATTGCTGCCATGCGGCCAAATTTCGGTCCTCTCTCAGGCTCCTCGCTATAAAAATATGGCTCTGTGTTAAAAAAATCGGTCAGAGGATTATTTGGTGCTGTAAGTAAAATTCCTAACAATCCAACTGGAATCGAAATATCAAAAAAATTAAAATGAAAATATAAAGCGATTCCAAAATTCAATGCTAACAATACTGCAAATGCCCCCATAAACATGATGCTTTTCTCCAACTTCACAATCTCCCTTAAAATAAAAAAATCCGAAAATTGGTATTATCCCCTTTAAGTAGACAGTGTAAAAAGCCTATGATTTTATCATGGATGATGCACTACTACTTGGAGGGGATTTTTCTATGGCTGTAAAAG
>NZ_JAAGVZ010000038.1 GCF_010882125.1 Peribacillus alkalitolerans | reverse complement strand
TTTAAGATGTTCGCTCGACTTGCATGTATTAGGCACGCCGCCAGCGTTCGTCCTGAGCCAGGATCAAACTCTCCAAAAAGTGTTTGACTTGCTCATAAATGTCTTATTTAAAAGACTTAAATTTAAACGTTGACGTATTGTTTTGTTTAGTTTTCAAAGAGCAATTCTTTTTGTTCTATCGCTCAGAAGCGACTTTATTAATATATCATTTCAACGCTGTGAAAGTCAATAACTTTTTATAAGTTTTTTTAATAAAGTTTTTCATAAAACTTCTTTTATCCTTAGCGACGTTTTCTATAATAACAATTAATCTATTCTTATGTCAATATAATAAATGATATTTTCTTATTAATATTGTCACCTTATTATCCTAAATAGTAAGTCTCTAGTTTTATTTCTACTATTTCACCTTGGTGCTCACTAACTCTATAGGCATTAGCATTTGGTCTTGAGCTTACTATATTCGTTAATTCCTCGTTAATGTAATGAAGGGCGACGCCATCGTCGGCAGCAATTCCGCTTTGAACCGTTTTAGTTTGGATGAATCTTTGGTAGGAAGGTCTCCGTAATTCCTCACCATCATAATGCGGACAATGGCTTGCTTTCAAGAAGCCTAGGCATTTGATAGGCTCAAGTCCATCTCCAAATGAATCAGTAACACCCTCCTCAAACCAACAAAGAGCACCTGCACTTATTCCCGATAAAACAATACCTTGTTGCCAAGCCTTCTTTAATATCTGATCAAGGTTCCATTCCTTCCAAAGAGCTATTAAATTCTTCGTATTCCCTCCACCAACAAAAATAATATCTTTGCTTAATATATAACTCTCTAAATCTCTAGTAGGTAGCTTGAAAAGAGATAGATGACTAGGAATACAATTTTGGGTATTAAAAGAATAATAGAAACGGGAAATATAATTATCCGAATCTCCGCTGGCAGTCGGGATGAAACATATTTCAGGCGTATCTTTATTTGATTGGTTAAGAATATATTGGTCCAGCAACGGATTTTCAGGTTCCATAGAAAATCCACCACCACCTAGAGCAATGATTTGTCTCACAATGATCACCTTTTCTATTATTTGGTAATTTATACTATGATATTATCACGATTCTCTTTATTCGCGCACAAAAATCTGAGCATGTAACTAAAAAATAGCCTGTATCAATGATTACTTGGTAATCTAAGATACAGGCTTTATATTCGATTACTAATTGTCCCTATATAATAAACCTGGCAGCGTCTTATACGATCCAGTATTGAATGGCTGCTAAAGCACAGACTCCTGGTATTCCTAGAAAACCCGCAACAGCTGCAGTTGCAGGGTTGATTGGTACGTGAATTCCTATACTATTGCCAAACGCATTCAAAAAGAACAAGAAGATTGCACCTATGATTAATTTTATGAATGTCCCACCAATAAACCGCATTGGCTTTACAGGTGCTCCCATTACCAATAGCAATAGAATCAACCCGGTGATTACCGTTACAAAAGCAAATGGTTCCAAATCAAAAACCTCCTTATTCATTAGCTTGTACTAACAAACTATGAATAAGGAGGCTTTTTCAGAACAGATATTCATCCTATTTCAACATCTTCAACTTTTCATAACCAAGTGCGTTGAACTTGAATATTTCGTTGTTTAGCTTCTTTAAATAAATAAAAATATTTAGCCTCTGCAATTTTTGCAGAAACAATGATATCTTCTGATGGATCAAGACTTTTATCTAGTAGAGATTTATGGATCATCCAATTTTTCTTCATTTCACCAAGGTGGTTCAAAAGGTGTTGATCATATTCTCTGCGTAACCAGCCTTTTTTTCGAAAAAACACACATGACCCTCCTACTCAAATTCTTTAAATCTCTCTTCTACCTTCTAAAGCCTTCGAAAGGGTAACTTCATCTGCATATTCCAAATCCCCGCCCACTGGTAAGCCGTGTGCGATTCTTGTCACTTTAATACCAGATGGCTTCAATAGACGTGATATATACATGGCCGTCGCCTCTCCTTCAATATTAGGATTGGTTGCCAGAATGACTTCTTGTATCGTTGCATCTTGAAGTCTCTTCAACAAACTGGGGATGTTAATGTCTTCTGGCCCAATTCCATCCATGGGAGAGATACTTCCTTGCAGTACATGGTACAGCCCATTAAATTCCCTCATTTTTTCCATTGCAATGACATCTTTTGGATCTTGAACGACACAGACAACGTCTCGGTCCCTTCTAGGATCTTCACAGATATAACAAGGATCCTGATCCGTGATATGTCCACATACTGAACAATAGGTCAGGTTCCTTTTTGCATTGACTAATGCCTTTGCGAAATCCAAGACTGTGTCCTCTTTCATACTTAACACATAAAAAGCAAGACGAGCTGCGGTCTTGGGTCCAATCCCAGGCAGTTTCATAAAGCTATCAATTAGCTTTGATATGGGTTCAGGATAGTGCAAGATTTACACCTCCTAGAACAAACCACCAGGAAGATTCATTCCCTTAGTAAATTGACCCATCGTTTGGTTTGTCAATTCCTCGGCCTTCTTCATAGCATCATTCGTTGCCGCTAATACTAAATCTTGAAGCATCTCGATATCGTCTGGATCTACCACTTCTGGTTTAATCGTGACTTCTAAAACTTCCTTATGGCCAGATACAATGACAGACACCATTCCGCCTCCAGCTGTACCTTCAATTCTCTTTTCGCCTAACTCTTCTTGAGCTTCCGCCATTTTCTTTTGCATTTTTTGCATTTGCTTCATCATATTTTGCATATTTCCATTTCCACGCATCATAATTGTTTCCTCCTATTATTCTTTAATTTCTATTAGTTCGTCTCCAACCAGCCTACGAGCTTCGGTGATGATAGGATCTTCTTCCACTTTTTCTACTTCTTCCTGTAATTCATCTGGTGATTGATTGGATAAAAATTCTTCTCTGATTTCCTTCCACTGATTATCAGGAACACCCTCCATAGCGTAAGAAGTTCCAGTAATATTTCCAAGTATGGAACTGATGGTTTCAAGAAATCTTGTATTTTCCATCGCCATCTGGCAATGAATATCATATTTAAATTTTACCACAAATGCGTCATCCGAAGCAGCAACTGGTTCAGATTCGCTCAATAATGCAGCAGCAGATTTCATATTTTGTGTGCCAAGGATATTGAGCATTTCTGCCCAATGACTTTTGATGTTTTGAAGATTTTGCTTCGTCGCATTTCTCAATATGTTATGGACTTTTCCGATTGGTACCTTATAAACCTTTTTCGTAGGTGATTTCGCTTTCGTAGGTGCTTGTTTAACAGCACCTGTAACGGATAATCCCTGAGATTTCAACTGCGATAGTTCACGTTCAAGGGCTTCGATTTTCTTTTCTAATCCCCCAACATCAGCAGAAATAACTTGACCTGAACCTTGTTCTTGATGACAAAGCTTCACAAGAGCGACTTCCAATAACACTCTAGGGTGATTGGTCCACTTCATTTCTTGCTGTGTTTTGTTCAACCCTTCAATCATACCGTAGATGAAATCAGAGGATGTCTGTTTTGTAAGCTCGATAAATTCGTCATCTACAATGACTTTTTCAAAAGAATCCGTCAAGTCAGGTGAAACTTGATATAGAAGCATATCTCTAAAGTAATACACCATATCCTCAATTAATCTAACCGGATCTTTCCCCATAGCTAGTAAATCTTTTAACAACTGTAAGGCTACGGCTACTTCCTTAACATGGATGGCTTGAGCCAGGTTGGTTAAATAACTTTGTGAGACCGATCCTGTAACCGTTAATGCCTCTTCAACCGATATTTCATCATTTGAACTAAAGGAAATCGCTTGATCAAGTAAACTAAGCGCATCACGCATACCACCCTCAGCCGCTCGTGCTATGATGTGTAAGGCGGTCTCATTGCACACGATTCCTGTATCAGTAAGAATTGTATTCATTCTACCTATGATGTCTTGTGGCTGTATCCGTTTAAAATCAAATCGTTGACAACGAGAGATGATCGTCAATGGAATTTTATGTGGTTCAGTCGTAGCTAAGATGAAGATAACATGCTTTGGAGGTTCCTCTAATGTTTTTAGCAATGCATTAAATGCTCCAATTGACAGCATATGAACTTCATCGACTATGTATACCTTATATTTGACTGAGTTAGGCGCATATTTCACTTTATCTCGAATATCACGTATTTCCTCGACTCCATTATTGGACGCAGCATCAATCTCTATTACATCAGGAATAGAGCCATCCGTTATTCCCATGCAAGCAGCACATTCATTGCATGGCTCTTTAATCGGAGCCTTTTCACAATTTACTGCTTTTGCTAATATCTTTGCCGCACTGGTTTTTCCTGTTCCACGTGGGCCAGAAAAAAGATAGGCGTGGGAAATCTTTTGTTGTAACAGAGCATTTTGTAATGTTTTGGTGATATGTTCTTGTCCGACTACGTCAACAAATTGTTGAGGTCTCCAAACCCGGTATAATGCTTGATATCCCACTCTCCAGCCCCCTTTTAACCTAATCTTTTCTATTATAACGTATCCTATTTCCTTTTATCAAAAGGTATTCAAGCACACATATATACTTTGAAAAAAGCCATTAGAAAAACTGGCTTGCTCCAAGTCTTAGTGATGACGATTGTCTAGTTTGCACCTCTACTATCTTCCTATTAGCTATTCCTATGTCAGGCAATGTAAACTTTCTAATCGTATAAAAAAAAACACCCGTAAACGGATGTTTGATTTATTATGTAATAACTGCCGTGCACCTTCTGTCGATTAGCACCCATAAGCGGTACCTAAGCAGTTAGCTCGGTCCAGGCTCCCCTGCGGCACATGGGAGATTCCACTTAATGCTGCTTCCTTCCGGACCTGACATGATTCATGGATTCCCATTGCGCAGGACCCGGACGTCAACACCACTTACTTAGGGCAGACCCTACAGTATGCTAACCTCGAGAAGGGATTCAGTCTCGCTAGAGCGGATTGCGAGTACAGGGCACCGCTACCTCCCCACCTAGCACGGCAAAATTGATACCATATTGTTAGGCGTCTTAGTGACGCATTTATAAGTATACCTACATATGGAGGAAAAAGCAATGCTTATTGCCTGTCAATTCCTTCAAGGTTATCCAGCAATGTTTCCTTTCTCCTTCTTTTTTCCTCTTTTTTTCTTTCTCTGATTTGACGGAAAAAGTTTGTAAGGAGTTCCCCACATTCTAATTCCAATACACCAGGTACTACTTCACTTTGATGGTTGAATCTTTCATCCGTTAAAAGGTTCATGAATGTCCCCGCACAACCTGCTTTAGGATCAGCAGCCCCATACACCACTCTGCCAATACGAGAAAGAATGATAGCACCTGAACACATTGGACAAGGCTCAAGTGTCACGTATAAAGTCGCATTTTCTAATCGCCATGTGCCTAGTTTACCGCACGCCTCTTCAATGGCTAATAACTCCGCATGTGCAATCGCGCTTTGATTACTTTCACGAAGATTGTGTCCTCTTGCGACAATTTGACCATCTAAGACAATGACAGCTCCTATCGGAACCTCCATTTTCCCTTCTGCTTTCTTAGCTTCAATTATTGCCTCTTTCATATAGAGAATGTCTTCATTCAAGTCCATAGGTAAACCCCTTTTTATAAATGAGTAATTGAAATATTATGAAGCACACTAAAAGACGACATATGTGTGCTACCCTATCAATGGAAGGAAGAAATAGATGCCTAAATCCGATTATGCCTTAATAATTATAGATATCATAAATGATTTTGATTTTACACACGGTGACCTACTTTTAGAAAATACCCAACACATCATTGACCCTCTCCTCCAACTAAAGTTGAAAGCTAAAGAAAAGTCCATCCCTATTATTTATGTTAATGACCATTATAATCTTTGGCAGGCGAATTTTAAAAAAATTATAGATAAATGTAAGAATGAAAACAACAGCAGTATTATTGAGAAAATAGCTCCAGATCATGATGACTTTTTCCTCATAAAACCAAAGCATTCTGGATTTTACGGTACAGCACTCAATACTTTGCTGTACCATTTAGGGGCAAAAAAATTAATTCTGACTGGGATAGCCGGAAACATTTGTGTTCTATTTACAGCCAATGATGCTTATATGCGTGAATATTCCCTTCTATGCCCTTCTGATTGCATCGCATCGGCAGATCAAAACGATAATGAATATGCCCTTCGAATGATGACACATGTGCTAAAGGCTAATACCAACACAAGTAAGGAAATTACCTTCTAATTAATATCTAAGAACCCATAATGGCCCCTACTCATGGGGCTTTCATCCTCTATAATCCAACATTCCAATCTCACTTGAAAAATTTTCTATTTAATATGTAAGTAAATGTACTCCCAGACGATATAGTCTATGTTAAAATAACATTTGTCTAATTTAAGCAATTTCTTTATTCACATAAAATATCCTAAATTATCAAGGGCATGGGGGAGAAATTACGTATCGATTATGATTCCCCGTCCTTTTTTACTCCTGATATAACAAGAACGTTATGTCCAATATGTGATGATATTTGAATTGACCAGGAGGCCATGCCATAAATGAATCAAACACCTTTTATAACCGTTGAAGGGCCAATTGGGATTGGGAAAACTACTCTCTCTAAAGCGATTTCAGAACATTTTCAGTTTGCGCTCTTAAGAGAGATTGTTGATGAAAATCCATTTCTCGGAAAATTTTACGAAGATATAGATGAATGGAGTTTTCAAACAGAAATGTTTTTCCTTTGCAATCGCTACAAGCAATTGGAAGATATCGAAACTAAGTTTCTTTCAAAGCAACAACCTGTAGTGGCCGACTACCATATCTTCAAAAATCTAATATTTGCCCAGCGTACCTTAAAGAATAAACAATACAATAAGTATTTGAACATATTCAATATTTTAACGGAAGACATGCCTGTGCCAAACATGGTCATCTACCTGCACGCAAGCCTTGATACACTTATAGAGAGAATTCAAAAACGCGGACGAGAAATCGAAAAGAACATTAGTCCACTTTATTTGGAACAACTTTCTCTCGACTACCATAGCTTTATGGAAACCTTCCAACAAAAGCATCCGCATATTCCCGTCCTCCAATTTAATGGAGACGAGTTAGACTTTGTGAAAAATGAAAAAGATCTACAGACGATCCTTCAAATGATTCAAGATCAATTGATCAAGGGGACCGCTTCTAAGTCTTAAATCTTAAAAAAATCAGTCACCGGCAAATTCACTTTTAGAAAGGGAAATACAATCATGTACCTTCATAATATACCTAAGGATGCCATCATTACCCTAGCAGGAACTGTTGGCGTTGGGAAATCTACCTTAACTCGTAAACTATCAAACGCTTTAAATTTCAAAGCAGCCTATGAGAACGTCGATAATAACCCTTATTTGGAGGATTATTACGCCGATTTTAAAAAATGGTCATTCCATCTTCAAGTGTTCTTCTTATCCGAACGTTTTAAACAACAAAAAGCAATGGTACAAGAAGGTGGCGGGTATGTTCAAGACCGCAGCATTTTTGAGGATTATCAAATTTTTGGAAGCATGCAATATGAGTCAGGAAATATGAGCGACCGCGACTTCCAAACATATACAAGTATGTTCGAAGCCATGATTATGGATCCATATTTTCCTAAACCCGATTTATTGATCTATATTAACGGTTCTTTAGATAGCATCATAGAGAGAATCAATAAACGAGGTCGAGGGATGGAAATTGCAACCCCGACACAGTATTGGCAAGAATTATATGACCGTTATAGCGAATGGATTAGTCGCTTCGATCTTTGTCCAGTCTTACAGCTAGATATCGATTCATATGACTGTGAGAATGAAGAATCCATGCAGGAAATCATTTCACAAGTTTCGGATATAATAAATCAAAACCACAAAACAAATACTGTATTGAAATAATAAAAGGTCACCGTTTTTAAACGGTGACCTTTCCTTTTAGGAGTTTCAAAAATAGTGAGAAAGAAATAAAAAAAAAATTCGTTACAACGGCATGTAACGAATTTCAATCTCCAATATTTATGCGCTTGGTTTAAAGTTAAAATAATGGCGGAGGAAGAGGGATTCGAACCCCCGCGGGCTTTAACACCCCTGTCGGTTTTCAAGACCGATCCCTTCAGCCGGACTTGGGTATTCCTCCGTTTCGACAATATATAATTTATCATGAATCATTTATGATGTCAACATTTTAAAATAACCTGGATGAACCATTCATCCAGGTTATTTTTTTACATTAGTTTTTTGGAGCTATAACCGTTTTTCCACCCATGTAAGGTCGAAGAACTTCAGGAATCACGACACTTCCATCTTCTTGTTGGTAATTCTCCAAGATGGCTGAAACCGTTCTACCAATCGCTAAGCCAGATCCATTCAATGTATGAACATGCTCAGGCTTTGCCTTAGGATCTCTTCGGAAGCGGATATTTGCACGTCTAGCTTGGAATCCTTCAAAGTTACTGCAAGAAGAAATTTCTCGATACGTACCATAGCTCGGCAACCAAACTTCCAAATCATATTTCTTCGCTGCAGTGAATCCTAAATCAGCTGTACACATGCTTAGCACTCGATAAGGAAGACCTAATAGTTGAAGTACCTTCTCTGCATGTCCTGTCAATTTCTCTAATTCATCATAAGAATCCTCAGGCTTTACAAACTTCACTAGTTCTACTTTGTTGAATTGATGCTGACGAATCAAGCCTCTTGTATCACGACCAGCAGAACCTGCTTCAGAACGGAAACATGCACTATAAGCAGCATAGCTGATAGGTAAATCTTCTCCATGTAAAATTTCATCTCGGTGGAAGTTTGTTACTGGTACTTCTGCTGTTGGGATTAAGAAATAATCCTCGCTCTCAATTCGGAAAGCATCTTCTTCAAATTTTGGTAGCTGCCCTGTTCCTGTCATGCTTGCACGGTTGACGATAAAAGGGGGCATAATCTCTTCATAGCCATGCTCTTCTACATGAAGGTCTAACATGAAACTGATTAACGCACGTTCCAGTCGAGCCCCTAACCCTTTATAAAATACGAATCTGCTGCCTGTAACCTTAGAAGCACGTTCAAAATCAAGGATTCCAAGACCATCCGCAATATCCCAATGGGGCTTAGCTTCGAATTCAAAGTTAGGTGTCTCCCCCCATGTACGAGCTTCAATATTGTCATCCTCAGTTTCTCCAATAGGTACGCTTTCATGGGGGATATTCGG
The DNA here is from genome assembly GCF_010882125.1 of Peribacillus alkalitolerans. GTDB lineage: Bacteria > Bacillota > Bacilli > Bacillales > DSM-1321 > Bacillus_BN > Bacillus_BN alkalitolerans. The sequence continues at coordinate 6,987 of NZ_JAAGVZ010000038.1, read as the reverse complement.
GATAGATAATAATAGGTTTTCTAATGTCTCTTCTACGGTACGAAGCTCTTCATCTAAAACTTTAACCTTGTCTCCTACTTCTCTCATTTCAACGATTAGAGCATCTGCGTCCTGCTTCTCACGCTTCATAATGGCAATCTGTTGAGAAACTTCATTTCTTCTGCTTTTTAACTGCTCAGTTTCAACCAGTAGTTCGCGTCGTCTTACATCTAAATCTTCAAACTTCCCAAGATCCGTTAAGTCTTCTCCACGATGCTGAAGAAGTTTTTTCACTTCTTCAAAATTTGCGCGTAAGTACTTCAAATCCAACATGTTTTTTTCCTCCTATTTTCGCAATGATTATTTCTTGGAAAACAAAAAACTCCCGTCCCTATAAAAAGGGACGAGAGTTACCCGCGTTGCCACCCTAGTTAAAAGTAGAGAAATCCTACTTTTCACCTTGAAAAGATAACGGCTAAACCGAAAGTATTTACTGACCATATGGTGTTCCATACTTTGCTCCAGGATGGATTCACAGAATTCCGCCATCGGTTTTCACCAACCACCGACTCTCTACAGACAGATAAAACTGTTACTATTTCCTATCATTGCTTTTGATTATTAAAGTTACATAACAATTTACTATATATTTCCCTACTATGCAACTACATTATGCATTTTGTTTTACTTTTGATTCTCTTACCATATCAACAAACAATTGCATAAAGCGATGATCGTCTGTTAATTCTGGGTGGAAAGAACATCCTAGGAAAGAACCTTCTTTAGCAGCAACAATCCTGCCATTGTGTTCACAAAGCACTTCCACGCCTTCACGAGCTTCTACGATGTGTGGCGCACGAATAAATACACCAGTAAAAGGCTCAGCTAGTCCTTTAATGTGAAGACCCGCTTCAAAGCTCTCACGTTGTCTTCCAAAGGAGTTTCTTTCTACCTTTACATTTAATGCATCTAGATGAGCTTCATCATAACCAACGATTTCTTTCGCTAGTAAGATTAAACCAGCACATGTACCAAACATCGGCTTACTTTGCTTCGCAAAATCTCTCAAAGGCTCAAGAAACCCATATTGATTAATGAGGCGTCTCATTGTCGTACTTTCTCCACCAGGTAATACCAGACCATCTAGATCAGATAATTGTTCCACCTTTTTAACGACTACTGCTTCTGCTCCGCAGGCCACGATAGACTCTACATGTTCACGAACCGCACCCTGTAGGCCTAATACACCGATTTTCAACATCTTACCAGCCTCTATCCTGCATTCTTTGAGCTGGAGAAAGATTTGAAATCTCGATACCTTTCATGGCAGTTCCTAAGTTTTTAGATAAGTGTGCAATTAACTCATAATCTTGGTAGTGAGTCGTAGCTTCCACGATTGCCTTAGCGAATTTTGCAGGGTTTTCTGATTTGAAGATACCAGATCCAACAAATACACCATCTGCTCCTAGCTGCATCATTAATGCAGCATCTGCAGGAGTAGCAACTCCACCAGCTGCGAAGTTAACGACTGGCAATTTACCTAACTTCTTGATTTCTAATAGCAACTCATAAGGTGCACCCAACAATTTAGCTTCTGTCATAAGCTCGTCTGTATTCATGCCAACTACTTTACGAACTTGTGCATTAACTTGGCGCATATGTCTAACTGCTTCTACGATATTTCCTGTTCCTGGCTCACCTTTCGTACGAAGCATGGAAGCTCCTTCTCCGATACGGCGTGCTGCTTCACCAAGATCACGGCATCCACAAACAAACGGAACTGTAAAATCATTTTTATTCAAATGATACTCTTCATCAGCAGGAGTCAATACTTCACTCTCATCGATATAATCTACTCCCATTGCCTCAAGGACACGAGCTTCTACAATATGCCCGATACGAGCTTTTGCCATAACAGGAATGGAAACTGCCTTCATTACTTCCTCTACAATTGTAGGATCAGCCATTCTTGCAACTCCACCTGCTGCACGGATATCAGAAGGAACACGTTCTAAAGCCATAACTGCGACAGCGCCGGCTTCTTCAGCGATTTTCGCTTGTTCTGCATTGACAACATCCATAATAACGCCGCCTTTTTGCATTTCTGCCATGCCGCGTTTTACACGATCAGTACCTAAATTCATTGTAAAGTCCCCCTAAGTTAGCCTATTCTTCTTTAATCCTACCAAAATTATAGGAGTTATATTTCGAACTCTAGTTTGAAGTTAAACAAAAAACCCTCTTCTGTCAAGACAGAAAAGGGTTCCATTTTACATTGATACGATTAAAACCAACTTTTTACCATGGAGGATACTCCATCCCATACATCACCAAAGAAACCACCAATCGCTCTCATTGAAAGTACGAACCAATTGGCTTTCTCTACATCTTCGGAGGCAACTAAATCAGAACTTGCTAACTTTTGGCCATCCTTAGTCAGGAAACCGAAATCTCCCTTTTTGGATTGAACAGTTACGTATCCAACCTTTTCACCTTTCTTAATAGGTGCTGTAAGATTTCCATTATTATCTAGTTTAGACTTATCTAAAACCACAACAGGTTCGAATTGATCTTTTTCTCCATTTTGGATAACAAGTTCAATTGGATCCTTTGTTTCAATTTTAACTTCTTTTTCTTTACCTTTGTTTACTTTTAGAGTTTTTACCTTTTTAGGTTTATAACCAGCAGGTAAAACCTCTTCTTTACCAAAGTTACTGAACGCATAATCTAATAGTTTTGTAGTATCAGCAAAACGCTCATCCTTAGATGTGGATTTCATTACTACAGAAATAAAACGCTGTCCATTTCTCTCTGCTGTGGCTGTAAATCCATACCCAGCAAAGTCTGTTGAACCCGTTTTCAGACCATCTACACCTTCATATTCAAAAATCAAACCTGGAAGCATCCAGTTGAAATTCGGATATTCTCTTCCATCTTTGAATTTTAATTTAGAAATTTTCGTAGTTTCAATGACTTCAGGGAAATCATTTAACAAATGGAATGCCAATGTAGCAGTATCATGGGCAGTCATTACGTTTTCATCCTCAGGACCGCCAGCTGGATGTTGACCCATTAAACTTTTATTATTTAAACCGCTTGAGTTTACAAAATTAAAATCCTCCATGCCAAGCTCTTTAGCTTTTTTCTCCATCGTGCCTACAAAGTTTTTCTCACTACCAGAGATTAGCTCTGCAAGGGCTACCGTTGCAGCATTACCAGAGAAAATAGCCATAGCCTCATATAATTCACGGACTGTATAATTTTCACCTTGTGTCAATCCAACATTGGAAAGACCAGGTGCCGCAGATAATTTATGAACATACTCATTAATTTTAACATTTTGATCCCAGCTAATTTTACCTTCTTTGATTGATTCAAGAAGGATGTATTCTGTCATCATTTTGGACATACTTGCTACGCCAAGAACCGTATCAGGATTCTTTTCGTATAAAATTCTACCTGTTTTAGCATCTAATAAAATAGCTGCCTCTGCTTTTAAATCAAGACGATCAGTTTCAGCATTTGCGAATGTGGTACTGTATGCAAACTGGGAAACAATCACTGTCACCAATAGTGTAAAAATCAGTGTAATCTGGCTGACTCTTTTCACCTCTAATACCTCCACCTTATTTACTTTTTTATATTTATAAAGGACAAACAGCTTGTCCGGAACTACTTCCCTCTAAAAAAACACCTTGTTTAGTGTATCACAAAATGGGCAAAAAAAATAGACAGAGAAAAGTCTCTCTGCCTATGCTAATTATTGGGAATATAGTCTTATGAAATAGAATAGTTCGGAGCTTCTTTTGTAATTTGTACATCATGAGGATGGCTTTCTCTTAGACCAGCACCTGTCATACGAACAAATTGGGAATGCTCACGAAGCTCAGTTAAATCCTTCGTTCCACAGTAACCCATACCAGAACGAATACCACCAATCAATTGATACAATGTATCAGAAAGTGGTCCTTTATAAGGAAGTCTTCCTTCGATGCCTTCAGGAACAAATTTCTTGTTTTCCTCTTGGAAATAACGATCTTTTGATCCTTTTTCCATCGCACCGATAGATCCCATTCCTCGATATACTTTAAACCTTCTACCTTGGAAAATTTCTGTTTCACCAGGACTTTCAGATACGCCAGCTAGAAGGCTTCCTAACATAACCGCATGCCCTCCAGCAGCCAATGCTTTCACGATATCACCGGAATATTTGATTCCACCATCCGCAATGATTGTTTTTCCATGCTTCCTAGCTTCCGTAGCACAATCATATACTGCGGTGATTTGTGGAACACCCACACCAGCTACCACACGAGTCGTACAAATAGATCCAGGTCCGATACCTACCTTTACAATATCAGCTCCTGCTTCAATTAATGCACGAGTAGCTTCTGCTGTTGCCACATTACCAGCGATAATATTCAAATGAGGGTAAGCTGAACGGATTTGAGAAACGGTATCTAATACGCCTTTTGAATGTCCATGGGCTGTATCAACAACCACTACATCTACATTCGCTTTTACAAGCTTTTCAACACGCTTCATTGTATCGTTTGTTACCCCAACTGCAGCCCCTACTAATAATCTTCCTTGGGCATCCTTTGCAGAATTAGGGAACTCAATGACTTTTTCAATATCCTTAATCGTAATTAACCCTTTTAACACGCCTTCTTCATCCACGAGAGGGAGCTTTTCAATCTTATGCTTTTGAAGGATTTTTTCTGCTTGTTCTAAATTAGTTCCAACTGGTGCTGTCACAAGGTCTTCCTTCGTCATAACATCAGAGATCAAAATAGAATAATCTTGGATAAAACGAAGATCACGATTAGTTAAGATTCCCACTAATTTTTGTTCTTCTGAATTATTCACGATAGGTACACCAGAAATACGGTATTTGCCCATTAAATGTTCAGCATCGAATACTTGATGTTCAGGTGTCAAAAAGAATGGATCCGTGATTACGCCACTTTCTGACCTCTTTACCTTGTCTACTTGTTCAGCTTGCTGTTCAATAGACATATTTTTGTGGATGATACCTAACCCACCTTGTCTAGCCATCGAGATAGCCATTTCAGCTTCTGTCACTGTGTCCATCCCCGCACTGATAATAGGGATATTTAGACTAAGTGTTTCTGTCATTTTCACTTGCAGATTTACATCCTTGGGTAAAACTTCTGATTTCGCAGGTATTAGCAATACATCATCAAAGGTCAATCCTTCTTTAGCAAACTTATTCTCCCACATACTTTTACCCCTCTCGCTTTGAAAATATTATTAGTAGGTTATCAATTGGACAAAATACTGTCAAGAACATAATGAAATGTTAGACTTTTCTATTAATTTGGAGGTTTTAAATTTGGACTACCGTGATAACCCTTGGGATACACTTTCCATGTTTTATTCAACCGCATCCGTTCAATCATTTTTAAAGAAAAATTACATGAAATTGAATATCGAAGATCCTGATGTGAAAAGCTTTGATAATTGCTATCCCTTTATTTATTATTTGGAACAAGCCCAAACTTATTACAAACAAGCCAATCATTCTCCAGTCAGTATCAAACCAATCCTGTTGTTCTATGGGTTTGTTCAATTATTAAAAGCCTGTGTATTAACCGTGAATCCTTATTACCCAGAATCATCCGTAGTGCTCTCCCATGGTGTTACAACGCGAAAACGAAAAAAGCAGCAATACGAGTTTTTAAAAGATGAAATCAAAATCCAAAAAAACGGACTGTTCACTCAAGTCTCAGAAAAAATGTTTCACATGAAACATTTGGAAGGAGAACGTATCACCATGCAGGATCTCCTTATCCAACTCCCGGAGCTCAACCAATCTTTTCTATTCTTAACTGGACGGAAGACCTTCCAAACGCTAAAAAATGAAGACAATAATTTTTCGTTTCCCACGAGCCTTCTCACCCGCTTTTATATGAGCGAAGAACGCTTTATTGAATATCTAAAAACCAAAACGAAGGCTTTATTCATCCCAGTTATTTCGGGTGAAAAACTATCCGTTTTCCAGTCAGATACCATTACATGTAATCAACCTGGTCCAATTAAATTTCATTTACCTGAAAAGCAGTTTCAATTTTTTTTAGAAAAAGATTTATTGGCTACAGATTTCCCTGAACTTCTCATTCACTATCTGCTTCTTTACAATCTAAGCATGATTGCCCGTTATGAAATTGAATGGTGGTATGAATTATTAAAGAATTTGGATAGTAACGACTATCCCTTTATCCTCCAATTTCTTTCCTCGACAGAAGAAAAAGGTCCCTATTTAATAAAAGAATGGTTGATGGAAAAAGCGTAATGAAAAATATAAGGTTTTCCTATTAAGATCAGTTAAGTGACTGGTCTTATTTCTATTTTCATCAGTTCTGTAAATTGACGTAGAACACATAACCCTTATCTCTATACCGATGTATTAGAAAGTATTCAAAGGAGAATAACCTCTTAGTCCTTCTAGAAGACAAACCTGTGTCAGCAGCTGTTTACTCCATCCTCATGTGCCTACCACACTCTCGGGCTCTGCTCCTTTCTTGCTTGTACTCCTTGGACCTTCCTCAAACTCTTTCTTCAATCATTTCCTGGGCAACTCACCATCGGTAATGAAAAACAAAAAAAAACAGCTTTTTCAGCTGATTTTCTACTCTTTGCCTGGCAACGTCTGATTCTCACCAGATAAACCTCCATCTACCATCGGTGCTCGAGCTTAAATTCCTTGTTCGGATACCGACAAACGATGCCCCCTCGGATTCCTGTCCCAGCTTCAGTCACTCAGTCCTCATGTGCTTAGCACACTCCAGGCTTCGCTCCTTCTCTTCCTTGTACTCCCCGAACCTCCCTCGTCGGTGTTTTCTTTATGTAGTCTCCCTTTGTTCACTCGGGGCTCTGATCACCTTCCGGTTATTTAAAAAAGAACAAACAAAAAAGACCAGCTCTTCAGCTGATCTTCTTCTCTTGCCTGGCAACGTCCTACTCTCACAGGGGGAAACCCCCAAC
>NZ_JAAGVZ010000037.1 GCF_010882125.1 Peribacillus alkalitolerans | reverse complement strand
AGACATAAAAAAACCCCCAAATAGACTTAAATTGATTTTACCACGAGGGATAAAAGTCAGTTTCTTTTTAGAGTCTACTTTAGGGGTACTATAGCATTTAGGCAGCTTTTCTTTTTCGACTAAGAGGTCAGCAAGACTGACATCCACATCATAGGAAGGTTGGACAAAGGAAATTGATAGCATTATGGTATTGATTATTTAAATTTTTTTCCAATTTATTATTCATGATTGGATGTGAAAAAGTATGCAAAAAAGTATCCTGCTTGTTGAAGATGACATAGAAATTAGCCAATTAATTATGAATTCGCTTGTGAAAGAGAATTTTAAAGTATTCCCCGTATTCGATGGTGATGAGGCATTATCGCGTTTTGATGACATGCAACCTGATTTACTTTTACTGGATTTAATGCTTCCCAAACTAAGTGGCATGGAAGTATTAAAACGAATAAGAGAAAAAAGCATGATTCCTGTTCTAATTATTTCAGCAAAAGGTAGTGACCTAGAAAAAGCGTTGGGTCTCGGTTTCGGTGCTGATGATTATATTAGTAAGCCATTTTCCATGATTGAACTAACAGCTAGGGTCCATGCTGCTATTCGTAGATCTACACAATACCTTCCACCTGAAAAAAGCTCTATTCCTAAATTTCTTCATTATAAGGACTTCACCCTTGACTTACATTTATTTACTGCACAGGTTAGAGGCAAAACTGTTCAGCTCACATTAAAGGAATTTGATATTTTAAAATTGTTTATGACTAATCAAAGTAGAGTGTTCACAAAGGAACAAATCTATCATTTTATTTGGGAAGATGATTATTATGGAAATGAAAATGTAATAAACGTACATATAAGAAGGCTTCGGGAAAAAATTGAAGAGAATCCTTCCAATCCACAGTATATTAAAACCATCTGGGGAATTGGATATAAATTAGGTGAATGACTCATGGTTTCCGTACTATGGATATTGATTTTCATTTTAATCATTATTAATGTATTACAATATCGATCACGAATGAGGATCAAACAAACCTTACATGAGATGAGTGGCAAATTAGCTGATATTATGAAAAATAGGACATCTGAAAAAATATTATTACAAACAGATCAACACGCCCTTCAGCTTTTACTCATTCAAATTAATCGTCTATTGGATTATAACCAAAAGGTCATTGCGGATTATGCAAAAACAAAAGAAAGTTTAAAGAAAATGATATCAAATATGTCCCATGATTTGAAAACTCCACTAACTGTTATATTAGGGTATGTAGAAAAATTGAAAATGGATGAACAGATAACTGAGGAAGAAAAAACGATGGTTAGTATACGTCTGCATGAAAAAGTATTAAATCTAATCTCGCTACTTAACCAATTTTTTGACCTTGTAAAAATCGAATCAGAAGATTATTTGATTCCTTTGAATAAAATTTGTCTCAACGAAATATGTAGAAAAAATGTATTGGAATTTTATGATTTACTGGTAGCAAAAGGTTTCCGTGTAGAGATTGATATTCCAGAACAGCATTTATACATTTTGGGGAATGAGGATGCATTAAATCGGATATTTGGTAATCTAATCTCGAATTCTATCCGTTATGGCAGCGATGGAGGAGTTTTTGGTCTAGCACTCAGAGAAAGTGATGGAAAGATTACTGTTGAGATATGGGATAAAGGAAAAGGGATTGCGGAGATCCATCAAGATCGAGTATTTGAACGATTATATACATTAGATGATGCAAGAAATCCACAATTTCAAGGAAGTGGTCTAGGTCTTAGTATTTCTAAACGGTTAATTGAATCCATGAAAGGGTCCATTCATTTATATAGTAAGCCTTTTGAAAAGACCACCTTTACTTGTATCTTTAAACAGATAACATATTAATCTTCTCGAAAGAGGTGTTCTTGTGAAATGGAACAGCTCTTTTTTTTTAACTTAGCTCTGTTAAAGCTTATTGTTGATTTTTCCACTAAGGTGTTTGGAGTGGAAGGCAATCGACTCCTGCGGGAGCAGCGGGATAGGTAAGACCCCACAGTTGCGGTATCGCCGAGGAGGCTCACCGGCCGCCCCGCGGAAAGCGAGTGCCTGGAACGGAAATCAACAACATTGTTTAAAAAGGCCTTAAACTTAAGAAACATGTAAGGATTGAGAAATAAAAAAGATAAGAACTCTGTTTATGATAGAAGTATAAGAAAGCAGGGGGGATAACGATGGAATATATTATTCGTACAGATGGATTAACAAAAAAAGTAAAAGGTAGAGTGCTCGTATCAAATGTAAATCTGCATATAAAAAAGGGAGAAATATATGGATTCCTTGGCCAAAATGGAGCAGGGAAAACAACAATCATGAAGATGCTTACAGGATTAATAAGTCCTACATCTGGAGAGATTGCTTTATTTAATCAAAAGCTTACTGAAACATCAAAAGCTTGTTTAAAACGGGTCGGAAGTATTATTGAATATCCGATCTTCTTTGAACATTTAACAGCTATGGAGAATCTTCAGCTTCACTGTGAATATTTAGGGTTCTATGATCAAAAAGCCATTATTCAGGCTTTGGATTTGGTTCAATTAACAGGAATTGAAGAAAAGATTGTAAAAGACTTTTCACTTGGTATGAAGCAACGACTTGGAATAGCGCGAGCAATCATTACAAAGCCTGAACTGATTATTTTAGATGAACCTACAAATGGACTTGATCCAATTGGAATAAAAGATATGAGAGAATTGATTCGGATGTTAAATAGGGAATATGGGATTACGTTTCTTCTATCCAGTCATATTTTAGGGGAAATCGAACAGGTAGCTGACAGAATTGGTGTCATAAAGGATGGGAAACTTGTCAATGAAGTGACGTTAGCCGATATTAGTAAACAACGAACGGAGTATATCGAAATTGTCACAAAGGATGCTCAAAAATCCGTATATTTACTTGATTCTGAACTTCAAATTTCTAACATTAAAATTATCAAAGAAAATCGAATTCGCATTTATGATCTTACTTTGCCTCAAAGTGAAATTTCAAAAACATTGATTCTACATGGTATTGAAGTTGAGGAAATTCAAAAGCATATTAGTTCATTAGAAGACTATTTTTATCAACAAATTCATGGAGGTGGTAAAGTTGGTTAAATTGATGAAGCTTGAATGGAAGAAATTAAAACAAAAAGTGGTTATTAGTGAAATAATGATATATGTAGGAATTCTAATGTTTTTGCCAACATTTTTTATTAAAATGGTCAGTCAAGATTTTGGTGATAGCTATTCACAAATCATACAACTTATTTTATCCATGCATATGGGATTTGTTCTTTTTGGGGCATCTCTTATTAATCAGGTTGTAATTGATGAATTTAAAAATAGAACGATCTCTCTTTCCTACGGATATCCAATAAGCCGAAAAAAATTAGTGACGGCAAAAGTTCTTTTTATCGCCATTTTTGTTTTCTGTTGTACGATAGTCTCCTTTTTACTGACCGGAATAACAACCTATTTACTAGATCAGATCTTTCATATTATTAATGGGCAGCCAACTATTGTGGATGTAACAACGTTTTTTAGAAAGATGATTGGTCATACCTTCATGATTACACTGATTAGTTTAATCCCACTATACTTCTTCGGTATATGGAAAAGAGCAACAGTACCGGCAGTCCTTTGTGCGATATTTCTAATGCAATTTCAAAACTTCTTCTACCTTCTGAATATTGATCTTAATCCTGAAATCGTGAAAGTAGGACTTTGTCTCATTGGAGCTGCAAGTGTCTATCTTTCAATAAAATTGGTTGATAAAGTTGGGGATCTCTAGGTAGGGGTTTACTCTGATAAAGTAAGTGAAGTATAAGCAAGCCTTGATTCCAAAACTGTGGAATTTTCTGATCGTAATTATTTTTTATACAAAACGTGGAATTTCCCGACTAAAATAATCATAAAAGTCCAAAAAAATGTAAATTGAACAGCAAAGATTGTAGAGGAAATGCCTATTCTCTACAGTCTTTTTTTCTTTTTTATGAAAAATGTTTATTGGATTGAAAAGTGAAGGGAATACAGAAAGTAAGATGGATAAGTTCCTTTATGGATGAATAAGTGGATCGAAAAGTGGAAATAAATCAGTTTTTCAATAAAAGTGAAGGGTAAATTTTGAAAAGGGAAAGGTAAATCTATTGAAAGTGAAGGATTACCAAGGTGAAGTGCATGAAAAAAATGCGAGAGCGAAGGGTATATTAGAGGTTTTCATTAGGGTTCCAAACCTAGTAGACAATTATCTAAAGACAAAATAAGAACGGACTACTGAATTTTTGAGTAGCACTTTTTAGAATAGAGATAAAAAAGACGATTTGAAAACTGATAGAATTCAAATCGCCTTTCTTCATTAATTAGACCTGATTGATTTATAAATATGCTTAATGGTATCCATATGTAAAGCCTCATGGTAAAAACTAAACAAAAAGGTCTCACCCACGGTATGAAACGTTATGCCCGCACGGTTCGTAAAGGGTGTTGGAAGTTTTTCATGGAAACGTCCTGGAAGGAATACTTTAATTCTGGAACTTTGTTCAGTCAGGACGGCTTCAATCTCTTCCAACGATGGAGGAGTTTCATTCCATTCACTTGGCTTGGTCCCACCTGCAAATAATTCTTCATAATTCTTAGGAAGCTTCATCTCTTCATTAAGTGATCCAAATACGAGTTTTTCTTGTACGAAGGCAATATGACCACAGTTCCAGCGAATGTTATTATTTAACCCATTTGGGACGATATCCGCAATCTTCTCAGGGATTTTCTTAATCGATTTTAAAGTGATTTGACGAACTGTATCCATATGTTGAAAAATAGTTTGTTCCACCCAAATCCACCCCTTCATTTAATTTTCCTCGATAAAAGATTCTGGAAAAAAATCCTTTTTCCTTCTTTTAAATTATTCTCTTATATGACAAACCAGTCTTTTAGTTAAACAAGAAAGAAGTAAATTCATAAATGGTTAATGACGAAATTTACATATACTATTAACTATTAAGGAGATGAATAAATGGAAGAAGATTTTTATTTCTCAAAAAAACAATGTATAAGTGGTTTGATGATGCCGAAAAGTATAGCTGGTTTGATAATGAAAAGAGGTGATGTTTCACTTGCTAAGATTAATGGTGTGTGGGAAAAGTACACAGAATCCGTACCAAGAGGAAGAAAACCTTTATCAAATCATGATGATCTAGTTTGGATTGGCGGCGGCAGAGATGTGGAGATTGAACGGAAGCAACTTTCACAAGAACAGATTGAAGCTCTGATTATAGAAATGAAAAATAATCATTAATTCAACGTACAATAATACTTTAATATAGAAGAACAGATAATTGGAAAACTAATGGGTGCATAAGTAGAAGATCCAGCTGCCATGCTTGGCGGCTTTTTCTTAATGCACAAAAGATACAGGTTAGTTGAATGTGAAGAAACAAAGGTTGAATTAGTTGAGGTTTTTCTATAGGGAAATTTAAGTATTGGAGTGCCAAAGGTTACTAAGAGATGACCTAATTACTGTTAGGGTTTTATTGAACCAGGGGCAAAGTAAGGAGGTTGTGACAACGGGATTGATAAATTAAATACTTTGATGACCGTTGTGTTTCACCCACAATAAAGCACCCGATTATTCGGATGCATACTTAATTATACCTTGTAAATAAACTGAGTGTTCTCGTAGAATAAATTCTCTTAACTTGATTTTTCCTTCACTTACTAATTCTTCAACCAATTCTTCAATCTTTTTTACGTCTTCATTTGTAGCCTTAGGAATCTCTGTTGAAAACAAATTACCTCGACTGGCATAGTGTAGTTTTTTTAATAATACAACTTTATTCATTGGGTCATCCCCTTTGTTTATTATTTTCGACATAAAGGAGGTTTTTTCCTTTGAATAAATATTATTTTCTCAAGTTTTCTTATTTAGTTGACTGAGTGGAAGAGTTGAACAAAGCATGTACTTATGGAACTATAGGGGGCATGATACTTGAATAGGGAAATAATGATTTTACAATGGAATAATCTATTAGATTTAGAAGCTAAATTATTAATACACCCCTCTCAAGAGGGGTGTATTTTATTGATCTTGTGCAGTTTCTTTTCTGTTTGGAGCAAGCGGTGGCTGTTCTAACCACTTGTTTTTCATCATAATATCAAACCATCTTTTGGTTACTACAAGATTTTTTAGAATGGCTGTTTCATAAGCTGCTACAAGGTCTGTTCGCATAGCTGATGCTAGACCTGTTCCATGATATATTTGTGCAGTTTGAGCCAAAAAGCCAATATGGTACATCAGTAATTTATCCGAAAAGGGAGAGGTTTTAGCCGTTGTAATCTCTGATTCCCACGACATTGGAATTGGCAAATTATCCTTGTGCAAAATTTTCGAAAAAGCTTGTATTTGTTTATCAGACGTTTTTTCAGAGTCCTCCAAGAACTCTCTTAACTCTTTTGATTTAGTGACTTGACTGAATCCGATAGAAAGGGCCTTAGCCATTATACTCTTTTTAAGGTTAAAAGAAATACTTATGATTTCAGTCGCAGATAATAGTCTACCTTTTCCGAAGAATCCATCAGTAAAATCTGGGGAAGAAATAAATTCAGGGCTATCGTTAGGATAGAAATAGGGGTCTCTTTGGAATTTTCCTTTTTCTAGCAATAACTCAATGGTCAAATGGTACATTTTTTTCGCATCATTATCACATGAATCGTAAAAATCCCGAAGATCTCTTCTGACAGAAACACTTAATGCAGTTGAGTGACCTAACAAACCATGTAAAGTCATTATATGCAAATAATTTAAGCAGAATGTGTCAGAAAACAATCTCTCTGCACTTTTATTAAGGTCGGACTCAGTAAATCCTATGGGAACAGGAAATCCCTCTTTCTCAATAAAGTAAACAAGCTGTTTCTTTTGCTTTTCGAAGATCTTAATGGCTTCTTCAAAAACTATTTTTATTGATTCGTCTTCAATAATAGAAAACATATACTTATTTACAATATCAGCCATTGTACCGTTTACATACTCTCCCCAAAGTGTTCCTATTTCGGAGGATGTAAGTTTTAAATTATCCTTTTCCATTTTTTCACCTCTTGATTATTATCACTAATTCATCCAATAAATATGAATAGTTAGAGTAAATATGGAAAAAAATCCAGAAAGTTATAGAGAAATCAAATACTTTAGTTAAGGATTTTTATTAAACAAAAATTGTGTGAATGATGGATTATTGTTATTCTGGATTCGGAATTCTTTTTTATATTTGAAATAGAGACTTTTTGCTGTAAATATGAATCACTTCTTGAACTACGGGGGCTAGAGCTGAATAACAGAGCTGTTATGCAGCTCTTATTTTTTGTTCTGATCCTGGGGCTTTGAATGGGAGAATACTATAAAGACACATTTCCAAAGTATAATGAAAAACTTAGCTCTTATAACATAGTATATATTATCTCTACTTATCAGAGTTTTTAATAGACCCTAAAAGATAATGTAAAATCCCTTTAGATTTCCTCGTACCCAGAGGGGGTTAATGAACTTATATTAATAGGAGTATCAATTACAAAGGGCGATAATCCAGAAGGATAATCGCTCTTTTATTTTGAAAATAATTAAATGCTTCGATAGAGGATACAGGCAGGTTCGTTGAATTAGTATTTGCTTTTAAACCTTGATTATGAAATAAATCCAAGTTAAAATTCTATTTCAACTTACAATCGAATAACAATTAATTGATAGTTATTTTTTGTAAGAAGAGGTGATAACTATGATTCAAAAATTACTACTTTCAAAGGATCAAATGATTTACATAATCCAAAATGGGTTACAAAAAACGAATTCACCTAAGAATGTAACCGTTATAGGTGCAGGGATATCAGGTTTAGTTGCTGCATCACTCTTAAAAGAAGCTGGACATCACGTTACCATCATAGAAGCAAATAACAGAATAGGTGGGAGAATTTACACAAAAAGGGAACCTTTTATTAATGATCAATATATAGATCTTGGTGCAATGCGTATACCTTCAATTCACTATTTAGTTATGGAATATATAAAAAAATTTGATATACAAGTAAATGAATTTATTAATAGCACCCCTAATGATCTGATTTTTATCAATAATGTATTAACAAATGAAAAAAATTATGAAATAAACCCAGACCAATTAATGTTTAAAGTCTACCCAAGTGAAAAAGGAAAAACTGCAACAGAGTTACTATTATTAGCAGTTGGTCCAGTTATTGATTTTATAAACCAAGATCCTGAAAAAAATTGGGATATAGTTATTAATATGTATGATCATTATTCAATGGCTAACTTTTTAAAATATAACCCTGTGGGTGTATCCTTATCAGCTGAAGCAATCGATATGATTGAAACGATGGTCGGATTAGAAGGGTTTTCTGAACTTGCATTTACTGCAATATTAAGAGAAGTTTTAGTACTCCTTACAAAGAACCTAAAATTTTATGAAATTTCAGGGGGTACTGATCATCTTATTAATGGATTTTTACCACAACTAAAAGACGATATTATTACGAATCAAAGAGTAAAAAAAATTATGCAACAAGAATCAAACGTAACAATCTATACAGAAAATCAAATACTTAATACTGAGCATCAACTTACAAGCGACTTTGTTATCTCAACAATTCCTTTTACTTTATTGAATTTCGTAGATTTACTTCCTTTTGAGTCTATTTCATATGACAAGAGGAAAGTTATTAGAAAGATACATTATGCAAATTCAACCAAAATAGGACTTCAATTTAAAACTAGATTTTGGGAAAAGTATGGGTTATATGGTGGGAAAATAACAACCGATTTACCAATCAAGTTTGCATATTTTCCAAGTCATGGTCAAGAGGCATCGGACAGTACAGGGATTATGTTAGCTAGCTACACATGGGAAGACGATTCTAGTATCTGGGATAATATGACACAAGCAGAACGGATAAAAATTGCTTTGAATGATCTCTCATATATATTTGGAGATCAAGTGTTTTCAGAGTTTTTAATTGGATATTCACATAATTGGTCGGAGTTTCCTTATTATGGAGGAGCATTTGTCATGTTTAAACCCGACCAAATAAAAGAATTAGGTCAATATATTAGTACACCAGAAGGGAGAATTCATTTCGCAGGATCACATTCATCTACTACACCAGGTTGGATACAAGGCGCAATTGAAGCAGGAGTTAGAACAGCGTATGAAGTTAATAATAGATAAGCTTTAAATAGTAAAAGAATTAGAGTATCTAATCGAAGTTGCTAAAACGGTGTCATTGAGGATTACGAGGAATTGACCCTTCAATATGGTTGGATCATGTCCAGTAAAAAGCATTTTTCAAATATGCTTAGAGATGATATTGAGATATTAAAAGAAGAACTAAATAATAAATAAATATCCGTTGAGGGATTAAAGTGTCAGGTGCCAAAGGTTGTTTGGTGTCTGGCACCTTTTATTACGAAAGGGCAGGTTAATTCGAAAACATTTTTGTTATAATTTTAGAAAATTAAACTTTAAAAACCTTTGGAGTGATAGAAAGAAATGATAAGGGTAGATGTAGTGTACGCATTTATATATAAAGAAGATGAAAAAAAAGTCTTAATGGTTAATAACCAAGGGCAGGGATGGACTTTACCAGGTGGTAAAGTTGAACAAGGGGAAACATTAAAACAGGCTATGATTCGTGAAGCAAAAGAAGAAACGGGTAAGATTGTGGCGGTTAATGAATCCTTTTTTAAGGAAAAAGGAAAAAGGACATCACACCATATTTATAACATTTAAAGCTAAAATCATAGATGGTGAATATGCAATTCAAGATAGAGAAGAAATCTCAGAAATAAAATGGGTTGATTTGCATACAGCAAATGAGTTAATGCCTTATCATCCTGGTGGAGTAGAAAGTTTACTTAAATCCTCTTCTCCATATTTATTTCAAGAATAGTTTCGTTACTTTTTTTGAACTAAAGAGGATATCACCTTGAAGACTTTATCGTGGTCTTCAAGTTTTTTGTTTTATCCACTGCATAGATCAGTAAAGGATTCCAATTCGCTATCAGCAATGAAAAAATGAACATATAATTCGAATTGATTCCTTATAAAAATATTGAAGAAATTAGGATTCAAAAAATCAATACCAATACCAATATAGTAGTATAGGTTTATATTACCACCTCTCACACTAGTCGTTTTTTGTTACTATTTTAGGAGACTACTAGATTATGAGAGGAATGCTGATCATGATAAAGAACCGTTTCCTCCTCCTTATGATTGCTGTGCTTATTTTCGTAGGAGGGTTTTATACAGGGGGATTATATTCATCCCATAAATCAAAGCAAGAACGTATGAATCAATCAATAGAAGCTAGAGTAGCACCTAAATCGATAAAAAAACTAGTTCCGAAGATAATGCCAAAGGTAGAAAAGGCACCATCCAAAGTGCTAATCGGCTATGTCCAGGATTTTCGAGATCCTGCTACAGTTGATTATTCCAAGCTGACTCATGTGATTTTTTCATTCGCTCATCCAACGAATGATGGCCGTTTATTATTAAATGGAGACCAAGCAAAGACTAACCTACGATCCATGGTCAAAAGGGCACATCAGCAAAAAACGAAAGCGATTCTAGCAATAGGTGGATGGTATCACATCAATGGTGGGGAATCGTATAAATATTTCAAGAGCGCTATCTCGAATCCTTCATCCCGAACTAGATTAATCAATGAACTCACTAAGATAGCAGACCAAGAAAAACTAGACGGAATCGACATCGATTTCGAACATCCAAAATCAAAGGAAGATGCGAAAAATCTAGCTGCTTTCACAAAAGGATTAGGTGAAAAGCTGCATGCTAAAAAGAAAGAGCTTTCCATCGCGGTCTATTCTAAGATCCATAGTGTCACAGGAACGGAAGTAGGTTATGTCGTATTCGAACCACAGATGTTCAACTACGTCGACCATGTCAACATCATGGCCTACGATGGTCAATGGGACGGAAGCTACAATGCAGCGAATCTTTCACCCTATCCATTTACTGAAAATGTGGTGAATTACTGGTCACAGTTGTTTGATCAAAACAACATTTCCAAACAAAAGCTCGTTTTAGGCGTGCCATTCTATGCCCAGCCTGAAAACGTGAACATCAAGCAAGTCTCGTATGCAGCGATTGTGAAAAACAATCCTGCTAACTCTAAAAAGGACATCGTTGCCATGAATGGAACGACCTATCATTATAACGGTGTGCCAACCATGCAGAAGAAGACTAAGCTTGCACTGAATAATGGTTTTGGTGGAATGATGATATGGGAATTGGGCCATGACGCAAGTGGTGCGATGAGTATGTCTGGGGTGCTTTCTCAGGAGTTGAGGAAGGTAGATAAAAATGAGAAGCTCTATGTTTATAAAAATGAATGAGGTAGTTTAATAAATTGATCTACAGTATGTCATGTGAAGTGTAGATCGCAAATCATATTAATGAAAGGCAACTAACCCTCTGGGCGTTGCCTTTTTTCGTTTCTTGTAACGGATTAATTAAGCTGTAAATACGGATGACACCTTCTAGATTGCAAAAATATTTGATAGGGTTCAATAGAAAGAAAGACAACCTAGTGAAAATGAATTAGTATAAAAAAATTTATTAATATAATTTAGATCTTCCACATTCGGACCAGATTGATTATAGATTATATAGCTATTGTTATAACATTAAGCTAGCTGAACCATACCTTAGGTAAATAACTAGATCATTGCAGTTATGAAGCTGAATTCCCGTACTAGAATCCTCCGAAACTCTTTCCTTAAATAGAATGGGCATTGTTTCAGCAAGACTAACAAATAGTCAGAATTATAAAATAAGTTTAAAAATTGATTGACGAAATAAAAGGTGTTTTGTTAAAATCAACTTGTACACATAAGTGGATAACTGTTTAACTACAAGGGGGGTCAACTGTTGCTGGATAAAAATGATTATATTCCTCTATATGTCCAATTGTATCGACATCTACGAGAACAGATATTAAACGGGGAATACAAGCAAGGGGAATTCATACCTTCTGAGACAGAAGTTATGAAAACGTTTCAAACGACAAGAGGAACTGTAAGAAATGCCATTTCTTTATTGGTTAATGATGGTTTGGTCCAACAAGTGCGTGGGAAAGGAACTCTCGTTCTGTTGAGGCCATTAAAGTACAGTATTACAAATTTCGGTGGATTTACGGATTATTTAAATATCCGGAATGAAGTGGGTGTTTCAAAAGTATTAGAGCAATGTATCGTGTTATTGGAAGGGAAAAGTTTCTATAAATTGGTTCGAGCTAGAGGGGTCAAAAAAGAAGACACCACTACTTATCTAATGATAGATACTTCATTACTCCCGGTCAGCTTATTTCCTGGGCTGGATCAATATGACTTTGAAAAAGAGTCTCTCTATCAAATACTTAGAGAAAAATATCAAATTTTTCCGAAACGCACAGAAATTGCCCTTTCACCTGTATCCATTGATGAGCAGACGAGGGAAATATTGCAGGTTCATGAAGATGAACATGCGCTATTGAAGGCGGAAGGAAGTATTTTTGACCAAAATAACATAGAAATTGAGAGAGTAAAGATCATTTATGCTCCAAATCTTGAATTTAATATTATGACCGAACTAAATTAATCATTATTTTCTATTATTTTAAATTTGGTAAAAAAGTAACCTAGTAAACAGATATTTCCCCGTGATGAAAGATGACATCATAGAAACCGTAATCAAGGGTCGGATATGTCTGTAATGAATAGACAAGGAGGAAGAATTAATGAAAAATTCGTTTAAATTGACCGTTTTTTTAATTCCTATCGGTATTGCAGTCAACTTTATCGGAGGTCAGATTGTTTTATTGTTAAAGCTCCCATTGTATCTTGATTCAATCGGTACAATTGTTGTAGGTGCCCTTTGTGGCGGAATTCCAGGTGCGGTTGTAGGTGCCATTACAAATTTAACGATTTCAATAACTAATCCAACCACACTGGCTTATATATGGCTAAATATCCTATTCGGGCTACTAGCTGGTTTCTTAGCGAAACGGGGAATCTTTAAAAGTTTATGGAAAACCATTGTTGCGTCAATAGGATTTGCCGTTATTGGAGGCG
Source organism: Peribacillus alkalitolerans (assembly GCF_010882125.1). Taxonomy (GTDB): domain Bacteria; phylum Bacillota; class Bacilli; order Bacillales; family DSM-1321; genus Bacillus_BN; species Bacillus_BN alkalitolerans. The sequence goes on along the minus strand of NZ_JAAGVZ010000037.1, from coordinate 8,364 downwards.
GACTAGGTGCAACAATTACGATTCTAATGTTTGGGGGACTAGGTGCAGGTACAACAGGAATGATTACTGGCATGCTGATGACAATGGGTTTTTCAGTCGAGGCAGGTGCGTTTATGTCCGAGCTGTTTGCTGATTTGTTAGACAAAATACCAACGCTTTTTATTGTTTATCTCATTCTTAAGAGTATTCCAATGAGAACTTTAGTGAAGCTTCCGCAAGGTGGAATTTTCATTAACAAATAATAGTGGGATCATGGATTCCATCATTACGGGCAGTTATCCCCGCTTCATTAATTAGATGAAGTCCATAGGGTGGTAACTGCCCCTTCAAAGTCTTATAGGTGAACTAATCTATGGGGGAATGAAGAAAACTCCTACAGCTAGTCTCACTTTTTCTTTTGGAAGGAGAGATACATATGGATTATGAATTTATCTATTCATTTAAAAAACCACAGCTAACAGGCAATTGGTTTTTGGATCTTAATCCATTAACCAAGTTAAATATCGTTATTGCAATTGCCATTGTTTCAATCATTTCGAAAAATTGGCTAGTGAGCGTTAGTATCATTGCATTTTATTTTCTTTTAGCTGCCCTTGCTGGTCGTATAAAACCTTTTGCCAAGCTGTATCTAAAATTAGGTTTGTTAATTGGTTCTTTGCTGTTCATTATGAGAGCAATGTTTGTCCCTGGAGAGACTCCATTATATCAGTTTTGGCTATTTACGATTACGCAAGAGGGGATCAATCAGGGTATTTGGTTTTCAACATTAGTCGTTTCGATATGTGGTTCGATTGTATTATATAGTCTTGTCACAAGGGCTAAGGATTTAATGTATGCCCTCGAAAAACTAGGTGCACCACACTCTACGTCTTATATTATTCTAGCTTCCTTCCAGTCGATTATTGATCTTGGGGATAGGGCAAAGCTTATTATGGATTCACAGAGAGCAAGAGGGATTGAAACTGAAGGATCGATCTTACAGCGAGTTAAAGCTTTTATGCCGATAATGGGGCCGCTTGTTTTAGGAGCCATTACTAGTACGGAAGAAAAAGCGATTGCAATGGATGCAAGAGCATTTTCCGCACCTGCAAAAAATACGCATATGAGTGAACTTCGAAATGTTCCTGTTTGGGAGAAAACTCTTGTTGTATCAGTAAATCTTGCGCTTATTCTGTTTATCATTTGGAGGATATTTTAATGAATGGTATCGAACTAAAAAATGTTTCGTATAAATATCCTCTTAGTGAATCGTTTGCTCTCAAAGATTTTAATTTTACCTTTGAAAAAGGAAAGTTTTATGGAATTATCGGTTCAAATAGTGGAGGGAAAACCACCCTTTGTAACCTTGTCCGAGGACTTATTCCAAACTTTTACCAAGGTGATCTTACAGGAGAGGTTCTTATTGAGGGTACGGATGTTCGTGATTGGGACAGCCAATTATTATCCACAAAAATCGGCTATATTTTTCAAAATCCTTTTACTCAAATAAGTGGTGTGAAGGAGACTGTTTTAGAAGAAATTGCCTTAGGACTTGAAAACCTCAGTGTTGAAAAAGATGAGATGATTGACAGAGTGATCGACGTCGTAAAACTATTGAAAATTGAGGACTTAATCAAGAAAAATCCTAATAATCTATCAGGTGGCCAACGTCAAAGAGTCGCTTTTGCTTCTATTATTGCAATGAATAATGACATCCTTGTTATTGACGAACCTACTTCTCAGCTTGATCCGGAGACGACCTCCGATGTATTTGAGATTATTAATATGTTGAAAGCTCAGGGGAAAACGATTTTATTAGTGGAGCATAAAGTGGATTTAATTGCTGAGTATTCTGATGAGGTGATCGTCATGGAAAAAGGACAAATGGTCTATAGTGGGACACCTTCAGAGGTTTTTTCAAATACTGAATTATTGTCGAGGGGGGCAGCCTTTCCCCAAGTTGCACTGTTGAGTCATGAAATGAAGAGGCTACATAAGCCTTTTGAATATATAACGATTACCAAGTCACAAGCGAAAGAACAAATTATGAAGAGGATGGGATTGTAAATGGGAGCCATAGAGTTAAAAGATGTAACCTTTGCATACCCAAACGGTTATATTGCCAACGAAAATCTTCATCTCACCATAGAAAGTGGAGAAAGAGTAGCAATTGTCGGTCAGAATGGAGCAGGAAAGACAACTGCAGTAAAGCTTATGAATGGTTTGAATAAACCAACAAAAGGCGATGTTCTCGTTAATGGAATGAATACAAAAGAAAATACAACTGCTCGTATATCCGCTCAAGTGGGGTATGTGTTTCAAAATCCCGATGATCAAATATTTAATAGTAATGTAAAGAAAGAAATTGAATTCATGCTGCACTATCTAAAGCTTGACCAAAAAGAGATTGATCGTCGTGTCGATCGAGCTGTTGAATTAACAGGCATTAGAGATTATTTAGACATGAATCCATATGATGTTCCGTATTCAACGAGGAAGTTTATATCCGTTGCGGCTATTTTAGCAATTGAAACACCTTATCTTATTTTGGATGAACCGACTGCGGGGCAGGATTTGAATGGCATAAAAACACTTACAACTCTAATGGATGCTCTGAGGGATGAAGGAAAGAGTGTGATTACGATCACTCATGATATGGAGTTTGTTGCTGATCATTTTTCAAGAGTAGTAGCCATGGCTAATAAGCGGATCATTGCAGATGGTACTGCTAGAGAAATATTTTGGAATCAGGATGTTGTAAAACAAGCAAAGATAAAGAAGACTCAAATCGCTGAGCTAGCTCATGACCTAGGAATAGGTAGTGATGTCTTATTCAGAAATGAGCTTGTGGAATTATTAACGAATAAAGTTTTGTCAGTGAAAAAGAGTTTATAAATGAGGTTCATTTTAGATAAGGGTAAAAATCATTTTTGAGGTGGAAGTATATGTGTTCTGAAAAAAGTAGATTTCTAGAATTATTCAAAACGGAAAAGCCTATATTAGCAATGATTCATCTAAAAGGTGAAAGTAGCGAGGAAAAGCTGGCAATTGCTAAAACTGAAATAGATCGATTAATAGAAAATGGGATCGATGCTGTAATCATAGAAAACTATTTTGGCAGCCCAGAAGATGTGGAAGAAGTGCTGAAATATATTAGTAAAGAACGAAATCATATCATTTACGGCATCAATGTTCTTGACGACGACAAAAAAGCTTTTGAGCTCGCCATGAAATATGAGGCTAAGTTTATTCAGTTGGATTCGGTTGCAGGACACTTAAAGGTGGAAGATGATGCGGAATTTCATCATTTTATTCAAAACATGCGCCAACAAACCAATGCTTATGTCCTTGGAGGAGTCAGATTTAAATATCAGCCATATTTATCCGAAAGATCTTTAGAAGAAGACTTAAAAATCGGTATGAGCAGATGTGATGGGATCGTGGTGACAGGCAACGGGACAGGCATGGAAACGGATTTGGATAAAATTAAAGAGTTTCGCTCAATTATTGGTGATGATTTCCCATTGGTCGTTGGTGCGGGATTAACTGCTGAAAATTGTGATGCACAACTTGCTCTTGCTGATGCAGCAATTATAGGCAGCTATCTGAAGGATACTTATAAAGATGATGGGAACGTAAGTGTTGAACATGTGAAACATTTTATTAGCGAGTTAGAAAAATGCCGAGAAAAGGAAAAATGCAAAAGTAATTAAGCAGAGATATTTATTGAATGGGAATGGAGCAAACGGAAGTAGAAATCTTGTTTTTTCTTACGGCAAAAGCTAATCCTAAACTTAATATCTCTCATTTTTCCAAGGTGGGCAAAAGATCACGGAGGTTTATTTATGAATAAAGACTATTCATTTTTCGTTGGAGATGTTGCACTTGACGAATACTATAGAGCACCATACTGGCCAAATATCAGAGAAAAAGTACTTGTTGAGACATTGCCACCTCAAATGGGTGGAAGCATAGCCAATGCAGCTAGTGTGTATACTGCCTATAACGAATCTGTCTATTTTCTTTCACTGCTCAATAGTGGAAATATTACACAAATGCTATGTGAGGATTTACGAAAGCAAGGCATTGATACTAGCTATGTTTTATATGACGATACACTTCCGGATGCAAAAAATATTATTATCCTAGCGGAGGATGATCATACTTTATTTATACCTACTTTAGGTATACAGAAAATAGAGATTACTCCAGAGATTCTCGACGCCATGTGTCGAGCTAAGTATGTATACACTACAATAGTAGAAATTAGACCATTGCGCTGTGGTAATATGAATGCAATTGATATTATTAAAAAGATTAGAGAATCAGGTACAAAGATTGTTTGTGATCTTGATGTAGTTAACATCGAGGCAGGAGACGAAATTTTCTTTGAAGAAATGGATATTGCATTTTTCAATAAAGTTGGATTTGATGTGTATCGAAACGGAGCAACCTATGAGGAAGCAGTGTCACGCTTACTGAGCTATGGAACAGAAATAGTAGTTGTTACATTAGCTGAAGAAGGCTGTCTGGTTTACACGAAAGATCAGAAAATTCATGTACCCGGAATATCAGTTGATGTGGTCGATGTTACCGGCGCAGGTGATACCTTTTGTAGCTCCTTTATGTTTGCCATGAATAAATGCGATGATCTAAGAATGGTAGCCAATTTTGCCAATGCTGCCGCAGCTCGAGCTGTTACCATTTTGGGAGCTCGTGGAGGAGTTGCTTCAAGCCAAACCGTCCTTGAATTTATGAAGGAAAAAGGGATAGAAACGGGTAGTGAATATAATTATTCAAAACCTAAGAAAGTATAAATTAATTGAATAAGTAAGAGCGTGTTTTTGATTAATTATTTAATCAAAACACGCTCTTTTTTTGTTATCAATTTGTTCAACCATTACTCCAAAGCTACAAATAAAACCATTTATTTTTTTGTGAAAAATATAGCTTGACCACTATTGACCAGAGAGGTCAACGGGAGTACAATGTGATTGACCGATGTGGTCAAAGGGAATTTTAAGTTAAAAGAAAAGAGGGCTGCCCCTATGTTTTCAAAGTTTATGAACCTGGATAAGGAAAAACAAGACCGAATACTAAATGCTGCTATGAAGGAATTTGCCCTGAAGGGATATGATAATGCATCGACCAATGAAATCGTCAAGGAAGCAGAAATATCAAAAGGGTTGTTATTCCATTATTTCCAAAATAAAAAACAATTATTTTTATTCCTGTATGATCATACGATTGAAGTTCTGATGGAAAAAATTATGGAAAGAATTAATTGGGATGAAAAAGATATTTTTGTCCGTTATCGACAAATCAGCATGCTGAAAATTGAAATATATCAAGTTTATCCTGAAATGTTTAATTTCGTTAAGTCGATCTATAAAGACACCTCTCCTGCAGTGAAAATGGATATAGACCGCAAAGCGAAGGAATTGTTAGAAAGCTCCATGACTAAATTATTTTCTGATATTGATCTTTCTAAATTTAAGAAAGGGATAGATGTAAAAAAGGCCATCAACATTATTAATTGGACAGTGGAAGGATTCGCCTTTCAAATGCAAGAAAAAGCATTGTCTCTAGCCTGGGAGGATATCGATAACATGGAGATCATGGCAGAAATGGAAGAATACCTGGATATTCTAAGAAGCTCTTTATACGAATAATTAGATGTTCAATCCAATACAAAATTGGTCATTTCCAAACTGATTGAAGAGAAAAAGGGAGGGTATTTTAAATGAACGTAATAGAAATTAACAATCTAACCAAAACGTACGGCAAGGCAAGAGGAATTTCTGATATTAGTTTTAATGTGGAACAAGGTGAAATTTTCGGGTTTATTGGGCCAAATGGAGCTGGGAAGTCGACAACGATCCGCACACTATTATCCCTGATCTATCCAACGAGCGGCAGTGCCACGATTTTTGGGAAAGACTGTATTCAATTTGCTCCCGAGATAAAAAAGGAAATCGGCTACTTACCATCTGAAGTTTTTTACTATGACAATATGAAGGTAAAGGACCTATTAAAATACTCAGCCAGCTTTTATAAAAAGGATTGCAGCAAGAGAATCAAAGACTTGGCTGAAATTATGGACCTGGATCTTAATAAAAAAATCGATGATCTTTCTTTAGGAAACAAAAAGAAGGTCGGAATTGTTCAAGGGCTACTTCATGAGCCGAAGCTAATCATTCTTGATGAACCTACGAGTGGGCTCGATCCTCTGATGCAACAAAAATTCTTTGAATTGCTTGAGGAAGAAAATAAAAAAGGCGCTACCATACTATTTTCATCCCACATTTTAAGTGAGGTACAACGATTATGTAATCGGGTCGCCATTATCAAAGAGGGTAAAATTGTTACCGTTGAAAAAATTAGTACGTTACAAGAAAACACCTATAAAAAATTCAAAATTGAAACGAAATCACAGCCTGACCAAAATTATTTCAATTTGACGGGAGTAAATAATTTAGAGGTTAACAATAATGTAACCAGCTTTTTATTTAAAGGGAATATCAATACAGTGATGAAAAAAATCGCTGAAATGGAAATCGTGAATCTGTGGATTGAGGAGCCGGACCTTGAGGAGATCTTTATGCATTATTACGAAAAGGAGGCCTAGGAAACTATGAATATTTTTATGCATGAATTGAAGGCTTATCGTAAGTCTACGATCATATGGTCGCTTTCTTTAATTGCGATCATCGTCATTTTTATGTCGATGTATTCTTCATTTGCTAAGGATGCAGATGATTTTATTAAAATATTAGAAAGTTATCCGGAGGCGATAAGAAATGCACTCGGGTTTAATCAAGAAAATTTCTTTACTATTCTAGGGTTCTATAGCTTCCCATTATCATTTATTACTCTTTGCGCAGCGATCCAGGCAATGAATCTCGGCACATCTATTGTCAGCAAGGAAGTTCGTGAGAAAACGGCAGACTTTTTGCTAACGAAGCCTGTTACCCGTACTCAAATATTGACAGGCAAATTATTGGCAGCTTTAGTTTCTATCATCATTACCAATATGATTTATTTCGCAGCAGCAAGCTTAATTGCATTCCAAGTCAAGACAGAAGATTTTAGCTTAAAAATCTTCTTATTGCTTTCACTTACCATCTTTTTCATTCAACTGATATTCCTTGCTTTAGGAATTATCATTTCCGTTATGGTCCAAAAGATTAAATCCGTGCTAACCGTCTCTCTTGCTACCGTCTTTGCATTCTACTTTGTGGGAATGTTCAGTGATACGACAAATGATGAAGTGAAACGTTATTTTTCGCCTTTTAAATATTTCGACACCGCCTATATCATTAAACATTCCAGCTATGAAGCAGCATATTTGATGGTTGGTGCAGGAATCATTATTCTTGCCATTGCAACTAGTTATGTGGTCTATAACAAGAAGGATATCCATGCTGTTTAATGCTAGCTTTGCTTGTGGAAAGCTAAATGGAGGGGTTAGGTCATGAATATATTTTTAAAAGAATTGAAGTCTCATAGAAAATCGCTCATATTTTGGAGCATCGGTGTCTTCCTTATGGTAGCATCAGGAATGACTAAATATGAAGCGTATTCTTCATCGGGCCAATCAATTAATGATTTGATGGAAGATATCCCGAAATCACTGAGGGCTGTATTGGGTTTCAGTGATTTGGATTTAACTAAAGCTAGTGGCTACTATGGGATGCTATTTCTCTATTTACTTTTAATGGCTACCATTCATGCGGTAATGCTCGGAGCAACCATCATTGCCAAAGAAGAACGGGATAAAACATCTGAGTTTTTATTTGTAAAACCAGTATCTAGAAGTAAAATCATCACAGCTAAACTTTTGGCAGCCTTCACAAATATAGTGATCTTTAATATCGCAACCTTCGCTACGTCCATCATTCTTTTAGCGAAATACAGCAATGGTGAGGACGTTAATAGTGAAATTGCCATCCTAATGGCGGCAATGTTCATTATGCAGGTCTTGTTTATGGTAATCGGCAGCGCACTGGCTGCTGTAAAAAAGAAACCAAAAACGGCTGCATCAGTAGCTACTGGAATCCTATTACTTTCGTATCTGTTATCCATCGTTTTGGATTTGAACGAGAACATTAAAGGCTTACGGTATTTAACACCATTTAAATATTTTGAAGCGAAAAATGTAATGTATGGTGGCGGATTGGATGTAATCTTTGTAGTCATTTCAGTAATATTGATTCTATCACTTTTGGTTGTAACCTATGTTTTTTATAAAAAAAGAGATTTGAATGTATAGTTCAAGGACCGTATTTTGGTATTATCCCCTTTAAGTAGACAGTGTAAAAAGCCTATGATTTTATCATGGATGATGCACTACTACTTGGAGGGGATTTTTCTATGGCTGTAAAA
>NZ_JAAGVZ010000036.1 GCF_010882125.1 Peribacillus alkalitolerans | reverse complement strand
TTTTACAGCCATAGAAAAATCCCCTCCAAGTAGTAGTGCATCATCCATGATAAAATCATAGGCTTTTTACACTGTCTACTTAAAGGGGATAATACCATTAGACGGTCTTTTTATTTTTTATTAAACAAATGGAATTAAAGGGCATGTTAGTTGGAATAAAAGGATAATTTTAGGTAATATCGAATTAGATTAGAAGAATCTTATGAGGGGAAAGAAAGGAGTTTATTATATATGTTTTTTATTATATTTAAGTTCGTCTTACCAACAATTCTTTTAATTTACCTCTTTTATAAAAAATTAGATAAAAACCAAAGATACACTAAGGCAGTACTTGTTTTATTGTTAACGTCAATTGTGTTTAATACAGCGCTGGCACAAAACTATAATTACAGTTTAATACCTTACCCTGGAAGAGACGGTTTTAGTGTTTCAAATCCGTTGGCATACTACGTATTTGGGGAAGACCATTTCGGACACTGGAACTCAGATTTATTTAGGACAGGATATGAAATATCAATTTTCATCACAATCATACTATTAGTCATATTTATATTTTGTATGATGTTTGAACATAAAAAATTGCATTCATGAATATCCGTTCTTCACCAATCAGATGCAAGATTTAATGATTTGAAGGGTCATTGTAGTAACACTACTAAAGCGGACTTAGTGGAATAATGTACTTATCCGTTTTAATTGAAAATATAGTAATTAGAGAAAATATTTATTGGTGGTGATGATAGTTGGAATCTAAATGGCTTGAATGGTCGAAACAACTTCAATCCATTGCACAGGCAGGATTAACCTATTCGAAAGATGTATATGACTTAGAACGATTTGAATTGATAAGAAATATAAGCGTTGAAATAATGGCGCAACAAACAGCTATGGATAAGACAATAATAAAAGATTTATTTGCTAATGAAACAGGCTATGCAACTCCTAAAGTTGATATTAGATCTGTTGTTTTTAGAGATAAAAAAATTTTAATGGTTAAAGAAAAAACAGATGGTGCTTGGTCGTTACCTGGCGGTTGGGGAGACATAGGTTTATCTCCTAGTGAAGTTGCAGTCAAAGAAGTAAAAGAAGAATCTGGATTTGATGTTAAAGCAACTAAAATAATAGGGATGCTTGATAAAAAGTGCTATCCGCACCCACCTTCTCCTTATCACGTTTATAAAATATTTATCCAATGTGAAATAATTGGAGGACAACAAAAAGTAGGAATTGAAACGAGTGCAGTAGATTTTTTTGCTCAAAATGAACTTCCACCATTATCAATAGAAAGAAATACAAAGTCACAAATTGAAATGGCTTTTAAGCATTTACATAATCCTCAAGAACCGGTTTATTTTGATTAATCAATCAAGCAATTTAATTATTGAAAAAGCACTTCTTCGAGATGGAGAGGTGCTTTTTTGTTGAACAAATTAGATCAAAATATCTTGGAAATCGAAAAATTATAGGAGTTAAATAGGTGATATTCAGAAACAATTTATTATTAGAGGTTGCATTATAAATAAATATGTTTTATAGTTAACCACATGGTTAACTATGATAAAAATAATCTTGATCAAGTATTTTCTGTTCTAACCGATCCAACCAGAAGAGCCATCATACAAGATCTTTCTAGAGGAGAAAAAACAGTTAAAAAGCTAGCAGAGCCTTTTAATATGTCTTTGCCTGCTTTTTCAAAGCATATGAAGGTTTTAGAAAACGCTGGATTAGTAAATTACAGAAAGGAAGGAAGGTATAAATACTATTATCTACTCCCAAAAGGGATATTTGGTGCGACAAAATGGCTTAACGATTTAAGATCGTTATGGGAAGATCAATTATCAAGTTTAGAAAAATATTTATTAAGTACAGAAGATGACAATGGAGGCAACAAAAATGATCACAATGAATAGTGCAAAAGATTTTACATTACAGGTAAATCATACGTTTCCTGTTAAAAGAGAAAGAGTTTTTAGTGCATGGACGAACCCTAAAGAGTTAGAAAAATGGTGGGGTCCAGCAGGTTTTTCGACAACCATCGAAGAAATGGACGTCGTAGTAAATGGAAATTATAAATATCTTATGCATTCTCCAGAGGGTGAAACTCATGTACTAGCAGGCAAGTATTTAGAAATCGTCCCAAATGAAAAGTTAGTATTTACTTGGAAATGGGAAAATGGTGAAGCTGATTTCCCAGTAACAACTGTAACCATCGACTTCCATGACAAACAAGATTCAACAGAAGTAATTGTTACTCATACTGATCTTCCTAGTGAAGAAGCAGCTAAAAATCATAATCACGGTTGGACAAGTTCTTTAGAAGGTAGCTTGAAACCGTATTTAGTGTAATAAATAAAAAATTATAAGATTAGGAGTGTTTAAGGATGAACGAAAAAATGCTATTTGATCAATTTGAATTTGCACGTAACATTACATTAAAAGTGGCACAAGGCATTAATGAAGAAAATGCTGATATTATCCCAAATGGATTCCCAAATCACCTTCGCTGGCAATTAGGTCATATTTATTCTTCTGTAGAGGGAATTGTCTTTCATTTTGCAGGTGAAAAACCAAACCTTCCTGATGGATATATGGAATTATTTAATACGGGGACAAGACCCTCTGAATGGAAAACTACTCCACCGACAATTGAAGAAGTCATTCCATTATTAACGGAACAAATCAATCGAGTAAAAGAAACGTTTGCAGGTAGACTAGATGAAAAAGTTTCCAAACCATTACCAGTAGGTCCATTACAATTGGAGACAATTGGCGAACTTCTATCGTTTGCTTCTTTCCATGAAAGTGAACATATAGGAATAATTAAAGCCCTAAATATTGCTGTAAAGAATAACTAATTTTGTGTTTACTAGTTCAAACACATTTTTCCTTATTTATATTACATCGTTGATATACCTATGTACCTATCCAAAGAACATGTTGAAATGTTCAAATCTGGTTCGAAGCCTGATAACTGGAAAATCAATCCACCCAGCTTAAATAATCTTTCTATTATGTTTAAAGGTCAAATGGAACAAATAAAAGAGCATATTGGACAACGTTCTTTTGATGAGTAAACTCCAAACACTTTTAACTTATATGGAACCCACAAGAAACAATAGGCGAAGTAGTGAGCTTCTGCATATATGATGATGGATTTCATACCACTCAACCTTTTAACCGTTCACTGACCAATTAAGGGGGAAATGATTTGTCTGCTGAAGAAAAATATAATCAAATCGCCGAACATTTAAAATTAACCGAAAATGTTACGAAGGGATCTATGTTTGGAGCGAAATGCATGAAAATAAACCGCAAAGTGTTTGCAATGTTCTATCAGGACGAAATGGTATTTAAATTACCACCAGAAAAACATCAACATGTCCTTTCATTGGAGGGTGCACATCTATTTGAACCGATGCCAGGCAAGAAAATGAAAGATTGGGTGTCAGTTCCACATCAGGAAATTTGGGAAGAGTTAGCCAAAACAGCCATGATATTTTTGTCAAAATAAAAGGTAATTATTTGGAACTAAAGCCTTACCTTAGATGATTTGATTGGTTCGGTTTTCATTCTCGATGGAGAAAAGATGGTTTTGACATTGATCCGAAATTAAAAAAGAAGAGTGATTTAAGTGGTTGTAGTTAGATTAATAGCAAATGGGTTCTTGGAGCTGTCAATAGCAGCTCTTTTTTTTATGACGTAGGGGTTAATAAATTAACATATAGTGCTTTAACTTGAGTTAATGATAGTCAAAAGAAAAAGACGATGAAAAACACCGCCTCAATTTATTTAGTACTTATTTCCTGAAAACTTATCTTTGAAATATAGGTAATCAACTTTATGTTTAGTTGCCATTAATTGTGTAGCAAGTATTGCAGTGTAAATAGTAGTTAAGAGTATTCCGAAAATTGCAATTCCTAATAAAGAATTACCTTTGCTTTTCAATTTACCACCTCCTAATGGATAGATAGAGGTATTTTTTCCAACTGAAATAATTTTATTATTGATGTTATTTAGTTGTTCGACGATTAAATGCATAAATAGAGAATGACTTGTGAAACGGTTGCCTAAAGAGGGTGTACCGTCAATGCTTGTCGCATTTGTCGGAATCCAAACACTCAATCACATTGATCTACCTGACCTTTTCGCGTTCATCTGGATAATTTTAAACAATTATTAAATGACTGATATTAAACTACCAAGAGCGTTTGAATATCCGACAGGACTTGTTGGTACAAAAAAAAGAAAGGCCTCTCAAAATAAATTTCAAGAGGCATTTCTAATATATTATTAATTACATATAATTTCAGCAAGCTTTGATGTTGAATCCATGCATTTACTTATTTACTTTTCTTTTTATACTATTATGAGTGAGTATTATTCCTTTGATTGTGATAATGCCTTTGCTGAAGCAAAACCAACATAGAGTGAAGCAAAAGCAATAATAAAATGCAGAACATTATCTGCCATTAAAAAGTGAATACCTATGAATTCGTGGGTGAATAATCCTAATACAGCTACAAGTAGATAAATGAATCCAAATATTTTAGAGAAAGCTGCACTTCTGGTTTCACTTCCACTTACTAATAGAGCGATGACTCCTGAAGCAAGATGCACTATATTATGCGATGTGGTTAAGTCAAAAACATTTTCAAAAGGAAAAAAGAAACCAACAATACCAGTCAATACGAAAATTGTCCCTAGAATTCTAACAAAATTCTTTGCCAACTTAATCATCCCTTTCGTGTATTCTCATCAAGAAAACTTTCTAACGGGAAATATAGATTAGGAAAAGAAAACGATCTAATAAAGACAGCGTTTTTTCAAAATGTAATTGATGAAGGCGCTTTCATAAAATTGGATCATTAGAATTCTTTTGAATTTTCCATTGATTATGAAGATGTCCTTGTAATGTTTTATTGTTTCGATGAATAGATCCACTTTTCATAGTAAAAAGGCTTTTTACTTCTACATTTATAAACAAAGTTATTCTGACATTTACAATCACCTCCTAAATCAAATTAATACTTCACTAGATATATATGTTAAGAATTAATTTTTATTTCTCTTTACTTTTCATTTAAGAATTTACAAATATAATAATGAAGGGCTATTAATTAATCCTCGGTAATAACCATTAACAAAACTTGTTTTACAACTTTGAAAGATATCGTACAGAACTGTCTATTTGAAACTATATTTATGAACTAAACAGACAGATTAGTAAAATAATGTTTTTATATATTATATAAGATCTTTATTTTTCGAAAGTGGGTGCATTTAATGTATCAAAATGAATACGAATGGGTCCGCCAGACAAGAGAAACGCTGTTAGACTTTTGTAGAGAGCTTGAACCAAATGATTTTACTCGGCAAAATGGATTCGCGTGGCAGAATGTGAGGGATTCCTTGGTACATATTGCAGATTGTTATTATGCTTGGCTGGGCTCATTTGTTTTACTAAAGACTAATAAGCCTCTAACTCCTAAGGAAAACCTGCACAATTTAAATTTAAACGATATAAAAATACGATTCGAACAAGTCGATACTATTGTATATGAGGTATTTAAACTACATGGAAATCAATTAAATGAGCCGATTGAGAGAAAAATCCCTTGGAGAGATGTTTCAGAAAAGGTTTCATTCACTCCCGGTAAATTACTGATGCATACCATTACTCATGAATTTCATCACAAAGGGCAGATTGTGGCTATGATACGGCAGATGGGATATGAACCCCCCTATACAGATGTAATAGGAACAGAAGATTAATTTATATAAGGCTAAATTGTTTTGACCTTTTCAAATTAATTTTGCTACAACTTAAAAAGTTGTGAAGCTAGCTGTCATTGAGGCAGCTTTTTTTATTTGTCTATTTGGGAAGGAGTGTATGATTGAGAGCTATACATGAAACCAAAAGCTTATTACACACGTATGCAAGATTATAGTGATGTAAATAAAGTGAGGTGTGACGCTTTGAAAATAGAGAAATTTATCATGGAAACCTCAAAAGGAAAGGTACAATACAATAAAAGTGGAAATGGAAAAACAAACGTAGTTTTGATTAATGGTGGTTCAGGGCCGATAGAAGGTTGGTTCAAAATTCTACCAGCAATTTCGGAGTCATCCTCGGTATTTTCCTATAATCGTTTTGGTGTTACTGGTAGTGATAAACCGAAAGAACCCCAAGATGGGGAAACGATTGTTGAAAATCTACGTGAAGCATTAACAATAGTGGGAATTGAACCTCCATTGCTTTTAGTAGGTCATTCACTTGGTGGTTTATATGCAAATTTATTTGCCCGACTTTATCCAAAAGAAGTTTCAGGTATTGTATTTTTAGAATCCAGCCATCCGAAAGATTTAAGTCTAAATGAATATCAAGGTAAGGCAGTTAAAGCATTTAATAAGGTATTAACAGTGTTTGATTCCTTGTATCCCCATAAACCATTCAATGAAGTTAATTTTGTAAAAAAAACTGTGAATCAAATCCATCAAATAGACACTTTTCCTGAGATCCCTTTATATGTAATTACAGGTGGTAAAGAAAATCGAATGATGCCAGAGGTAGTTCGAATAAAACGACTAGAAAATCAAACGGAATTACTTTCATTGTCAAAAAAAAGCAAACACATTGTCGCTGAAAAAAGTGGACATTTTCCTCAACTAACTGAACCAAAAGTGGTCATAGATGCAATCATAGAATGTGTAAAACAAATACAAAATAATAACCATAACCAATAGAAGTAAGGTCGATTGTTCCGGTGCGATTGCTCAATAAAGCAGTCGCTTTTTTACTATACTGGCAAGTTAGTAAGGGGATCTGACTAGTTAGGAGATAAAAGGATTTGTACATAAAACAAGGAATATTATATTAGGTTATATTTTAAGAGGTTTCTTGAAAATAGGAGGAAACAAATATGGAAGCGTTGATCGAAGAGTACGGACGTGGATATAAGATGCTACGTAAAGCCATTGAGAATTTGTCAGAGGAAGAGCTTCATTACAAGCCTTCGGAGGACAAATGGAGCATACATCAGATTCTAATCCATTTGACAGATTCCGAAATGGTGTCGACTCAAAGATTAAAAAAAGTCTTGTCAGAAGAGAATCCGCTTTTGTTGTCGTTTGACCAGGACGCATGGGTTTTGGGCTTGGCGTATGAGCAGTTAGACCGCGAACAGTATCTACTCTTATTTGATTTGCTTCGTTCGAGCATGCTGCCTATTCTGAAACAACTGACAGTCGATCAAGTCGAGAGAGTAGGGGTGTATGCCGACGCTGGACAGTTCACCTTCAAACAATTATTGGAATACCGAGTTCAGCATGTACGAGGACATCTATCCCAGATCGAAAAGGTGAAAAAGGCTTATCGAAATAGATTGGAATAAAGATAGATTCATATATTAATTGAACTAAATTGTGCAAGATTTAAGAGAAGAGCTGTCATGTGGCAGCTATTTTTTCCATAAAGGTTCAGGTTTGGTGAAGAAGGAATTACTACATTTTTGTGAAATATAGTAAGGGAAATAGAACTAAATATAAATTTATGAAGGATGAAGAAATAATGACAATAAATAAAAAATCTTATAGGATTTCAAATTCTCATTCATTTATGGATATAAACACTAGTACCAAGAGGAACTCTTGCTGATAAATCAAGTACATCACGATTATACATTCTAATGCATCCATGAGAGACATTCTTACCGATAGAAGCTGGATTATTAGTCCCGTGAATTCCATAATGAGGCTTTGACAGTCCCATCCAAAGCACTCCAAATGGTCCGCCGGGATTCGGATCCTTATTGATAATCGTAAAAGTCCCTGAAGGTGAAGGTGTCAACATTTTTCCAACAGCAATAGGATAAACTTTTAATAGCCTTCTTCCATCAAAAAGGCTTAATTTGTGTTTTGATGTGGATACATCAATCCATTTAACCATGTAGATCATCTCCATTTTTTTAATACTGTATGTATTAACTCAAGCGGTTGTTAATGGTAAGGAATTTGATTGATCAATCAGTGGAAAAAATGCAGGTCTGCTAAATGACCAATCCTAGGATTATGTGCAATAGTAGAGAGTGTATTAATAGAACAAACAAGGCTTGATAACTCTAAAACACGAAATAGTATTAAAGAACAATTTTTGTAGAATCATTAAAGGAGATTATATGACTAGAGATGATTTGTTTAAGAATTTTAACTTTAATTCGCCTATTAAACTAGAAGTAATAAATATAGTAGAAGAGCATCTTAAAATAAAGTTCCCAAGTGATTATATAGACTTTATGTTGAAAAATAATGGTGGAGAAGGTGATATCGGGAATAGCTATTTGAGGTTATGGAGAATGGAGCATATAGTAGAAAGTAATGAGGATTATGCGATTGAAGAATTTGCATCTGGGTTAATTGTGATAGGTTCAGATGGTGGTGGAACAGCCTTTGGCTATGATTTCCGTCATAAGAAACCGAAGCTAGTCGAAGTGAATTTCATTGGTCTGAATCTTGATCGTCCCTTTTATAGCACAGAGTCTTTCTTGGATTTTATTCAATACCTATACAAATATGAAGGTTAGGAGGATTTTATTATGGTAATACAATCAAATATGACTTCAAAAGCTATAACGGAAGTTTGGAAAGATACAGTTGATGTTTTTCTAAAATACAATGTTCCCATTAAGGAAAAGACATTAAAAGAGTTAGTAAATGATAACACCCTTCACTTATTATTAACGGAATTAAATAGTGTCGTAGGCAGCTCCTATGCCACCTGCATAGAAGGTGGTTGACAAGTGCCATCAAAAAAAGAGTAGGTTACTCTTTACATATATTATTTTTCAATTAAGAGGTACAATACAGCAAATAAAACCTGAGGATGGTGAGGAATAGTATGAGTTATTGTGATGATATGAGGAAGATGATTGGGAATTCACCGCTAATTTATGTTCGTCCTAGCGTAGCTATCATTAATAATCTTGGAGAAATTTTATTAAGCAGATATTCAGGTGCAAATTGGGGAATTCCAGGAGGTATATTACAAGTAAATGAGTCAGTTGAAGAGTGTATAACAAGAAATATCCATGAAGACATAGGCATAAAGATCCTATCGTTATCTATATTTGGAGTCTTTTCAGGCAAGGAATTAATCAATCGTGTTGAGGAAAGTGGAGATGAGTATCATGCAGTTGCGATTGGATATGTTTGTACAGACTATGTGGGAGAAATTTCGCCAGATGGTAATCAAGGAATAGAAGCTCAATACTTTAGTCTCAACCAATTACCTAAAGACATAGATCCTTTTATTAAAGACAAATTAGTTGAATTAAAAGGGCAATTTGAAAATATGTAAAGTTGCATTTTTTACATTAATGCCTAGTGCTCATAACAATCTATCAGAAAAGTATCCAATGACATTAACTATTAAAAAGGTAATAAATTATCAGGAGTTTTCCCTTTTTATCGAATCAC
Organism: Peribacillus alkalitolerans; assembly: GCF_010882125.1. Lineage (GTDB taxonomy): Bacteria > Bacillota > Bacilli > Bacillales > DSM-1321 > Bacillus_BN > Bacillus_BN alkalitolerans. Next base: position 13,315 of record NZ_JAAGVZ010000036.1, on the reverse strand, counting down.
AACAAACCCTACTATCCTTTGAATTAAGTGTAGAAAGCAAAGGTACACGAGTTACTATAAATTCAGGAGGCTTTTATGAATCATTAGCCAATTTGAAAGCCTTGATAGAAGGAAAAGAGATACCTTTCATATGAAAAAGGAGAATAGCCATGCAAAAAAATCAAAATATATATATTAGGTTACTTACTGCTAGTGACGCTAGTGATTTACTTCGATTAGAAATGAATAATAAGGTATTTTTTCGAAAATATAGTATAGAACGCCCTAATGACTATTTTACGTTGGATTATCAAACAGACTTGATCAACCAAAAAATAGAAAAGGCAAACCAAGATGGTGAATATAACTTTGGTATTTTCATAGATAATACCAACGAACTAATAGGAACAATCGGACTCTTTCATATCTTGCGTGGTTCATTGCAACGTGCGATAGTGGGATACCATTTAAGTCAGGATCATAATGGTAAAGGCTATGCAACAGAAGCGGTTAAGTCGGTTGTGGATTATGCTTTTAACACTCTTCAACTACATAGGATTGAAGCTGGTGTCATGCCCTATAACATTGGATCAATGAGAGTTTTAGAAAAAGCTGGCTTTCAAATAGAAGGCATAAATAAGAAAAATGTGAAAATAAACGGTAAATGGGAGGATCATAATCTTTTAGCAATCTTAAATCCAAATGACTGAACTTGAAAGAGATGAATATAAATAAGGCGTTTGCTATTTAGAGCAAATCGCCTTATTTAGTATGGTGTACTACTTTCAACATTAAGTCATCTAAGTTATTAAAGATCTTTTATTCGTTTCGTAAGCTCATTAAATCTCAAATCAAGCTCCATATATTCTTTATTTTTTGGAGTCATAAAACTAAGTTTTCCTAATACTTCTTGCCTTTCTGTTTCAAGCTGCAAGCGTATTTCTTCCTTATTATCTTTTTGTGACGCAATCTCATTCAATTGCTTGTGAATCCTATTGTTCGAGATAATGAGTTTTGTCGTTGTAATTTTTTCTAGGAAATAGCGATCATGTGATACGACCAGTAGCGTTCCATTGTATTGTGCTAATGTATCTTCAAGCTGTTCACGAGAAGCTAAGTCTAGATGATTCGTTGGTTCATCTAAGATAAGAACATCTTTTTCTTCTAAAATATACTTCATTAACTTGCACTTCACTCGCTCACCCATGCTCATGTTCATAATGGGTTCGGACCAATGTGAAGCCGTAAATCCTAAATGCTTCATTAAATTTTGGACATGCCCTCTCTCTTCAAAAGTTTCTTTATAAAATAGTTGCTCGGGTGTTTGTTCAAGTGGAAGATCAAACACCTCTTGTGTTAAATAGCCAATTTTTGCAGATGGTGAAATCCAAACATCGCCTTCAGCGGCTTCCTGGCCAACAATTAATTTCAAAAAAGTCGTTTTGCCACTACCATTCGGGCCTGAAATTGAAACCTTTTCACCATGCTGTATGGTAAAATTGGAGCTTGTAAAAAGAGTTCGTCCTTCAAACGACTTCGTTAAATTTTTTACTTCTAAGAACCGTTTTCCTACTTTATTATTCGCTTTCATAGAGAAGTTCACTTTGTATTCTGCTTCAAGCGGATCTACTTTTACTTTTTCCAGTTCTTTTTCAAGACGCTTTTGTTTTGACTTTACTTGTGCATCCGTGCGCTTTGCTTTTACCCGATAATATTCTTTAAAGCCTTCCTTTTTTGTCGATTGAGCATGCGCTTTATTCGACCAAGAGGAGAGCTCTTTTATTTGACCTTCGATACGTTCAACCATTTTTTGTTGATTTTCATATTCTCTTTGCTGCGTAAGTCTTTTCTGTTCACGGAATTTCATATAACTAGAATAGTTGCCTTTATGACTAATAAGTTTCTTATTTTCAAGGGACCAAATTTTTGTAGCCACTACATCTAAAAAATAACGATCATGTGATACGAGAATGACTGTTCCCTTATGACTCTTTAACTGTGTAGTGAGGAACTCCAAGCTTTGCTCATCAAGATGATTTGTCGGTTCATCCAATAATAGTATGTCTGTATCCCTTGCAAAACCTTTTGCCAGGCGTGCTTTTAATTTCTCTCCTCCGCTTAATTTTGAGAATTCAAGAGCTGGAACCTGCCATTTTTCTAATAATGAAGCCTCTTGAGATGAAACCTCTTCAAAAGAAAATGTTTCGGTTTCTTGTTCAACCATAATGATCTTAAGTTCGTTCTGAAGATCTTTTATTTGTCCTATAGTCGGTAATAAGTCATTGTTCAGTAACCTCAACAAGGTGGATTTACCAGCACCATTTTTGCCAATAATTCCAATAATATCTCCTTGTTGCACATTGACATTCACGTTTTCAAAAATTGTATGATCTTTTATTTCAAAACTTACATTGTGTAATTGAAGTAATTCTTTCATAAAATCCACCCTTTTTTAGGGGAGAATTAAAAAATCCTCCCATTAATTTTGGAAGGATTAGTCACATTTTACCGTACTGAAATAAGCTATCTAACTCTATAGCTCAAAAGTGGATAGGAAAATGGGCAGACTAATCCAATATTGTTATCATTCGAAATATAAAATTTCAAATTCTAAAAATAAGATTAGTTATCCATCGTCCATCCATCATCCCTTTCAGCTAATATTGTTGTGATTTTAGCACTTAATAAAATATAAAGCAATAGACTTTCTACACATTTTATGGAAATAATAACCTACATTGATTATAACTGTAAATAATTCTGAGCTAAAAAGTTAAAATCCTATAGAATGGTAGGCTCAATCATCAATCAAATAACTGTATAAATAGATATCCGCAACTTTTATTAGTTTATCCGTGACTTTTTGAGATTTATCCGTGAAAAACTTCCACATATCCGCAACTCCCATTTGTCTCTAATTTAGCTTCAAAAATCTTGATGCTATCGGTGGCGTTAATCCAGGAAGGATTAACGCCTTTTTTGTTGAATGTTCTTAGTATGATACCTTGTAAGTCCGTAGATTTATTACTGTTGTGAAGCCCTGTTTCAGGGTGGGTCAACGAAAATAATTTAAATAAAGAGGTGTAACTTATGTGCAGAAATATTAGAACCTTATTTAATTTTGATCCACCAGCTACAGATGAGGAGATTCATGCAGCATCTCTACAGTACGTTAAAAAGATAACAGGCTATAACAAGCCATCAAAGGTTAACGAAGAGGCATTTATTCGAGCCATCAATGAGATAGCTATGGCTTCTAGAAAATTATTGAATGTGATGGAAACCAATGCCGAGCCTCGAAATCGTGAGGTCGAAGCTGAGCGTGCGCGCATTAGATCAGCTAAAAGGTTTGGTCCGAATAATGGGGACTAAAGAAAAGAGTTTAAAATATTGTATGGTCCTAGTTATTAATGAACTTTAACAATCAGGCGAATTTCTTTAATAAGGATTGTGATTTTTATTAAGATCATTTAGAAAAAAGGAAGTTGATTGGTAAGATTTTTACTTAATTTTTAGAGGGCAACAGTTGAAGATCAAAAGTGTCATTTTGGCAGCTTTTCTATTTAAACTTCTGGTGCAGGTTAGTTGAAGGAATACATGTTGCAATTTATTTTATCTAATTTCTTACAAGTGCAAGGAGACCTTTATGAAAATGAAACTATTCTTTATAGGAATAGGTTTATTACTAATTTTTGTTATTTTCTTTGGAACTTATAAAATAATGAATTTAAGAAGCTTTCAGCTACTTGGAGGTTTAACGGACAAGGTTGAAACAGAACAGAAGGTAGTTGCCTTAACTTTCGACGATGGGCCAACAGAGAATGTAAATCAAATTTTACCTTTGCTAGAAAAATACAATGTGAAAGCTACTTTTTTCCTAATCGGGAATGAAATCGAAAAACATCCCGAAGAAACAAAAAAATTGGTGAATGCAGGACATCAAATTGGTAATCACACATACACACACAATCGTATGGTTTTTAAATCTCCTTCATATATCAAAGAAGAAGTAGAAAAAACAGATAAATTGATTCGAGATTCTGGATTTAAGGGTGAAATTGACTTTCGACCTCCCTATGGAAAAAAACTTATTGGATTGCCATATTATTTACATAAGCACAACAGAGAAACTATTATGTGGAACATAGAACCGGATACATTTTACACAACTGCAACTGAAAAAGTAAATTATGTTAAGAAAAACATTGAACCAGGATCTATTATTTTGATGCATCCGATGCAAGATCAAACAGGTGATGAACTTCAAGCAATTGAAGAAATTTTACAAGAACTTACTAATGAAGGATATAGTTTTGTAACTGTCGATGAACTTCAAGAATTATAAGGTTTTTACTAAATAGGTTAGGAACTATAAAAATAGTTATACCATATAATCTCCCGTCAGATTTAGTATAGGTTTTTATTCACCTAATAGGTCAAGTTCGATATGAGTAAAAGAATTAACCATTAGAAATGATTATGGCATCTCATAAATAAATTAAAATTAACTTATAGACTTAATTTAGATAATATAAAACCTATAATGAAATGATTTGAGCTAAGAGGAGTGGAATATATGGAATCAGAAATTAAGTTTAGAATAGCAACCGAACAAGATTTGGATGGAATTGTTGAAATGCTTTCTGATGATGCTTTAGGCAGGGAGAGAGAGCGTTACGAGCAACCACTCCCGGATAGTTACAAAATAGCATTTCAAGCTATAACTTCTGATCCAAACAATGAGTTAGTAGTGGCTTGTTATGGAAATGAAGTTATTGGGGTTCAACAAATTACATTTACACCTTATATTACTCATCAAGGTGGATGGAGAGCGACAATTGAAGGAGTAAGAACCTCTTCTTCTGTGCGTGGCAAAGGAATAGGAACTGAACTAATCCGATGGGGAATTCAGCGTGCAAGAGAACGTGGTTGTCATTTGGTTCAACTTACAACAGATAAAAAACGAGAAGATGCATTGCGTTTTTATGAACGAATCGGTTTTAAAGCATCGCACGAAGGTTTAAAAATGAAGCTTAAATAAGAAGTATACATATGGATCAATAATTAAGTTTCTTGATCAACAAATACAATAGGGTGCATTAATCCAAGGAGGATTAATGCTCTTATTGTTGAATTTATTGTATTAACGGGCCAGAATTATGGAGAAAAATGGAGTTTAAATTCACTTAAATGGAGGTCAGCAGTATGAAAATCAAAGGTTTTGGTGGGGTTTTTTGGAGATCAAAAGATGTTGTTTCTTTAAGAAATTGGTATAAAGAAGCACTAGGAATTTCGATGGAAGATTGGAATGGCGCTGTAATTAAGCCAGATTCTGACAACATTACGATTTTTTCTTTGTTTAAAGAAGAAAGTGATTATTTTCCGAAAGAACAGTCTGTCATGCTAAATTTTCAGGTAGAAAATATGGATGCTTGGATTGATCATTTCAACAAAATTGGGATACCACTTTTAAAGGAACCTGAAAAAAGTGAATATGGAACATTCGTTTGGATTTCTGATCCGGAAGGTAGATGGATTGAAATTTGGGAGAAATAAAATTGGTTGGTGTTGGTGAGTAACAAATAAAAACAATTTATTAAACTAAGAAAAAAACCCTGCTATCCATTCAAATAGTAGGTTTTTTTGCATTTTAAAGAACTCAGGGTAATCATTTACTAATTGAGGCATATTGAAGAAACGTACCCTTGAAGGGAATAATCTCGCCTAACTAAAAATATATAATAAATAATTTAATTATTTTTTACAAAAAACTTACTTGACTTCACTTAATGGTGATAATATACTTACTTACATAAAGTAACTAAGTTTAAGAGTTGTGCAATAAACAGCAACTTTAAATGTATTCCTTAATGCATGGCAATTTCAATATTTCTTTTCAGATTATGGAACGTACTAGTTCATTCTGAGAAAACTTAATGAAGGAGGCAACTATAATGAATTTTCACCGTGAGCCTATTACATTTGTTGGTCAAGTAAACTTAAAAGTAGAAAATTTAGATCGTTCATTAGCATTTTATCAAGAAGTAATTGGCTTTAAGGTATTGGAACAAGCTGAAAGGTCAGCAAGCCTTACTGCGGATGGAAAAACAGTTTTATTGTCCATTGAACAGCCAAAAAACGTTGTTCCTAAACAGGGAAGAACTACGGGATTATATCACTTTGCACTTCTTCTACCTAAACGCTTTGATTTAGCTAAAATAGTGCAGCATTTTATGGGAATTGGTTTGCGGTTTGGTTCTTCAGACCATCTTGTAAGTGAGGCTCTTTACTTATCTGACCCGGATGGAAATGGAATTGAAATCTATGTGGATCGTGAACCTTCCGAATGGGATTGGGAAAATGGAGAAGTGGAAATGGCGGTTGATCCATTGAATTTTGCAGATCTCCTATCTGGTGGGGAACAACAAAAATGGAAAGGTTTACCTGCAAACACAGTTATGGGCCATATCCATTTACATGTATCCGAATTAAAAAAGACTGAAGAATTTTATACCAAGGGACTCGGATTTGAAGTAGTAAATCGATATGGCTCTCAGGCACTATTCATTTCAGATGGTAAATACCATCACCATATTGGTTTAAATACGTGGAATGGCGTTGGTGCACCTACACCTTCTCTTAGTAGTGTTGGATTAGAATCATTTACTCTAATGCTTCCAAATGAGGAAACGAGAAACAAAATAATTGAACAATTGGAGAATATTGGTGCATCCATTACTGAAGAATTTGGTTCTTTCATTACCTCAGATCCTTCCGGAAATCGCATTTACTTACGAGTTTAATTCTACAACTATAGTCTAATTTTACATCCTAGATGGAGGAATATACTGCAATGCGAAAAGAAGTGGGGTTAAAAAATAGAGGAATAGAAATCGGTCTCTATACTCTTGGAGATATAGTTCCAGATCCTCATTCTGGCAAAACAATAAGTGCAAAGCAAAGAATAAAGGAAATTATTGAAGCAGCTAAACTAGCTGAAGAGGCTGGACTGGATGTTTTTGGAGTAGGAGAGCATCACCGATTAGACTATGCAACTTCAGCACCACCTGTTGTTTTAGCTGCCATAGCCCAAATAACTAAACGAATAAAATTGACAAGTGCCACCACAGTGTTAAGCACCGTTGACCCTGTTCGGCTGTTCGAGGACTTTGCAACATTAGATTTGATATCGGATGGGCGTGCAGAAATTATCTCAGGTCGTGGTGCGTTCGTAGAATCATTCCCTCTTTTCGGGTATGAAATAAAAGACTATGACGCTTTATTCTCGGAAAATATTGATTTACTTTTAAAACTTAATAAAAACGAGAGAATTACATGGGACGGTCAATTTAGGTCGTCATTAAGGCATGCAGAAATTGCACCACGACCTCTACAGGAGCAATTACCAATATGGGTGGGGGTTGGGGGCTCACCAGAAAGTGCAGCCCGCGCTGGCAGATTAGGTGTTGGGATGGCTATGGCAATACTAGGTGGCGATTCTGTGAGATTTAAACCACTGGTAGATCTGTACCTTAAAGCAGGCATCGATGCTGGGCATAATCTTGAAGATCTCAAAGTAGGCGTAACAGGTCACGGATATTTTTCAAAGACAACCAAACTAGCCAAGGACGAATTCTATCCTTACTATTCAACTTACTGGTCATATGTAAACCATCAACGAGGAATGGCAAGTAGAAGAATGTCAAGATCTGATTTTGAACTCTTGACAAGTCAGGATACAGCCTTGTTTGTGGGCAGCCCACAACAAATCGTTGAGAAAATTCTTCGACAATACGAACTCTTTGGACATCAGCGTTTCATGGCACAAATAGATATAGGTGGTCTCCCGTTTAAGAAAGTAGCGGAGGGCATTGAATTATTAGCTACAGAGATAGCTCCTATCGTTAGAAAAGAAACAAGTAAGTGATCTAAGAATAGGAGGTGTGAAAAATGGGTTTTTTAGGTAAAATATTGGGGAAACAAACTAAGGAGGAAGAAACCATGACAATTGAAAAATTAAATATTGGAATCATTTTAGGAAGCACACGACAAGGACGTGTTAGCCCACAAGTAGGTGCATGGGTAAACGGCATTGCTGACCAACGTGAAGATGCAAATTATGAAATTGTAGATATAGCTGACTACAATCTTCCGTTTTTAGGAACAACCGATGGAACAGAACCAGGAATTGCAGCATGGAATGAAAAACTTGCTAGTTTAGATGGATTTGTATTCATTGTTCAGGAGTACAATCATAGTATTACAGGTGCATTAAAAAATGCACTTGATTTTGCTCGCGAAGCTTGGAATAACAAAGCAGCAGGGATCGTAAGTTATGGTTCAACAGGTGGTGCTCGTGCAGCAGAACATTTACGTGGAATTTGTGGTGAATTGATGATTGCAGATGTGCGTGTACATCCAACATTGTCTTTATTTACAGATTTTGAAAACGGAACAGTTTTCAAACCAGCTGAATTACATCTTAAAAATGTTAATGCCATGCTTGACCAAGTTATCTCTTGGAGTGGGGCATTAAAAACCTTGAGACAACAGTCATAATTGAACTTCTGATAAACCGACCTTCTTCCATTAGAAAGGTCGGTTTTTTATATGAATGAATGATGCATTGCCAATTAGTATCAATAATGAGGTATATGTTGTCTCAAAAGCCTATTTTACGAGAGACTCTTACATATTTTTATTGTCTACATCGAATTGCTTCTTCTCTTTTTTGGGCCAAATAAAATAACTAATCGTTATTAATATATCAATGGCAATTACTAAAGCCCAGCCCTTTAATATTCCATTAAGTGCCTCAGTTCGTGATGGTTCATTAATAAAGTAAATCATGATTAACAAGATAGCAGAACCTATTAAATAGGCTAAAATGTGCCTAACAAGGCCTTTAGCATAATGTTTAGCAAATTGTATCCCAGTTCTTTTAGAAGGCTTATTGGAGGTTGATTTTAATACAAAGTATTTAAAACGTTCATCCATCCATTCAATCATATTTTTTCCGAAAGAAATGGACACCCCGATATAAACAGCAGCGAGCCCATGCGCAAAAGTGGCTGTTGCTCCACGATATAAATCCCAACTTGTAATAATGATTAATAGCAAATCAATTATTGGAGTTAATGCCAGGAAGATGAATCCTACCTTCTTTAGATTAAATAAATATCTTGCTGTAAGACCCAACAAAATAACCATCCAAAATGAAATTTCACAAGCAACAATAATCCATCCATTAAAGTTCATATAGACCTCTAAATCCTTTTTTTTGTTAATATTTTAACATTAAATGGAAGGTTATGGGAGGTTTTTTAATAGGGCATGCTTGTCAATTTAATAATTTTAATAAAAATATCAACTAGCAATACATATATAACCCACAATTTAAGATAATCAAAGGAAAATTAGAGATGGAGCGAAAGAATAAATCCTTTTTTAATAAGTACTTCTTATTTGACTACCTGGGAGATTAGGGTTAAAAAGAAGATATAGTATTAAAATATTTGTGAAGGGCAGTGCGACTGTTCATGTTTATGTTTATAATAAAAAATCTTTTAACTAGAAAAAAGAAAATACAGATAGATTTTTGTGAAACTAACTTAGATCGCTACCTTACAAAAAATAATTTTTTAGAATTTCAGTCCTTTCTTAATCAAAAACATGTTCAGTACAATGAATATGCTTGTCAAAGTAGATGTAAGGAATGTCAAAAGTCACCTTATGCAATTGTGGATGGTAAGATATTAGTTGCAGAAAGTTCGACTGAACTATTAGAAAAGCTTAAAACCTATACCTAGGTTTGATCAGAGGCATACCAAAAATAAAGTGGACGAAGTAGGAACCGATGTTGATAATTAAAGGATATCAATCCTTTACGGTCAGTTATATTTTTAATTTGTTTATACAAAAAAGGACCTTCATTAAAAAGGTCCTTTAAGATTGTTTACAGAGTTTTAATATAGATAAAAATAGTTTACTTTATGATTATAGGGTATCTTATTCGACGATCTCGTTCCAATCTTGAGACCATTTCATTAATTCAATAATAGCAGGTTTTAATGCTAGTCCTTTTTCTGTCAATGAGTATTCAATGCGAACGGGAGTTTCTGGGAAAACATCTCGTTTGACAATCCCTGCTTGTTCTAAATCCTTTAATCTTTCTGATAGAACGCGTCCACTAATGGGTAAAGTTGATTCGATTGTACAAAAACGTTGGGAACCAGAAAGAAGTTGAAAAATAATTAGAATTGTCCAGCGTTTACTTAATAGTTCTACGCTTTTTTCGAACCGAGGGCACAATAAAGAAAAATCCATAAATACCACCTCACCTATATACATATTATATCGAAAAAAATTATAATAACAAGGTTACATATAAAAAATTTATTACTTGACGTAATAAATGTACTAAATTACACTAGCTTACATAAAGTAACTAAACAGGATTTTATAGTTGAATCAAATTCTTTGTTATAAATAGGTGGAATAACATGAATATTAAGACAGAAGCTTGTATTGTAGGTGCTGAACGAGAAGGTGCTTTATTAGCTTATTAGCAAGTTAAAAGATTTCGTGGATTCTTGTGAAACTAATGAAATGTATAAACAAGTTGATAAGTAAAAATAAAAGATATGTTTTGTTTTGATTACTAATGATAAACAGAGCTTTGAGGATTCAGGAGGAATTCACATGATTAAGGAAAAAGTTGTTTCAATATTAAAAGAGAAAATAAACATTATAAAAAATAATGATAAATCTATTTATTTAGTGGGACCGATTAAATTACCGGTTAATTTAGATGGAGAGACGACTATTTTCCAGTGGTATTGTTGGTTACGTTGCGAAGATATTGAAGGTGATTTTTGTAATGATGGATCGTATAATACCGAAAAAATCATTGCTAAATTAGCTTCTTCAAATTTGGCGGAAATGCAACAATCAAGTGTATTAGTTTATGGTGATTTTGAAAATGCAGATGAAGCGCTTATTCGGATGCATAGCATTTGTCACACAGGCGATATCTTTGGAAGTAAGCGTTGTGATTGTGGATTCCAATTAAAAAAAGCCATGAAAATGATTTCTTCACATGGATCAGGTGCCCTATTTTATTTAGCGAACCATGAAGGAAGAGGAATTGGATTATTCAGTAAAGCGATGGCTTACGTTCTTCAAGAAGAAGGTTATGATACAGTGGAAGCAAATGTGGAGCTTGGGTTTGTAGATGATGCGAGAAACTATGAGGATGCAATTCGTGTTCTAAAAACACTTCGTTCTAAATCTGTTACATTAATAACTAATAACCCTAAAAAACTAGATGCTCTTCAGACTTCAGGTGCAAACGTTTCTGGTAGAGTACAATTATGGGGAGATAAATCTAAATATAATGAAAAGTATTTAGAAACTAAGATTGTTCGTTCGGGCCATTTTAAAGGAGTGTCGACGAATGAATAATCATGAATTTTACATGAATTTGGCCTTGCAAAATGCCTTATCGATGAAAGGGCAGACAGATCCAAACCCATTGGTTGGATCTGTTATCGTTAATGATAGTAGAATTGTTGGAATAGGTGCTCATTTAAAAGCCGGGGAGCCTCATGCTGAAATTCATGCGCTTAGAATGGCTGGTGACAAAGCACAAGGTGGGACAATTTATGTAACACTTGAACCATGCTCCCATCATGGCCGAACTGGCCCATGTGCCGAGGCAATTGTTCGCGCTGGATTAAAAAAAGTTGTCGTTGCAACGCTTGATCCAAATCCCCTTGTAGCTGGTAGAGGGATAAAAATTCTTGAAGATGCAGGTATTGAAGTAATCGTCGGAGTTTGTGAAGAGCAATCTATCAAAATGAATGAAGTGTTTAATAAATATATTGTAAAGAATACACCTTTTGTCATCATGAAATCTGCAGCTACTCTTGATGGTAAGATTGCTTCCCATACGTCAGATAGTAAATGGATTACGTCTGAAGAAGCAAGAAATGACGTTCACCATTTAAGAAATGAAGTCGGTGCCATATTAGTTGGGGTGAATACGGTAATAAAGGACAATCCTGAATTAACCACTAGAATTCCAAATGGTCGGAACCCAATACGAATCATATTAGATTCGACTTTGAAAATTCCTCTAGATTCAAAAGTTGTTAATGATAATCAAGCTGAGACATGGGTGTTTACAAGTCAACAATATTCAGATCTGAAAAAGAAAGAATTAGAAAACTTAGGTGTCAAAGTATTTGTTACAAATGACTTACATCGAGTTGATATAGTAGAGACATTAAAAATTTTAGGTGAACATTCTGTTTCTTCCTTGATTGTTGAAGGTGGAGGAGAAGTGAATGCATCTTTTATGAATCAAAAGCTAGTTGATAAATTGATTTTATATTTAGCTCCAAAAATAATAGGTGGAAAACATGCACCAACTTTTATAGAAGGCGCTGGAATTGAAAAAATGGGACATGCTATTGAATTTTCATCTATTGAATTATCAAAAGTTGGACCTGATTATAAATTTATAGGCTATCCACAGTATTCCTAAGTTAAATCATCACGAGGAAGGACTTATTTCAATGAAATTTGGATTTGATATTGACGATACGTTAATCGATTTAAGGCAGCATGCATTTCATATTTATAATCAAAAATTAGACAAAAATGTTCCACTTGATGTTTTTCATGAATTAAAAACAGTAGAAATACATGAAGTGTTTGAACTAACTGCTGAAGAAGGTAGTCAAATGTGGAACAGCCATTTAGAAGAAACGTATTTTACAGATTGTCCACCTTTTCCATATGCAGTGGAAACATTACAAGAGTTAGAAAGTCAAGGACACGAAGTATATTATGTGACAGCAAGAAATAAAGAATATGGTGAAAGAACTAAACAATGGCTAATCAAAAATGGGTTTCCTGTCGATGAAAACCGATTTTATTGTGGGATGAAAGACAATGAAAAAATTCATATTATTAAAGAACTAGGACTCGATTATTATTTTGATGACAAGCCCGATGTACTTAATACATTGTCAGATTTATCATTGAAGGTATATGTAAAAGATACTTCATATAATCGAAATCTTGATATTCCTAGGATTACCTGTTGGTCTGAATTGAAAGATATTATAAAAAACCATCAATAGAGAAATAATTTTATTGTACTTTTCAACGACCTTTCAGAATGAACAAATGTCCAAACTAAGTAGCTATATATCTTAAAAGGCCACTGAAGATGGACTTAACCCCGTCAAGTAGACAGCTCTAAAAAAGACTATGCAGCCATCGTGATTCGATACTCAATCGGAGCACGATGGTTTAGTCGTTTTTGGAA
>NZ_JAAGVZ010000035.1 GCF_010882125.1 Peribacillus alkalitolerans | reverse complement strand
GCAAACTATGCCACATAAAGGAGAGTCTGGCATGTTTGTAAAAAAGATGATTGGTGAAGTGGAACTAACAAAAGATTTATTAATTTTATTATGTATTGGCGGGCTTTATAGTTTAAGCATTGCTTTATCCAATACTTTTGTGAATGTGTTTTTGTGGAAGCAGTCGGGGGAATTTTCAGATTTGGGAATCTATAACCTGACAGTTGTGATATTTCAGCCTTTAACGTTTATATTAGCCGGGAGAATGGCAAAGAAATTGGACCGAATCATCGTATTGAGACTCGGTGTTATTTTTTTAGCTATTTTTTATGTCACTGTTTTACTTGTCGGCGCAAGAGCTAGTGAATTTATCATTCTTTTAGGAGTATTACTAGGAATTGGTTATGGTTTTTACTGGCTTGCGTTTAATGTTTTGACGTTTGAAATAACGGAACCTGAAAATAGGGATTTTTTCAACGGATTTTTAGGGATCTTAAACTCGATAGGTGGCATTATTGGCCCAATATTGGCTGGTTGGATTATCACTAGGTATATAGGGTTTCAAGGATATAGTTTTATATTTGCCATGTCTTTAGGGTTGTTCGCTGTGGCTGTCATTTTAAGTTTTTCCTTGAAAAGGCGACCGGCGCATGGAAGGTACTTATTCAAAGAGGCACTGCTTGAACGGAAACAGAATGACAATTGGAGGATGGTAACAAATGCTCACGTTTTTCAGGGGCTTCGAGAGGGTACCTTTCTTTTTATCATTTCTGTATTTGTGTTCATTTCTACCAAAAGTGAACTTGCATTGGGGACTTTTGGGATGATTAATTCTTTTGTTTCGTTTATTTCCTATTATTTTGCATCCAGGTTGATAAAGAAGAATATCCGTAAAAAAGCGATTTTAATAGGAGGTATCGGATTATACCTTTCCATATTCTTAATCGTGTTTGATTTATCGTATGGAAAACTATTGCTGTATTCTGGCACGATCGCCATTTTTTATCCGATGCTTTTGGTTCCATACATTTCTCTTACATATGATGTGATTGGTAGGGCAAAAGAGGCTGCTGAAAGAAGGATTGAGTATGTGGTCGTAAGGGAACTATTCCTCAATTTGGGGAGGGCGATTTCCATTACTGCATTTCTTTTTGCCATTTATTTTTTTAATGAGAAAGACAGCATCCCCGTGTTATTGCTCATTCTTGGAGCAGGTCATAGTTGTATTTACTTTTTTATTCGAAAAATTGAATTGCCTTCACCATGAACAGCTTTTGATCAGGAAATCATTGGCAGGTGCTCATTTTCCATTTTAGTCTTAATTCTTATAGTTAAATGGTAGAAAAAACAGCCATTTTTCTATACAATAAAGGTTGACTTAAAATGTGTAAGGAATAAAGGAAGTGGCCTGCGTTGAAAAAAGTAAAAGTTAAGGAAAAAAAGAAGAAGACGCATGTTCCTTTTCGTTTGAATATAGTCTTTTTTGTAGTTTTCGTGCTATTTTCAATACTTGTACTTCGCCTAGGTGTTGTACAAATTGTTTACGGGGACGATTATCGAAGGGAAATTGAACGGACGGAAGATGTAACAGTTAATAATCCTGTTCCAAGAGGAAAAATCTTTGATCGCAATGGTAAGGCAATTGTTGATAATAAACCGTTAGATGCCATCACATATACAAGGTATCAAGGTACTAAATCAGATGAGATGTTAAAGGTTGCAGAGAATCTGGCAAAATTGATTGACAAAGATACTAAAAAAGTAACTGAGCGTGATAAAAAGGATTTCTGGATTTTGAAAAATCCAAAAAGAGCCGAAGAAAAAATTACAAAGGCTGAGAAAAAGAAATATGCAGAAAAACTGTTAACTGACAAGGAATTATATAAGCTTCAATTGGAAAGGATCACTGAGAATGAGCTCAAAGAACTTACAGGTGAAGAGCTTGAGGTTCTTGCGATTTTCAGAGAGTTTAATAGTGGTTATGCTTTAACTCCTCAAATTGTAAAAAATCAAGGAGTGACTCAAAAAGAATTTGCGGTAGTAAGTGAGAATCTTCAGTACTTGCCTGGAGTCGATATAACAACAGACTGGGAAAGATACAGTCAGTTCGGACTTACTTTGCAAAGTGTCTTAGGGAAAGTTTCTTCTTCCGAGGAAGGGCTTCCAAGCGAACAGCTTGAGTATTATCTTGCAAGGGACTACAGTCGTAACGATCGAGTAGGAAAAAGCTATGTAGAGTATTCCTATGAGGAAGTTCTTCACGGACAAAAAGCAAAAGTGAAGAATGTAACGGACAAAGCAGGCAATATCCTGGAGTCCATTCCGATTACAGAAGGTAACCGTGGGAAAGATTTAGTCTTAACAATCGATATGGACTTGCAAATCGCTGTAGAAAAGATCTTAGAAGAAGAGTTAAAGGAAAAGAAAGCAAGAAGTAACACTCAACTTTTAGACCGTGCATTTGTAGTAATGATGAATCCTAAAACGGGTGAAATTCTTTCGCTGGCTGGAAAACAATTCGAGAGAGATAAAAAAACAGGCCAGGTAAAATTCAATGATTTTGCTTTAGGAACTTTTACTACATCTTACACGATGGGTTCATCGGTTAAAGGTGCTACAGTCCTGACTGGATATCAAACAGGAGCTATTTCACCTGGTACAGTCCTTTACGATACAAAGCTAAGAATTAAAGGGACTCCTGATAAAGGGTCTTACACCAACATGGGAAATGTAAATGACTTAGAAGCATTACGTCGATCGTCGAATGTTTATATGTTCAAGACTGCAATCAATATTGGTAACGGAAATTATGTACCAGGGAAGCCATTAAGAGTTAATCCGAAAGCATACGACACTATGAGATATTTCTATAGCCAATTTGGGCTTGGTGTTCGTACGGGCATTGATCTTCCAAACGAAATGGTAGGTTTTAAAGGCTCTGAAAGAGGACCAGGTAAACTTCTTGATTTATCTATCGGTCAGTATGATACGTATACTCCGATTCAATTAGCTCAATATGTTTCCACTATTGCAAACGGTGGATATCGTATGCAGCCACATATAGTTAAAGAATTACGGGAACCTGTTGAAGACAACTCTATCCTTGGACCACTCATTAAACAAATCCCACCTACGGTTTTGAATCGATTAGATATGAAACCGGAATGGATTGAACGAGTGCAGCAAGGATTCATCCAGGTTATGCATGTACAAGGTGGTACTGCAAGGGTTAAATTCTCAGGTGCAGATTATAAGCCAGCAGGTAAAACAGGTACGGCCCAAGCATTTTATGATGGTCCATTAAGGAAAAATTATGACGAGCCTCCAGAAACCATGAACCTGACTTTGGTAGGGTATGCACCATATGACAATCCTGAAGTGAGTTTCTCGGTAGTAGTTCCGTGGGCTTATCAAGGTAGAACGAATGGTCATACGATGAACCAGGACATAGGACGTAAAATTATGGATGCTTATTTTGAATTGAAAAAAGCACGAGCAGGACAAAAACTTGACCAAAGCAATGCCGTCCAGAAAGTGGAGGGGACACAGTCACCTCAAACTGGAGATAATGCGCAAGGTCAAACAGATAACGACCAAGATGATTCAACTGAAACTAATGAATAAAAGCAAAGAAGACATTCGTGGAAATCCCCATGAATGTCTTTTTTTTTTAACTAGATAATTATTAAGGAAGGGTTTATGTCCTAAGTAATCGTGTTTTAAACACAATTTACACTTTTATAACCCTTCTTTACACTTCCTTTACATTCAATTAAAACCACATTAATACTCATCGCATATTCTAATAACTGTAAGACAAACAATATAAAACAAACTCAATCTCAGGGGGAATCAGAGAATGAAAGGTTTCAAGTACATGGCACTAACAGCAATGTTATCAGGAGCGCTAGCAATCACAGCAGCGTGTGGTGCAGAGGGTGCTAATAAAAATGGTCAATCAGAAGCAGCGGACAAGCAGCTTCAAGGAGATATCGCAGTTGACGGTTCTTCAACAGTATATCCAATCATGGAAGCTGTATCAGAAGAATATATGCTTGAACAACCTGAAGTTAAAGTATCTGTTGGTTTCGCAGGTACTGGTGGAGGATTTAAAAAATTCATCGCTGGTGAAACAGATATGTCTAACGCTTCTCGTCCAATTAAAGATGAAGAAAAAGCTGAACTAGAAAGTAAAGGTATTGAATACACTGAATTTAAGCTTGCATTCGATGGACTTTCTATCGTTGTAAATAAAGATAATGACTGGGTAGATCAATTAACTACTGAAGAATTAAGTAAGATGTGGGTAGATACTGGTAAGCCAAAAATGTGGTCAGACATCCGTCCGGAATGGCCTAACGAAGAAATCAAGTTCTACTCTCCAGGTACTGATTCTGGAACATACGACTACTTCAATGAAGTGATCTTAGAAGATCAACCAATCGTTTCAAATGCAACACTTTCTGAAGATGATAACGTACTTGTTCAAGGTGTTACAGGCGATAAAAATGCTATCGGATTCTTCGGATTTGCTTACTATAACGAAAACAAAGATAAATTAAAAGTTGTACCTATCGATGGTGGAAACGGTGCAATCGAACCTAACCACGAAACAATCATGGATGGCACATACGCACCACTATCTCGTCCATTATTCACTTATGTAGCAAATAAAGCAGTTGCTGAAAAAGAGCAGGTTGCAGATTATGTTAAATTTACACTTGAGAATGCAGCAGCTATGTCTGAAGAAGTAGGATATGTTGCACTTCCGGAAGAAGAGTATACAAAGGCTCTTGAAACTTTAGAGGGCTTGAAAAAATAATTTTCTTTTCGGCTTTGGATGATGAAGACAACGGCGGGAGAGAAGCGTGATATTGCTTCTCCCCTTGTCATGTCTTGAAAAGGAAGGGGTTTTTAAAGTGGGTCTAGGAACAACGAATCAATTTTCGATTCAAAAAATGATTGAAGAAAAGAAGAGAAACAAATCTGGATTGTCTTTTGAAAAAATGGTCCCAGGTTTGTTGCTTCTCACAGCAATCATTTCAGTCTTAACAACAGTCGGGATTGTATTTACATTAATCTTTGAAACGTTTGAGTTTTTTAACAGGGTTTCTATTACGGAATTCTTAACAGCAGAGAAGTGGTACCCTTTCTCTGAAAGCAACGCTTCTTATGGGATCATGCCTTTAATAGCTGGTACCTTAAAAGTTACCATTATTGCTTCTCTTGTTGCTGTACCAATTGGACTGGCGTCAGCCATTTATTTGAGTGAGTATGCATCAGATCGCACACGCAGAATTATAAAACCGATATTAGAGGTTTTGGCTGGTATTCCTACGATTGTCTATGGTTTCTTTGCATTGACCTTCGTTACTCCTATTTTACGAGAAATCATTCCTGGCCTAGAGATCTTTAATGCGCTAAGCCCCGGTATTGTAGTTGGGATCATGATTACACCGATGATTGCTTCCTTATCAGAAGATGCAATGAGTTCTGTTCCTAACTCTATTCGTGAAGGTGCTTTCGCTTTAGGGGCTACTAAGTTGGAAACCGCGATTAAAGTCATATTGCCTGCTGCTATTTCTGGAATTATGGCATCTATTGTACTTGCTCTATCAAGGGCAATTGGAGAAACGATGATTGTAACGGTTGCAGGTGGTTCCACTCCATCTTTAACCATGGATGTTACTTCATCCATTCAAACAATGACCGCATATATTGTTCAAGTAACCACTGGTGATGCTGGATTTGGAACAACCATTTATTACAGTATTTATGCTGTAGGTATGACACTGTTCTTATTCACGCTTGCAATGAACTTGCTTGCACAATTCATCTCTCGTAAATTCAGGGAGGAATATTAATGAAACTTATCGATGAACAAAAAGTCTTAAAAAGAATGTCTAGCAGGTTATTGAATAATGCAATCTTAAAGGGGTTATTCTTTGGAGCGACATTATTTGGATTACTTGTATTAGCTATTCTTTTATATCGGATATTCACTCAAGGACTTGGACATTTAGATTTAGAATTTTTTCAGAACTTTGCTTCACGTAGACCTGAACAAGCTGGTATTAAAGCGGCATTAATTGGTACTATTTGGTTAATGGCTGTTGTAGCTCCAGTTTCCTTGTTTCTAGGTGTAGGAACTGCGATTTATCTGGAGGAATATGCTAAAAAAAATCGATTTACCGCATTTATTCAAATCAACATTTCAAATTTAGCAGGCGTACCATCCATTGTGTTTGGATTGCTTGGATTAACTATTTTTGTTAGAGCACTGGCTTTAGGGCATTCTGTTCTTGCAGCAGGTTTAACTATGAGCTTATTAGTATTACCTGTCATTATCGTTGCATCACAAGAGGCTATTCGTTCAGTGCCAAAACATTTAAGGGAAGCGTCCTACGGTATGGGTGCAACGAAGTGGCAAACGATTATTAGGGTAGTCCTTCCTGCTGCGATCCCAGGAATTTTAACAGGGGGGATATTAGCCCTTTCCCGTGCAATAGGTGAAACAGCACCACTCGTAGTAGTAGGTATTCCAATGTTTATAGCCTTCTTGCCTAAAACCGTATTTGATACCTTTACTGTACTGCCTATGCAAATTTATAACTGGACATCAAGACCACAAGAGGAGTTTCATAATGTTGCTGCTTCAGGAATCATCGTCTTGTTAGCATTGCTGATCATCATGAATTCCATTGCAGTATTAATCAGAAATAAGTACTCAAACCGTTATTAAACAGGGGTTAGTTTTAATAGGATGAGGGAGGAATCAATAATGAATGAAACGGTAACGAAAGCGACTATGAAAGTGAGCTCGATCAATAACAATACACCTACAAATAAGCAGGTGGTTTATGAAACATCTCAATTGAACTTATGGTATGGAGAAAACCATGCTTTGAAAAATATTAATTTAGACATTTATGAAAACGAAGTAACAGCTATCATTGGGCCATCTGGCTGTGGTAAATCAACATATATCAAAACTTTGAACCGTATGATTGAATTAGTTCCAATTGTAAAAACATCTGGAGAAATTAAATACCGAGGTCGTAATATCTTAGATAAAGGTTATAAAGTCGAAGAATTACGCACGAAGGTAGGAATGGTTTTCCAAAAGCCAAATCCATTCCCAAAATCAATTTATGAAAATGTCGTTTATGGACCAAAGATTCATGGTATTCGCGATAAAAAAATCCTTGACGAGATAGTAGAGAAAAGTCTTCGTGGAGCGGCAATTTGGGATGAGGTAAAGGATCGTCTGCATGAAAACGCTTATGGTTTATCTGGAGGACAGCAACAACGTCTTTGTATCGCGCGTTGTTTAGCTATCGAGCCAGATGTAATCCTAATGGATGAACCAACATCGGCGCTTGATCCAATTTCCACATTGAAGGTAGAAGAGCTTGTTCAAGAATTGAAGCAAAACTTTAGTATCATTATTGTAACTCACAACATGCAGCAAGCAGCGCGTATATCTGACAAGACTGCGTTCTTCTTAAATGGTGAAGTGGTGGAGTTTTCTGAAACGGATAAGATCTTCTCAAACCCAACCGATAAAAGAACGGAAGATTATATTACGGGACGATTCGGTTGATTCTCTTAAAGGAAGGGTGCAAATAAAATGCCAGTACGTGAACGTTTTGAAAATGAATTACAAGTTTTGAAAAGCAAGTTGATCGAGTTAGGGAACTTAGCAACATCATCTTTGTCGAATGCCTTTCAAGCACTAGAAAATCAAGATATTGATTCGGCATTAAAAATTATCGATGAAGATACTACAGCGGATATGCTGGAACTGGAAATTAACGATTTCGCTATTTTATTAATTGCAAAACAACAACCAGTTGCAATCGATTTACGTAGAATCATTGTGGCTATCAAAATTGCATCAGATATTGAAAGAATGGCTGACTTTGGTGTGAATATTGCTAAATCTGCTATTCGCATTGGTAAAGAACCTTTCATTTTTCCGTTAGACGATCTTAAAAAAATGCACGATATCACAATCGAAATGATTCGTTTATCATTGGAAGCATTTGACCAAGAAGATGTACAACTGGCAAAAAAAATTGCTGAAATGGATGACAAGGTAGATGCTTTATACGGTGAAAATATCCGTAACATCTTAAAATTGACTAATGAAAATCAGCAACAGGTTACTCAACTATCCTTTATTGCACGTTACTTGGAGCGAACAGCAGACCATGCTACAAATGTGGCTGAAAGCATTTATTATCTAGTCAGAGGAAGACACTTTGATTTAAATGAATAGAGGGATTGAGAGTGTTCAAAGATAGATATTACCTTTGAACACTCTCTTTTTTAGGCTAATGTTGATTTGTTATTATGTTAAATTTGCGAAAAACGAGTGCCCCTCACTGCTATCAACAGGCTAGTTTAACAGTGCCTACTCTTAAGGTATAGCTGTGAATCTAATCGAAGAGTAACCGACTAGTAATGGGAAAATAAAAATACAACATCTTTGTCCAATCCATTTGGGATTTTTACATAACAAAAGAGGATGACTAAATGGATCATCCTCTTCTTATTAATTAGTTATAGTCTTAGCAATTTGTGATATAGACATATTTTTAGTTAATACGTATTCGCCTAATTGTACTTTAGTAGATAAATTATTCTTCTCCAAATAATCTGTAAAGGCATTTTTGTCCTGTATAATTCCTTGTTTCTCAAGAAGGGAAGCGATTGTTTCAGGATTCATTCCTGGCTCGATAGTAAGGGTCAATGAGCTAGCTTTCTCTTCCTCTTTTTTATCAGCGGTTGGTTTCTCTTCATTTCCTTCTGTATTACTTGCTTCATTTGGTTCTTCTTTCTTGTTTGTGGATTCAGTTTCCGTTGGAGTTTTTTTCTCTTCTATTGATTTTTTGGTTGCTTCATGTTGCTTTGTTTTTTCAATGGTCATCCCGTGTTCTTCAATTATTTTCATTGCTTCCTCTAACTGGATCGTTGGCTGCTTTTCAAAAAAGTAATGATAGCCAGCAATAATCGTGGTAGCAAAGATAATTCCACCTGCAAAGGATTGAATACTTCTTTTATTCATGATCAAAATCCCTTCCCACGTGAATCTTCAATGATCTCGATGATTTCATCCTGACTTAAGGTGGATTGTCTTTCTATCTGTTGCAATGATAGACCTTGATTATATAGAGATATCACTTGGCTTTTCAAAATCTCATTTACAGATCCCTTTTTTTGATTTCTTACAGGTTGTACCGACATAGACGGTTCTTGTATTAATAGCTCTTCCTCTAATACTTTCATTTTCCTTTTTAACTGATATACGTCTTGCATATAGGTAAGTGATAATTGTTCCAAATCTTCTTCAAGCTTAGAAACTCTATCTTTTGAAAAAAGAGATAGAAGTAATAAGGTAATTGCTACTACTAATAATACTATGAATACTATTCCCACACTCTCACCTCAGCTGCAAATTCAATTCATATATATTTTACACGTATTAATCAAAGTTTGGTGAATGATTTAATAACTCTGTAATGAATAAGTAGGAAAAAAGGTGAATTATAGGAAAAAATGTCAAAATGATTACTTGAAAGTTTGTCGAATGAGAAGGGATAGAGGGAATTTTTCAATATTTTCCTTAGAACTGAAAGCATTCGCATATTCTCGACAAAATGCGTTCATTGTCCAAGTGAGAGTTCAATGCTACGATAATAATAGGAAAAAGATGAATAAAATGATGGTTTTTATCATATATTGATTATTTTTTAAGATTTATTATATGTGTTTTGTATACATTTCAATTGGAGGTGTCGAAGGTGATTGAGGAAATTATCGATTTACGAAACAAAGGACTTTCATTCAGAAAGATTGCTAAACAAATGAATACAACGGTAGGAAAGATCCAGTATCAATGGAAAAAACATATGAATCAGGAATTACCAGAAGAAACTGAGAAGAAAATTAGAAAATCGAAACCAATCTATCAAGTACCATTAAGAAAAGAACATGTATTAGACCGACACTCCCTTTCTCCTAATGAAAAAAATAGTAAAATCCTACTTATTCAGCGAAATGAAGAAAGTGTACTTGTTTATTGGACATTCTCAGAGATGTTGAAGATGACTCTTCAAAACTATTATGGCAAAGCTATTGAACAGTTTACTTTCATGCTCCGTTTATACGATGTTTCCAAAGTGATATTTAATGGGAATAATGCACATTATTATACCGATGCAGTTATCCCTTCAAGACAGAATCATTGGATCCTTAATGGCCTAAAGCCTTCTCGATCTTATTTGGTAGAAGTAGGTTTATTACAAGAAGATGGTAACTTCATGCCCTTACTACGATCAAACACTATACAAACTCCTAGGAACGAGCTATCACAATGTGGACAACTTTCAAGTGACATTCAAAAATGGAGTATTAGTAAAAAAGAGCGACCTAACTGGGTTGAACATATTAGTACCTATAGCTACTACAACAAGTGATCATATAAAAGGAGGAGGGTTGTGAATGAAGGTTGTCTACTATGCACACTTGCCGACGGGTGCAAAAGAAAACGATATTGAAACTATGCGAAGTCTGTTTAATACTTTCTATTCTTTATTTGACCATTTAGAAAGCGATCACGAGGAAAAAATTGGCTTATGTTTATCTGGCATAATGGTAAAAAACCTAGCTGATGAATCCTTCTTACGCTTGAGTGAACAAACTATTGAGGAGATTTATCCAGTTGAATATAAAAAGTATGGGATTAACTTGCTTTCAAAAGTCCGAATGTTCTTACAAAAAGGAAGGATCGAATTAGTAGGTACAACATTTGTTCCTTTTCCATTAACGATCATGCAAACTTCTGACTTGATAGAATGGCAAATCAAAGAGGCTATTTCCCTCTACGAACATTATCTTCACTACAAACCAAAGTGGTTTATACCACCTAGAGGCGCATTTATGTCCGGAATAGATGAGTATATTTTGAAATGTGGCTATGAAAATCTCCTCATTGATTTCAATACCATGAAATATAAGGAGCCAAAAACTGATCTTCCGGTGACAAAGTCTCCATATGGTTTATTGTGCATCCAGGCTATTTTCAATGGAACTCTTGAAGAAACGATTTCAATCAATGATATGAGAAATTCAATCCCTATTAAGGAAAATCATTCTAGACTTAAAGATGAAAGTGAACATAGTGAATTAGACGAAGTATCCTATCTTGATTTTTCATATTTCGGCATTGGAGATCGAAATATTAGCTTGTTCGAAGAAAATGACAGCAAGTGGATTATCGAATTGATAGAGATGGAAATTAAATTCATTCAAAAGAAAGAGCGACTCCTATTAGATACAAGTACAATAAGTGAAATATTGTATTTATGGAGCAAAGTTGCAGATTCAGAAGTGTGTGAAGAACAGAAACAATCATATAAAAATAAATTTTATATGTTATTGGATTCAATTGATAATAAAAACTTAGCTACACCAAATGATACCCTCAGTCATGATCAGGCACTAAATATACTTATGCTAACTTGGGAATATCCCCCTCATATAGTTGGAGGTTTGGCAAGACATGTTTTTGGGTTGTCAAAGGCTTTGGCGGCATTGGGTCATAATGTACATGTAGTGACTGTAGGGATGAATGGAGAAGGAACAGATTATATTGAATCTGGTGTACACGTACATCGTATAGAAATGCAGCAATGGGACCAGTCTTCCTTCATCGAATGGGTGGGTTGCTTAAATGTAAAGATGGGGGAAAAGATTTCATATTTAATAGAAAGTGAAATCAAACCTGATATGATTCATGCCCATGATTGGCTTGTAGGAGCTGCCGCAATTGCAGCAGGTCAAAGATGGGACATACCGTTATTAGCAACCATTCATGCGACTGAAAATGGAAGACATAACGGAATCCATAACAATATCCAATTCTTTATCCATGAACAAGAAAGAAAATTAATCGATCATGCTGATCAGCTCATAGTATGTAGTGAGTTTATGAAAAATGAACTTATGGAAATCTTCTCAACCCCAAGTGACAAATTAGCTGTCATCGCTAACGGTGTAGAAAAGTCCGATATTATTGAAAGCGTCATTACTAATCAAGAGGATAAGAAAGCCTATTCCATATTTTCTTGGGGGAGAATGGTGCCGGAAAAAGGGTTTGACATATTAATAGAAGCAACTGATCATCTGAAAACCGCAAATATAGATGTAAAAGTTGTAATAGCAGGTAGAGGTCCCCTGCTTGAGACATATAGGGAAATGATACAAAATCGTGGTTTGGAACATCAAATACAATTGATTGGTTTCATACAAGATGAAGTGAGAGACCAATTATTGCATCAATGTGATCTTACCATTTTCCCAAGCACGTATGAACCTTTTGGAATTGTCGCCCTTGAAGCCATGATTTCTGGAAAGCCAGTGATTGTATCTGAAACAGGTGGACTTAAAGCCATCATTCAGAATGGGGAAAGCGGTTTACTCTTTAAGACAGGGGATCCAGTAGATCTTGCTAAGAAAATTGAATATATAATTAATCATCCAACGGACACTGAAAAAATGGCTTTGAAAGGAAAGGAAGTTGCTTCGAAGTTATTCTGTTGGGAAAGAGTAGGAATCCAAACAGCACATTTAATAAAAGAGTATAAATTGACTAAGAGAATCGAAAGAGGTGAAAGAAATGAATTATCAAGCACAGGTAGCAGATAATCGGGAACATGAAAGCTGGAATGTCTGCTCTATCTATCAGCAACCGATTCTTTTTAACGATGATTCTCCACTTAGGATAGGATTATGGTCTAACAGAGGTTTTTCATGGGAATTTCCTAACAAGCAACAAGTGCAATCAGATTTTTCTATCCTTTCGCTAAACAAAAATGAAGAAATAGAGCATATTTCATTTAGTTTAACCAATCAATCACAACACTCTAAGCTTTATAAAATTATCGTCCAGTATTTACATACATCAGAAGATAAAAGCTTAGCCTTTTACAGTCCAGCCAAAAATGCTATCCTTCATTATTCATCAGATTCAATCGTTATGCTAGGAGGTGTCCTTAATGGACGCGGTCTTTCGCAATATTGTATCAGAGACTATGAGGCTGACCAGTCAAAACCTATTTTCAGAAGTAAAGAAGAAGGATTTCTTCCCATTTCGCCTTTAGCGAGCGGCAGTTTATGCAGTTTATTTACATTAGAAATGGAGCTGGCCCCAGGGAAGACGTCTGAAGGAATGATTTGGACCATTACTGCTACATCTAATGATGAAATGATAGGGATAGAAGAAAGATTGCTAAATAAACTCTAATTAAACTTTAATCCTTACGCATGTTGATTTCTTCAAAAAACATACTAGCATTTCATTTGCAAAAGTGATATTATATAAAAGTCCTATGTGAAGATGAATCAATGTTTGGAGGGAAATACAAATGCGTGTTAATATTACGTTAGCTTGCACAGAATGTGGTGAGCGTAACTATATTTCTAAAAAAAATAAGCGTAACAATCCGGACCGTCTTGAGCTTAAAAAATATTGCTCTAGAGAAAAACGCATGACTACGCACCGTGAAACGAAGTAAAACAACAGGATTCATCCTGTTGTTTTTTTTGTACTTCAAATAAGTAGAAACAAGTTGAGGTAGTGTTGAAGATAAGAATAAACAACATCCGACATTTACACCTCTGTCTTCATCTTAAAGCTCAAAAATTTGGTGAGTTTTAAAAAAACCTTTTCTAGAGGAGGTAGAATCTTGGAGACTAAATCGTATATTAGAAAACAAATATGGGATACATTGTCTATGAAGAATAAGGTTGATTATCAAGAACAGTCTACTAGGATTGCGGAGAAGCTTTTTTCTCTAGAGGATTGGAAACAATCAACCGTTGTTTCAATCACGATTTCGAATTTCCCTGAAGTCGAAACAAGGGCAATTATAGAGAAAGCATGGAAACAAGGTAAATCGATAGTCGTTCCAAAATGCATCCCTAAAGAGAAGAAAATGGATTTTCGAAAAATAAAGAGTTTTGATCAATTGGAACAGGTTTACTTTTCTCTTTGGGAACCCATTGTACATACAACTGAAAGTATAGAACACGAAAAGATAGATTTAACAATCGTTCCGGGAGTTGCATTCTCCCCTAATGGGTATCGAATTGGTTTTGGTGGAGGTTATTACGATCGTTTTCTGGAAAAGTGGAAAGGGAAGACAACGTCACTTGCTTTCGAGGAACAAATCGTGAAATCAGTTCCAATTGATGCATTCGATCTCCCCGTGTCAACCATTATCACTCCAAAGGAAGTGATAGATTGTGAACATTGAATATGTGTTATATTTCTTAGTTATCCTTATTACAGCCATATCCGGTTATTTTGTAAAATCATTATCATTTAGTGGTGCTATCGCAACCTTCTTTGTTGGATGCTTAACTGCTGTAGGATTTCAGTGGCAAGGGCTATTCATCTTAGGTTTTTTCTTCGCATCCTCGAGCCTTTGGTCCAAGTTTAAACAACAGCAAAAGAAACATGTTGAAAATAAACTGGAAAAAAGCGACCGCCGGGATTACGTTCAAGTTTTTGCAAATGGGGGGTTAGCAGCTAGTTCTGGCCTTATATATTATCTTACCGGTGACTCTATCTGGTTAATTACATTCTTAGTCAGTATTGCTGCTGCCAATTCGGATACTTGGGCTTCAGAAGTAGGCGTTTTAAGCAAAGGAACTCCCATTCATATCTTGACATGGAAAAAAGTCGATAAGGGGACCTCTGGCGCCATTTCTACACTAGGAACTACATTTTCATTGCTTGGGGCTGCTTTCATCGGAATCATAGCTGCATATTTATGGGATCTTTCTACTTATCAGGTATTGCTGATTATTTTCTTTGGTTTTCTTGGAAGTGCTGTGGATACAGTTCTTGGAGCAACGGTCCAAGAAGTCCATCAGTGTAACAATTGTAGTCTAGAAACGGAAAAAAGAATACACTGTGGAATGCCGACACGCTTAAAAAAGGGCTTAAAGTATATTGATAATGATAAAGTGAATTTTCTAAGTATAACTATTGTAGTCCTGCTAAGTATTTTGTTCATTTAGCAATGAAACGAAAAAATATCTGAGAATGTAACAAATTTGCTATAAGTAAACGCTAAATTCTACATTTCATGAATGGTTCTTGTAATACAATATGGATATAGTTGGTCGATGAGAAAATGAAAGAAGGTATTCCAATGAAAAACAAAGTGAATCGTGTAGTCCTAATAGGAACAGGCTTTGTAGGCAGTAGCTATGCTTTTGCGATGTTAAACCAGGGAGTATCAGAGGAATTGGTTCTACTAGATGTGAATAAAAGTAAGTCAGAAGGTGATGCAATGGATTTGAATCACGGCTTACCTTTTGCTCCTTCATCAACTAAAATATGGTTCGGGGATTATTATGACTGTCAGGATGCAGATTTAGTAGTATTGACTGCGGGTGCCAATCAAAAACCAGGAGAAACTCGTCTTGATCTAGTTGGAAAGAATTTAGCGATATTTAAACATATAGTGGCACAGGTTATGGACAGTGGATTTGATGGCATTTTCTTGATTGCTACCAATCCAGTTGATATTTTGACATATGCCACATGGAAATATTCAGGATTGCCTAAGGAGCAAGTCATCGGTTCAGGAACAATTCTTGATACGGCGCGCCTTCGTTACAATTTAGGGGAATATTTTCAAGTTGATAGCCGTAATGTCCATGCATATATCATTGGTGAGCATGGTGACACAGAGCTACCTGTATGGAGCCATGCCAATATAGGGACTAAACCCATTTCAGAAGCAATCGTCACTAAAGAAGGTTCTAAACAGGAGGATTTGGATCGCTTGTTTATTGATGTGAGGGATGCCGCGTATAAAATCATTGAAAGAAAAGGTGCCACATTCTACGGAATAGCAATGGGCCTTGTCCGCATTACGAGAGCCATCCTTCATGATGAAAACAGTATTTTGACTGTATCGGCATTGTTAGAGGGAGAGTATGGACATCAAGATGTTTATATTGGGGTTCCATGTATTGTGAATCGAACGGGTATCAAAGAGGTAATCGAATTGAATCTAAATGAAGGGGAAAAAGAAAAGTTTTCTTACTCCGTTGATGTTTTAAAGAAAACTATTTCTCCATTTTTGTAAGATACTCTTTCTAAATATTCTAATACTTGACGGCTATTATAAAGAAAGGCTCTATTCTAATAATTGTGTTTTTTAATAAAGATTTTTTAAGCAAACGGTTAATCAACCACTCCATTGTTAAATAACAGAAAAGTTAAGGGAAAGAGTCTAAAGAAATTATCATAAAAATCCCTCCTCTATTTCAAACTAAAATAAGGAGGGATTCATTATGCTTAGAATGTTAGTAAAATGGGGTGCAATTGTATTGTCTGCTTATCTAGGCTACCGTTTTCGATATCGATTGCTAAATGTCCTTTTAGGAGTGCCTTTTTTACGCCGTAGTTTGGTTGCTTCTTCCATGAACATGCCACTGGTGAAGGATAAAATGTTACAAAGCATGTTCAAGTTAGAAGCATCTCCTAGATATTAGAGGATGACAAGTAAAAAACCTTTTCAATAGCTTTATTGAATGATTTGGTTGGCAAGTCATCAAGTCTATATCGTAGCAAAACCCGGATAACTTGATGTCCGGGTTTTTGTAAAAATAGTTTAGATTTATACAGGCTATTTGGTGAAAGTTACTGAATAAAGATGTATGAGAAGTTTTCATTGCAATTGCAATCAAGTCTTATTTAAACAGGTGTTGATTCTTTTCTTTTTTAGTCTACATAGATTATAGTGTTAAAGAGGTAGGGAAAGATGAAATAGGAGAAAAAGAAAGTAGGGGAAGTTTTGAGTGTAAAAGAAGATTATTATTATTGGTCGATTTTACATGCCCTTTGCATCGATCATGGTTATGAAGTTATTTCTGTTTCTACAGATCAAAATGAGATTTGGTTAGAAAAGTACAGTGAAAAAAAGTTCCCGGTTGTAAGGTTAATGAGGCATGACCTAGATTGGGGAAATTGGCTAAAAAGGGATTTGAATCGCACAGCTCATAACTCTGAAAGAGTACGAGCTCAGCTTTTTAAGCGTCCAATCAATGTTTTGAATGTTTACATATCGCCTTTTCCACCTGTGGATGACTATGAACACGATATAATAACTCTGAAGAAAACAACCCTCTCTTCATATATTTTTGAAACCAGTAAGTTTGAATCAAGCCTTCAACAGTTATCAGAACTAATGGGGGGAGTGGTAAGCTCAGAAATTTTCTATGATGATATAAGTGAAGAAAAAATTCCTGCTTTAAAACATCAAGTGTTGCAAAGCACGGTCCGTAAGCGAGAAGAAGAAGAAAAAATCTTCCAATATGGAAAGCCAATTTTCACAATGATATTTTTAGCGATTCAAATTGTCATATTCCTTCTTATGGAATTATTAGGTAGTAGTGAGAGTATGAAAACGCTAGTTGAATTTGGTGCTAAGTATACACCCTTCATCCTTCAAGGTGAATGGTGGCGATTGATTACCCCTATGTTCGTACATATTGGTTTGCTTCATCTAATAATGAACTCTTTCGCTCTATACTATTTAGGGGCTGAAGTAGAAAAAATATATGGTAGCTTTCGATTTTTCATCTTTTATTTATTCGCTGGATTTGCAGGTACATTAGCAAGTTTCCTGTTTAATGATTCATTATCAGCTGGAGCCAGTGGTGCAATTTTTGGTTGTTTCGGTGCTTTGTTATTTTTTGGATGGAAACAGCCAAAGCTATTTTTCAGAAAAATGGGGACAAATATTATTGTTTTAATTGCCATCAATCTCGCTCTTGGTTTCACATTATCAGGCATTGATAATTCTGGGCATATTGGAGGGCTAATTGGCGGCTTCCTTATTTCCTTGGCAATTGGTGTGCCGAAAAAAGGAAACGGCATAATTAGAATAATTGGAACGGTTAGTTTAGGATTCATCACTTATTTTACACTTATGCTCGGATACTCTCTTCAAGAAAATCGAAATCATGATCCAGTGATTGTTTCTTTGGCGAATGAGTACATTCAAGCAGGCGAAGAAAACGAAGCAAGGGATCTTTTGAAAGGGCTGCTACATGAAAGGCCGACTGCACCACATGCTTACTTTTTACTTGGTAATTTAGAAGCTAAAGAAAAGAGATATCAAGAGGCAAAAACAGCTTATCTAGAAGCGATCCAACAGAAAAAGGATTTACATGAAGCGTATTATAATTTGTCTCTTGTATACCTTGAAGAAGGCAATACGGAAAAAGCAAAGGAACAATTATTATTGGCTATTAAATATGGTAAAGGAGAGCCCATGTATCAAACCCTCCTTGAGAAGCTTCCATGAAATTATAGCGCCTGTATGAGCATTGCTGGAGTGCCATCTTCAGTGATCGTAATAACATCTAATTCTTTTCGGTTTTTATGTAAGAGTAATAAAGGGGTGGTACTGTTAAGAGGAGTTATAACAGAACCATCTCCTTTTCTTATTCCTAATACATAGTTCTTATAAAGTCCTTCCCAAAGTCTACCGACTATTTCGGTTTGTCTAGCTTTAGAAAAACCAGACAAGAATTGATCTTGTTTTGTTCTTAACTCCGTTAGAGGGATTATGGTATAGTCGTTTCGATTTATTTGGAACTCGTTTTCGGCTTTCATCAATGTTTCATTGTAAAGAGCCTCTTGTTGTTTGGAAAACGTTTGTTGCCATTCTTGTTGCTGTTTTGTAAAAGGTTTTGAAAATGTTTGAAAATCTTCATTATTAGAATGAATCACATTCAAACTATTATCCGACATGGCCTGTGCGCTAGAAAATGTTGAAGGTCCCGGATGAATCTCCGCATAGTGGAATGTGATTGTCTGAAAGAGCCCACTATCTTTTTCACGAATAGTGTCTTCTTGAGATAAGATGCTATTATTTTGATTCCAGTTCCTAAGAGCCCCTTTCAATCTACCATTTTTAAAAAGTAAACCTACATCTTGACGCAAGAAAGCCTTACGATCCAATTC
The DNA here is from genome assembly GCF_010882125.1 of Peribacillus alkalitolerans. Lineage (GTDB taxonomy): Bacteria > Bacillota > Bacilli > Bacillales > DSM-1321 > Bacillus_BN > Bacillus_BN alkalitolerans. The sequence continues at coordinate 4,054 of NZ_JAAGVZ010000035.1, read as the reverse complement.
AGAAAAAGTATTCCAGTCCAAGAGATACTGGTTATTTACTTTCTCAGCAGATAGTCCTGTCCGATATTCAATAAATGATACGTTTGGATCAGCTGGATAATAATTAAACACATCTTTAGAATCGTTGTCTCTTAGGAACATAAACATGATGAGCCCAGCAAATAAAACTCCAAGTATCCAGTATTTTTTTAACATTTGCATATTGGTCACCTCCTGCTCGATATTCCATTTTTATGTACAAGACTGACAAGTATGTAAATATTTTTCATTTTTTACTGGTTTCTTTTACAGATATTTATTTATCGAATCAGTTGTTTAGAGGTTAACCTACGTTCTTCACGATTACCATTTATCTTTAGTTCTTGTAGCATAATTAGGTATGATTTATACTTGTAAAATGAATGAAAACAATGAGGGATAATTATGAATACAATCTATGATGTTCAACAGTTATTAAAGAAATATGGCACTATCATCTATCTTGGGGAGCGCTTGGCTGATTTAGAGATGATGGAATCAGAGCTAATTGAACTCTATAAATCACAGCTCCTTGAACCGAGAGATTTTCAAACTGCTTTGTTATTACTAAGACATGAAATTCAAATTGAACATGATAAAAGAAAATTTTACTAAATAGGTGAAATCAATGGAAAAATGGTTAATGGGTGTAGACCTAGGTGGAACGACAACAAAACTTGCTTTTATCAATCAGTATGGGGAAATCCAATACAAGTGGGAAATCGCTACTGATATTACTGAAAGTGGGAAACATATTACAACCAATATTGCAAAAGCCATCGATACGAAGCTTAAAGAAATAGGTGAAAGCAAAAGTAAATTACTAGGAATTGGAATGGGGGCTCCAGGACCTGTTAATACGGCAAATGGTGTCATTTATGAAGCTGTAAATTTAGGTTGGAAGAACTATCCACTAAAAGACCTTTTAGAAGTGGAAACGAACCTGCCTGTAATAGTTGATAATGATGCTAATCTTGCAGCCTTAGGGGAAATGTGGAAGGGTGCAGGTAATGGAGCGAAGGATATCGTTTGTGTAACATTAGGAACTGGAGTTGGTGGTGGAGTAATTACCAACGGGAGCCTTGTTCACGGTATAAGTGGCGCAGGTGGAGAGATAGGTCATATTACGGTCGTCCCTGAAAATGGTTTTGATTGTAATTGTGGCAAAAAAGGTTGTCTTGAGACCGTTGCATCTGCAACTGGAATTGTAAGGCTTACAATGGAAGAAATTAAAAAATATAATGGAGTAACTATCCTTAAAGATCATTTGGAAAGTGTTGGGTCCATTTCAGCAAAAGATGTCTTTGATGCGGCAAGAAAAGAAGATACATTAGCTAAAAATGTTTTAGATCGTGTAGGTTTTTACTTAGGCCTTGCTTTATCAAACCTTGGAAGTGCTTTAAATCCTGAAAAAATTGTCATCGGTGGTGGCGTTTCGAAAGCTGGAGACATATTATTAAAATCAGTTCAAAATTATTTTGAACAATTCTCTTTCATCAGAGTAAAGCAATCAACTAAAATTGCAATTGCCACATTAGGTAATGATGCTGGGGTAATTGGTGCAGCTTGGTTGGTTAAAACAAATTTTGGGGATTGAAATCTAATCCGTTAGAACATATAATAGCAAAGGAGCTTTCATTGAAGGCTCTTTTACCTTTCATATTTGTGATGAAGATTTGCATTCCATCTTCAAAGAATGAAAAATAGGACATTTAGTTGAATTACATTTTCTATAGATAAACTCGCCACCTGGCGAGTTTTCTTAATGAGGTAGATTTATTTGATTTTTCTGACTTTAATTAATTTGAAACTTTTTTGATTTTAGCTCGTCTAATTAATTGGTCTAGAGAATAACATGAAAAATATCATTCTACCTTTTTTGTATTTGCATCGATTTGATTTTTTGTAAAAAAAGTATTAAGATTTTATCAATCATTGTAAATGATGGCATTTACAGTTTCTCTTTTAGAAACCAATGTTGATAAAACCGATTTACATCGCTACAAGAGGAGGTAAAGCGAAGTGAAGAAGTTCTTTACAAACAAAAATATTTCATTATTGACTGTCGCAATTGTATTTCTATGGTTAAAGACTTATATCGCCTATAAAACTAGTTTTGATATTAAAATAGAAAACTGGAAACAGGAGTTAATTCTTTTTATTAACCCAATAAGTTTCTTAATGTTCGTCCTTGGGTTAGGATTGTTTTTTAAAGAAAAGGGAAGAAATCGTTACATCATGATCACAAGCTTCTTGATTTCATTCATCCTTTTTGCGAACGTGGTTTTCTATCGCTTTTTTAATGATTTCCTAACCATTCCTGTTTTGTTCCAAACAAGCAACATGAGTGATTTAGGTGGAAGTGTCAACGAATTGATTCAGCCTACGGATTTGTTATTCTTTGTGGACTTGATTGTTCTTGCCATTTTAATGAAATGGAAACCAAAATTCATTGTTAATACTACTTTAACGAAAGTTAATAAGCGTGCGTTTTATCTTGTAGCAATTGCAATTGGGTTATTCAACTTAGGCTTAGCAGAGACAGAGCGTCCGGAATTGCTAACTAGAACATTTGACCGTGAGATGTTGGTTAAAAACATTGGAACTTACAATTATCATATTTATGATGCGTTCCTTCAATCAAAATCATCCGCTCAACGTGCCATGGCTGATGGCAGTGAGCTTGCCGATATTGAAAACTATATCCGTGCGAATTATAAACAACCAAATGATGACTTATTTGGTATCGCTAAAGGTAAAAACCTGATCTTTATCTCTATGGAATCAACACAAGACTTTGTAATCAATGCAAAAGTTAATGGACAGGAAGTAACACCTTTCTTGAATAAGTTTGTAAAAGAAAGTTATTACTTTGATAATTTCTATCACCAAACAGGACAAGGAAAGACTTCTGACTCTGAATTCTTGGTCGAGAATTCCTTGTATCCTTTAAACCGTGGAGCTGTATTTTTTACGCATTCACAAAATCAATATAAGGCAATGCCTCAAATTTTGAGTGAACAAGGATATTCGACTGCTTCACTACATGCAAATAATAAGAGCTTCTGGAACCGTGACATTATGTATAAGGCATTTGGATATCAGCGCTTTTATGAAATCAATGACTATGATGTGAATGAAGAGAATTCAGTTAACTGGGGTTTGAAAGATAAAGAATTCTTTGATCAGTCTATTACCCATTTAAAAGAAATGGAAGCAAAGGGTAAGCCATTTTATGCTAAATTCATCACATTAACAAACCATTTCCCATTCACATTGGATGAGGAAGATCGTTCGATCGATGAATTTAACTCTAGTTCAAAAACTTTAAATCGCTATTTCCCAACGGTTCGTTATACGGATGAAGCGATTGAACAGTTCATTAATCGTCTTAAAGAAGAAGGTTTATATGAGAATTCAGTCATTGTAATCATGGGTGACCACTATGGGATTTCAGAAAACCATAATGCAGCAATGGCTCAATATCTTGGAAAAGAAATTACACCTTATGAATCTGTTCAACTTCAGCAAGTTCCTTTCATTGTCCATGTCCCTGGACAAAAAGGAAAGACCATTTCAAAAGTGGCAGGCCAAATCGATGTAAAACCAACTTTACTTCATTTACTTGGCGTTAATAATAAGGAAAACATTGAATTTGGGGCTGACTTGTTCTCCCCTGAGAAGATGGATTTCACTGTATTACGTGATGGTAGCTTCATCACTAAGGATTATGTGTATACAAGGGATACGTGCTATGATAAAGCTACAGGATTGCCTGTAGAAGATGCAGACAATGCATGTGGGCCATATATGGAAAAATCTAAACAAGAACTAGATTATTCCGACAAAATCATTTACGGTGACTTATTAAGGTTTTATTATGACGAAAAAAAAAATGAAGTGAAAAAATAAAAAAAAGTCCCCAGGAATATTAATTCTGGTATTATCCCCTTTAAGTAGACAGTGTAAAAAGCCTATGATTTTATCATGGATGATGCACTACTACTTGGAGGGGATTTTTCTATGGCTGTAAAAG
>NZ_JAAGVZ010000034.1 GCF_010882125.1 Peribacillus alkalitolerans | reverse complement strand
ACATATTTATCACCTAAGCACATTTTGTAGTACCTTCATTATACAAAAAAAGACCGCAGACAAATCCCCTTTTTGGGGGATTTGTCTACAGTCTGAAAGATCGAAGGTTCCCTTCGATCTTTTTCTGTTTTAGAAGGTTTAATGAAAAAGACATAAAGGCTTTTACCATTTTCTTTAAATTGTAGACTGGAATGATATTCTCTAAATATAGATTTAGATTTTTTTTTATGCAGTATTATCTTTAGTGAAACTCTATTTTAATAGAATAAGATAAAGGGAATATGCATTCTTTACTCATGTAAAAAAATGGGTAATTTACACACTTAATATAATATTCAGAAATATATTAATTTAAAGAAAATTATACTAGACTAACCAGAATCTATGTTTTACAATACAATTAGTCAATTAGGTTTACTGAAATATTATTCAATTTACAAACATTAAAGGTATTTTACTCTTACTTAGAAACTATTACTTCATTATGTTTGCTATTTTCAGAATAGTTAATTATTTAAAAGGGGGAATATTAAGATGAAGAAAAGTAGTATTACTAAAGTTCTAATGACCTCTACCTTGGTAGCGGGATTATTAGCGGGTTGCGGAGCAAAGACATCAGGTGGAAGCGATACTATTAATCTAGGAGCTAACCTAGAGCTATCAGGTGCAGTGGCTTCTTATGGCCAATCAATTGCAGAAGGTATCGATCTTGCTATCGAAGAAATCAACAAAAGTGGTGGAATCGACGGCAAAAAGCTGAAGATTACTAAAGTAGATAATAAGTCTGATGCAGCTGAGGCAACGAATGCTGCAATTAAACTTACAAGTCAAGACAAGGTAACAGCAATTATCGGAGCAGCGACTAGCGGTAACACGGTGGCACAAGCTCAAATTGCAAACGATAATAAGACGGTATTACTTTCACCTTCCGGGACAAGTCCTAACGTAACCGTTGGCACTGATGGAAAGTTAAATGAGTTTGTTTTCCGTACTTCCTTCATTGATCCTTTCCAAGGAACAGTTGCAGCTAACTTTGCAGCAAAAGACCTTAAAGTTAAGAATGTAGCGATTTTTGCAGATAGTGCTAGTGACTACGCAAAAGGACTTGCAGCATCATTTAAGGAAACGTTTGAAGCAGAAGGTGGAAAGATTGTATCTGAAGAAGCTTATGTTGCAAAAGATACGGATTTCCGTTCTACATTAACTCGCATTAAGGCTAAAAATCCAGAATTCGTATTTATTCCTGGATATTATGAAGAAGTTGGTTTAATCATTAAACAAGCTCGTGAAATGGGCATTACTGTTCCATTCATGGGTGCTGATGGTTGGGATTCTCCGAAGCTAGTAGAATTAGCTGGGGCAGACGCTTTGAACAACACATTCATTACAAACCATTATTCTTCTGAAGATCCAGATAAAACGATTCAAAAGTTTGTAAGCACTTTTAAAGAAAAATACGATGGCGATGCACCTGATGCATTTAACGCACTTGGTTATGACTCTGTTTATTTAATCGCAGATGCAATCGAACGTGCGGGTAGCACAGATGCAACTAAAATCAAAGATGAGCTTGCAAAAACAGCAGATCTTTCTCTAGTTACTGGTATCGTGACGGTTGACGACAAACACAATCCGATTAAATCAGCTACTGTATTAGAATACGTTGATGGCAAGCAAAAATTTAACACAAAAGTTAATCCTTAAGAAGGAATAGTGAAATGGGAGGATTACAAATCCTCCCATTTCACTTGTATACATTATTGTGGATTAGATAAGGAGTGAGAATCATGGAATGGATACAGCAAATAGTTAACGGCATTTCACTCGGAAGTATTTACGCTTTAATTGCATTAGGCTATACAATGGTTTACGGAATTATTAAGTTAATTAACTTCGCTCATGGCGATGTCTTCATGGTGGGTGCATTTGTTGGTTTTTACGCTATTGCAGGTTGGGGATTAAGTTTCTTCCCAGCATTATTGCTTTCAATGGCTGTTTGTGCGGTATTTGGGGTACTGATTGAGCGTATTGCCTATAAAAGACTTCGTAATGCAACTAGAATTGCAGCCTTAATTACTGCAATAGGGGTTTCCCTATTAATCGAATATGGAGTGATCTATATTCGTGGCGCTCAACCAGAGGCGTATCCAAACGTATTACCTAACAAATCTTTTGATTTTTTTGGTGCACAAATTAGCAGTCAATCCCTTTTAATTCTTTCAGTTTCAGTGATCCTGATGATCATTTTGCAGTTTATCGTTCACCGAACAAAAATCGGTAAAGCTATGCGTGCCGTATCACATGATATGGATGCTGCTCGTTTAATGGGTATTAACGTAGATAATACCATCTCAGCAACATTTGCAATCGGATCTGCTTTAGCTGGTGCAGCAGGGGTTATTTTTGGTGTGTATTATACAAAAATCGAACCATTAATGGGAATCATCCCTGGTCTGAAAGCTTTCGTAGCTGCTGTTTTAGGTGGAATCGGAATTATTCCAGGAGCGATGGTCGGAGGTCTTGTTCTTGGAGTAGTTGAAACAGTAGTAAGTGCATTAGGTTATTCTCTATGGAGAGACGCCGCCGCTTTTATCATTCTTATATTAATACTTATCTTCAGACCGTCAGGCATCTTTGGTAAAAATACGAGAGAGAAAGTGTAGGTGAAACAGAACATGAAAAAATTTACAGGATTTTGGCTGTATATTATCCTAGCAGTTGTTGTTTATGGAGTTGTTCAAGTCCTCATCAACACTGCATACTTGAATCCGTTCTATACCAATATGCTAGTCTTTATGATTATCAATATCATCTTAGCGGTCAGCCTTCATTTAGTTATAGGAATTACTGGTCAGTTCTCAATTGGTCACGCTGGATTCTTGGCGGTAGGGGCTTATATTTCGGCTATATTCACTATGAAGCTACAGCTACCTTTTCCAGTCGCATTGTTAGCAGGTGGAGTGATTGCCGCATTAGCTGGATTAATCGTAGGGATTCCAAGTTTACGATTAAAAGGTGATTATTTAGCCATTGCAACCTTGGGATTTGCAGAGATTATTCGTATTGTATTCTTGAATATTGAATATGTTGGAGGCGCTGCAGGGATGCAGGTTTCCCATTTAACAACATGGACATATTCGTTTGTGTGTCTAATTATCACTCTAGTAGTGATAGTGAACTTTACAAACTCAAGACATGGAAGAGCTTGTATTTCTATTAGAGAGAATGAAATTGCAGCAGATTCGATGGGGATCAATACTACATACTATAAAGTTATCGCTTTTGCATTAGGCTCGTTCTTTGCAGGAATAGCAGGAGGATTGTACTCTCACAATTTTTATATCATTCAACCTACTAACTTTGGTTTCTTAAAATCATTTGATATTTTAATTTATGTTGTTTTAGGTGGACTTGGAAGTTTATCAGGATCAGTAATTGCAGCGATTCTATTAACAATCGTCTCTACTTTCCTACAGGACTATCCTGAAACACGTATGATTATTTACAGCCTAGTATTGGTCATTGTCATGCTTTACCGACCACAAGGTTTAATGGGAACTCGTGAAATCACAGACTTCTTTGGCAAATGGAAAAGCTCGAAAGGAGGCAACTAATATGGTCAATAAGCCATTGCTACAAGTTCAGGGAGCTGGAATTCAATTTGGTGGACTGAAGGCCGTTTCGGGTTTCAACATGGAAATTCAACAAGGAGAACTCATTGGGCTTATTGGACCTAATGGTGCCGGAAAAACGACGAGCTTTAATTTGCTTACCGGAGTATATGTTCCAACCGAAGGAGAAATTTTATTTGACGGGAAGCGACTTAATGGATTGGCTCCATATCAAGTTACACGTAGGGGAATAAGCCGTACCTTTCAAAATATTCGCCTTTTCAACGAGCTATCTGTGTTGGATAACGTTAAAGTTGCTTATCATTCATTGGCTAAAAATTCTATTTTAAGTTCTATATTCCGTCTTCCTTCACATTTTTCTGAAGAAAAAGTGATGGAGGAAAAATCAATTGAATTCCTTAAAATCTTTCAATTAGATAAATATAAAGATGAAAAAGCTAAAAATCTACCTTATGGGCAACAGAGAAGATTGGAAATTGCAAGAGCACTGGCAGCGGGTCCTAAACTTTTATTATTGGATGAGCCAGCTGCTGGTATGAACCCTCAAGAGACACATGCTCTCATGGAATTAATTGCTTTTATCCGCAAAGAATTTAATTTGACCATTCTACTGATTGAACATGATATGAAATTGGTAATGGGAATTTGCGAAAGAATTTATGTATTAGACCATGGCCAACTTATTGCAGAAGGTACACCAGAAGAAATCCGTAATCATCCGAAAGTCATCGAGGCTTACTTAGGAGAGGAGGTTAATGACAACCATGCTTAAAGTTGATCAAATTGATGTTTATTATGGAAATATACAGGCTCTTAAAGGAGTTTCTATAGATGTAAATCAAGGTGAAATTGTAACCCTGATTGGAGCTAACGGAGCGGGAAAAAGCACCCTTCTAAAAACCCTGTCAGGTTTACTCAAGCCTAAAAAAGGATCGATTCAATATTTGGATGGTTCTATTGCTGGAAAGCCTGCTCAGTCCATCGTACAAGCTGGAATATCTCACGTACCAGAAGGGCGAAGAGTGTTTGCAAATATGACTGTGGAGGAAAATCTTGAGCTAGGTGCCTATTTACGAAAAGACAAAAAGGAAATACGCAAAGATTTTGACAAAGTATTTGAGTTATTCCCTCGACTTCTTGAGCGTAGAAAGCAATTATCTGGGACCCTTTCAGGTGGAGAACAACAAATGCTAGCTATGGGAAGAGCCATCATGGCAAAGCCTAAGCTCTTATTACTAGATGAGCCATCCATGGGATTAGCCCCGTTAATGGTAAAAACCATCTTTCAAATCATTGAAGAGATCAATCGTGATGGAACGACGATTCTATTGGTTGAACAAAATGCCAATATGGCTTTATCTATCGCGAACCGTGCCTACGTAATCGAAACTGGCCGTGTGGTAGTTTCAGGAACCGCAGAAGAGCTTCAGGCAAGTGAACAAATCAAGCAGGCTTATCTTGGCGGTCTATAGGACTGGAAACATACAAAAAAGGTAAAACCCCATGCTTTCATCGCTGGGGTTTTACCTTTTTTGTATGGCAAATCTATGGTTAAATTTCAAGGTAGTTTACAACTCAATAATTGTATCATGTAGGACTACTCCTACCTCCTAATTGTAACCCTTCTCAAAAAACTCATGTAATACACCGGTTTAATGAATCTCAATAGTAATTTTTTGATTCTTCTAGAAATAAAATAAATAACACTGAAATCGCAGTGAAATCAACCATAGATTAATTTTTCTAAGAAAGGAGTCTTTGTGGATAAGGATAAAACAGTAAAGAGGAAAATGAGGCTATGGACTAACGCAGACGTAGTATTCTTAGTAGCTATTTTCTATTTATTGGGTGTATTAACCGCCATCATATGTTATATTTTTTTATTTTTCCATAAAGATCCATTGGTAATAGACGAAGAAACAAAACATTCCTTTCTTCAGAGAACTATTCATAGTACCGATAGAAGTTCAAATTTATTTCTTCCAGATAAAGAAAAAGTAAGATTAACAAAGGAAAACGAATATTTACTATGGGAAACTTCTACTGTAATCCGGAGTGCCTTGTATCAATTTGTTAAGGAAAACGGGAAAATGCCTGTTACACTTTCTTCCCTTACTCCCAAGTATCTGTCTGGAATACCTAAAGAACCAATGACTCTTTCCAATAAAGTTGTGGGAACAGTTTCAGGTAAAGGCGGGTGGGTGTACAATCCAGCTCCTGTTTTTAGCACAGAAGAAGCAGACTTAATAAAAGGTATAGAAGCAGCGTTACTCCCAAATATAGAATACAAAATCAGCAACGGTTTTGAACCTTTAAAAATTATCGTATCGAACTCTGACCATAAATTAAGAGTGGTTTCTGGTAATCATATAATCAGAGATTATCCAGTGGGATTGGGTGTGGAAGGAAAAATCATTTCTGGATCATTTACCGTTAGGGATAAAATTATGAATCCCAACAAACACATGTATCCATTGGAAAAAAATCCATACGGAAAAAGAGGATTGGAATTATCGAATCCACTGTATGCGATTCATGGAACCTATAAAACTGAAAGTATCGGGGAAAATCAATCAAACGGATGTATTCGAATGTTAAATAACGATGTTATCGAACTGTATTCCATGATTCCGATTCATACTAAAGTTGAGATTAGTAACAATGGGCTAAACTCGATTGATGAAAATCCGTCTTTACATCTGGGTGAACAAAGCGATCTCCTGTATGACGAGGAAGATAACTCTGAGGAAGAGGATGTAAATACTACCTTTTTTTGGTCTGGATAATAAAAAGGACGACACAAATTTCCGGGGGAATTTCGTGTCATCCTTTTTTATAGCAGAGAAGAAATCAGACGTAGTGCCAATTTTAGGAAAGTATAGGTGAAACTACTCCTCTGTCTTCGCCTCGAGGCTAGCCTTGAGGCGAGTTTTTATATTAACCGTTGTTTAGGCTGATAATGTAAATCCTTAAATAATTGGCTTAGTTCATCCTTCGTAAGGTCTCTCCATTGTCCAATTGGTAGGTTTCCTAAATGTATGTTCATAATTCTTGTTCGTCTAAGGCTTTTAACCTCATAACCAAGGGCTGAGCACATGCGACGAATTTGTCGGTTTAATCCTTGAGTCAAGATGATTTGGAATACATACCTAGAAGATTGCTTTACTTTGCACGGTAAAGTTACGGTATCTAGAATCTCCACGCCAGATGCCATTTTGTTAAGAAAAGCTTCAGTGATGGGCTTATCAACCGTTACGATGTATTCTTTTTCATGTTTATTTTCAGCACGCAAGATTTCATTCACGATATCCCCATCATTGGTAAGGAGAATTAAGCCATCTGAATCTTTGTCGAGGCGACCGATGTGAAAGATACGCAATGGATGATTAACGAAATCGACGATATTGCCTTTAATATGTCTTTCGGTCGTACTAGTGATACCTACAGGCTTATTCAATGCAATATAGACATGTTCTTGTTCGGCGACAATAGGTTTACCGTCCACTCGAACATCATCCCCAGGTTCCACTTGGCTACCTAATTCCGCAACATTCCCATTTATAGTAACTTTCCCTTCGGAAATCAACTTGTCAGCCCCGCGTCTAGACGTAAATCCGGATTCACTAATAAATTTATTAATTCGCAAACAGGTCACCCTTTAAGATAGATTTATGCTTATAAGATTACTTAATTTTACGTACATGTACAAGTGGAGTGGTATATATAAAAATATTAGAACGGACTAATGGTAAAATTAACGGTTATTAAAAGTATTAGACATAAAACAAATAAAAAACCCTTGTAATTTTAAGAAAATTAACTATAATGAAAATTATCTTATAATCGAATAATAAATGAAACCTTATCCAGAGAGGCAGAGGGACTGGCCCTATGACGCCCGGCAACCGCTATTTTATATAGTATGGTGCCAATTCCAGCAGAGCAATATTGCTCTGAGAGATGAGGAAGAGTATATATTGTATTCAGAAACTCTTCCTGTCTTGGGAAGAGTTTTTTATTTTTTAAGGCTATAAGAAAGCTAATTATATATAGGGGGAACGTTAGATGAAAAAAGTAATTTCATTGCTGACAATACTTTTGGTCTTGTTAGTAGGATGTGCATCTGGAAAAGAGACAAAAGAAGTGAGTGGAGAAGCAAAGAAAGAAAGTAAGCAACGAATCGCTCTGATTTTACCTGAAAAAATCGGTGTAAACCCATTCTTTCAACAAATGGATGATGGTGCAAAGAAAGCAGCTGAAGAATTTGGAGTAGAGCTAAAAACGATTGAATCTGCGGATCATTCTGCTATCGAGGAAAATATCCGTGTAGCAGTAGCCGAAGGATATGATTTTATTATTACTTCTTCTTTTGAATCGGAGGATGCATTGAAGAAGGTTGCAGCTGAAAACCCTGATAAGAAATTTGCAATTATTGATACGGCAGTTGATTTACCTAACGTTCGAAGCGTTTTATTCCGTGAACAAGAAGCAGCATATTTATTAGGAGCAGCGGCAGGACTTTCCACTAAGTCAAACAAGGTTGGAATGGTAGCTGCCGTGGATATTCCATTAGTTCATAAATGGACAGTCGGTTTTGAAAAGGGTTTAAAAGACACAAATCCTCAAGCGGAGTTTCTATTAAACTATGTTGGTAGCTTTACTGATCCTGCAAAAGCCAAAGAATTGGCTCTATTACAATCGTCAAAAGGAGCGGATTTTATTGCGGGTGCGGCGGCTGTAGGAGATCTTGGTGTATTTGAAGCAGCAAAAGAAAAAGGTTTCTTCACAGCAGGTCAAGATATAGATCTAGTTATTGATCCAGAGCATATCGTGCTTGCTCAATTAAAAGGAACAGATTCAGCAGCTTATGAAACAGTTAAATCGTTTGTTGAAGGAAACTATAAGGCTGGTGCAGTAGAATATGGATTAAAAGAAAATGGTGTCGGACTAACGTATGTTACACATGATAGTGAAACACCGCTTAATGAATTCATTGGGCAAGAGGTCATTGATCAAGTGATTAGCATTAAAGAAGATATCGTAGCAGGTAAAATTGAAGTTCCAAATCCATTAAAATAAGACAACATCATAAGCTCCCCATACAGGGAAGTACTCCTTGTACATGTATGCTAAACATTGGTCTGTAATACTTTCTTACATTTATTTAAAAATAGAGGGTGATTCTTAGCTTTAGAGTCGCCCTCTTTCCAACTTACGTTAGGGGGTACCAAATCTATGTCATTTCATTTAGAAATGAAGAATATGACCAAAAAATACGGTCATTTCCTTGCTAATGATAATGTTTCGCTTTCCGTAAAAAAGGGAGAGGTTCATGCTATTGTTGGTGAGAACGGGGCAGGTAAAACCACTCTTATGAGAATGCTGTATGGAATGGAGAAGCCTACAAGCGGTAGCATTCTTCTGAACGGGAAACCTGTGAACTTTGATGGCCCTAATGATGCCATAAAGAATGGGATTGGGATGGTCCATCAGCATTTTATGCTTTTTTCTGATTTTACAGCTGCAGAAAATATTGTAATAGGAATGGAGCCAAATTCCTTTGGATTTTTTCAAAGGAATCAATCACTTGAACGGGTAAAAAAACTAGCAGAAACCTTCCAACTTCAAGTTAGGCCAAATATTAAGGTGACTAACACATCGATTGGTGAACAACAAAGAATTGAAATTCTGAAGGTACTTTATCAAGGGGCAGAAGTTATCATATTGGATGAACCAACTGCCGTCTTAACGCCAACAGAAGTGAAAGGCCTATTAAAGTCAATAAGGCACCTAGCTGATCAAGGTAAAAGCGTAATTTTAATTACGCATAAATTAAGGGAAGTTATGGAAGTGGCAGATCATATTACGGTCCTTAAAAGCGGAAAGGTAACGGGATCTATTAGAAAAGAAGATACGTCCATTGATGAGTTAGCACAGTTAATGGTTGGGCGGGAACTAAAAGCTTTAAGTGAACGCACTAAAATGGAGCTTAAACCCGTATTAGAAGTCAAAAACGTCCATATCCAGGGAAAAAATGATAAGCCAGTCTTAGAAAATGTTACTTTTCAAGTCAATCGAGGAGAAATAGTCGGCATTGCAGGAGTTTCTGGGAATGGGCAATCAGAGCTCGTTCAAGCTATTACCGGACTTAAGAAAATCCATAGTGGACATATCGTAATCGGTGGATTGGATGTAACGAACAAACCAGTTGCAGATGGTCGTACAGAGGGAATCGCTCATATTCCTGAGGATCGCTATTTATGGGGAGCAGCTAGACAAGCTACGGTAGAAGAAAATGCGATCATGGGTTTTTATAAAAAATCGAGCTTTAATCGAAAGACTTTCATTCTGAAGAAAAGGTTTCGCAAACTACTGGAAGAATGGATTACCCGTTTTGAAATTAAAACGGCATCAATTTTCGAGGTGTCAGGAAATCTTTCGGGAGGAAATTTACAAAAACTAATTGTGGCAAGAGAGTTTGCTCAACAGACACCAGTATTAATTGCAGTGGAACCAACAAGGGGTGTTGATATTGGAGCCATGGAATACATTCATGAAGCCTTGATTGAGAAGAGAAATAATGGAGATTCAGTATTACTTGTTTCATCAGAATTAACGGAAATCCTAGCACTTTCTGATCGTATTATTGTGATATACGAAGGGAAAATTGCAGGAGAAATTAAACGTGAAAAAGCAACAGAGGAGCAACTTAGCATATTAATGGCCGGAGGAAAAACGGATGATCATACCTTCAAAAGTGCAGCAATTGTTTAAACCTTTACTCCAGCCACTTCTTGCCGTCCTTATTGGATTAATCACAGGTGCAATTGCAATAAGTATAGTTGGGGAACCTATATTAGCCACTTATAAGGAAATGTGGATGGGGGCATTTGGGAATTTTTATTTTGTTACTGCGACTTTAGCTAGAGCAACCCCTATAATTCTAGTCGGACTGGGCGTAGCCCTATCTTTTCGTGCTGGAATCTTTAATCTAGGTGCTGAAGGGCAAATGGTATTAGGCGCAATCAGTGCCGCGTTAGTAGCATTTTATTTTCCTGGACCAGGAATCATAAAGGTTTTTGCGGCCCTATCGGCAGGGATTATAGCTGGGGGACTCTGGTCACTTCTAGCAGGCTGGATGGAAGCGAAATTTAAGGTTCAGCTACTGATCTCAACACTTTTACTAAACTACATTGCAATTCTTTTTGCTAGTTACCTAGCTGCTGAGCCATTCCAGGATAAAAGTGGTTCAGCTGCCTTAGCCCAAACTCCAATGATTGATCAAAGTGCGTGGCTTCCAAAGCTCTTTACCGGAATGAGTCTTCATTCAGGATTTTTAATCGCCATTATTGGGGCTGTTATCCTCTATGTCATCCTTCGGTTAACTAGTTTAGGTTACGAGGTAAGGATGCTAGGATATAATCCTTTTTTTGCATCTTACGGAGGGGTTAATAAAACGAAGATTTTGTTCATCAGTATGTTCATTAGTGGAGGCTTTTCGGGTTTAGCAGGTACGGTTGAGGTTTTAGGGTCTCAGTATCGATTCGTGGACGGTGCATTGACAGGTTCGGGATTTGCCTGGACTGGAATTATGGCGGCACTCCTTGCCAGCTCTAATCCACTTGGAATTGTTGTGGCGGGTGTCTTGCTAGCTGCATTAGAAACTGGGGCAATGGGGTTGGAACGAAACACTGAGGTACCTCTTGAAATAGCTTCAGTCATCCAAGCTGTACTGATTCTATTGATCTCTGCAAAAATCACGTATAAATGGGTGAAACGAAAAAAGATAGGGGGGGAAGTACATGGAGTGGCTTGATTTATCCCTCTTCAGCTCAACTTTTCGAATGGTAACACCCATATTGTTAGCTGCTCTCGGTGGAGCACTTTGTGCGAGAGTTGGAATTTTCAATGTTGGATTAGAAGGATTAGTTTTAGTCGGTGCGTTTTCTGCCATAGTCGGAAACTATCTCACTGGAAGTCTATGGATTGCTGTCCTATTTGCAGCAGGGGTATCTGTTTTATTTTCCCTATTGTTTGGATATATTTCCATTCATTTAAAAGCGAATCCAATTGTAGTTGGTATTGCGATTAATTTCTTGGCCCTTGGATTGACGACTTTTTCCTTACGAACGATTTTCGGAGTAAAGGGAGCATTTTATGATAAGGATATGGCTGGACTCCCAAAGATTCAACTTCCTTTAATTGAAGATATTCCTATCTTAGGAACGCTTCTATCAGGCCATTCTCCTTTAGTTTATTTTGCTTTTTTAGCTGCTATTTTGCTTTATCTGTTTTTTTATAAAACGGTTGTTGGATTCAGAATTCTTGCGGTAGGAATGAACGAAGCTGCAGCAAGAAGTATAGGCTTACCTACGTCCAAGTTGAAATATGTGGCGATTATCTTATGTGGAATCCTGTGTGGATTAGCAGGAGCCCAGCTTTCACTTGGCCAATTAACCATGTTTACAGAGGGGATGACTGCTGGACGTGGATTTATCGCCCTAGTTGCTATGATGTTAGGTCAGTCTCATCCCATTGGCATTGTCGGTTCAAGTTTACTATTTGGACTTATGGATGCAATTAGTATCCGAATGCAGGGCTTCTCCATTCCTACCCAGTTTACTGGAATGCTGCCTTACATTATTACCATTGTAGCGATGTTTTTCTTGAAAGATCGTGGGATGGGCTCTCAATTATCAGAGCAGCAGGGCTCAAAGTAAAACCAATGTAAAAGGAGGATTTCCATGAATAAAGCTGAGCGCATTAAGAGAACAAGAGTCCCTGCTGTTGACCCGAGCTTAGCAGGACGACTTCCATCAGGACAAGTTTTAACGGAGCGGTTTCCCATACTACATGAAGGGGAAGTTCCAAAATACGATATGGAAACATGGAATTTGCGCGTGTTTGGTGAGGTGGATAAGGAAGTCACTCTTACATACGAAGATATTTTAAATATGCCACAGACTACTATTAAGACAGATATTCATTGTGTAACACGTTGGTCTAGGTTTGATAATGTGTTTACAGGTGTAAGTTTTAATGATTTCTTAAAAGAGATTGGAGTCGAGCTGAATAGCACGTTCATCATGCTTCACGCCGATCATGATTATACAGCCAATGTGGCCTTGGATGATCTAACGAGAGACGACGTACTGCTTGCACATTCCTTCGATGGAGAACCTCTTAGTGATAAGCATGGGTGGCCACTACGACTTATTATTCCGCATCTATATTTTTGGAAAAGTGTAAAGTGGCTAAGAGGTATAGAATTCATTAAAGAAAATAAGCCAGGATTCTGGGAACAAAACGGCTTTCATATAAACGGTAATCCTTTTAAGGAAGAACGTTTTTCTGGAGAAGAATTGCCCATACCTGAAGATGAATGGGAGAAAAAAGACTATGACTGAGTATTTGCCGAACTTAAAGCTAGATGCTGCCGAACTTCCTCAGCGAATTATTGTTTGTGGCGATCCAAGTCGAGCAGAACAAATTTCATCCATGTTAGAGAATTCATGCGTATTGTCTAAAAATCGAGAGTATCATAGTTACACCGGAGAATGGAAAGGAGTAGAGGTAGCAGTAGTCAGTCACGGTGTGGGAGCTCCTGGTGCAGCAGTATGCTTTGAGGAATTAGCAAAGGGTGGAGCAAAGGCTATCATTCGCGTGGGAACAGCTGGTTCCTATCAAAAGGAAATTGAACCCGGTAGCATGGTCATTAGCACATCTGCTGTTCGTTGTGATGGTTTAACTCGACAGCTTGTTCCTGAAGGCTTTCCGGCTGTTTCTGATAGATCAATTGTGGAAGCACTAGTTCGTGCTGCCAAACAAAGTGAACATGGTTCAAATGTTCATGAGGGAATGACATTAACTCTTGACGTTTTTTATAACGGTGTCCTTGACTTCCCGCACGAGCAGTATAAAAAAGCTGGTGTTCAGGCTGTTGAAATGGAAAACTCGGCTTTATTTGTAATTGCTGCTTTAAGAGGGTTTAAAGCGGGATCCATTTTAGCGATTGATGGCTATGCAGATGCTGATTTAAGAAGTGAATACAATCCTCATACCGATATTGTTTCTAGCGCAATCAAAGAAGAAGCCATAATAGCATTAAATGCCATTACAAAAATAAAAGTGTAGATAGTAAAATGAGCAAAGGAGTGAGGATTTTCCTCACTCCTTTTGATTTACGCAAAGTACTTATTCAGTGGATTCCAGTAGTTTTCGTGCCAGCCTTTTTCTAAATGCTCAGCCTGTCCATCAGGAATACCCGTTTGATCAAAAACGATTGTCGTTTGAGAAGGGCCATCCTCTTTAAGTTGAAATTTAACTAAAGTATAAACACCTTCTGTCCAATTCTTTGCACGCCATGCCTGCACGATTAATTGATTTGGAACGAGTTCGATCGTTCTCCCATGAATCATGCCTCCAAATAAAGAAAAGGGACCTCCAGCTTCATTGTGTATTTCTGTAGGTGCACCACCTGTAACTTGGCTGAAGATATCTGAATCAGTTAGCGCTTGAAATAATCGGTTTGCATTTACATTAAATTGGATTTGTTGATGGATAGTTGTAGTCATTTTATTCCTCCGAGTAGTTGATTTTTTATTTTCTTTTAGACCAAGGATCCATTCCAGGGTCATTACCTTCTGCTATGAATTGTAGGCGAAGCATGTAATGATTCCAGCCCTCAATGTGCGTAGGGATTTTTTCTTCTGGCAAATCATAATGGGTTAATATCAATAGGGTCCCACCATCTTTTGGTATCAATCGAAATTCTAATGTACTTGAACCTGGCGGAAGAACGGTTAAATTTGACCATCCCCAAGTCATAACGATTTTTTCATAAGGAACAATTTCTACATACTCTCCCATGGCAATATCATGACCATTGATATCAATTCGATATTTCCCCCCAATACTAGGGTCTAAGAGGACAGATTGTCCCATCCAACGAACTAATTTTTCTGGATCAGTGAAAAAGGAGAATAACGTTTTAGGTTGGCAGTTAATAAACAGTTCTTTTTTAATCGATTCATTCCTGTGAAGATTCATGGTTTTTCCTTTCTTCTTCTTCTGCAGCTTCTTTTAAGAGTAATAAGCGATCGTCCCAAAAACGGTCAATGTATTGTTTTAACTCAGAAAACCCTTCCCTTCTTATACCGTAATACCGTTTTGTTCCTACTCTTCGAATAGATACAAGTCCAGACTCTTCTAACACTTTCAGATGTTGAGACACTGCAGGAGCCGAAATATTAAAGTGTGATGCAATGAAAGTGGAAGTAAGCTCCTCGTCTTTGACTAAGTGCAACATTTCTCTTCTTTTAGGTTCTGATAATGCATGGATTATTTTTTCTATCATGCTTTTAATTTAGTATAAACTTAATTAAGTGTCAACTTAATTAAAGAGATATGAAAAATTTGCTAAAATAAAGTAACTAAATTTTGATGGGGGAGTTTTCCACAAGGCAGCTGCGAATGGATTACTTGATTTAATTATCGGATTAATCATTGGAGTCATTATTGCCTTAGTCTTCTTAAAAAATGCTTTATTTGGCTTAATGACTAAAAAGGCATATGTCATTGCTGTAGGAGATCATATTATCGCATTCTCGCTTTTAGGCGGTTTGCACGGATTTTGGATGTAATACATAAATAGAGGGTGACCTGATAAAAGGGTCACCCTCCGTTTTGTTATAAGGAAAAAACTTCAACGATTCGATCGGCCTTTACCCGTTTAGAACACAGCATAAAAGTCTGACTTATAAACTCCTCGACGTTTTGATCTTCCATTGGAATTCTAATTTGTACAGTCGTAGTGCCAAAAGCTTGTTTAAAATAAGCTTTTCTCTCAGCGTTTTTCCCATCTCGTTTAAGGGGATTATATTTCCACTGAAGATAAAGCTGACCATCCTTTTCAAACGTGTGATGAATTTCTGCAAGTGTAGTGGATTTATTGTGTGAGTATACCACTAAATAATAATTGTCATTACGATGCCAATCAATGAACAAGAAATATAGTCCGTTTTCCTCGGGCTTAGAGACAAAATAGGCTGCGACAATTGGTTTACCATTCGACCATTGGTGAAAGTTTTGTAAAGTATCGCTGGAAGTTTCTATTTTAGAAATATTATAAGTTGCTGTAGGGGATAGGACCCATTGTTCTATTGTTTGCGATAGTCTCTCAGCAAGTTTTTTCTCCACAAATGTAACTCCTCGTTTTCATTTTTATTTTCCCTTTCCTATCATTATCTGTTTAGGAGGGGGATATTGTAAAATGGAATTATACAGAACGTGGAAAGAAGGAACAAAATGCTAATTTTGATTGTCTTGATTGTGTTGATCGTTGCTATTTATGGTTTTATGAACGCTTATCCTCCACTAGGTGGGAGGAGATCAAAAGAAGATATCATTTCTTATTCACAATCTATCAATTTTTCAAAAGGAAGTTCATAAATCAGATTCCAACATCAATGGATATGAATTTCTCTACATCACTAACCCTTTTGAGAGATTTCATGAAAGGGAATCCTAAAGGAAAGCCAGAAGGCCCGATACCAATGGAAAAGCTGGTGATTCAATCAACTTCGAACCAGGCAAAAATCACATGGTTTGGTCACTCAGCCATTTTACTAGAATTAGACGGAAAGAATTTATTGATCGATCCCATGTTTGGAAAAGCCCCCAATCCATTTCCGTTTTTTGGGGATAAAAGGTATAGCAAAGGATTACCTTTTAAAGTCGGAGAGCTTCCTCAAATTGATGCTGTTTTTCTTTCGCATGATCACTATGACCACTTAGATTTCTATTCCATAAATAAATTAAAGGATAAGGTGAATCAGTTTTTTGTGCCATTTGGGGTGGCAAGTCATCTAAAAAGATGGGGTGTTCTTCCAGAGAAAATTCATGAGCATGATTGGTGGAATGAGTTCGAGTATGAAGGGCTTACTTTAGCCTGTACACCTGCACGGCATTTTTCTGGAAGAAGCTTGAATGATCGCAATTCTACGCTATGGTGCTCCTGGGTGATTTCAGGGAAACAAGACAAGATTTTCTTTAGTGGCGACAGTGGGTATGGTCCTCATTTTAAAGAAATCGGTGATAAATATGGACCCTTTGATTTGACGATGATGGAATGTGGACAGTATGACGAGCGCTGGTCTGCCATACATATGTTGCCCGAAGAAACGGTTCAAGCTCATCTTGATGTAAAAGGGAAATTGCTGATACCAATCCATTGGGGTGCCTTTACATTAGCATTGCATGACTGGACAGATCCTGTTGACCGCGTATTGAGTTCTGCTAATGAGAAAGGAGTGACAATCGCAACTCCTAAGATAGGGGAGCCTGTAATTCTTGGCTCAAATGAATATCCTTCCACTACTTGGTGGAGATAAAAAATGATTTTATAAGGAGATACCGAGGAGATGCAATTGGTTCAAAACGAAGTCGAAAGAATTGAAAAATTAGAACTGGCACTAACGGTTTTTAACTCGAAAAGAGCTCTTTCAATGCCTGATAAAAATCTTACTATTAAAAGGGTGGGTAATTGTACATCATTAATGGACACAGCTTCACCTAACTCTATTTATTACAATCGAATCAAAGGTTTTGGTATTGCAGATGCCGATAAAATAGACGAAATATTGGATACCTATTATACAAAAGGAATCAATCCTTGTTTTGATATGATACCAACACATATTGATTTGGAGGTTTCAAAAGCATTAGCTGCAAAAGGATATTATTGTGCGGAACAATTAGTTTTCTTAGGAATTGAACCTTATGAATATGGACACCAAGCAGACGGAATAGAAATCGTTAATGTAAGCGAAGAAAATGTTGTGGAGTTCCTGAACCTTATCTCTCAATCACAGGAGGGAATTGGATTTAAAGAGGAGATCGTTAAAAGTAAGGCACGCTATTTTATTGAGCCTCGCTTTCAAAATTTCATCGCCTACATCGGTCATGAAGCCATCGGAATGGGATCTCTTTTTATTGAAGGTGATGAAGGATATATCGCTAATGATTTTACCTTTCCCTCCCATAGGGGGAGAGGAGTTCAAAAAGCATTGCTGCATCATCGACTTCAAATAGCCCAAAAACTTGGTTTAAGAAAAGTCTTTACAGACGTTGAGTTTGGGACGATCAGTCATGATAATATGGTTAAACTAGGGTTTCAAACCATCTATATGAATTCATTTTGGATGAAGCAATAATCTGAAGGTAACTCTAGTTCGATTCATAGATTACTCGATTTAAAAAACTATTCAATATACCCGCTTTATGCTAAAATGGTGACTCAATTGCATATGACAGTTCGTAACCATCCTGTCACTAAACAAAACTAGGGAAATTAAATTAGAACTTTTATAGGTCATTATTTCACTTTGTTTACAGGGGGGAATAATGGCCTTTTTTGATTTTTTGAAAGGAGTTAAAATGATGGTAAGAGTATTCTTTTATTTAGTATCGATTGTCGCAGCGAATGTTCTGACTGCAGCCTTTGCTCCATTTCAATTGGGCATTTTCTTTATACCAGTAGGAACCTTTTTAATTGGTGCAACATTCATCATACGTGACCTTGTGCAAAATAAATATGGTAGGAAAAAAACCTACTTCTTTATCGTTACAGCGTTAGTATTGTCAGCCATAGTGTCATATTTATTAGGAGATTCATTAATGATTGTCACTGCTTCAGCAGTTTCCTTTATTGTCTCCGAGACGACGGATACTGAAATTTATAGTCGTCTAAAGCTTCCAATTGCTTGGAGAATTTTTTATAGCGGAATGGTTGGGGGACTTCTTGACTCCGCACTATTCGTTGTCATCGGTTTAAGTCCAATCGGGGCAGGGTTCTTACCATGGGAAGCTGTGCCAATCGCAATCTTAGGGCAAGTATTAGCAAAAACTTTGATACAGGCTTTGGGGGCAACTCTATATGGGTTAGTGAACCAAAGAACGAAAACAAATGTGAACTTTTCCTAAAAAAAGCTGTCAGATTGCTAATCTGACAGCTTTTTGCTCATTTTAGGATGGGGTTTTTCATGTTTGCCCAGGAAATTCTCGGATCAATGGTTCTCTGCATTCTATGATAAACAGGCACAAATCCGCATTTTGGCCAAAAAATGGAGGATGCTAGATTCGTGATTCTCCAGTCGGTTAAGATATATTGAAATCCCTTTTCTTTTAATAGGTTGACCGCTTCATTCATGAGTTTTTTTCCTACTCCAGAACCCATATGGGATGGTAAAGTTCCTGCCACACCTAACTCGATTGTATGAGAAGGAGTTCTCCAATTGGATTGGCAATCATAGTACACTTGGAACCCTATTGGTAGTTCAGATGACTCAGCAATTAATAAAAGAGTAACCTCTTCATCATCCACTATTCCTTTATACCCCTGCTCGAATTGAGAGACTGTTTCTGGAAAAACGATAGAGTAAACCGGTGAATCATTCTGGAAAGAAAGGATGATAGTTGATAAAGCTCCCATAGTGTCACGATCTTCTTGAGTGCCTTTCCTGACTTGTACTCCTTCAACATCATGAAAAGGTTGGTATTTAGTTACATCTAGTACGC
Source organism: Peribacillus alkalitolerans (assembly GCF_010882125.1). Lineage (GTDB taxonomy): Bacteria > Bacillota > Bacilli > Bacillales > DSM-1321 > Bacillus_BN > Bacillus_BN alkalitolerans. Next base: position 4,191 of record NZ_JAAGVZ010000034.1, on the reverse strand, counting down.
CATGCTCCTGTTCAAACCCAAAGGAAAGTCTCTGAAAGGCATTCACGTATTTCCTATTTCCAGCAGGAACAATGACGTAGTGGTTGAAACATCCATTCTGGAGCCATATTTTAGATGCTTTAGAATATAAAACTCTTAATAAGTCGTCTGACGCATCCTTGTGGATTGCTAATCCCTCATACGATATCCACACATGTTTGCCACGAGTTTCATCAAATTTTATCTCGGCTAGGAGATATCCTACAAGTTTCCTTTCCATATAAGCCCCTGTTGCGATTACTCTACTTTTTTCAAACAAGGTATCAAAAAAGGATGTGATAGCTTGATGATCAAGGTCGGCTTCTTGTAAAAAAAGTAAATGATTTCTCTCTTCTTGCTGTCTTTCGGTAAATAAATGAACCATTTCAGGGATATTACTCTGGTTCAATGGACTGAATTGATAAGTAGCCATACGGTTTCCTCCATCATGATAATTGACTTTAACTAGAATTATATGGCAATTAAATTGAAACTAGTAGAATACTTTTAAGTGTGCATCTTTATCTTTTGGGAGTATTTCTTAATCAAAGATCAGAATGGACGTTCCTGCTAGGATAGTATTTCATTTTTCCATCTAACGGATGTTCCTTTGCGGTTAAGCAATCTGGTGTAATTTTAATCACGAGTGTTTTGCTACCTAGAGAAGATCGGTATTTATCCACGTGACTTTTTGATAAAGGAGCGTTGTAATAACCATTGTCGAATGATCATACTCAATTGTATCTCTTCCTTCCATTATGGGATGATATACTGATTGTATGGAGATTTTGACCTTGTAAAAAGTGACAATTACCATGAATATAATGGGGTCAGTTGGAGGAGCCATGATAGAATTAACACCATTACTTGATAGAGAAATAGAAGTGCCACTATATGTTCAGTTATATCAATACATCCGAAAAGAAATCGAGACTGGTGGGATAGAGCCAGGAGCGGTATTGCCCTCCATTCGATATCTTTCCAAGCATTTGAACATTAGTAAGAATACAATCGAAAATGCCTATCAACAGTTGATTGCTGAAGGATATGTGGAGAGTCAGCCTCGAAGTGGATTGAAGGTATTGCCTTTGGAACAACCACTAATTTCATTACATACTAATGTGAAAGATGTAAAACCATCGGTCAAACTGAAAAAAGAACCCTATTTATATAACTTCCTATATGGGGATATAGATTCTGAACATTTTCCGATGAAAAAATGGAAACGATGTCTACAGGAGGCAATGGCGGTAGAGACGGACCTTTTTATGTACGGTGATCGTCAAGGGGACTATAAGTTACGGTCAGAAATCGCCAATTATCTTTTTCAAGCGAGAGGGGTAAGTTGTGATCCGGGACAAATTCTTCTCTGCTCAAGTACTCAGTATGCGATTAGCCTCATTTGTCAGTGGCTCTCCTTAAATAGGACCCCGATTGCTATGGAGGAACCAGGGTATGATGGTGTGAGAACGGTCTTTGAAAACTATGGATGTGATATCCAAACAGTTCCTCTAGAGTCGGATGGAATTGATGTCTCTAAATTAAATGAAACAAATGCAAAAGTAGCTTACATCACTCCCTCTCATCAGTTTCCTTATGGCATGGTACTCCCCATCCAGAAAAGGCTGAATTTATTAGAATGGGCACACCTAAATGGAAGTTACATCATAGAGGATGATTACGATAGTGAGTTTCGATACCAAGGCCAGCCTATTCCTGCATTAAAAGCATTAGATACAAATGATAGAGTCATATATTTAGGAACTTTCTCAAAGTCTTTTTTACCTACTCTCCGATTAAGTTATTTAGTTATGCCAATCAGTCTAATGGAGATTTTCCACCAACAAATAGACCGATATAGTCAATCATCTTCTCCTTTATTTCAAAAGGCCATGTTTTTATTTATGAAGGAAGGGCATTTCGAGAGGCATGTCCGGAAAATGAGGCATGTCTACCAAGGAAAACATAAAGCTCTTATCCAAGCGATTGGAACGTATATGGGTGACCGTGTCGAAGTCATCGGTCAAAGGGCAGGCCTTCATATATTACTGAAGGTTAAAGAAAAGCACTATGAAGATTTAATGAGAAAAGCCGAACTGCTAGGGGTAAAAGTATATAATACGGAGAAATATTGGTTTAAAGGATCAAGTGAATCATCTTCCATTATCATGTTAGGCTTTGGGGGGCTCACTGAACAACAAATCATTGAAGGAATCAAACGATTGAACCAAGCTTGGTTTGAAATACCCTAACAGGAATAAGTCGGGAAATGGGGGAGACCCTGTTCCCCTTTTTTTAAAAATAGACAAAATATTATTAATATTTTAAAATCAGTGGTAATACCAGTTAATCCTACATAGAATACCAGTAGAGACTTATAAAGGAGAGAGAGATGAAGCAGGAATCAGTAAAGATAAAATCTTCGGATAAAATTAAAAGAAAAATGGTTAAGGCAATCTTAGAAAAAGAATTTCCAATCGGGAGTAATCTACCATCTGAGCGTGAGTTAGCGGTTGAGTTTGGTGTAGGCCGACCTACTATTAGAGAGGCGCTTCAGCAGTTAATAAGAGATGGTTGGATTAAAGGGAATAAAGGTTTGCCAGCTACAGTCAACGATTTTTGGCAAACGGGTAACTTGACAACCCTTGAACATATTATCGAACACCATGATTCTGTACCAGATGAATTTGTTGTTTATTTATTAGAAGTAAGGGCATCACTTTCACCATCTTATGTAAAAGATGCAATCATGCATAATCAGCCCAAAGCAGTCGCATTACTCGCATATTTAGATCAATTAATTGACGAGGCAGAATCGTACGCACACTTTGATTGGCAATTACAAAAGGGATTAGTCCGACTTTCACCGAATCCAGTCTATTTACTGATATTGAATAGTTTTAATAGTTTTTATCTAGGAATGGCAAAACAGTATTTTTCCGAGGAGCAACACAGAATAACATCTCGTCAATATTACAATGAACTTTTACAGGCTGCATTAAAGGGAGAATCAGAGAAGGCAGGGGAACTAGCAAGAAGGACAATGGTAGAAAGCATAAACTTATGGAAGAACCGAAAATTTTGAAAGGATAGTGAGATGGTTGCAAAAAAAGTATTTGAAAGAATTTCTATTTTTTCCTGATGTAACGATAATGAGTATTCTATTCCTAATAAGTATAAGTTTCACGGCAATGCATTTAGATTCTTATAAGACATGGATTGCAGTGGTTAGTGGCATGCTCGTATATATTGCATTTGAATATATTACACATCGCTTCGTGTTCCATCTAAAGCCTCCAAAGTCACAATTTTTTCTCAAATTATTAAAGCGCCTGCATTACGATCATCATGCTAAGCCAAATGAGTTGCATTTGTTATTCTTACCACTATGGTATAGCATTCCAAACATCGTTGTATTGGGTGTAATAGTATATTTACTTACAGGAAGTCTAGTTTTAACTAATGCAACTACTACTGGTTTAATCATCTTCTTTCTATATTATGAATTCGTGCACTATGTCGCACATCGTCCTGTACAACCAAAATCAAAATGGGGTCGTTGGATGAAAAAAGTCCATTTATGGCATCATTTTAAAAATGAAAACTATTGGTATGGCGTCACCAATCCTATTGGAGATGTAATAATGGGTACATTTGAAGATCAAGACCATGTAGAAAAAAGTCCGACAGCTAAGAACTTAGAAGCACATGGAGAAAAAATTGAATTATAATGTAAGATAAGCGGGGGAATATACTCCGCTTTTGTTTTTGTGCTTAAAGCATTAAATCGAATATTAAATGAGATTTCTAATTCATTTAGGTATAGTATTTCCATTGATTTAATTGTTTATATTTAAATGAAAAAACTTTTGATTTAGTTGTTGACTTTCATATACTAGAATAGTATTATTAAGTCCTGGCCGAGAAACAAAGAAACTTCTCGCCGGGAAGTAACTGTGAGATTTAAATTAACTCTTTAAAAAGTTATTTAAAAGGTTGACACGGTAAAAAAGAGATGATAAGATAGTGTTCTGTCTTACAAAAATAGTTCTTTGAAAACTAAACAAAACAGAAACGTCAACGTTTAATTTTAAGTCTTTTAAATAAGACATTTTATGAGCAAGTCAAACACTTTTTGGAGAGTTTGATCCTGGCTCAGGACGAACGCTGGCG
>NZ_JAAGVZ010000033.1 GCF_010882125.1 Peribacillus alkalitolerans | reverse complement strand
ATGGACACCCTTGCTTTTGGCTAATGGTTCGCATATCCCAACGCCCATAGCGGACTTTCACCGCCTAGTTGATGAACATGCCTGGCACACCAAAAAAGCAATCCTGAATACAGGATTGCTAATATCTAGTAATGGCAAAATAGATAATATACACAAGAAGAAGCCCAAAAAATAAGATATAGGCTAGGAATATTGGGTTCCTCATATATGGATGCTCTTGAACCTTCTCGTCAATATGTGTATCGAATTCGCCTCTTAATGCTTTACGACTTTTCCCAAGTGAAACGGTATATAAAATACCAGTCAATCCAATTGCGCTCAGAATTATCGCTAAGATCCAAATAAATAAGCTCATGTGAAGTCCCTCCATAAATAGTATGAAGTAAATTCTTTATCACTTCATTCGTCTATCCTTATAGTGACTCAATCGAGCAATATTCATTCAGTTCCTAAAGCAATACATCATTTTCATAAAGATATTCATATGAAAGATCTAAGAATAGAAAATCGGAATCGTTCAGCTGTAATGAGAACGTCCTGATGGTTTCACCTGTTTCAATATCGCTGTAGCAATCAGATAGGATACCTCTTTTTTCATTCCGCATCTTGATAATATTCTCCAGGAAGTATGGTCTCCAACTCCAATTTTTATCACGATAATTTTCTTGAACTATCCAGTTTCCGTCTGTTTTAAAAATATTTTCTGATTTTTGGAATCCCTCTTCATCACAAATATATAATCGGAAACAAACAGGTGAAAGAGATTCAGCTAGTGACTTCAATAGCTCTGTATAGTCATTCAATTTCCTTGACTTAACGATTAATCCTTGTAATTTTTCATACAAGTCACGTTTGATGGAGAATATTTTTTCTAATTTCTTTTTCTCGGCAATGATAAATCTCTGGCAATCATCGCGTAGTTTTCCCTTTAAAATATCCTTTTGAACTAACGATTCATCAGGGCTTGCCAAATAAAAACCTTGATAGTATCGACCACCATTTTTCCACGCAAATTGGAGTTGGTACACAGTTTCTATACTTTCAAACAATAATGTAGCTCCAATTTTCCTAGCAAGTAATCCCAATGTATACAATACTTCTTGGTAAGAATCCCATCCTGCACTTTTTAACTTTTCAAGGTTTACCTTTAAAATGTGTGGTGATAATCCTGAAATTAAATCAAGTTGACTATCATCACCTAAGTGATCAATCGCAATTTTAATGCCATACGTCTTATAGTACGTCAATAAATGTTGGAGATCAACAAGGTCTCCCTTATACTTCTTTTGTGAAAGCTCAAGAACTACCCGATTTAATTGTTTTTCTGGTAAATACTTCTGAAGAAGTTCAAGAACATCTTCCCCATCATTAACCATCAGCAGTTCTGGATCACGATTTAAAAAAATTAGAAAATCTTGATTATTATGCTGTGTAATAATTTTTAATGCTTGTTCCAAAATATAATTATCTACTTCAAGTCTATATTCCTCAGGAATATTTTCGTCTTGAAAAAACGGTCCTAAGCTAATAATCCCCATTTGCTCGTCATTGTATCGACCTAAAACTTCGTAACCAATGACCGAATGCTCATCAGCACTGAAAATCGGTTGAAAATAGGGATGGATCCTATCTAAATTTGTTAATACTTCAACTGCATCCATGTGATATCCTCCGAAGCGATTATACTGGATTCAATTATAGCATCATGACAAAAAAGATAGAAATTTTTTAAAACGGATGCTGATTTAACATCTGTCCTCCATCCATTGTTATGCACTCTCCATTAATATAAGCAGCGTGATTTGAGAATAAGAAATAAGCAAGTTCTGCAATCTCTTCTGGGGTTCCCAAACGTTTTAATGGGACGCTGTTTAAAGTCCGTTTTGCAGCTTCCTCACTTTCCCACAACTTTTCAGCCCCACCTGTTCTTTCAATTGGCCCTGGTGCTATAGCGTTGACACGGATTCCGTACTTACTTCCCCATTCGACTGCTAGCGTTCTTGTCATGGACAGAACACCTGCTTTTGCGCTTGCAGAATGGATTACTCCCGCTCCTGCACCCCATGCATATGTAGCGACCATATTAATGATAGATCCTTGAATACCTTTTTCAATCCAATATTTCCCTACCTCACTTGAACAGTAAAATGTCCCATTCAATACGATATCTATGACTGACTTCCATCCATTTGGACTAAGGTTTTCCGCTGGACAAATAAAATTTCCAGCTGCGTTATTCACTAAGTGGTCAATTCTTCCGAAAGCTTCGTGTGTTTTTGCGACCATATGCTTTACATGTTCTATTTCACGAACGTCCATTTGGACTGTTAACACCTGATTTTCAAATGTTTGTATTTCCCTCTGGGTGTCCTCTAATCTTTCTAGATTCCTACCTGTTATAACGACGAAAGCCCCTGAATCGGCAAATTTCTTTGCCATATACTTCCCCATTCCGCTAGAACCACCTGTTACAATAACCACTTTATTCTTCATCTACAATCCCCCTAGAAATGAATGTCCATTCATTTCTATTTTAACAGTAATTCGTAGAATTTTCTAATAATATTAACTCAGATTGTTAGAGATAAAATCCGCTTAAAAACTACAAACTTTACTAAAACAGTATAAACAAAAGGCTTTGTTAAACTTGCCCGTTGATTTCCGTTCCAGACGCTTGCTTTCCGGGGGGCGTTCGCCGAGCCTCCTCGTCGCTAGCGCTCCTGCGGGGTCTCGCCTGTAACGCTAATCCCCCAGGAGTCAAGCGTCTGTAACGAAGATCAACAAACTACTTAAAATCAACAATGGACTTTAACACAGTCAAACAAAAATAAAAAGGTTGCTCGGCTTCAATTTGAAAATTTTATCAATCTCCTTTTGGAAATAGAAAATTTCATACTGAAGACGAAACAACCTTTAATGTTAGAAAGGGAAAAATAATGGGATGACCAATATCATTAAAATTCCGATTACAATTTGTAAGGGTAATCCAATTTTTATGAAATCTTTGTATGTGTAACCCCCTGCTGACATGACCAATGTATTTGCCGGAGATGCAAATGGTGTTGAAAAAGCCATGCTTGCTGCAATAGCAACTCCAATTACAATTGGATAAGGATTAATACCTTGTGCCACGGCAGTACTTAAAGCAATTGGTGCCAAAACGATGACGATTGCTATATTGTTAATGAATTGGGATAAAATCACAGTTATGACAAAAAAACCAATCATGATTCCATATCCACCAAAGCCCCCAAATATAGATAGAAATAATTCCGTTATTTCTTGGGATGCACCTGATTTTTCTAGAGCTATTGCCATCGGAATCATGGCTCCTATTAGAACGATTGATTCCCAGTTAATGCGCTGGTATGCTTCTTCCATACCTTTAACACATCCTGTCACAATCATTAGAAAAGAGGCTAAAAGGACAGAAATCACAGGAGAAACAATTTGGAATGCCCATAATATCAACATGAATATAAGGATGCTAGCAGCTATTGAAGCTTTTCCACTTGCATAGGCAGAGCTTGCTTCCTCTGAAATGGTCCCTAAAACTACAACATCTCGATCTTCCTTTGAAATCCTTTCAATATTCTCCCACTTACCGTGAATAAGTAATGTATCTCCAGGCTTCATTTTTTCCTTTGCAACACCGCTCTGAATATACTCACCTTTTCGATGGATCGCCAATACGTTACATTCGTATTTTTCCCTGAAATGGATATCCATTAAACTTTTTTCCTCATAGGTCGAGTGAGGTGGAAGAACCATTTCAGTCATTCCATACACTTTCCCTAAAAAGTGGCTTTTAATATGCTCAAGGTGGAATTCTTTTCTCTCCAACTCAAAATGTAAAATGAATCGGTCTACTTGTTCTTCTTCACCAAACACAAGCAATAAGTCATTGGGATGCAAAATTTCATCTGCTTTTGCTGCAATCGATTGCCTAGATGGTTTTAGCGAAAGGATTTCTTTTTGTTTTCTTTCTATTTCAATAACAGTTGTTTCAAAGCGGACTGGTAGCTTTAAGTCCATCAACCTCTCCCCTACAATCTCTGAGGTTTCTGGTATATGGACGAAATGCAACTTATCGTAAATTTTATATAGGCCAGCAAGTTCTCCCGCTGAAAGTCCTTTTTCATCACTTGATGAAGAAAGATTATGAGTTGGTAGCAGTTTTCGTCCAAAAATAGCCATGAACACAAGACCTGCCACCAATGCGACCAACCCAATAGGCAGTAAATCAAATAATGCTAGTTTTTCAAATCCGCCTTCTTTTAGGACACTGCTTACTATTAAGTTAGATGGTGAGCCAATCAAAGTAAGCATGCCTCCAAGACTACTTGCAAAGGCCAACGGAATTAAGAAACGTGAGGGACTTACTTGTAACTGAACTGCTAAGCTCATAACGATTGGCAAAAGAATGGCCACTGTCCCCGTATTACTAAGAAAACCACTAAGAACGGCAACAGTCCCCATCATAATTATTAACATTTTAAGCTCGCTATTTCCACCAATTTTCAAGGCCATGTTGCCCATTTGTTTGGCTAGTCCCGTATTAAAAATGCCAGCAGCGACTATATATAACCCGGCTACAGTAATGACAGTTTGATTTGAAAACCCTAATAATGCCTCCTGGGTTGTAAGTACCCCAGTAAGCGTGAAAGCTATCAAGGTTCCAAGTACGATTAAATCCTTCCTATACCTACCATGTATAAACAAAAAAGCCATAATGACCAATAGTAAGAAGGTCCATAACATTGGATGAATTGTCATGCTTTACCCCCAAAAAAACGAATAGCAACCAATAGGATCAAGAAAAATCCTTTGACTTTATCTCTAAGTTTAATATTTATCTAAATAGACGTTTACGTTTGAATCTAATTATTCTTTAGTATGCATCAGTTTGCAATATTATTTCATTAATATGTATCTGAAAAGTAAACTTTCTTATCTTTTTTTGATACGGACTTTCTCATATAATTATAGTAACTTCCTTTTAATTGCATTTTATTACTCAATACGTTAATAGAATGGAAGTATCCTAAAAAGACAGGTTTGATGTTTATGAAAGAAAAATATTCCAGAAGATCATTCATAAAAAAAAGTGCCGTAGGAATATTATCAGTCATAGGAGCGGGATTTAGCAGTAAATACTATGCTGAAGAAATAGAAACTAAGTGGATAGAAATAACTAGCCACAATCTTAGAATTCCTAATCTGCCAGCTTCCTTTTCTGGACTACGTGCTGTTTTATTCAGTGATACTCATCTTGGATTTCAATTTCAACTTTCCCAACTAGAGAAGTTGATTGATAAAATAAACCATCTTCGTCCAGACTTGATATTCTTCACAGGGGATTTAATGGATAACCCTCGAACATATATTGAAAAAGATAGTATTTCACCTATCCTCTCCAAACTCCATGCAAAATTAGGTAAATTTTGCGTTTACGGAAATCACGACCATGGAGGTTATGGCTCAGACCTCTATTTAAAAATTATGAAGGAAAGTGGATTTATTGTACTAAAAAACCAAGCCACTGACATATTCAACACATCCGGTGAGAAAATCTATATTGCTGGAGTAGATGACTCGATGCTAGGTAAACCAAATCTATCCCAAACTATACAGGGCATTCCCAGTGATTCCTTTATCGTATTATTATCCCATGCACCTGACTTTGCACAAACAGCTTCTAAATATCCCATTTCCATTCAATTAAGTGGACATAGCCATGGAGGGCAAATTCAAATCCCATTTTACGGTGCACTAATTACCCCGCCTCAAGCAAAATTATACATAGATGGCCTATACAATATCAATGAGATGAAACTATATGTTAATCGAGGTCTAGGTACAACAAGACTTCCATATCGCTTCTTATCAAGGCCAGAAATTACAATTTTAAAGTTTATCTAAAGCCTGATTGTTGGAATTAAGTTCAGGCTTTAGATATTAACCTACAAAAATATACTTTTCTTCTATTTGTTGAGATGGTAAAGGCCTAGAAAATAAGTAACCTTGTGCTTTTTCACACTTCAGTAATCGCAGAAAGTTTGCTTGTTCTTCTGTTTCGACTCCTTCAGCTACTACCTCTAACCCTAAACTATGTGCAAGAAGGACAATCGTTGTGATAATCGCTTCCGATTTTTGATCTGTTAAAACCTCTCTTATGAAGGATTGATCAATTTTTAACTTGTCCAATGGAAACTGTTTTAAATAGCTTAATGAAGAGTATCCAGTACCAAAATCAACGTAATAATGCTTCATAGCCACTTATTTCATTGGTCTCTAAATTAATTTGTGGTTGATAAAAAAGCAGTAATTCATCCTTTTCTATCGCCCTTCTCAAATTGGTTTCCATTGTCAAAACTGTAGGGATATGGACGTTCATTTCTTGGCTATAAAATTGGAAATGCGCCTTTCCATTCGTTTTCACTTGATATAAGGACCCATCTGCCTTCCGAATTAAAGTTTCACTATCATCCCCGTCAGTTGGAAATAATGAGATGCCAATACTTGGAGTAATGAAATAGTCTTGTCCATCAAGTTCAAACGGCTGGCTAATACTTTCAAAAATCCTTTGAGCAATGTTTGGTACTAATTCGAAAGTGGCGTCTGGGATAAGAACTACAAACTCATCCCCGCCTAGCCTATATACAGTATGGGCTATTCCAACGTCTAATGAAAGCAATCTGCACCCAACTAAATTCAAAATAAAATCACCCTTATTATGTCCTAGGGTATCATTCAAATATTTAAAACGATCAAGGTCTATATATAAGATGGCAACCTCTCTGTATTTCTTTCTTCAAGAATGCTTTAAATCGATTCATAACCATCACACCTTTAAAGATTCAATATGAATCTCTTAATTCTATATTTTCTATGAAATACAATTTTCAAAAATAGTAGAATGATTACTTAAGTACACTTTGTTTTAGAATGATTTTGTCGTATCTTGTTGAAAAATACCTATTTTTGTAACTCTATTATAAAAGAATTAAGGCGAAATAAAAACCTAAAGCACAGAAAATTATGGTTTCCACTAATGTGCTTGTGACATAAAGGAAAAAAATCCTGATTTTGCTCCGATTCCAAAGTTGGACAGATTCCACACTAAAAGTTGAATAGGTGGTAAATGCCCCTAAAAAACCAGTAACAAGAAATAAATGCACCGTTGAATGCTGAATGACAAAAAAGTTAGCAAAACCAAACAAAAAAGACCCAATCAGATTAACGAAAAAAATAGGGAAAGGAAATTCTTTGTTTTTAAAAAGCCTAGAAAAGAGTAAACCGATTGTGTATCGAGCTGCCCCTCCTAAAAATGCCCCAAGTAACATCGTCCATTCAAACACTTTGTTTTTTCCTCCCTAAATACATTCCCGCCCATGCTAAACCGATTCCACCAATTAGTGTAATCATTACATATAGGATTGCTAGTAACGGCGATGTTCGAATTAAAATAAACATATCGCCGGAGTATGTAGACATGGTCGTAAATCCACCACATATACCTGTTCCCCAAAACAATCTCCATACTTCACTCCGTTTCCCTTTAAAGAGCGGAATTGTGGTTATGAATCCAAGAATCAAGCTACCAACTAAATTGACGATAAGTGTGGCAATGGGAAAATGGAGTATTGAAAAAATATCAAATATTAAAAAGCGTCCCCAACTTCCAATGACAGCACCTAAACCGACGATTATCATTTTCATAACCATATTCATAAAATCTCCGATCAGCATTTTAATCCTCATGACTTACTTCTCTAAATCATCTTAAGACAGGCTCATATATAAAATAAACCCATAAACTATACTGAAAATAGAAAAGGAGGTAACCTTTTGCACACCCCATATTATATACCCTATCAAATGTATCCCGAATATTTCCGTAATCAAAATATATATGATCAATCGTTTGTCAACCCGCATGATCAGCGGTTTTTCCCATTCTTGCCATTTATCGCCGGAGGACTAGCAGGTTTGGCCATCAGTCCTTTCTTCTTTAACCGACCTTGTTGTGGTCCTTATGGTCCATATCCAGGGTATGGTGGATTTGGTGGATATCCTGGATATCCACCATACCCACCTGGTCCTGTACCATATGGTCAAATGCCTGGATTTCCACAAGCAAATTTAAACAACATCACGGACGTAAACATTTTTACAAGGTAACTCATTAGTAATCTCCAACAGGCTTTTCTTATTACAAAATCCCTTCTAAAATTTAGTGAAGGGATTTTTTTATACATAATTTTATGGAAATGGTGCAAAATGAAGAATATTTAGTTTTTTTACATGTAGTACTTACTTTAAAGGAGTAAAATGTTATAATAAAGTATCAATTGGTTTTGAAGGGAAGGGTTACTATGGAGCAAAAGGAAAACAGGCCTCAATCTACAGAAGTTTTAGCCCAGGCATTGTTTATTGTAAATAAACATGCAAAAGCTGCTCCTAAGCCTCAAGCGCTTTATGAGTTAAAACAGAAAACCATTGAAAAAATGTTAACTGAAGGAAAAGCAAAGAAGCTTGGCCTACATTTTTCGGACAACCCAAAATACTCACAACAGCAGTCCGATGTCATCGTAGAGTGCGGAAACTACATATTTCACCTACCACCATCTAAAGAAGACATGAAAGGGTTACCCCACTTAGGAAGCCGTTCGGTTAATAAACGGAATCCAAAAACATTTCTTTCACTTTCAAAAGCAAAAGGAGTACTCTTTTCGTATATTGGTGTTGCATCGGTCGATCGAGCGGCAAAAAAAGTTCTCCCAAAAAAGAACTTACACCAAAAACAAACCTCTAATATTTTTCCTTCTTCTTTTCTAGGTAAAGATCTTCACTATTACAAGAAATAGTAATGCATAAGACATATAATTTATGTCTTCTAGTTGTACCCTGCTATTAAAATTCCACTCAAAAAGGGAGACGCAGTCTATTGCGGCTCCCTTTTACCTTTAAATGATATGTCGATCAATTAATCCTATTAGTTCGGCAATCTCTGGTTTACTGACTTGAGCATCTGCTCCAACGATCGTTCCCTTATGTCGAAGGTCTTCTGTAATTAAAGATGAGAATATGATAACGGGCAATTTGGATAATTCTTTATGTGCTTTTATACGTTTCGTCAAATGATGCCCATCCATTTGTGGCATTTCAATATCTGTTACAACTAACTGTACTTCTTTTAAAATGTCCTTACCTTCAGCACAGAGGCCTTCTAAATAGTGCAATGCATCCTGTCCATTCTCAAAAAAATCAATGTATTGGAAGCCTGCTTCGTTTAAAGTATCATGTAACAGCTTACGTAATAAGGGTGAATCTTCTGCCACAACCAATCTTTTATCTGACCGCTCACGTTTACCTAATTTTTGGACTTGTTGCACGTTAATGCCCGATTCGGGATTGATTTCAACCACAATCTTTTCGAAATCTAGAAGAAGGATCATTTCCCCATTCAGCTTGATTACACCAATAATTTGGCTGTCAACACCTTGGTACATTTCGGAAGGCTTTTCAATTTCCCCCCAGGAAATTCGATGGATTTGAGTAACAGTATGTACATGGAAAACTATTTTCTGTTTATTAAACTCTGCCACGATAAATTTATCTTGCTTAGGGTTTTCAGAAGGAGGAAAACCTAATGCGGTTGCAACATTTACTACTGGTAGCACCTCTCCTCGAAGTTCAATAATTCCTTCGACATTTTTATGTGCCTGAGGAACAATCGTCACAGGAAGAGGATTGATAATTTCTTTGACCTTTATCACATTGATTCCGAATTTATTAGTACCGATTCCAAACTCTACTATTTCAAGTTCATTTGTTCCACTTTCTAGTAAAATCCCTTTTTTGTTGTCCATGTGGATCTTCCTTCCTATGAAAAAATACTCTGGTATATTCAATATATCATGATTTAGCTGAATTTCTCACAAAAATCCAGTAAATATTCTTAATTTCATAGAAAAGTGAGCACCCTATAATGACCTATTTCATATAGATGATAGGTAGTGAAACTTTCACTGTAGTTCCTTTTCCTACCGTACTTTCATAGGCCATAGTACCACCATGCTCATGGATGATTGCCTTCGTAACCATGACTCCTAGACCAGTTCCAGATTCTTTATTTGTGTAAAATGGTTCCCCTATCTTCCTTAATTCTTCTTCATTCATTCCGATGCCATTGTCCGTAATTTCAACATTGACAGAGCTTGAACCTCTATACACTTTAAACGCAAGCATCCCTTGGTCAGCTTGTACCGCTTCTATCCCGTTCTTCATGATATTATAGAAGGCTTGCTTTAACTTCCCCATATCACCTAATACATACAGTTTCTGTTCAATTGATGACTGAATACGTACTCCATTAATATTGCTATATGACTCCATAACAGATTGAATGCTTCTAAGTAAGTCGCTTATATCAATGGGCATTTTTTGAATCTCTGTTTTTTTTGCTAGATTCAAATAGTCTGATATTAACGATTCCGCTCTATCTAATTCAGACAGTACTAATTTCATATATTGCCTGTTTGAACTATTTTCATCTTTTTCGATTAACTGGATAAATCCTTTAACAACTGTCAGTGGGTTACGTACTTCATGTGCAATGCTTGCAGCCAGTTCACTGACTACTGTCATTTTTTCCGAATCTTGGATTGCCAGTTTCATACGCTTATTTTCTCTTAAAAACTCAGTAAAATAGATCATCAAGAAAAAAGTAACGATATACCCTACAGCACAACTCAAAAGAGATACGATAGGATGAACAGGCATAGGAGCTCCTATTTCCATTGCCGTCCCCCATATTAGTAATGTAATAACGAATAATGCCATTGCAAAAGAACTTATGATAGTGGATAGAAGATATTTTTTCTTTTTAGAAAATTTTCTCCAATTGGAAGATAATATGAATGGTATAACATAGAAGAAAGGAAGCATAAATAATGAGAATATGACACCCTGGCCATCTAGATAGAATCTATATAATGTGGTTAATACAATCATCCAGAAACCGATTTTCCTGCCACCATATAGAAAAGCATACATGATTAATAGTGATCTATAATCATAGGAAAATCCATTAAGTTTGAAGATTGGAAAAAGCATGCAAGTTAAAGAGGACAATAACAAGGTCATAAATAAAATACTAGATTCTTTTAAATACATAGCATCTAGTTTTTCGTTTGCCCAATAAATTTGATAAATGAGCAATGGTACTAAAATTATGAAAAAATGGAGTAATAATTCATCCAACAATACCATATCATCCATCCTATGCCCGATTTTACAATCATTATAACGTATTAATAGAATAAAGCACACATTTTTTTCCATTTAATTCTATATTCTTGGGAAATAAAAAACAGTCGAAAATTCGACTGTCATAAAACGATTATTTCTTAATGACTAGAGTGCCTGCGATTAAGTCATGAAGTGCTTGCTTTTTTTCTGTAAAAGCCGCGATGATGAACCCAATCATAAATATTGGGGATAGGAAACTATAAACTAGCAACCTTCCTATAGATCTACCAAAGCCAATACGATTTCCGTGTACATCCGTAACCTTCAATCCCAATAACTTTTTACCGATTGTTGCCTGCCATTTTGAAGATTGCATTACAGCGTAATAAAGGACACTAATGATAAGACCGATAATTATGATTACAGCATAAGCGGCAACAAATGCACCAATTTCAGATCCGGAAGGAATATATTCAGGATCTAAGAACAGTGCTAAGTCGATACTATTACCAATGATTGCGATTGCGGCGATGGAAGAAATAATAGCCATAATAATGCCAACGATGATGGAATCAATTAAATACGCTCCAAAACGGATCCAAAACCCTGCATATTCTAAGCGATTATAACTTGGCATCGAATTCAATTCTTGATTCATATTTTCACCTCCTTAAAATTTATCTTTTTCATAATAGCAAATTTATCAATAAATTTCTTTACTTTTCCCAAATATACGGGATTTAGAACCTGCTTCCTCCCCCCTTTGTCATTGCTTCCAGGAGATATTTCGCTTATTCTTTTTAGAACCTCTCCCATACCTAAACCACCCTTTCCTCATGAAGAAGGTCATCATTAGCCCAGCAGTCAGGAACATGATCGCCAAGACAAAAAAGTACCCATATCTCCATTCCAGCTCAGGCATATATTGAAAATTCATACCATACACACCTGCCAGGAATGAAAGTGGCATGAAAATTGTAGTGATTACGGTAAGGGTCATCATAATTCCATTCATCCTATTGGAATTCATGGATAAATAGCTATCCCTTACATCCGATGAAAACTCTCGATATGATTCAATCATTTCCACTAATCTAATTAAGTGATCATAGACATCTTGAAAATATAAATGTTGATCTTTTAGATAATGCAATCTTTCTGAATGGATGATTCGATAAACTAGGTCCCTCATTGGCAAAATCGTTCTTCTGAGTTTTGACATGTCAGTTCGAATATCGAATAATCTCTCCATTAAGTCTTGCATGGATTCATCCTTTGGGTTATCTTCAATCTCATTTAATTTGGATTCCATTTCATATACTTGAGGAAAATAGTCATCCACTAGTTTGTCAATGATGGAATGCAAGACATAATAAGTGCCTTTAGAAAAAAATTCCTTTTCCATTACCCTATCTCGTATTAGTGACATATCCTCCTCAGAATGTCTATGGTATGACACAAGAAACTCATTATTTACAAATAGATCAATTTCATTATTCGTTAAGGTTTTCGGACAGATTGCATGTACAATTAGAAATTGGTAGCCCTCATAAAAGTCCATTTTTGAGCGTTGTGAGTAATGATCTAAGCAGTCCTCTACTGCCAATGGATGAAATTGAAAGAAATTGGTGAGTAACTGTTCTTCTTTGGGAGAAGGCTTAGAAATATCGACCCAAAACCATTTTACATCTTCATTCTTCACATCCTCTAATGGAGCATCCCAAACTATTTGTCCATTTTGTTTTAATATCATCGTATGTATCATGCCAAATTCCCTTCTCTTCTATGATTATCTAAAGGTAACTACTCTTCATATTCTCCTTATTGTTTCTAGCTAAACTATCCACTTACCATTCATCATGATAAAATAGAAATATTGTTAAAGGAGTGGATTACCATGGAGCACTTAATTAATCCGAGAGTTAAACAAATCGAAATATCGGGAATCCGGAAGTTCTTTAATCTAGTGGCACCTTATAAAGATGTCATTGGTCTCACTATTGGCCAACCCGATTTCCCTACACCAAAACATATTAAAGATGCTGCTATTTCAGCAATTGAAAACGATTATACCGTCTATACCCATAATGCTGGCCTGATGGAATTACGTGAAGCAGCTGCAAATTTTGTACATACTAAATATCATCTTACCTATAATCCTGAAGACGAAGTAATTGTTACAAGCGGAGCCAGTGAAGCGATTGATGTGACTTTGCGTACCATTCTTCAAGAAGGTGATGAAGTCATTTTACCTGGTCCTATTTATCCAGGCTACGAGCCAATCATCACACAATGTGGTGCTATGCCAGTTTATGCAGATGTGACTACCACTGCTTTCAAGGTGAATGCAGCATTATTAGCTACCTATATTACAGAAAACACAAAGGCCATCATATTGCCTTATCCTTCCAATCCAACTGGGGTTTCTTTAACTAGAGAAGAGTTAATTGAAATTACTGATTTGATAAGAGGAAAAGAAATTTTTATTGTAGCGGATGAAATTTACAGTGAGCTTTCTTATGATTATGACCATGTTTCAATTGGTCAATTCCTAAAAGAACAAACCATTGTCATAAACGGCCTTTCTAAATCCCACTCAATGACCGGTTGGAGAATTGGTTTAGTATTTGCTCCCTCCGATATTTGCAAACATATTTTAAAGGTACATCAATATAATGTGACTTGTGCATCTTCCATTTCTCAATCTGCTGCAATGGAGGCCCTGACAGTGGGGATTGATGATGCGATTGAAATGAAGATCGAGTATGGGAAAAGACGTGATTATGTATTTAAAAGACTGGTGGATATGGGGTTTGAAGTGGTAAAACCAGAAGGTGCTTTTTACTTCTTTGTCAAACTTCCAAACGGATACGAGTCATCCTTTGATTTCGCAATAGAATTAGTAGAGAAAGCAAGATTGGCAGTAGTACCAGGAAGTGCATTTTCTTCTTTTGGTGAAGGGTACTTTAGACTTTCCTACGCGTATTCAATGGAGACATTGACTGAAGGAATGAATAGATTAGAAAATTTTATTGTGAATCCTTAAAAGGAAACCAGGAGCACTCCTCGAAATGAAATTTCATAGGCAATGCTCCTGGTTTCTTTTTAACCTTTATTCATTCCAATATTTATAAAGCGCTTGAGTCCCACTATTCTCTTCACCTAATTCTGCTAATTGTTCATACAATTGCTTTGCCAATGATAGGCCTGGAACATTCATCTCCATCTTTTCCGCTTCTTCAATCGCAATGCTCATATCCTTGATGAAGTGTTTGATAAAGAAACCAGGGTCGAAGTTATCCTGGATAATACGTGGAGCAAGATTAGACAAACTCCAGCTACCTGCTGCTCCAGTAGAAATACTTTGTAAAACCGTTTCTTGATCAAGGCCAGCCTTTTTCGCATAAACTAAAGCTTCACAAACTCCTATCATCCCTGAGGCAATTACAATTTGATTACACATTTTTGTATGCTGCCCAGCTCCTGCAGCTCCTTGATGGACAATATTTGTTCCCAACGCTTCAAAAACAGGCTTCATTTGAATAAATATTTCTTGATCTCCACCAACCATGATAGCAAGCCTTGCTTCCTTGGCTCCAACGTCTCCACCAGATACAGGGGCATCCAATGAATCAATACCTCTTAACTTTGCTTCTTCATAAATCTTCACAGCTAACGATGGTTTGGAGGTTGTCATATCGATGACCGTAAGACCTTGTCTACCATTATGTATAATTCCATCTTCTCCTAAATAAATTTCCTCAACGTCACTCGGATACCCTACAATGGAAATAATCACATCCATTGTTTGAGCTAACTCTTTTGGACTGGTGCTCCAAATTGCCCCTTCCTTTAGTAACTCATCTGCTTTTTCTTTCGTTCGGGAGTAAACACTTACCGGAAAACCTGCTTTCATTAAATTCCTTACCATGCTTTTCCCCATCACACCCGTTCCGATAAAACCAATCTTACAGTTTTGCTTATCCATTCCATTTGTCCCCCCAACACTCGATTTATAATATGTATTATAACATTAGTCATTTATCCGTTCTTTTATTTAGACTCATTTAAACTAGCCTGTTGATTGCAACGAGAGACACTCACTAGCTTTTATTTAAAATAAAGCTCTGTTAAACAAGGCTGCAGATTGTCGACAAAAGGTATCGAGAGTACTCTCTCTCGATACCTTTTGTCATTTTTGATATGTATATGTGTTGCAGGAGAAAAGGTTGCTTTCCGGGGGGGCGTTCGCCGAGCCTCCTCGGCGCTACCGCTCCTGTGGGGTCTCGCCTGTAAGGCTAATCCCCCAGGAGTCAAGCGCCTTCCGCTCCAAGTAACCAGTATCCTTTAAATATCAAGTCAAAAATCTGTTAATTACGGCTTTATGAATCTTACTCAAGCAACTTTCCATGTCCAAGTTGCTAGTTTCTTTAAATTCATGGATGCAAAAGTAAGCATCGCTTGCATGGACAATTTTTTAAGACGTCATTCATTTCTTTCTTACGTTTATCACCACTAAATTATGTACAAGCACCGTTGATTGGAGAGGAGGGCGACGACTCCTACGGGATAAGCGTGAGACTTGAGACCCCGAACGAAGCGTAGCGAAGGAGGAGGCTCAAGCCATGCCCGCGGAAAGCGTTCGCCCGGATCGGAAATCAACTTTTAGTTCTTATCTCTCTTTTTTCATTGTAAAAGAAAAAACCGATCGAATATTCGATCGGCATCCATGGGGGAAATGAGAATGTTAGCTCTTTTGAGCTAAACTACTGTGCATATTAATTTGTACCCCATAGGAAAATTGGTAAACCTATTTTTTTATAAAGTTACGACTTTATTTACGGCTTCTATAACTTCTTCATTAGTGCTTAGCTGAAGGGCTTCTTTAGCCAGTGTTTCCATTTCTTGCTTAGATAATTGGTGAATCAATGAACGAGCCTTTAGAATGGATGTTGCACTCATGGAGAACTCGTCTAAACCTAGTCCAAGTAAGATTGGAATGGCAATTTCATCCCCTGCCATTTCACCGCACATCCCTGCCCATTTCTCTTCTTTATGAGCCGCATCAATTACCATTTTGATTAAACGAAGAATGGAAGGATTATAAGGCTGATACAGGTAGGAAACCGTTTCATTCATGCGGTCAGCTGCCATTGTATACTGAATTAAGTCATTCGTTCCAATGCTGAAGAAATCCACTTCTTTTGCAAACTGATCTGCCAGAACTGCCGTAGCAGGTATTTCAACCATGATTCCAAGTTCAATGGAATCAGAAACAGTGATCCCGTTTGCCACTAGAGCTTGTTTCTCCTCTTCAAGAATGGCTTTAGCTTGTCTGAATTCTTGTAACGTCGCGATCATTGGGAACATGATTTTTAAATTCCCGTATGAACTTGCACGTAATAATGCACGCAGTTGCGTACGGAAGAGATCTTGTTCTTCTAGGCAAAGCCGGATTGCGCGATACCCTAAGAACGGATTCATTTCTTTTGGAAGATTCAGATATGGAAGCTCCTTATCTCCTCCAATGTCAAGTGTACGAACCACGACTGGCTTACCAGCCATGCCTTCAAGAACCTCACGATAGGATTTATATTGTTCTTCTTCGGTTGGTAATTGGTCTCTTCCCATATAAAGGAACTCGGTCCTATAAAGCCCGATTCCTTCACCACCATTTTCAATTACACCTTTTAAGTCTTTAGGAGTACCAATGTTAGCAGCAAGCTCTACATGATGACCATCTAATGATACAGTCTTTTCATTCACGAGCTTTGCCCATTCCAATTTTTGTTTCTCATAACGGGAATGAATTTCTTCATATTCCGTCAAAAGTTCAGGTGTTGGATTAATGTGAATTTGACCATTCAAGCCATCGACAATGATAATGTCGCCATTCTCGATAGTTTGGGTCGCTTCCTTTGTTCCCACCACAGCAGGTATTTCCATGGAACGAGCCATAATGGCTGAATGAGATGTACGTCCACCAATATTAGTTGTGAATCCCTTTACATATTTACGGTTTAATTGCGCTGTGTCAGAGGGAGTTAAATCCTCGGCAACAATAATTACTTCTTCTGCAATCATGCTTGGATTAGGTATTTTTACCCCTAATAGGTGGGATAGAACCCTTTTTGTCACATCTCGAATATCGGCAGCTCTTTCTTTCATATATTCATTGTCCATTTGTTCAAACATGCTAATGAACATATCAGCCGTATTTCGCAATGCAAGCTCCGCGTTTAACCCATCGGTTTTAATTTGATCTTCAATTGGGTTGATCAATTCCGGATCACTTAAAACTAATAAATGGGCATCAAAAATGGCTGCCTTATCAGCACCCAATTCTTGATCAGCCCGTTCACGAATTATTTGTAGCTCAGATTTAGATTCTTCTAATGCCGCTTTAAACCTGGAAACCTCAGCTTCTTTGTCAGCGATTTCATTTTTGCTTACAGTAAGGTCCGGTTCAATCAAGCGGTATGCCTTGGCGATTGCAATTCCATTTGATGCTGCGATTCCTTGAAGCAAAGTTGACATTATTCTGCCAAGCCTTCACGTTGTAAAGTTTCTACTAAAGTACGTAGAGCATCCTCTTGATCGCTTCCTTCAGCTGAAATCGTAATATCAGCACCCTGGCCTACACCTAAAGACATTACTCCCATTATGGATTTTAAGTTTACTTTTTTACCTTTATATTCTAAGTTGATTTCTGAATCAAATTTGCTTGCAGCTTGTACTAAAAGAGTTGCTGGACGAGCATGAATTCCTGTTTCTGCTGTTACTTTAAACTTTTTTTCTACCATGTTCCTGATCTCCTTTTGAAAAAGAATATATTTAATCTACTTTAATTGAAGTTTATTCAATTAAAGAATACCCCATTTGAGGACAATGTATGTTTAGCGAATGGGGCAATGAGTAAGCCAGTATATCGGGTGGTATTTCATTGTAAAGTTACTACCCTCTCATACTAAAAATCCTACATAAGAATGAATCTAAAATCAACTAATTTAGCATTCAGAATCATGTATTTTTATGTGAAAACCCTTTCATTGTGAAGAAGTTGGAAAGAATTGAAAAAAAGATTTAGTTTCAAGTGAAAAACTACATCAAACTACTAAACTCGTGAAGATTGAGCATTCGTCAGCACATTAAAAGCCACCCTCGTTTTGGTTAGTGCTGCTTGCTTAATTGGAAGACAATGAACATTTTGGTTTTCAAGGATGGTAATCATATTTTGCAAGGTCCTTAGGGTCAGTTCTAATGTTTTCTGCAAGTCCTTCGAATCGAAATCTTCATTCTCTTTTATTATTGTTTGAAGCATGCGTTCATTTAAATCCTTCATGCGTCCAAATATTTGTTCATCCCTCATATTATTCACTCCATATCTTTTTTTAAAAAAATATGAAAGGAAAACTAATTTAGAACGTGGTAATATTCTCTTTGTGAATTGTTCTGCTTCTCCCTCCAATTTTTATAGCTAAGTATGTTAATGAAAATAAATAACATTCTGATTAAATCCTTTTCCACAAATGGGTTACACATATATTCAACTTCTCTAGATGCCGGTTCGAATTCTTTTTTTTATGGTACTATTTTTAACATCGAGGTGAGAGAACATGGTCCAACACCAACTTCAGAAACAATACCTTTTTTTTATTTTTCTGACATTATCATTTGTTATGTTTTTTCTTGGAGGATGTACATACACTCCTGACAAGATTTCGGAGGATCAATCAAATAGGTCTCAAAAAGTCCAGATTATTAGAGGTTTATATGCAAAAGAGCCTGCAGGTAAAACCCTTTCAGCAAAAATTGTCAAGGTAATCGACGGGGATACAATCCAAGTGGAGCTAACAAATGGAAATATTGAGTCTATTCGCCTTTTATTGATTGATACTCCTGAAACGGTCCATCCATCGAAGCCGCAACAGCCTTTTGGAAAGGAAGCAAGCACTTACATGAAGAATACTTTACCTCCAGGGTCAACAGTTATCATTGAAATGGGAATCTCAGAAAGAGATAAATACGGAAGGCTTTTGGCATATGTTTATAATGAAGATGAAATGATAAACGCTGTACTTTTGCAAAAAGGGCTGGCTAGGGTCGCGTACATTTATCCACCTAATACAAAATATATTGACGAACTCTATGAAATCCAAAGTGCTGCACAGAAAAAGAGTTTAGGTATCTGGTCTATAGAAAATTATGTGACCGAATCTGGATACAATTCATCGAATAACGTACCTTTCAAAAATGCCGGAAAAGGCACTTCTACTAAATGCTCTAAACCAGAGATTAAAGGGAATATTTCATCAAAGGGAGAAAAAATTTATCATACTCCATCGGGACAATATTACAAAATTACAAAGCCAGAACAGTGGTTCTGCACCGAAAATGAGGCTATTGAAGCTGGTTTTAGAAAATCCAAATCATAATATTTAATTGCTTTTTAAATAAAATTTCCGCAAAATGGAGCTATATAATGGCAATTCTTATACTGGAGAATCCCTATGATGAAATATAAAAGAGACGAACCTTTTCGTTATCAATTCCCAGAACCCATCAGTGGTCATTTTGTTATCACTAGTATAAAAGGGTTGCTTGGGCAAAGTAAAAAAGGAAAAATAGAATTACTTGATATTAGTCAAAGTGGATGCAAATTCCAATCTCAATTGGACATTCCAATTTCTGATGGAATTTTATTTGAAATATCCGTCACATTAAACGGAAATCTGATCATTCTCCCTGGAAAAATCGCTTGGAAGAAAAAAAAGCTAAAAATATTTGAATACGGTTACTCCATGGAAGCTGATGAAGAATTTGAAAAAGCAATAATTGCTGAAATAAAAGAATATGTTCGCATCAAAAGGAAAGAAAAAGAGTTTTAGTATATGAAAAAAGCAGAACCGTATATAGCGCTTTTTGGAATCTTAAATTTGAATATTTAAGGGGTGGACCAAATAACTGGCCCACCCTTATTTGTCATTCTTCATATATCATTTTCCGAGTCATACCACCATCGATGATTAAATTCTGTCCATTAATGAAATCATTTTCAGGGTCCGCAAGGTATAGGCATGCCTTCGCAATATCTTCGGGACTTCCTACTCGGTTTGACCAATGCTGGTGATGGTCTTTTTCTCTTAACTCCTCATAATTCACGGTTTGAATCCAGCCTGGACTGATGCAATTCACGGTTATACCTTTTGGTTGAAGAGATGCGGCTAACGCATGGGTCAAAGATACAATACCTCCTTTTGAGGCAGCGTACGCCTCTGAATTAGGCTCTGACATAGTAGCCCTTGTCGATGCCATATTAATGATTTTCCCTCCTTGTGACATGTTTTTCGCAGCCGCTCTTGAAGCAAGAAAAGCACTTCGCAAATTGGTGTGGATGACATCTTCCCATTCTTCAATGGATAATTCCAATAAAGGTGTAAACTTAGAAATGCCCGCATTATTGATCAATATATCAAGCCTTCCAAATTGATTAACCACTTGTTGGATTAATCTATTGACATCTTCTTCTCTCTTCACATCCGTTGTGAAAAAGGCAGCTATCCCACCATCTTCTTCAATTTGCATTTTAACTTTTGCCCCTTTATCCGCATCCAAATCTGCGACGCATACGATAGCGCCCTGCTTTCCAAATGCTCTGGCAATCCCTTCTCCAATTCCATTGGACCCACCAGTGACTATCACTGTTTTTCCATCGAATTTATTTGGCATCTATATTACCTTCCCTTCAAAGATTCTATTCCCTACATTACGTTTTTCATCAAGTATCATAATACTCTCCTTCGAGAAATTTCCTTTTCTTTAGAAAACAGCCTGTTTTACCCATTTCCACCCTACCTCTAAATAAAAAACCTTATTTGAAAGAGGAAATGATGATTTTTGATGAAGGAAATATTCCTAAGAGCGATTATCCCGTTTCCTGATATTTTCTTATAGTGGGTGTACCTAGGAATCATGAAAAGTGCACTTTTCGCTTATGGATGTGGAAAGTTTGGATACATTTGAAACTTTAGTAGAAAGCTGTTCCCCTTTAATCAATAGTATTATTCATTCAATAGGAATTTACAAAAACAAGGAAGAATACTTCCAAATTGGTTTAATTGCATTATGGGAGGCTTATGAAAAATATGATTCTCGTAAAGGTAGCTTCACTACTTTTGCCTACTCAGTTATACATGGAAGAATCCTAAATCATTTACGAAAAGAATATCGGTACGACTCTTGTAATATCTCGGCCGACCCACAGGTTCAGGACTACTATACACAGTTAAGTTACTTTCCAGAATATCTTCAGGAAGAAATCATTTGGCAATATTGTGCGGGCCTAACGGATAAACAAAAACAGTGGATTAAAGGAAGTATATTGGAGGGGAAAGGCATTAAAGAAATTGCATTGGAACACAATGTATCAATCGAAACAGTAAAGTCATGGAGAAAACTGGCTTTAACCAATCTAAGATTGGTGGTGAATTCAATTTAAGAACTAAGAAAGGGTAGAAATAATGAGTCAGTAGATTTATAGTTTTGGCAATCCTTGAATTATTGAGATGTTGATTCATTCATGGCTGAGCTTTGATATTTCTTGAAGCGACAAAAATAGGCCAAGTCTACTTTGTTTAAAGAAAAACAAGTAAACTTGGCCCTAATTTCTTACTTAATTGTTATTTGACCATTATCAACCTTCACCCCGTAGGATATGCTCTGCAGGTGTTTCCAGACCTGCTTTTTTGTTGTGGTAGGTTGAGTTTTAATTTGATCTTTATGGATGAGATAGGGTGAAAAGTTCATGGTGATGGTCTTGTTCTTAATATCCAAATGTAATAATCCAGTTTGAGCCGTAGCTCCTTTAACATAGTCAGGGAATAAAAAATTTCCTAAGGAATAGGCTATAGGCTTTCCCTTATAATATTCAAAACCCTGTAGAACATGTGGATGGCTTCCAATAATAGCATCTGCACCAGAATCAATCATTTTTCTTGCCCAATCCCTTTGGAAACTTTCCGGTCGATTGCTTTTTTCTTTACCCCAGTGGATATAGACGAACAAGAAATCAGCCCCAGGCTTCTCTTTTCGGATGGTCGCCTGTATTTTCCTTAGGTCATAACCGTCAGCAATTCCAGAGGATTTAGTACCTGCCCTCCAACTTCCATCTGGCAGGACTCGTGAAAATGCTACGAATCTTAGTTTTTTCCCATTCACTTCTTTTGTATAAGAATGGAATGCCTCTGTAGAATTAGTTCCAGCTCCTATATACGGCATACCTGACTTCTTTAAGTGTGACATAGTATCCAAAAGACCTTCTTTTTGATAATCCAAAGTATGATTGTTAGCCAAAGAGACGAGACCAAAATTTGCATTCAACAGTCCTTTTATAGCAATTGGATCTGATTTAAAATTATACGATTTCGGATAAATCGCATTTCGAGTAGTAATGGCCGTTTCAAGATTGGCTACAGCAAAATGGCTCTTCTTCAATTCCGGTGAAACATATTTGAAAGGGTAGTCCGCCCCATGCTTTTGAATGGATTTCTTGATCGACCAATCCATCATCACATCCCCTACAAATGTGACCCTGATCGGAGAATATAAATCTATGGCATTCGCCTTAGAAATAAACCCAGTTCTTCCTGCAAGTTCAATGGTGTATGCCGAAGCATCAGCTTTTACAAAAGGGGTCGTTTGACCTTTAAATAATGTAATTAATGGTATTTGTTTTCCATTTTTGATGGTATAGACAATGGAATCTTTCTTTAATTGAATCACACCTGCATGTTTCAATTTGTTTGATTGATTTTCAAAAGGTCGTTTGTCTTCTCTATAAGTACCTTTTTTGGCTATGTACGCATTTTGATTGCCTATTTGGATGATGTGGTAGTTACCTTCTTCACCACTTCTTTGAAATCCTTGTACCTTATGGGCCACCCCGAACTTGACAAGCTTACCCTGCTTTTTCAGATAGATTGGCAAATCGGAAGTATCGGTGGAGAAATAAATTGTATCTTTGATAAATGGCTCTGCTGCATCAATACTATTAATCAAAAAATGTCTTTGTCCAATGGAAATTTTATAATAAGTGTCTGTCTTCTCTATATAATGTACTATGGTACCTTTATTCAATTGGCCTCTTTTATCATTCTTTGGAGTGGCTTCATCCTTTAAATCTGTATTCCTTCTGATTGAAATCGAACCTTGATTTGGGATGTTACCATGAAATATGGAAGGATCCTCGACACTCGTATTAATCGCGTCTGTTTTTTTAATGAATCCTGAGGTTTGGCCAAACTGTACCTGAAAATAACTCTGATGCTCCTTTTCCAGCTTCAACCATTGATTTTTATCAAATGTGGCGAGTACGGTTTTTCCACTTGTTGAACTAAATAAAGGGGTGGTGGTAGTTGTAGAGATATACGGGGTTTCATCTGCATTAGTAATGGTCAGATGAGATACAAATATGGTTAGAATAAAAACTGCAAAAAAGAAAAATTTACTATAAGATCGTTTCATCGACAATCATCCTCCCTCTCCGTGCTCGCATTACTAATTTTAAAGCAAGGAAAAAGAGGATTTTGTCGAAATGAAACCAAAAAATTTGTCAATTTTTGTTTGAATTAACTTCTTGCTTCGTCCATGTATTGATACTTAACAGTCCCACCTTGTTGGGCAATTCCTCGAAAATGTTTAAAGTCTTCCCTTTGCACTATGATGGATCTAAAAGCCAAAAATTCCTCCTTTGACACTGTATATTCATTTAACTCCTTTGAAGCAAGTTTATTTAGAATTTCTTCGTATAATGATTGGCTCATCAGAAACGTCCTCCATATCATTTTTATGTACAATTGCTTATCGTATTTTACATGAAAAACGTTAGATTCAAAAGATTTTCGGAAATTAATTTGAATATTCTCAAAAAAACCAAAATAATAGTTTGTAATTTTACAATTATTACAATATAATATATTAACACTTATCATTCATTGATTATAGTGATAACACTAGGTTCAAAAATGTTTCACCTTCGTGTATTTCAAAATTGTTCCTTTCAAATAGTTAATAAAGGTGTGAGTTGGGATGAAGATTGCTGAAGTTGGTAATGTAATTGAATTTAAAGATGGATTAAAGGGAGTAGTTGAAAAAGTAAATGAGAATTCCGTTATTGTTGATTTGACAATCATGGAAAATTACCGCGACCTTGAATTAGAGCAAAAAACGGTTGTTAACCACAAAAATTACAAGATTATCCAACAATCCAACCAAAATTAATTGCTCATTTACGGTATATGGTAAACGCTTTCAAATGTTTTCATTAATTATTAGCCGACCTCACGATGGTCGGCTTTTTCATTATTATGAATTTAGTTAAATGAACTCACTTATCCAAAAAAGCTGTATTATTCTTGATCTAACTGTTTTAAAGATTTCACTTTACCATGTGGTTTTTGGTCTTGTTTACGAACGGTCCATTGGCGTTCTTTTTCCTTTTTAGACTTTGACACAAAATCACCTCCATTTTAGTATTTTGTCCTATTCGTGAACTGTACTTCTCCCCAATTTTACCCATTTGCTTTCGTTATCTTTAAAATTCGCTATCATTTCTGATAGAATAAGCTTTGTTGTTAGGAGGGAAAATACATTATGAGTAAATTTGCCACAGACATTCGTCTGATTGGCGGGCTGATTGCTGCCCATATTTTATTGTTCTTTAGTTACCATGAAAGCCCAGTCGTTTTTTGGCATTTATATACGGCCACTTCACTTTTTTTAATTAGCATCGCCATCATTTCTGAGAAAATGGACGATCAATTACCGATTGCAACCTATTTATCATATGGCATAATATCAGGATTTCTTCTCTATGGCCTATTTTGGATTGGAAACTTGCTGGTTAAAACAGGTGGAATGCGCTATTTCACAAATCGTATAGAAGAGCTTTATACATCATATAGTCCAACTATGGCTTGGCATTTTGCGCTACTGATCTTAATCATCATTCCTGGGGAAGAAATATTTTGGAGAGGGCTTGTCCAAAAAAGACTATACCTTTATTTTTCGAATCCAATATATATCATCGGACTCTCTGCTGTCCTATATAGTTTTCCATTACTTTATGCTCAAAATCTTGTCCTAGTCATAGCTGGTTTAGTGTGTGGAATCGTATGGGCAGGATTGTATCATTGGAGGCGAAGCATTCCCCTAGTGATCATTTCACATCTAGTCTTCGACCTACTATTACTGAAAATCTTGCCATTACAGTAACTTTTTGGTTACAGCCCGTCCTACTTTTACTATAATGACAATATAGCAAAAAGTTTTGGTTATTGGAGGACAACTGGATGACAAAATGGAAATGGACTTTTGCAAGCTTGGCAATTTGTTCCTTAATATTAGCTGCCTGTGGATCAAACGAAACATCCGAAACAACTGCTTCCGGTGAAACAACCTCACAAAACGAGCAAAAAAAATCGGATTCAAGCGAAGCAAATGAAGAAAATGATTTAGAAAGAAAACAAGAACAAACTTTGGAAGTAGTTGTGGATGGGAATAAAGTTGAACAAACTGCTACTCTACAAAATAGTGATAATCAAGGATATTCAATGTTTGTACTCCCTGAATACGAATTATCCGCTGAAGAACCATATAAGGATATACTATTTGTGAAGGATCATGATGATGTGTTCATGCGTATTGAACTATTGGAAGATACTCCTGACTTTGTTCAAGAAGAAGAAAGCATGAAATCCTATTTGAAAGCCATTAGCAAAGAGATGATTCAACCTGAGGAAGAATATTTAGTGCTAGAAAATAGTGTCGCTTACCAAGCTTCCAATGAAGAAGAAACTGTAACTACGGTACTAATTAAAGACCCCGTAAATCCACTAAAATTAACAATGTTTACAAAACAAGGATATGACCATAAACAAGCTTTTATGGAGATGGCGAAGACCATACAGCGTAATCAATAGAAATAAAAGAAACGAGCCAATATTTTGGCTCGTTTCAGATTGTCGACAAAAGGTATCGAGTTCGCTCTCTCGATACCTTTTGTCATTTTTGATATGTAAGGTAGGCGAAAAGGTTGATTTCCGCTCCAGGCGCTTGCTTTCCGGGGGGCGTTCGCCGAGCCTCCTGATATGAACGAAACTGTCAAGGCTCCCACTCCA
>NZ_JAAGVZ010000032.1 GCF_010882125.1 Peribacillus alkalitolerans | reverse complement strand
TTCCAAAAACGACTAAACCATCGTGCTCCGATTGAGTATCGAATCACGATGGCTGCATAGTCTTTTTTAGAGCTGTCTACTTGACGGGGTTAAGTCCAGTTTAACAGGCTCTTTTAAAATTCCATTTAGAATTTAGATGTTAGGTTATATGTGGTTTGATTGTTTATCGATTGCTGGGATAGGTGGAAGGAATAGATGATTTGAGTAAAGTAATACAAGGTTTGAATTTCCATATAGGTGAATTTATGCTGATTTTATCCGATCAACGTCGTGCTATCAGGTAGCCATCTTTGGTACGCTTTAGAATCTGTTTCCTTTACAAATTCCAGGAAAGAATCTAAAAAGTTTAATTGCTGAAGGTTTTCAAATAATTCGATAGGTTTTCTTTTTTCAAGTGTAAATGAAAATACATGGTCTAATAGTTTAAAACCATCATTGGTAATAATAATGTGGCGCAGAGGTGCATCAATTTGTTTAAATCGATTATTTTCCATTTGAGTTAAAATATTATACAGTTGTTTTGAAATTTCCTCTGGTAACTTCGATTGTTTTTTTAGATAGGTATTCAAATCTGGACCTGATAGATATTCCATTTCAATATAATTAGGTCCAGTTTTATAGACTTTAGGAATAAAAGATAGCTTTTGAGATGATAATAAAACTTCTTTTTCTTGCCTTGCATAATCCTCTCTACCATAGATTTTCACACAACGATTTTCGTCCAATCTATAAACAGCACCTTGATGTCCTTTGCCAATTAATAGATGAGAAACAGTACTATCAGCTTTTACACCGTGCCCTTTTGCTCCAGAAGTTACCATAAAGCTTTTATAATCTATTTTCTTCTGATTGAAAACTCTTTCCCACTCTTTATAGGTTTGAGGTTCAAGTTTTTTGACTTGCGTTAAGAAAGAGTCCTTTAAAAGTAATAAATGTAAATCTCTTAATAATTTTATAGGAACAGAGTGCATACGTTTAAAGGCATTTACATGGTCAACTAATTTTAGTTCATTGTTAACTATAATAATATGACGAAGGGGGGCATCTAACATAGTATACTTAGCCTTTTTTAGTTCCATTAAAACATTTAATAATTTTATAGTTATTTCTTCAGGCATGTACATACAGTCAAGGAGATAGTCTCTTAAATTTGGACCATCAAAATAATCCATCACAATATAATTTTTTCCAGACTCATAGATTTTCGGCATAAAGTTTAATTTTTTTCCTGCTTTAAGTGCTTCAACTTCCATCCTTGCTTGAACTGGATCTGCATAAATTTTCACACATTTTTCTTCTGAAAGTTTAAATACGGCACCTTGAGACCCTTTGCCAATCAAAGGATAGTCGGTAGGGTTATTGATCTCAAGAATTTTTAGTCTTTTGGTCACCACAATAGATTTAAAATCGCTCATTTTCGTCCTCCTAACAGCTCGTCATAATAGGTAGCTTGTAATTGTAGCTGTTTAATTAAGTCAAAGCTTTCCTCCACTTTTTTACGTGCAGCTACTGAATACGATTCCCAAAGGGCCCTATTGTTCAGCATAAATTCAAGTGCATTTGCAAGCTCATCCACGTTATTTTCCTCAACTAATACACCATTTACATGATTTGTGACCAATTCAGGTATTCCGGCATGATTGGTTGAGATAACGGGCACTCCGGTTGCCATAGCTTCCTTCAGTGTATTTGGGATTCCTTCTAAGTCGCCATTCGCTGCTGTTAAGCTAGCGGCACAGAATAAATCTGCATTGGACATATATTCAAATACCGTTTCTTTAGGAAGGTGATTTAATAGTTTAAAAGAGTCTCCTAAATTAAGCTCAGCAGCAAGAGATTTAATATCCTCTTCAAGCTTTCCACTTCCGATTAGAGTTAATGTTGCATTTGGGAATTTATCTTTGATTTTATGGAACGCTTTCATTAAAACATGATGCCCTTTCTTTTCTACTAATCTTCCAACTGTTAGGATGTTTTGGGACGTAGAGTCTACTTGAGGTGTTCTATACATGTATTTGTTTAGGTCAACCCCGCCATATAAAACTCGTATTTTTTCAGGAGGACACCCCCATTCTATCATTCTGTCAGCTAAATACTGACAAACCGGAAACAACAGATCACTTTGCTTAAAAAGTAATTTCATATTATCTACATAACTAAAATGCTGATCAGCAAGAGTGGCATCTCTTCCTCTAATACTAGTTACCAAAGGAAGATCTGTATTTTCCTTAAAAGGAAGAAGTAATATCCCTAATTGGCCATGATGGGCATGTAGGAGGGAGATATTATTTTCATTTACATATTCATTTGGTGAGAAGATTTCGTTGAGATAATGAACCTTTTCATTTAAAAGGGATAACTCTACCATATACTTAGGTTTACGTACTAAATGAATATAATCATATCTTGGGATTTCTCGAATCTGTGATATATATTGCGTTGGGTCAACCCTCAAATTTAAATGCAAAACTGTAGGCGAATTATTCTTCCCTATTCGGGATTTTAACTTTCCTTTATGGGAATGTTTATGTTTTTTATGGTCATGTTTTTTATGGTCGTGTCTTTTATGATCGTGTTTTTTGTGTTCGTTGTGTCCTTTGTGTTTCATTACCTTGCTCCTTTTACATTTATTTGTTCGCTTGGGCCCTCTTTGAATTAACCCTCAATCGACATTCATTAAGTTGTTTTAAACCTCCATCAACAATGTTTGGCACAGCCTACATTTAAAAAAGGGAATAGGCTGAACGGATATATTCAATTTCCCTAGCAAGTCCTTCTTTTAAGGAAATCTTTGGATCATAATCAAGCAGCTTTTGGGCATTCGATATATCTGCCCAAGTATGTTTTGGTTCTCCATTTAATTTGGGTAAATATACAATATTAGCTTTTTTACCTGTCAATTCTTCAATCATTAGGACTACTTCATTGACGGAGGCTCTTTCTTTTCCTCCAATATTTATGGTTTCCCCCACTACATTATCCTTCTTAATAATTGAAGAGGTTGCATTGATACAATCGCTAATAAAAGTAAAGTCCCTCGTTTGTGTTCCATCACCAAAAATAGATATTGGTTCATCATTCAGAATTTGTTTTATAAAACGATGGAAAGCCATATCTGGCCGTTGCCTTGGGCCATATACTGTAAAGAATCTGACCTTAACGATAGGGATGATATAGCTCTTCTGATACACATTGCATAAATGCTCTCCTGTCAACTTGGTAATTCCATATGGGGACAGAGGGGTAAGGATGTCATCTTCTGAGACTTTCCCGTTTTTCTCACCGTAAACTGAGGATGTTGAGGCATAAATGAATTTCTCGATAGGCTTATCTTTAATTGCCTCCAAAAGTCGCTGAGTGACGAAAATATTGTTAGTTACATAAGGATCAAAGTCTTTTCCCCAGCTAGCACGAACTCCTGGGATAGCTGCTAAGTGATAAATAATATCAACTTTCTCAACCAATTTATCTAAATCAGCTGTCAATAAGTCAATAGGATACAATTTAAACCTCGGATGAACCTGCAAATTAGCAAGGTTAATCTGTTTAAGGCTAGGTGGGGTCGGACCGATAAACGTGTCTACCCCAATAACTTCATTATTCTGGTCCACTAATAGTTGTTCGCAAAGATGCGAACCGATAAAGCCGGCTGCACCGGTGACTAGTATTCTCATCGTTGGGCCACACCTCATTTCAAAACGTTCTGGAGGAAATTAAAGGGGAACATGTAAATCTGACGCTGATTTATTCGAGAGCATGTTTAATACCTACTTTCTGTTCTAGACATGTTCTTTTCCCTTTTGGACAGGGAAGAGGGATGTCCAAATTTTCAGTAGAATGTTTCAGATAAACAACTTCCAAATTTAATCCTCCTGGGAGTTACTAGTCTTATTATATTTTTGGATACATCGTATGATTGGGTATTTAACACTGGAATCAATAAAAAAGACATTTGCTCATTCGTCTGTATGCAAAACCTTTATTATTTGGAGGAGCTTGGGAATCCTTTTCTATGGTTGACAGATGTATCACTATGAAATACTATACGTTTAAATGATTAAATGTTTAAAAATATAAACATTACTAAAAGGGAGATATAAAAATGATAAAAACAGTAATGATTACAGGAGCAACAAGTGGATTAGGCTTGGAATACGTCCATATATTTGCTAATGAAGGATATAATCTTGTTCTTGTTGCAAGAAACCAAAAGAAAATGGAGGAAATCCAAGGTAAATACCCTAATATCAAGGTAAGTATTGTCACTAAAGATTTAAGCTTGCCATACGCATCGAGAGAAGTGTTTGAGGATATAGAAAAACAAGGGATAGAGATTGATGTGTTGGTAAACAATGCTGGATTTGGACTCATGGGTGAATTCGATGAGCTAGATATCAATCAACAATTAAATATGATCCAGTTAAATATTTCAGCTTTAACGGAATTGACCTATTACGTGCTTCGTAAAATGAAAAAAAGGAACCATGGCAAAATATTAAATGTAGCCAGTACGGCTGCCTTTCAGCCAGGTCCTTTAATGGCGGTTTACTATGCGACAAAAGCATATGTATTATCTTTTTCTGAAGCACTAGTGGAAGAACTTTCAGGCACTTCTATTACTGTCACTACTCTATGTCCTGGACCAACTAAAACAAATTTTGGTGCGGTAGCAAAGGTTGAAGGAACAAAAATGTTTAAAAGTGCTATGCCGTCTGATATTGTCGCAAAGCAAGGGTATGATGCTTTGATGAAAGGGAATCGTGTGATCATTACTGGAGGATTAAATAGAGTCGGAACAATCGCTGCAAAATTTCTTCCAAGAAGCTTTGCAGCTAAAATGGCTAAATATGTGGCTAAACAGGATTGATAGGAGGAAGGGGTGAAGAGATGAAGCAAAGGTCGGCACTTGTATTAGGAGCTTCAGGACTGATTGGATCAGAACTGGTCCGAATTTTATTAGATTCACATGAATATAGTCAAGTTACGATTTTAGTAAGAAGAGAACTACCATATCAGCATCATAAGCTCTCGCAAATTGTAACGGATTTCGATAGATTAGATAACTATGATCAAGCTTTTAGAGTCGATGATGTTTATAGCTGCCTAGGGACGACTATTAAAAAGGCAAAATCAAAAGATAATTTTCATAATGTTGACTATGAATATACAATGAAAGCAGCCCACATGGCAGCAAAGTTTTCAGCTGGAAATTTCTTGACCGTAACTGCTCTTGGTGCGGATCCAAATTCACTGTTCTTTTATAATAGAGTAAAGGGAAAAGTAGAGAGAGAGTTGAAAAGGTTAGTCCTTCCTAGCGTGCATATTTTTCAACCATCATTGCTGCTTGGAGACCGTAATGAATACAGGCAGGGCGAAAAAATTGCAGAAGCGATTGGTACTCGGCTATCCTTTCTATTTGTCGGTCCATTACAGAAGTATAAGCCGATTGAAGCTAAAAGAGTGGCAAAGGGAATGTATGAAAGAGCACTTCAAAGCCAAAAAGGTTTCTTTATTCATCGATCTGAAAGTATTTAAGCAAAGGATTGAAAGGATTTACGGGAGAATTACAATATAATATGATTATTCATATTAATTGGTTGAGCATCAGAAAGGTGATAACATATGGGCAAAAATGCCATAGAAGTGTTTCGTTCATGTATACCGGTTTTTCAAAATTTAAGTGATTCCCATAGGCAAGACATCATTTTATTATTGGCTGAACATGATTCGTTAACGGTAAATGAAATTACTGAGCGATCAAAACTATCACGTCCAGCGATCTCTCATCATTTAAAATTACTTAGAGAATGCGGACTAATTCATGTAGAACAAAAAGGTACACAGAGGTATTATTCACTATCATTAGATTCATCAGTAAATCTATTGAAAGAATTAATTTCTACCGTAGAAAATGAATGTCTGTAGCGCGAGCAGGGCAATTTCATTGTTGCGTTCGAGAGTTTTAATTAATAAGAAAAAAGGCATTAGTGAACTGAATTGTCAGTTAACTGATGTCTTTTTATTATGCTGTTTTCGTAAACTTTGTTGCAATTTCAATGGAGTGGTTGATTTACGCTCCAGGATGCTCGCTTTCCGCGGGGCGGGCGGTGAGCCTCCTCGGCGCTTTACGCCTGTGGGGTCTCACCTGTCCCGCTGCTCCCGCAGGAGTCTCGCACCTTCCGCTCCAATCAACCTGTTTATTAACAGTTTGCTCTAACAAAACCATAAAAAAAAGCAACAACATTTTAGAAATCAGCCTTTTATAATAATATTTACAACTAAGAAAATAATCTTCTTTTCCGTTTATCTCCAACAAAATTAATGAAAGTAAATTTGAATGGGAATACTAATCCTATTTAATTGGAGTTGGGAGGAAAGAGAAATTGAGTAGCAATGAAAATATTTTATCAATTTTCGCCTTAGGCGGGGTAAATGAAATCGGTAAAAACATGTATGTAGTCCAATACTCAAACGATATCTTTATCATTGACTGTGGAGGCAAGTTTCCGGATGAGAGTTTATTGGGAATAGACTTAATTATCCCTGATATTACATACCTAGAAGAGAATAGAGATAAGATTCGGGCTTTAATTGTTACACATGGACACGAAGACCATATAGGTGGGATTCCTTATCTATTAAAGAAATTAAATATACCGGTTTATGCTACGCGTTTTACACTAGGTTTAATAGAATTAAAACTAGAAGAGCACAGGATTAAAAGAGATACGAAGCTAGTTCAGGTTGACTCGGAATCCCTACTTGAGATAGGAGAAGTAAAGGTTTCCTTTTTTAGAACGAGCCATAGTATTCCGGATTGTCTTGGAATTGTCTTACACACACCAGCAGGTAATGTCGTCCATACAGGTGACTTCAAATTTGATTTAACACCGGTAAATGATCAATATTCTGATATACATAAAATGGCTGAAATCGGTAGGGAGGGTGTATTGGTTCTACTTTCAGAGAGTACGAATGCAGAGCGAGGAGGATTATCACCAACAGAACAAATGGTAAGTAGCCATATGGACGAAGCCTTCATTAGAGCAACAGGGAAAGTCATTATTTCTACTTTTGCTTCTAATGTCAATCGTGTACAGCAGGTGGTTGATGCTGCAATCAAGACAAATCGTAAGCTCGCATTGTTAGGAAGAAGTATGGTGAATGTTGTATCTGTGGCAATAGAGCGTGGGTATTTGAAGGTTCCTGAGGGGATGTTAATAGAGGCCCATGAAGTCTACGATATGGATCCAGAAAATGTAGCTATCCTATGTACGGGAAGTCAGGGGGAGCCTATGGCAGCCCTTGCACGCCTTTCTACTGGAAACTTTCGAGATGTATCAATTTTTCCTGGAGACACTGTCATTTTAGCCGCTTCACCAATTCCAGGTAACGAACGTGATGTTTCCCGAATCATAGACAATTTATTTCAATTGGGAGCTAAGGTTATCTACGGATCCGGAAGTACTACCGGTATGCATGTATCTGGCCACGGCTATCAGGAAGACTTAAAGCTAATGCTGACTCTAATGAAGCCAACTTATTTTATTCCCATCCATGGTGAATATAGAATGCTGCACCATCATCAAACACTTGCAGAATCCGTTGGAGTGGAAAAAGAGAATACCTTTATCATCAAAAATGGAGAGGTTGTTGATATTGAAAACTCCATTGCCCGTCAGACTCGGAATGTGCCCTCGGGTGATACATATGTTGACGGAATGGGTGTGGGTGATGTGGGGGAAATTGTACTTCGGGATCGAAAACAACTTGCTGAAGATGGGATGCTCGTGATTGTACTTACAATTAATAAGCATGATCGAAAAATTGTTTCTGGACCCGATACCATATCACGTGGCTTTGTATACGCAAGGAATTCCGATGAATTGCTTAGAGAGGTTAATCGTCTCGTGAAACATGCAGCTACCGACTTACAGGAAGCAAATATAAGACAGTGGAAAGTAATGAAACAAAATATAAAAAAAGCGGTTGGCCAATATCTATTTGCCCAGACGAAGAGAAAGCCTATGATTCTTCCGATTATTATTGAAATTTAAATTCTGCATTATGATAAGGAAAAAAAGGATTACGACAGGATTCTGGTTGGGGTATTATCTCCCTTTACCAAGGTACATACTACTACACGTAAAAAGCCCTTCCTATAGGAGGGCTTTTTGGCGGGGAGAAAAATTCCCCATAAAACAGATTTTGTCATTTGGATAGTAGGTATTAATTGATTACATAATGCTGAATGCGTAGAGCCACAAAAACGGTTGATCTATCAAACTGAATACGAGTTATTAATTTCAATTAATGATTATACAAGTTCGTTGTTTATTCGGTACTTTTCCACAAAAGACAAAGCATAATTATTTGCTAGTTCTACTTCACCTTTTTTCATATAATAATCCAATAATTTAATTGCATAATGCTGCGTTGCGAGGCTATAACCCATCTTCTTAAAATACGGGTAAGCTTCTGTCTCTAAATAATGGTAATACTGCTCTTCTTGTTTTTGAATCTTATAGATATGTAATTGAAAATAGTGTTTATACATTGTATCTTTTAATTTATTTGCTATAGTGAACCCCTTCTTGGCCAAACGCCGCAAATCTGAGTCAGATGATAATCCGAGCTTTGTGACGGCATTTAAATATCCTTCCAGTGAAGCTAGATATTGAGAATTGGAGGGCTCTCGAAATTTCAAGGCCTGCTTATAATATTCAGAAGCCTTGTCATAGTTTCCGTAACGTAATTGCTGATAAGCATAATTGTGAAGCAGCAAGGCTTTTTGATGATCTAAGCCTAAATTATCTGCCATCTCAATTAATCTAGGGTACCCTGAATCTTTTGGATTGAAAATTTCTTCTTGCTCAACTTGAATCAGCATCAACATTTCTGACTCAATGATACGAGTAAAACTACCTGATTTTGTAAAAAAAGGAAGAGCCTTATTAGCGTAATAATAAGCTAATACACGGGAATCCATGCAAAGATAGGCAATAGCTAAATCATAATAATATTCAGGATTGTTATAATAGGTTATATCAATTTTTTTCAAAAAAGAAATGGCTTTATTATATTCTTTTTGGTAATCCAAAAATAATTTACCTTTAATGTGTAATAGCATGTTTTGATCGTACGGAGTATGATCAAGCCACCTGTCCATTTCATCAATAAGCGACTGAGCGAGGTTAACCTCCCCAATTAATAAATAATACCTGGTGAGTATCAGTGTATAGGATCGATAGAAATCAGGTATTTGTAAGAGAACAATGCCCTCCAATTGTTTCCTTCTGCTTTCTGCTTTTGCGAAGAGTTTCTGGATAATAGATTCATACCATTCTTTTAATAATAAATCCAAGCTTAAGTAGGTATCAATCTCTGACCTCATGTTTATGCGAAGCCTCTTGGCCAATAACTCAATTGTTTCCGTGGATACTTCTGTTAGACCCCTTTCAATCTTACTTATATGCGTTTTCGAACATATGTCTTTCCCTAACTCTGATTGACTTAAGCCTCGAAGTTCACGGTAAAATTTGATGATTTTTCCTTCAATCATGATGTCCTCCTCTATGCTAATTTACCCAATGGAAAGCCTTTAACTCATATTGCGATCGGTGACCCCAACTTTCAGCAACTATATTAGGGTCTTTTCTACTAAAAATTTATAAAACGCTTCATTTTTTTATATTTTTATTGAGTAAAGCAGTCTAACAGTCATATACAAAACCCCGATTGCCAGTAAGGGGGGAGAAAGATACTATGAGTTTATCATGATAATAATATATTTATTTTGAATATTCAAAAAGTAATAGGTTAAAGAAAGGAGGTAGTCTACTAAATATTATACTTTTTAAGTTAGGTTTCGTGGTTAATACTTGAATATCATTCATTGAAATGAAATCTGTTTTAAAAAATTTGCTTATAGGTCAGCAATCATAATGTATTCATATTTATAATAACCTAATAGATTTAGAATAGGAGAATAATTGATGAGTTATCCAATATCAAAGAAGCTTATTGCAACTATGATGACAACAGCTATGTTAATCAGTCCTTCCATTCAAGCTATTGCAAATGACCAATCTTCTCAAATAGCATTCAATGATAAAGCAGTAGAAATAAATTCGATTAGTGAACTCTCAAAATCTAGTACAGGCAAACATGTCATTACGCTTATTACAGGCGATGTTGTAACTGTGACAGAACTTGCAAAAGGTAAGAGTGTCATCAGTGTTGAACCTGCTGATCGAGCCGGGGGTGGAGCACGTATTCTAACGGTCGGCAAGGATACATATGTCATACCTAATCAAGCTATTGCCTATTTAGCTTCTGACCTTCTGGATAAGGATCTGTTCAACATCACGACTCTCATTGCCAACGGTTATGATGATGGTAAGCAAGCAACCTTACCGGTGATCGTACAGTACGATCAAACAAATTCTCGTTCCGTGCCAGCTTTGCCAGCTACTCCTGACGGATCCAAACGTACTCATGTTTTAGAAAGTATTGGAGGTGCGGCTGTATCTGCGGATAAGAAACAGGCTAAAACGTTCTGGAAGGATATAACGAAACGAGAAAAAGATGCAAAAGGCATCTCACCAATGGCAGCCTCGCCTCAAGAGGAGATCGTGCAATTAAATGATGGAATCGAGAAAATCTGGCTGGATGGTCGGGTAAAAGCAAACCTAGAACAAAGTGTTCCACAGGTTGGGGCACCAAAGGCATGGGCTTCCGGTTACGATGGCACGGGAGTTAAGGTCGCCGTACTTGACACCGGTATAGATAAAGAACATCCCGATGTCGCTGGTCAGCTGGATGGGGCAGTGAGCTTCGTTCCAGGGGAAGATGTACTTGACCACCATGCACACGGTACACATGTAGCATCTACTGTACTTGGAACAGGATCTGCATCTGAAGGACTCAATAAAGGGGTAGCTCCTGGAGCGCGTCTTCTTGTCGGAAAAGTACTTAGTAATGATGGGTATGGTCAGGATTCCTGGATCATTGACGGGATGGAATGGGCAGCAAACAACGCTAAGATTGTCAGTATGAGTTTGGGAGGCACCGAACCAAGTGATGGAACGGACCCGATGTCTCAAGCAGTGAACCAGCTAAGTGAAGAGACAGGTGCACTCTTTGTTATCGCCGCCGGCAACACTGGGGCTGAAGGCATTGGTTCACCAGGAGCTGCAGATGCGGCCCTTACCGTTGGTGCGGTTGACAAGTCTGATAATCTTGCTTGGTTCTCCTCCAAGGGGCCACGATTTGGAAGTTCTGGATTGAAGCCTGATCTCGTCGCTCCTGGTGTAGGAATTGTAGCTGCTCGCTCCCATTTATCAAGTCAGGGAAGCGGCTCTTATCTCAGTCTTGACGGTACGTCCATGGCAACACCTCATGTTGCTGGAGCTGCAGCCATTCTTTCACAGCTCCATCCCGATTGGAAAGGTGCACAACTAAAGGATGCCCTGATGAGTACGACGAAGAAGTTGGATCACATTAAACCGTTTGAGGGTGGGACAGGTCGTCTTGACGTTGCAGCTGCAACATTTGGTTCAGTGCGTGCGACAGGCTCACTGGACTTTGGTTTCTTCGACTGGCCGCATGATGGAGACGGACCGGTTGAGAAGACCCTTACGTATACGAATGACAGCGACAAGCCGGTTACTCTGGATCTCTCGGCAACTTTTACAGATAATAGCGGTTCTGAGGCACCTGTAGGTTTATTAACGCTTTCAGCTAATCAAGTTACTGTACCAGCTACAGGAAAAGCTGAGGTTACAGTGACGCTTGACCCTCAAAAGGGTGCTCTCGGAAGCCGATATCAAGGGCAGCTTTCTGCTGACGTGGATGGCCAAACGGTTGTTCATACGGCAGTGGGGATGATGAAGGAAGATGAGAGGTATTCTCTTAAAATTAATGCAACGGATCGTGACGGATCTCCTAACAGAGCCATTGTTTCCCTTGTTGGTCCGAATAAAAATCCAGAATTCATGGTAGTGGAGGGCACAAAACAATTACGTCTCCCAGCTGGAATCTATTCAGTCATGTCATTGATGGATGTTGATGTGAATACGGACCACGCTGGTGTTGCCCTCGTTGGTAACCCAGAAGTGAATCTTAATGGTTCAAAAACCGTTGAACTTGACGCGCGTAAGGCACGCGAATATACCGTAAACGTTCCGAAAAAGAACGAGGCTGGTTTTAGAAGAATGGAATATTACCGCACCTTTGGTGGATACAACACGATGAATGCCATGTACATTCTTCCAGTATGGGTGGATAAAATGTATGCGGAACCAACTACAGCCGTTAATACCGGAGAACTTGATGTGTCGACACGCTGGCGCCTTATCGAGCCTTTATTGACCATTAATTTCAAAGGGAACGAGTTAGATAATATACCACAGGTGGGAAGCACGCTGTTAAATGGTAAGCACAATTTTGATGCAGTTTATGCAGGGAAAGGGGCTCCAGAAGACTATAAGAACCTCAATGTAAAAGGGAAGGTTGTTGTGGTTGAACGCAGTGATGAAGTCTCAGGCTCTCTACGTGCTGCAGCAGCTTATACAGCAGGGGCAAAACTATTAATTACGGTTAACGATGGCCCTAAAGAGCTTAGCGAATTTGTTGGTGTTCAAAATGAAGATTTTACTCTTTCAGATTCTCCTATAGCGGTTGCTTCCGTTAGTGGAACAGAGGGTGACGAGCTTATTAAGGCTGCTCGTTCTGGAAAATTAAACCTAAACGTTGAGGGTACACCTAATACTTCATATGTCTATGATCTTGTAGATAGCCATCAAAAAATAGTACCGAAGGATTTGACCTATTCGCCTAAAACAAATGAACTTGTGCAAATTGATTCTGAATATAAATCAGATCGATTGGCGCCAGGAGCAGAATTCCGCTGGGATATTCGACCATACAGCACCTATGGAGCAGGTTTCCTTAATAATCTATCTCTTCCATCTGTCCGCACCGAGTGGGTGTCAGCAGAGGAGGGTACGTCGTGGTACCATCAGGCTAACGTACTCGACAGCATTTGGGAAGTACGACAACCAGTCGTGACTTATAAGCCGGGTCAGCGTCTGGAGGAGGAATGGTTTGCGCCAGTTGTCCGTCCCCGCTTTGGCGAGGGCTACTGGACACCTAAACGGGTTGGCAACTTTTTTCAATTCAACGTTCCTTCCCTGGCTGATTCAGGAATAGGGCACACGGGGGCAGGAAATTATCCCCCTGAGCAAACACTGAAACTATATCAAGGATCTACGCTTATTAGAGAGCAACAAAACGCACAGGATCTTTATGTATTCAATCCATTACCAGTGGAAAATACGAAGTATCGATTGGTGAGTGATGCTTCTCGTGATGCCAAGCGGTGGGCTACATCTGTTAGCACCCATACAGAATGGACGTTTTGGTCTAAACTGCAAGAACAAATTAATACAGACCTTCCGCTGATTTCACTTGATTATAAAGTGGATACAGACATGAATAGTAATGCAATTGCAGGACACATGACTAAGTTGGGCTTGTCTGCGGTGCAGATAGCTGATGCACCAGCAAATGGAAAAATATCCGGTGCTTCTCTTGAAGTTTCCTTTAACGAAGGAAAAACGTGGGAAAAGGTAAATTTGGTTCGTGAAGGGAATGGCTGGATAGCCGACATTAAGAATCCAAGTAAGAGTGGGATCTTTGTCTCGCTCCGGGCAAGTGCATGGGACGATGCTGGCAACCGCATTGACCAAGAGATTATTAAGGCTTTTGGATTAAGGTAAAATCTAGGAATCAAAGAAGAGAGATGTCTTAATAGACATCTCTCTTTTTCTTTATATTTCTAGAATTAACGAATGCTTCTTGATCGGGATCCTCAGTTCGTGTTTTTAGGGCGGTGTCCTTAACGTGCGTTGTTTAATTACATAGCTAGTCTATTTTACCGCTAACTTCATAAAATTTATTGAAGGAGGTAAGGAAATGAATAAAATGAAATTATTAGGTAAATACACCAACATAATTGATGTACATATAGATGAACTTATATTTGAAAAAATAT
Organism: Peribacillus alkalitolerans; assembly: GCF_010882125.1. Classification (GTDB taxonomy): domain Bacteria; phylum Bacillota; class Bacilli; order Bacillales; family DSM-1321; genus Bacillus_BN; species Bacillus_BN alkalitolerans. The sequence goes on along the minus strand of NZ_JAAGVZ010000032.1, from coordinate 14,441 downwards.
TAGTAATCTTGAAAGATAGAGACGGAATAGTATACTCGGTGCAAGAAGTAAATAAGCATTATTCTGAAAAAGGTAAATTTCACTACTTTTTATTTCACTGTTTGTATGGGAAAAATGCACTAAATTTTACTCCTTGGGATTTTGACCAAATACAAGAACAAATCAAAATTGAAAAATCAGATATTATTATAGATGACTTCCGCCCTAGAAAAGCTAAAATAGATAATATTGATTTGTTTATAGTGATTAAAGATTATAACAATAGATCAAATGAACCTTATTAAAAAGCGTTACCAAGATGGTAACGCTTATCTGTTTAAATTCATTATTCGCTTTATTTTCCTATTACTTGATGCGGTCAGAAGTTTGTAAAATTTAATTCATTGGGAGGAAGGAAGAGTGTCAAATGAAATAAAGAGTTACATAGACTATACAATGGTGAAAATTCCAGGGGGAGAAATAGAATTAAGAGACGATAGAATAAACAGCAATTGGAAAGCTGAAATAAAACCGTTTCATCTTGCCCGTTATCCTGTAACAATGGGTTTATACTATGCTATTACAAATAATTCACCATATACTTTCGACGGAAATCAAAAACCGGTTGTCAATATTTCTTGGAATGATGCAATCTCTTTTTGTAATCTACTTTCACAGAAAGCTGGAATGAAAGAGTGTTATTCATTAAGTAAAGATGGTAAAAACATTAGTTATGATTGGGAATCCGACGGCTATCGACTTCCTTCAGAAGCAGAGTGGCAATATGCATGTAAAGCTGGGACTACTGGCTATAGATACGGAGAGCTTGAAAAGATTGCTTGGTATAATGAAAATTCAGGCGGTAAAATCCATGAAGTAGGAAGAAAGGAACCGAATCCATGGGGGCTGTATGATATGTTAGGAAATGTTTGGGAGTGGTGTTGGGATTTATATGATGAACAAGTGTACGGCTCCTACCGAATTTTTCGAGGAGGGAGCTGGGCTGAAGAAGCTAGGGGTTGCGGGGCTTCGTGTCGTCGCCGTAGCCATCCTTCATTTTGTATAGACGATCTCGGATTCCGTCTTGCACAGTCTATTTAATTTCTACAAACATTCAACTTGAGATTTTACTGCCTAATATACATAGTTCAAGACAGGTACTTCCGCAGCTTTTTTAATAGTATACTAACGGAACAGTTAATTTAATAAATATAAATAAAGCTCAATGATTTTTAAAACCTTACCTAATCTATAAAAGAGATTCTATACCTGATCAAATAATCCCCATCTATTGTAAAGATGGGGATTATTTGATGATTACTTAGGTAAAATCTAATTGTAAGAATCTTAAACCTTAATAGTGGAAGAATGTAGTTTGCACCACTTACTTTTTCTAATTCAGTTAACGGTGTAAATTGGCTGAACAAGAATAGAATTTTTTTGTTACATTATTTAACAATAAAACTGAAACAATATAGTTAAGGAGGTGCAAAAATGCCTAATCCATTTGAAGCCATTTGGAATACGATAAAAATTACGATTGATAACACAAATGAACCAAAGTCTTCCTTACACGTTATTGAGGTTGGGGACTGTTGGAAATATGTCACTCTAGTGGAAGAGTTCCTACGGTATGAAGAAATGGCGTTGAACACTACCACTGATGATGAAGTCATTGAAATGCTAACCGATGTGGTAAAATTGTGTGAATCACAGATAAAACAATTAAGCCAATTTATGAAAAAAGAAGGAATTCCTCTACCTGAAGTATCGTCCTCAAAACCAAATTCAGAGTCAAAGGATATTCCTTTAGGGGTTAAATTAACGGATGATGAAATCGCTAATGGTATTACATTTAAGCTGGTAACTTGTTTACAAGCCTGTGCTATGGGACAAGCATCTGCAATTCGTAATGATGTTGGTATGATGTTCTTTAAGTATTATACGGAATGGACAGGATTTGGAATAACTTTAAAAACGCTTATCCGTAAACGTGGATGGCTTAAAGTTCCACCATATTATTATCCTCCTGGATCTCCTAAGCAATAATTTCAACAAAATGCTAGAGAGTCGGTTCTTTATTTATCTGACTAGTACTGTAAATAGAAATCGAGCTGCTTGTTAAAAAACGGTACAAGCAGCTTCATAATTTTTATATTTATAATGATTTAAGGATTTCTTTTAACAAGATTTTTTGGAGTTATATCCTCGTTCTTCATAAGGTTGAAAGTGTTCTAACCACTTATTCTCCAGTTCTAACAACGCTTCTTTTTCGTTGAAATATGGATTGTCTTTCTTTTTGAGTGTTTCTAATATGTCAATACTAAAAGAGTCTTTTCCAAAATGCCTCCATTCTTCCTGAAGCCATTTATTATTATGTGTACCAGTTTCCAGACTGAATTTTACACCGTTTAACGTTTTTAAATTTCTAGTACTTCCGATAAAAATCTTATCATTATTCATATTTTTAATTTGATAAACCCCTGCTTCTGTTGGAGTTTCTTTAAATAACTGCTTTAGTTCCTTCTTACGATCCATTTGTATTCACTCACTTTCTTTTGTTCGCTATTTTTTCAGCCAATATTGGCTTCCATCTGGCTTTCGGTCTAAAAGGCCATACTCGATTAAATATCTTCTGATCATGACGTAATCATCATAAATTTCATTTAATAGCTGATTTATTTCTTTTTCTGTATAGATGGCGTCATTTTCGAATTGGTTCGTGATTTCCCTAAGAACAATCAATCGTTGCTTTTCTTTCGGAGGAAATTTCTTTAACCGTCCACTTACCCCTTCAGGTAAAAACTTCTTAATGATTTCTTGTTGTTCCTCTTCCGTAACAGCGTATCGATCATCGACCATTTTGGCTGTCTTATGAGGATGTATAAAGGCAGGTGCATACTCGTCTTTTTCTTTTAATAGTTCCATAATCGCCAAAAAGGTCTTTGCTTGGCGTTCCTTCTCTTTTAACGCAAAACGGTGATGCCTTATCGTAGAGGTACTACCAATGCCCATTTCTTTCTGGACATCTTTATCGCTTTTTCCTTGATAAAAGAGACGAAGGAGATGAGTCTGATGTTCGGTAAGACCTGTCAGTTTCTTATCGAGTCCTATTAGGTATTCAAATACTGATTGGTGGGCACTTTCTATATGAATGCGCATGTACCTTTCAGCTTCGTAAAGCATATTCTCGAAAGGATAAATAACCCCTTTTTCTATTTTCTTACCGCATAGCAGGCAATTATAAGAATCCTTTTCCTGAATATATCCTTGTTTCAATTCTGCTAATGAGGCATTCCAAAAAGAATCCAATAACTCCATTATATAAACACATCCAATCAAAGTTTCATTAAAAACAAACAAATCGTATAAATGTTTGGTTATATACAAATATGTTAAAATGTAATTTATTTAAAGTCAATTAATTAATAAATGAATTTTATATTTGTTTGTTTATATACAAACAAAATGAATTCAAGTTTAATCCCGACAAGCAAAACATACTCAAAAGCAGCTTGTTCAAATCCATAAGAAATATACAAGCATTTATTAAAGTCGATTCCTAATTAGCGTCGACTTTTCTTGTTGATGTTTGTTTAGGTTTACAAGGTTTCCGAAAACGGAGCATTTTAGAGTAAGAAGGAAAAATGTTACATAATGAAGAAAAGGTAATGGATAATAGAAAAAAAGGATGTGTTAATTATTAAAGCAGTTATTTTTGACTTTGATGGTACACTTGCTGATACATTACCGGTTTGTTTCTTTGCATTTGAAGCAGTGTTTAGGGAATTTGATAATAGGGAGATTACAACCGAAGAAATTAAAGCGATGTTCGGTCCATCTGAGACTGGTATAATCCGAGAAAACCTTATGAATTCTAATTATGATAAAGCTATTGAGTTATATTATGAAAAATATAAAGAACAGCACTGCAAGATCGTTCAGATTAATGAAGAAATAAATACTTTAATTAGTCTGTTGAAAACAAACGGATATAAACTTGGTATAGTGACTGGGAAGGCACGGAGAAGTCTCGACATATCTTTAGAGTTACTTGGACTAAATGACTCTTTTGATGTAATTGTCACTGGTGATGACGTGAAATATCCGAAGCCCCATCCAGAGGGGATAAATATAGCTTTAAAGCAACTAAAAGTGCCAAATAAGGAGGCTGTTTTCCTAGGAGACAGCGATGCCGATATTCTGGCTGGTAAACAAGCAAATGTACATACAATTGGAGTACAGTGGTTACCAAATTACCAGACAATTAAGTTTAGTGTTCAGCCAGATGAAGTATATAGCAATATAAATGAATTCTTTCCAGCACTCTCAGTATCCAAAATAAAAAGTGTTTGAAATATTGATCAGCCGCCAAACCTGGCGGCTTTCTTTATGCACTATAGGGGCAGAATAGTTCAATAAAATTAAGAACTTTTATTACTAAGAAGAATAAATATTAATAAGGGTGGTTTTGAGAAAATGGATATGATGTTTAATACCCTTATTAGTTATCGAGGTGGTTTATGAAAATATCACAGCTAATTCCAGAAAACCTTACGGATACACAAATGACGGACCTTCTGTATAAAAACATCCAAGATGATAATAAAAATGGGGAATGTATTTTTGTTCCAGGCAGTAGCAAGGCTGTTGAATATCGATTGCCAAAAGCTATACAGCTTTATAATGAAGGTAGGGCGAAAAAGATTTTATTTTCGGGTGGTGTAATTTGGGAGGGAAATAAAGTACCTGAAGCACAACTATTAAAACTTAAAGCAATAGAATTGGGAATACCCCCTGAAGATATTTTAATCGAAGACGTATCACTGAATACTAAGGAAAATGTACTTGCTTCATTGCTAGTTTTAGATAGAGCAATTGGATTGCATAACATCAAAAGACTCCTCGTCGTTACAGCAAATTATCATATTCGTAGATTGCACTTGAACCTTAAAACCTTTATGCCAAGTTGGATTCAATACTCACTTTGTCCTGCTAATGACCAAACGACAAGACAAGACAATTGGTTTCAATCACCTTATGGGAGAAAAAGAGTAGAAATGGAATCTAGTAAAATTATCAATTATGTAAAAAAAGGGTATATACTCGATGAGGATGTTGAAATATCTAAATGATTTAACTTACTTTTTTACTTTATTACAATCCTGAAAATTACTTATTTGTGGTAAAAAAATACTTGGAAAATAAAATAGCCTACCTTTAATGTAGAGATCGAGCTGCTAATATAAGCAGCTTTTCTTATTCTCAAACCAGGTCAGAATGCTTTAAAAAAAGCAAGCGTAATTTTAGTAGTTTCACTTTAAGACCAATTATCCACCAATCTCCCAATTGAATATAATCTATTAAAGATTTAAAAAAACACATTAGTTTATATGGAAATTTGTCATTATTCGATGACTATGTGAATTAATAGAGGATGCTTTTTTAAACTAATGAATCAATATAGAAAAAATGTGCATATCTCTTAATCAATTAGTCCAATCTCTTATTCTACATAGAAATAAACTAGTACAGAGGGAAACCTTGATTTTAAAATAAGGGAGGGGACTGGATTATGGGATGTAATAATAACAGTTGGGATAATTGGTCTGACCGTGACCGTAACCGTAACCGTAACGTCAATAGATGTAATGGCTGCATCTGTGACCAACTTAGAAGATTAGATAGAGATACAGAAGTGGATGTATTTTTAAAAGGTGGACAAATATTAGAAGATGTGGTCTTTATTAGATTCAACCGCAACAATTGTTGTGCTTTCTTTGATGACCCTGTGACTGAGCCTGGAACTACACTTATTGTGGATTGTCAGGATATTCAAGCGCTCCGAATTGAATAGGATTAAGTAGTTCTTTAACTGACTTCTTTCAGGTAACACCGTTCATTTGAGCGGTGTTATCTTTATGCTGAGAAAACCATCCTTATTCATCTAAGGGGAAAAAATAGTCTTACAAGATACTCTACCAATAGAAATAAGCATTTAGTAATATTTCCTGTTTTCACCCAATTTCTGATTGAACTTGTACTTAGCAGTCTTTATAGCTTAGTGGTGCTTAGACTTAGTTTAAGTTCAAGTTGCCGAACCCGGTGTCTTTTTCTTATTAATCAAAAGGAGTAAATTAGCGGAAGAATTGTGGAATAACAGTCTTCTCCTATTTCTCAACTGAATCCTTTGTTTTAAAACATAAAAAAGTCAATGCCTACTCTGACATTGACCTTAAAAGACTAATAAATATTGATTAGAATCTTCGTGGAGATCCCCCAAGCTGGTTTTCTGCCATTTGTACTAAACGTTTTGTAATTTCTCCACCAACCGAGCCATTTGCTCTTGATGTTGAATCAGCTCCAAGTTGAACCCCAAATTCCTGAGCGATTTCAAATTTCATCTGTTGGAGAGCCTGTTCTGCACCAAATACTTGATTTCTATTGTTGTTACGTGCCATGGTGTTACCTCCAAATATAGGAAATGTTGTTACATTCCTAGTTTGCATGTCTAAGATAACACTATGCAATGTAATTATTTCCAATTGTTTTACATATACCTGAGGAGAATGTCTTTATTATTGGGACAAGGGAGAATGGAAGTAGAAGCAATGTTAATAATCGTAACAAGTTGAAAGGAATTCATCAGATGAATATAAAAGAATTTGAGGCTTTTTTCAAAGTCCAGCAAATATCAGATATGAATATATTATGAGGTTAGTTTAAGTCACATAAGCAATCCTCCCCACAAGCGGAAACTTTAACTTTCATCACTCATCATTAAAATAAATACTATAATCTAAGACTTTTACAGTATTTTAATATCTTGTTTTAGAAGTTATTATATGTGGATGTAATGGTTTGAATAGCAGATGTTCGTCGATCTTATTGTTCATCGCAAGTCCGATTGTGATTGCTAAAAGTTTAGTAAAAGAGAGGTATTTTTAGAATGTCTATGGGTCCATTTGTCATGGTTTTTTTAACGTTGGGGTTAGACTATGACACGTTAAAAAACTTAGGAATTTCTATTGGGATTTTGGCTGTATTTATTCTTTTTAGAAATATATTTACAAAATATGTGTTTCAGTTGATTTTAAAATTGTCTAGAAAAACACCAACTGATTTCTTTACAAAAATCTGTTTAGGTTTTGAACGTCCTTTAGGATGGGCGTTTATTATTTTAGGTGTGTATGTTGCGATGGATTATTTCCCTTTCATCGAACAACATAATACGTTATTTTTAAAATTTTTACGTTCAATGGTCATTATTTTAATTACATGGGGATTGTTTAATTTGTCATCTCCAACTACGGGGATTTTAATTAGCGTCAACGAAAAGATAAACAATAAAATTGATTTAATTCTTCTTCCGTTTATTTCAAGAACAATCCGTGTCATCCTTATTGCCATTAGTATTAGTATTATTGGTCAGGAATTTGATTATGACGTAAATGGCTTGGTTGCAGGGCTTGGATTAGGGGGGCTAGCCTTTGCTCTAGCTGCAAAAGAAGCCGTAGGCAATCTAATCGGCGGAATCGTCATTGTCACAGAAAAACCTTTTTCCATTGGAGATTGGATTCTAACTCCAAGCGTGGAGGGGACAGTTGAAGATATAAATTTCCGAAGCACTAAGATTAGAACGTTTAGTCAGGCACTAGTAACTGTTCCAAATTCAACCCTTGCAAACGAGCCGATTACCAATTGGAGCCGTATGGGGAAAAGAAGAATCAATTACCACTTAGGTATTAACTATAAAACTACCAAGGAACAAATTAATAGAGTGGTTCAGAAGATTGAACAAATGTTAAAGACTCATGAAGAAGTTCATCCGGATACAATCATGGTTGCATTCGATCATTATAATGACAGCAGTCTCGATATTCTTTTATATTTCTTCACCAATACAACAGTTTGGGCAGAACACGTTAAAATCAAACATGAAATCAACTTGGAAATCATGGGGATCTTAGAGGAAGAGGGCGTAGAAGTTGCTTTTCCAAGCCGAACAATTTACGTTACACCACAATCAAATGAAGTATTTCAAACAATGGGTTCTTTTGATTGAAATTAGATTTACTAGCTGCCAATTTGGTGGCTTTTTTTGTACGAACGAGGGTGTTTAGTTGAAGAAGGAGAAGCCTAACCATTCGGAGAACTATTACGTAGAAAGGTGGTTTATAGATGGTACTTGATAAAATGAAGAATACCGCTTTGTTAATTATTGATGTCCAAAATGCCATGTTTGAAGAAACAAATCCAATCTACGATGGAGAACAGCTCCTTAGTGATCTTCAAGAACTAATTCGTAAGGCTCGCACTGCTAATATCCCTGTCTTTTATGTTCAGCATAATGATGAAGAATACCTAAAAGGGACTCCTTCTTGGGAAATCCATTATTCAATTGCTCCCAATGAGGGTGAGGTTGTCATCCAAAAATCAACGCCCGATTCTTTTCATGAAACTGAGCTAGATGAAAAACTTAAAGCAGATCAAATTGAAAATATAATGATTGCTGGAAACCAAACTGAGTATTGCATTGATACAACATGTCGCCGTGCAGCTAGTCTCGGTTATAATGTCACACTTGTCAAAGATGCACACAGGACATGGAATTCCAATTCCTTAAGTGCCCAACAAATTATTGACCATCATAATGAAGTGTTGGGAAATGCATTCGCTACCCTTAAGAAAACGAAAGAGATTCGGTTTCCCGTTTAGGAGAGATTGGTATAATACTCGAATGTTCATCTTCTTAGCTGCAACAATTCAACTGACGGATTCTTACTTGAAAATCAAGGCTGCCATCTCAGGCGGCTTTTCTTATTGCACAAAATGCAATTGGAGTTTATCTGTTCTTCAGGCCACTAACAGGAGGCATTTTATATTTGAACTAGATGGGCAGGATAGTTAAGAAGAAAACGTGATTGTCTTTGATTTTTGAAAGGAGAAATTATGGAAAAAAACAAAATTACGTATACATCTATTGATGAATACATTTCTCAATTTCCTCTTGAAGTTCAGGAAAAACTAATTACCCTAAGAAAGGTTATAAAAGAGTCGGCACCAGATGCTGTAGAAAAGATCAGTTATCAAATGCCGACTTTTGTTTTACATGGAAATCTAGTTCATTTCGCTGCCTATAAAAAACATATAGGATTTTATCCAACTTCTAGTGGCATTGCAGCTTTTAAACATGAAATATCAGAATATAAAAGTTCAAAAGGGGCAGTACAGTTTCCTTTAGAAGAGCCATTGCCTTATGAAATAATAAGCGAGATAGTTAAATATAGAGTTGCAGAGAATATAAAGAAAACAGAAGACAAACTGAAAAACAAGAAATAATTCCAATTTTTTGCTGGTTTTTATTCAAGTAACGGGGGCAAGAGTTTGGAGATCAAAGCAGTCATTGGGGCCGCTTTTCTTGTTTTACTAACGGACAGATTAGCTTAAGTTCATTACTTCACACTAACTATTTTTTAACAATATAGTAAAGGTAGATATTTTAAACTATAAATAATTATAATAGAACTATGATATAGTTATAATTGAGACAGAAAAGGTTTGTTCCGAGGTCGCGACCGGCTTTTTGTGAAACCTAAGCAGGAGCGCCTACATCTTGCAAATATAGGGGAAAAGGAAGGTTATAATGAGCATCTTACAGAAAAATACAGACGTTATCTTAATTGGTGGCGGAGTCATGAGCGCGACTTTGGGATCATTACTGAAAGAGTTAGCACCGGAATGGGAAATCAAAGTGTTTGAGAAGCTCGCAAACGCAGGGGAAGAAAGCTCTAACGAATGGAATAATGCGGGTACGGGACATTCTGCACTGTGCGAGCTTAACTATACAACCGAAAAATCTGATGGATCTATAGATATTAGCAAAGCGATTAAAATTAATGAACAGTTCCAAGTTTCAATGCAGTTTTGGTCTTATCTTGTAAACAGTAAGCTGATTAATAATCCGCAAGACTTTATCATGCCAATACCTCATATGAGTATGGTACTAGGGGAAAAAAATGTTGCTTTTTTAAAGAAACGTTTTGAAGCGCTTTCAAACAATCCTTTGTTTAAAGGTATGGAATTTTCCGATAACCCAGAAAAACTAATGGAATGGATTCCGCTTATTATGGAAGAGCGTCCATTAGATGAACCGATTGCGGCAACCAAAATCGACTCTGGTACAGACGTTAACTTTGGTGCTTTAACACGCATGATGTTTGACTACTTAAAGAATAAAAACGTCGATATCAAATACAAACATTGTGTTGATAATATTAAACGTACTAGCGATGGATCATGGGAATTAAAGGTTCGTAATGTCGATAACGGTAGCGTAGAACGCCATACTGCTAAATTCGTCTTTATTGGAGGCGGGGGTGGAAGCCTGCATTTACTACAAAAATCTGGTATTCCTGAAGGGAAGCATATTGGTGGATTCCCAGTAAGCGGGATATTTATGGTATGTAATAATCCGGAAGTTGTAGAGCAGCATCATGCAAAAGTATACGGTAAAGCTAAGGTTGGAGCTCCTCCAATGTCTGTTCCGCATCTTGACACAAGATATATCGACAATAAAAAATCGTTACTATTTGGACCGTTTGCCGGCTTCTCACCAAAGTTCTTAAAAACAGGTTCAATGTTCGATTTAGTAACTTCTGTAAAACCGAATAACGTCTTAACGATGTTGGCGGCAGGAGCAAAAGAGATGTCATTGACAAAATACCTGATCCAGCAAGTTATGTTATCGAAAGAACAGCGCATGGAAGAATTAAGAGAGTTTATCCCGAACGCTAAGAGTGAGGATTGGGAATTGGTAGTAGCTGGCCAACGTGTACAAGTTATCAAAGATACTGCTGAAGGCAAAGGAACGCTTCAATTCGGTACTGAAGTTATTTCTGCAGCTGATGGCTCGATTGCAGCATTACTAGGTGCTTCTCCAGGTGCTTCTACTGCTGTTCACGTTATGCTTGAGGTAATTAATAAATGCTTCCCGCAACATATGAAAGAGTGGGAAACAAAAATCAAAGAAATGATTCCTTCTTATGGCGAGTCACTAATGGAAAATCCTGAGCTTCTGCACGAAATTCATACTTCAACAGCAGAGACGCTTGGTCTAAGCAAAAAAGAGCTAGCCTATAGTTAGTACAATGAATGAAAAACAAAGGTATTTAATGAAAAAGTTTAAGCAACGTTTTTCATTAATGGACAATCCTTTCTATGATAAAGACACTTAAAGAATTGAGTAAATAATAGAATATCATTGAAAATAAAGCCTAGAACCTTTAATCCTATTTGTGGATTGAAGGTTCTTTTTTGATCGACAGTTAGAGAGGCTAAGTTGAACTGTATCAGATGTAAACTAAGGAAAATGCAGTAAGTGAATGATTAGATCTATTTCCTCCACTCGAGAAAGAAGAGCTACCATTAAAGTATCTCACCAATCAACGAAAGTAATATAATGAAGGACCGGCTGAAATTCCTTATTCGGTCTTTTCATATTTCTTTACTGGGCTGGTTAGTGGAATAACATTATAATAATTGGCTAGGAAAATAGTTCGAAATGAATATGGGAGGATCTGTATCCTTTTTCTCATTCTTGCAAGAAGGCTTGTATCATCAATTTAAGCATGTTAATATCAAAATAAGACATGTATTCCAAATTTATCCTATAATACTTTCCACCGAGAGTAAAGGTCCTATCCAGTTTAGCATTTCGCACATAACTGAATAGGACCTTTTTGTATAGAAAGGAGGAGATAGTGTGTTTTGGTTCAGGTGGTTTGAACAGGTATTACAAATGTTTGCCGTAACTGCCACCATATTTACCACAATCACAATAGGAATCAAAAATTTAAAAGACATGAAGAAGAAACCAAAAAGAAAAAGACGTTTCTTATAAAGAAAACGTCGTCAAATTTGTATACTGTACATTCATTATAATCGTTTTCTCACTAAAAGATACCGTTATTTGAAGTTGCTTTATGACATTTTCGTGAAGAGGATAAAAGAGGAATATATGTCACTTTTAAAATGGAAAGGGGAATGGCATTATGAGTAACGTTCATTTAATTCCATATAAGGTACAAGCTTTAGTGAGACAGACCACAGAAATCCCGGAGGGCGTGCAATTTGTCGAAGCACCAATGATTTGGGAGCAAGGAGCAGAAGGTGAGGGAGTAGTGGTGGCTGTCATTGACACAGGTTGTGATGCCCAACATCCAGACTTTGAATCGCAAATCATAGGGGGCTATAATTTCACAACCGATTATAAAGGCGATGTAGAAAATTTCTTAGATAACAATGGACATGGTACACATGTATGTGGAACAATCGGGGCGATAGAAAATAATAAAGGAGTTATCGGCGTTGCACCCAAAGTAAAGCTGCTAGTGTTAAAAGCGCTAACGGGCACAGGGGCGGGGACTCTGGAGTGGGTAAGAGATGCAATCGAGTATGCCATTCGCTGGCGCGGGCCAAATCAAGAAGAAGTTCGGATTATCTCCATGTCACTTGGCAGCAGTACCAATGATCTACGGCTTCATAGATCCATTCAAGAAGCTGTTCATCAAAACATCCTTGTCGTTTGCGCGGCAGGAAACTCAGGAGATGGGGAACACGGGACAAATGAATATGAATATCCAGGCTCCTATCCAGAAGTGGTCCAAGTAGGCTCGGTGAATTTACAGGGGGAAATCTCGGACTTCAGCAACTCCAATCATGAAGTGGATTTGGTCGCACCAGGAGAAGGCATTCTTTCGACATATTTAAATGGGGAATATGCGAAGTTGTCAGGTACATCGATGGCTACTCCCCATGTGGCCGGTGCAGCTGCCCTTTTGCTTAGCCAATCCGAAAAAACAATGAGTAAAAAAATGACCGAACCAGAGTTGTATGATGTGTTAATCAAAAGAACAATACCGATTAAATACGACCGAAACGAACAAGGGAACGGGATATTGAAATTATTCTCTTCTAGCGCCGAGCATACAGCTGTTTAAATTTTAATAAGAAAGCCGGCCGTTCCAGTTAAATAGACTTTACTTATAAGAGGATACTTTGTTCAATTTATGAGCATATGTCCTCTTTTTTCATGCATTTTGGATTTTACTTAGATTTGAAAATATAGTTTAATGGGGTTACATTAATGTACCGGAATGTATGCTCGTTATTTAAAAGCATTTTTCTACGTATGATTATCCTAAATTACTCGATAGTTTTAAGTTTTATAGAGCATTTCTTAATAATGAGGAATGCTTTTTATCTTTGTTTAAATTCAAAAGAATATTTTTATAACAATAAAAATACTATAAAAAAAGATAATAATTTATTGTGAAACGATAAAATTTTTGTTAATGTAAATTTAACAATAAATAAGTGAAGTGCTTTTTATGAAAAGAGAAACACTCTTTTTAAAATTCGTTGTTGATCTTGGCTTTAGAATGTCAGCCTGGAGATATTTTAGAATACAAAAGTGATGAAGACACACAAAATTAATAAAGTAGGAATATTTCAATGAATCATATTCATAAAAGAGGAGCTACTCATAAATTTAACCATTCAAAAATGGAGGCACAAATCATGAGAGCACTAAAACAACTCGTTCGTTTTGGATGGGAGCAGGCACTATCATGTTTGTTTCCAGTGGTTATTTTTGCCTCTTTGGCTTTTACACAAATCATTCCACTTCCCTTCCTGCCACGGTATGATTGGCTGCTCATCATTTGCCTTCTGATGCAGTGGCGGATGGTGCGATCTGGGCTTGAAACACGTGATGAACTAAAGGTTATCACATTGTTCCACCTTATTGGACTTGCTCTTGAAATTTTCAAGGTGCATATGGGATCTTGGTCTTATCCAGAGGAAGGATATTTCAAAATTTTTGGAGTGCCTTTGTATAGCGGATTCATGTACGCAAGTGTAGCGAGTTATCTTTGCCAGGCGTGGAGGAGGTTTAACGTTGAACTAGTTAAGTGGCCGCCGTTTTTAGTAGTTGTACCTCTTGCAGCTGCGATTTATTTGAATTTTTTCACCCACCATTATTGGATTGACGTCCGCTTATGGTTATCTGGACTTGTAATTATCGTCTTTTGGCAATCATGGGTTACGTACGAGGTAGATGGAACTCGTTACCGCATGCCACTCGCACTTTCTTTTGTGCTCATCGGATTTTTTATCTGGATAGCCGAAAATATCGCAACTTTCTTTGGAGCTTGGGAATATCCAAACCAAACCGATGCTTGGAGTCTCGTTCATCTAGGAAAGGTGAGTTCATGGCTCTTATTAGTGATTGTTAGCTTTCTTATAGTAGCGACGTTAAAACAGGTTAAGGGGAAGTAACTAAGTTATAATAGTTGTCATAATGAACGTATACCCGTCAAGTAGACACTTTTAAAAGACTGCCGTTTACGCGGCATGAGTTCTATATTCAACAGGACTCATGCCGTGTTTATTTTGTATTC
>NZ_JAAGVZ010000031.1 GCF_010882125.1 Peribacillus alkalitolerans | reverse complement strand
GCTATGGACACCCTTGCTTTTGGCTAATGGTTCGCATATCCCAACGCCCATAGCGGACTTTCACCGCCTAGTTGATGAACATGCCTGGCACACCAAAAAAGCTGTCACCACGTAGATGGTGACAGCTGGATTTTAGAAGACTAACGGTTGGTCCTCATTGATAAGAATTCGTTCGATTTTTTTTGTATTACCTGTTTTCTCGTCAATTTCGAGGATGACTCCACTAAGGACCGTTCTTCCTTCCTTAGGAACCTCAAATCGTGCAGGTAAAGATGAGAGGAATTTTTTGATAATTGGTTCCTTACCCATGCCTAATATTGCATCATAAGGACCGGTCATTCCTACATCCGAAATATATGCCGTACCGCTTGGGAGGATACGATTATCAGCCGTTTGGACATGTGTATGCGTCCCTACCACAGCAGAAACTCGACCATCCAAATACCAACCAAGCGCTTGTTTTTCACTCGTTGCTTCCGCATGAAAATCTACGAAAATGACATTAGTTCGACGCTTGGCGATTTCAATCAATTCATCTGCCTTTTTAAATGGACAATCGAGTGGTGGCATGAATGTTCTGCCTTGTAGGTTCATGATCGCTACTTCAATTGAATTCCACTTTACAAATTTCAAACCTTCGCCGGGTGCTCCTTCTGGGAAATTTGCAGGTCTCACGAGATACTTTTCATTATCAATAAAATCAAAAATATCCTTATGGTCCCAAGCATGATTACCTAAAGTGACTGCATTAGCCCCCCACTCGAGGAATTGTCGGTAGATTTTTTCAGTAATTCCTCTTCCTGCTGCCGAATTTTCACCATTTATTACAATCGTATGTGGTTTATATTTTTCTTTTAACTTAGGTAAATACTCTTTTACCATATCTCTACCAGGAGAGCCTACGACGTCCCCAATAAATAATAACTTCATTCTAAAAGTCCTTTCTTGTTAACCATTTCTTCCAAACCATTGTACCTTTTTTCAGGAATGTTGTACAAATGACTATCCATATAAAAGTCACTTTGCTTCTAAGGGTAGTGTACTCACTGAGAAAATTGTTAAGTAGACATACAAAAAGGAGCGGTATTCTCACCGCTCCTTTGAAGTAAGATCTAAAAGATCTTTATTTTGCATATTCAACTGCACGCGTTTCTCGAATAACCGTTACCTTAATATGTCCAGGATAATCGAGTTCTTCTTCAATTCGTTTACGAATATCACGAGCTAAGCGATGTGCTTCTAAGTCATCAATCTGTTCAGGTCTAACCATGATGCGAACTTCTCTTCCAGCTTGGATTGCGAAGGATTTTTCAACTCCATCGTAGGATTCGGAAATCTCCTCCAGCTTTTCAAGTCGTCGGATATAGTTTTCAAGTGTTTCACTTCTAGCACCTGGTCTCGCAGCAGATAGTGCATCGGCAGCAGCAACAAGGACAGCGATGACTGAAGTTGGTTCAAAGTCCCCATGGTGGGATGCGATACTGTTAATGACAACAGGATGCTCTTTGTACTTTGTAGCCAATTCTACACCAATTTCTACGTGGCTACCTTCTACTTCATGGTCAATTGCTTTTCCAATGTCATGTAATAGACCAGCACGACGTGCAAGTGTTTCATCTTCACCAAGCTCAGCAGCCAGTAATCCAGATAGTTGAGCTACTTCCATGGAGTGCTTAAGCACATTTTGACCGTAGCTTGTTCTGAATTTCAAACGACCAAGAATCTTGATTAAGTCCGGATGTAGTCCATGAACTCCAACCTCGAAAGTTGTTTGTTCACCGATTTCACGTATATGTTCGTCGACTTCCCTACGTGCCTTATCCACCATTTCCTCAATACGGGCAGGATGGATACGGCCATCTTGCACTAGCTTTTCAAGCGCTAAGCGGGCTGTTTCACGTCTAATAGGATCAAACCCTGATAATATGACTGCTTCAGGAGTATCATCAATAATTAAATCAATACCTGTAAGCGTTTCAAGAGTACGAATGTTACGTCCCTCACGGCCAATGATACGGCCTTTCATTTCATCATTTGGAAGATTCACGACAGATACCGTAGTTTCTGCAACATGATCAGCTGCACAACGCTGGATAGCAAGTGAAAGGACTTCTTTCGCCTTTTTATCTGCTTCTTCCTTAGCTCGATTTTCAGTTTCCTTAATCATGATAGCAATATCATGTGTAAGTTCCTTTTCTACTCGATCTAGGATGATGGCTTTCGCTTCATCTCGAGTTAAACTCGAAATGCGTTCAAGCTCAGTTTGCTGCAAACGAATCATCTCGTCCACTTTGCTTTCCATCTCTTCAATATGCTGTTGTCTTTGGTTTAGAGAGTCTTCCTTTTTCTCTAGCTGATTTTCTCGCTTATCAAGCGAATCATCTTTTCGATCTAGGTTCTCTTCTTTTTGCAATAATCGATTTTCTTGTTTTGTTAATTCATTTCTACGTTCCTTAATATCACGTTCTGCATCGGAACGAAGCTTATGAATTTCATCTTTTGCTTCCAATAGGGCTTCCTTTTTCAAGGCTTCCGCTTCACGTTTGGCATCATCAATGATACGCTCCGCTTCACTTTTCGCCCCAGCTATTTTATTCTCAGAAATGCTCTTTCGAACAAAATAACCAACAGCTGCACCGACGAATAGGCCAAGCAAAATGGAGATGATATCTGTAATTTCCATACTTTCACCTCCCCTTGCTATGAACTTGTAACTAATGTTTGTCAGTTGGCATGTAAATTGCTACATTCATACAATTAACAAGCACTTTGGATTTTCACAATTTTTAATTCAAAAAAGAAAAAATGTAAAATATACATATTAATTGTAATTCCGTGAAATTTTATTGTCAAGGGTTTGTCCCTTCACGGTTCGCCAAAACATAAGAATTATTGCAATATATGCAATAATCTATACAAAATGAGACTTGGCATTCACTAGCCAAGTCTCATCTGTGTAAATTAATCGATCAATTGAAACTCATCTTGTTCGTTTTCATCCTCTGGAGCAATGTGTTCACCATCTAAATTATAATGATCGCGAATCTTTTTCATGACTTCAAGACGAAGTGAAGGGTTCTCTTTTAAGAATAGCTTTGCATTTTCCCTACCTTGGCCCAGTCGCTCATCATTATATGAATACCATGAACCACTCTTTTGGATGATATCCAAATCTGAACCCATGTCGATAATTTCTCCTTCACGGGAAATTCCTTCACCGTACATAATGTCCACTTCTGCTGCACGGAATGGTGGAGCAACCTTGTTCTTCACGACTTTAATTTTAGTTTTGTTACCGACAACTTCATTTCCTTGTTTCAGTTGCTCTGCACGACGGACTTCCAAACGTACGGAAGAATAGAATTTCAATGCACGTCCACCTGGAGTTGTCTCAGGGTTTCCAAACATGACCCCAACTTTTTCACGAATCTGATTAATGAAGATTGCAATTGTTTTAGATTTATTAATTGCCCCTGAAAGTTTACGAAGAGCTTGCGACATTAAACGGGCTTGCAGACCCACGTGAGAATCTCCCATTTCCCCTTCAATCTCCGCTTTAGGTACTAGTGCCGCAACAGAGTCGATGACAATAATGTCAACTGCGCCACTTCTTACAAGTGCCTCAGCAATTTCTAATGCTTGCTCACCCGTATCAGGTTGAGATAATAACAATTCATCAATGTTGACACCAAGCTTTTGAGCATAGTCAGGATCTAATGCATGCTCGGCATCGATGAATGCTGCTTGTCCACCACGCTCTTGTACTTCAGCAATGGCATGTAATGCAACCGTAGTTTTACCAGAACTCTCTGGACCGTAAACTTCAATGATTCTTCCTCTTGGATATCCACCTACACCTAACGCAACGTCCAATGCTAAGGAACCACTGGAATAAGTTGAAATCTTTCTATCTGTCTGTTCTCCAAGCTTCATGATGGAACCTTTACCGAATTGCTTTTCTATTTGCTTTAACGCCATTTCAAGTGCCGCTTGACGATCGCTCACTAGAGTTCCTCCTTTATATATATAACCGGTATGTACCGATCAGAAATCCATAAGTATTTTAATAGGTTTTTGAGTTTGTCTCATCTCAATTCCTATATCTACTATAAACTCTTTTCTTTCGTTTGCCAAGTAAAAAAACGAACATTCATTCGATTTTTTTAGTAGAGTAAATGTTTGGAAAATCAAATTTCTTTCTAGGTGAAAATCGGATTTTAATTGCAATAGCTATATTGATAATGCAATTTTCACCTTAAAAAATTTTTTTCAGTTATAGCATTGCAGATTTGTTTACTAAAAATCTATTAAAAATGCACTTTCTCTTAGATTGTTGTCTATATAGTTTGTCCGTTGATTGCAGCTCCAGGCACTTGCTTTCCGCGGGGAGGGCTGTGAGCATCCTCGGCGCTTTACGCCTGTGGGGTCTCACCTGTCCCGCTGCCCCCGCAGGAGTCTCGCACCTTCCGCTCCAATCAACCTGTTTATTAACCGTTTGCTTTAACAAATCTAATTTTAAAAAAGAGTAGACCAGTTTATTCTGGCCTACTCTTGTAAACTATTTAATAGAATTTGACAGCCATGCTTAACTGTACGTATTCTAATAGAATTTCTATTACCTGCAAGATTAAGTGGATATGCAACAGTAGGCTTTCCTTCCCTTGCCAACCCTATCCAAACAGTGCCAACTGGCTTTCCTTCCACTTCATCGGGGCCAGCTACACCAGTAAAACTGATACCAATATTTGCTCCTAGTTTTAGCCGAACATTTTCAGCCATTTCCTGAGCGCATTGTTCACTTATTACTCCGAAGTCGGCTATGGTATTTTCCTTAACATCCAGAAGGTTTATTTTTGCTTCATTTGAATAGGAAACTATTCCACCCATGAAAATAGAACTTGATCCTGGAAAGGTAGTTATTTCTTCCTGGAACATGCCACCTGTCAAGCTTTCCGCACACGCTATGGTAAGCTCAAAAGATGACAATGAACGAAAGACCTCATTTATTAATGAACTGGTCCCATATCCATAATGGAATTCGCCAACTCGACTTAATATTTCCTGTTCTACCCCTTCAATCAATTGCATGGCTTCTTCATGATTAGAATGTTTTGCAGTAATACGCAAGGTTACTTCTCCATCTGAAGCTAGAGGGGCAACGGTAGGATTTTGGTAATCCAATAGATCGACTACTTTAGTTTCAAGGGCTGCTTCTCCAATCCCAAAGAAACGAAGCACCTTGGAATAGATTCGTTCCTTGCTGTTTGTTTTTTTATACAGAGCGGGTACCCCATAAGTAACGAACATTGGCTCCATTTCTTTCGGAGGACCTGGTAATAACATATAAGAAATTCCTGAACGAGTTAAAAGCATGCCAGGAGCCATTCCGTTATCGTTAGGAAGAACTTCCGAACCCTCTAATACCAATGCTTGTTTTTTGTTGTTTTCCGTCATTTCTCTTCCAGTTTTCTCAAAATACTGTTTAATGGATACTAGAGCGTCTTCATCCATGACAAGTTTCCTGGTTAAATGTCGCGCAATGGTTTCCTTTGTTAAATCATCCTTGGTAGGCCCTAGCCCACCCGTAAAGATAATTAAATTGGACCTATCTTCAGCAACCTCTAAAGCTTTTTCAAGACGAGTCGGATTGTCCCCAACAACGGTGTGATAATATACATTAATCCCTATTTCGGCCAGCTGCTGAGATAAAAATCTTGCATTTGTATTAACGATTTGTCCTAAAAGTAATTCTGAACCAACTGCAATAATTTCAGCATTCAAGCCAATTCACTCCATTCATTACTTAGATTGTTTAAACACTTCTTTGTTTTTAATGAAATAATCCCAACCAGACCAGATGGTAAAGAACATCGCAATCCAAAGGGCGATTGTGGCGAATGGGAAAGAAATCAATTCGAACGGAAGATTATGTAATAATAATGCTGAGATGGCAATGATTTGTGCCCAAGTCTTTAT
Source organism: Peribacillus alkalitolerans (assembly GCF_010882125.1). Classification (GTDB taxonomy): domain Bacteria; phylum Bacillota; class Bacilli; order Bacillales; family DSM-1321; genus Bacillus_BN; species Bacillus_BN alkalitolerans. Next base: position 23,955 of record NZ_JAAGVZ010000031.1, on the reverse strand, counting down.
TTTCCCGAGCATGTTTGCCGCTACCACCTCACCAGTACCAGCCAAGATAAGCCTAAGACCTGTCACGGCAAATTCACGGCTAATAATGATGATGACTATCCAAGAAGGAGCCATTTGAAGTTCTACCAATACGATTAAAGCGGCTGAGACCAATAATTTGTCAGCTAATGGGTCAAGGAATTTCCCCAGATTGGTTACTTGATTCAGTTTCCTTGCATAATAGCCATCAATCCAATCCGTTGTAGAAGCAATGATGAAAATGGCTGCACCTACAAGGTGACTCACGGGAATAATCACATCACCTAACGTTACAGATCCCCACGAAAAAGGAAAAAGCATAATAAATAGAAAGAGTGGAATTAGTAAAATTCTTGAGACAGTAATTTTATTTGGTAAATTCAAAATAAAAACCTCCAACAACAATAATAAAGTAAAGAGCAGATTACAAAAAGAAGTGCCGCCCGCCACAACGAACGACACCGAATGGTTATAGGCACTACTCGGCCTTCGTGAACTGTACGGTAATATCCTGTCTTACTTGTTTCGTAGGAGGAATAGCGTATTCTAGTTTTTGATTATTGATGAATATCTCAGTATCAATCGAATTACCAATAACCATTTCAGCTGCCACTTCATTTGTCATGTCAACTTCTTTACTTTCATTTGCTTTTAAAGTCCCTTGGAAGAACGAGAAGCCTTTCCCGTTTTTAATATTGACCCAAGTAGATCCTTTTGAAACTAATTTCACTTTAAAAACATTTGTGTTTTTCAATTGGAAAACAGAATCTCTTCCTTTACTAGACACCATGGTAATCTCTTGTTTAGGCTCCTCTACAACCTGTTCTTCCTCTTCAGGAGTAGTGTTTTCTTCGGCCCGTTTTTTGTCCTCTGCTTCTTCTTTTTCTTTGTCAGTCAGAGGAGAATTCTTATTTGTCTCATAATTAATACTTTCAGATTGATTCTCTTCAGTCTTTTCAGTATTGTTTTTTTCTACATAATTTGAGTAAAGCACCCATATTAGAACTGCTGCACCTACAAGAAAAATGGCCACTAGTACCTTGGGTAGTATATCCATGGCTTTCGACGTGCTTGGCGAAATGGTATTTCTCGTCTTTACTCTTGAAAGTTGGGTTGGCAATTCATCATTATGTACAGAAGGGATTTCCGATTTATATTGCTCGAATATTTCCTCGGGCTCTAAGCCAATAGCTTCAGCGTATTGCTTAATGAAAGCTCTCACATAGAATTTCCCAGGCATCATCCCATAATTGCCTTCTTCAATTCCAACTAAATAACGTTTTTGTATTTTCGTCATACTTTGCAAATCGTCTAAGCTCAAACCTTTGGCCTCGCGTTCTTCCCTTAGTCGATTACCTAATTCTGTCAATTGTAACACCTACCATATTTTAAAAATCAAAGGATCCAAAATCAGAACCGCTCATCAAATCGTTCTGTTCGACCACTTCATATGTTATTTCTTCATCAGGGTTGTTTCTGAGTTCAATGATATAGTCAAAATCATCCAATGTATATTCGGAATTTTGAACAAAAACATCCGGATGTTCGATCACTTTTACTGCGTTCAGCCTCATAATTTCCCTAACCAATTGCCAATGCTTTTCATTTGCCCTACGAGATGAAACGATGCCATCCAAAATAAATAAGTTGTTGTTATTATATTCGTCCTCTATCAATTGACTTCTAATGGTTTGTTTCAAAAGGGTGGAAGAAACAAATAACCATCTCTTATTGGCACAAACACTAGCAGCAACGATTGATTCTGTTTTTCCAACACGTGGCATACCGCGGATTCCTATTAACTTATGTGTATCTTGTTTGAAAAGCTCTGCCATAAAGTCCACAAGCAATCCTAATTCGTCTCGAACAAATCGGAACGTTTTTTTATCGTCTGCATCTCGCTGAATATATCGTCCATGACGGACAGCAAGACGGTCTCGAAGTTTAGGTTCCCGGAATTTAGTTACTTTTATCGTATCCAACGTAGATAGAATTGATTCAAGTCTCTCAATATTACTACAGTCTTTAGCTTTAAGGAGAAGGCCACGTCTGCCTTCATCGACACCATTAATGGTTACAATATTTATTGAAAGCATTCCAAGTAAGGAAGAAACGTCACCTAACAATCCAGGACGATTTTTTTGAATTTCATATTCAAGATACCATTCTTTACGATCCATGTTTATACTCCCCCGTCACCTTTGAGGCGATGACTAATTGTACAGTTGCATCTATTATAATAAATGATTTTCCCTTAACTTGAAAGGAAAAACCTACAAAAAAAGAGTGGAGAGTAAATTCTCCACTCAGCTTTTGGGTTAACGAGAACCGTTATTACTTACAAGCTTAACCATCATATTGGCAATGCTATGTTTTTCTTCCTCAGAAGCAACTGACCAAAGATCAGCTAAAACTTTTTCTTGTTCATTCTTTGGCTGAACTTGCTTAGCCAAATAATCGCCAATCTCATAAGCTAGCTCAGAAACAGTTTGATGTGCTACTCCTTGTGATTCAGCGTTATGAAGGCGGTCACCCAAAAAGTTTTTCCATTGATCCCAGTTTTCTAAAACTGACATGATTTTCACCCTTTCTTTTGTGACTACATCATGTAGTTTGTCTTGTCATTCAGAAGAATATGCATAATTAGGTATACCATCCTCCGTTAACCGATAAAATTTGCCCTGTAATATAGGAGGATTTTTCAGATAGTAAAAAAAGGATGGCCTCCGCGATTTCATTAGGTAAACCTAATCGTCCCATGGGAATTTCATCCATCAGAGATTCTAAATCTTCCATAGAAAATTGACTTAACATATCTGTTTGTATTGCTCCAGGAGAAACCGCATTTACCCTGATTCCACTCAATGCAAGCTCTTTGGCTAGCGCTTTAATGAAGCTATGTTGTCCACCCTTCACCATAGAATACAATACTTCACATGCTGCACCAGTCTGCCCCCAAATGGAAGTCACTGCAACAATGCTTCCCGTTTGATCTCTTTTGATTTTTGGGAGCAATTTTTTCACAATTGTATAGGGACTTGTGACATGGAGTTGAACCATTTCCATGATTTTAAGTTCTTCAACTTCTTCCATTAAACCATAATGGCTCTTTCCACTATTTAAAATAATTCCGTTTACCGAAAAAATCTGCTTAGCAAGAATCTCTGGACCTTGTTGTGAAGATAAATCGGCTTTGACTGGTATATACTCTCCTCCGAAATATTCAATCTCCTTTGAAAGCTGATCAATTGCCAATTGATTTGTATTGTAGTGAAGATATAGGTTATACCCATTTGCCGCAAGTAGTGTGGAAATGGCTCTCCCTATCCCACCGCTTGCACCTGTAACTAGAATAAATGGTTTCACTTTATAAGCCCCTTCTGCTTAACATACCAACATTGTACATTATTTTATATAACTAGAAAAACACTAAGCAATTTATGCTTAGTGTTTCTAAATGAATGTTATACATTTGGAATAACTTGGCATACGGAAAATCGATTTTCATCAATCAACTCAGATGCTACTCTTTTTACATCATCAATGGTTATCTTTTCTAGTGTTGGTACGACTTCAAACATTCTCATGTCATTAAAAGCATAACGAGTAAATTGGTTCGCGATATATTCAGGAGAATTCAGTGCGCGAAGGAAAGAACCAATCTTCTTTTTCTTAGTCCGCTCTAACACATCCTGTTCAATGGTCACACCAGTTTTTTGCTCTAATAGGTATGTGGAAATACTCTCGGCCAATTCATCAGGACGATCAGTGTCCCCACCTATCATAGCAAATCCAAAACCTGCTTCTTGTGTGTAATCGAATGAAAATGTTTGATCGATTAAACCATTGGAGTACAATTCATCATATTTAGTAGAACTTTTACCAAACAGTATATCCAATAGAATGTTTACTGTTAGTTCGTATTTTAGCATTTCCTCCCCTTGAATGGTGGCATATGGAGCTTTGATTCCAACTAAACATTTTGAAGACTGTACGTTCATTTTTAACACTTGTTTGTTCTTGGCAACCCCTTGTGGCTCTTCAGCGAAACGCCTTTGAATTTCAGGTTGATCCTTATACTGCTTTTTATTCTGATTATCCTTGATAAATTTCATAGTCGCTTCCGGATCGATTGGACCAACAACAAACAACAGCATATTACTAGGATGGTAAAAAGTTTCGTAGCACTCATAAAGCATTTCTTTAGTAATTTTTGCAATTGAGTCTTTCGTTCCTGCTATGTCCAATTTTACAGGATGATTGTGGTACATCCCTTCTATTAATCCGAAATACAATCTCCAATCAGGGTTATCATCGTACATAGTGATTTCTTGGCCGATAATTCCTTTTTCTTTTTCAACCGTTTTGTCAGAGAAATATGGATCTTGGACGAAATCAATTAGCGTTTCCAAATTTCTTTCAAAATCGGAGGTGCTAGAAAAAAGATATGCTGTTCGGGTAAATGAAGTAAATGCATTAGCTGATGCACCCTGCTTTGAAAATTGCTGGAACACATCCCCGTCTTCCTTTTCAAATAATTTATGTTCTAGAAAATGTGCAATCCCATCAGGAACCAATACAAAATCTTCTTTATCCAATGGCTTAAAGTGGTTATCTATAGAACCATATTTCGTAGTAAAAGTAGCAAACGATTTATTAAATCCTGCTTTCGGTAGGATATAAACATTTAATCCATTAGAGAGTTTTTCATAGTACAATTCTTCCTGCAATTGTTCGAAAAGGATTTTCTCCATGATTTATTCCCCTTTCGTTCCAGTTAAAAAATAGATGGTATCTAGTTCTATGGATTGGGCAACATCAACAATTTCTTCGTGGGTGACTTTATCCGTTTTCTCCATCCAATCTTTAAGAGAAATGTCCTTGCCAATTATCACATTATGATATAAAACTTCGACAAGCCCTCTTGCTACATCAATCGTTTCTAGCAATTGATTTTTTATGACCGCTTTTGTTTGAGCAAGTTCATCTTCAGAAAAATCACCTTTTTTCATCGCATCCATTTGCTCATGGATAATAGACACTGCTTGATCATAATTATTGTTATCAATACCAGACATCACCAATAAAAGACCTTTATGGCTTTCAAGTCTCGAGGCAGCATAATAGGCAAGACTGGCCTTTTCCCTTACGTTGATAAACAATTTGGAATGTGAAAATCCACCAAAGATTCCGTTAAACACTTGAAGAGGATAATACTTATCATCTCCATAATAAATGTTCGTTCTGTAACCGATGTTTAATTTACCTTGTTTCACATCTTGGTTTTCTTTAATTTCTTTTACATCTTTAATTTGTTTTCTCTCATGATGTGCTTTCTCGCCTCCTGGCCTTTCAGAAAGCTTAATATATCGATCTGCTAAGGCTGTAACTTCTTGCTCTTTTACATCCCCAATAATATATAAATCAATTTCATCGGTTTTAAGTGCTTGTTCATAGTATTGATAAAGCGATTGCGGAGTAATGCTATCGACATCATCCTTAATTCCATTTGCCTCTAATTCGTAAGGTTCACCTTTGCACATTTCTTCAATTAAACGGACTGATGAATATTTCATTTTATCATCATATAATGATTGAATTCTTTGCTTTAAAGTTCTTTTTTCTTTATCTACCGTAGTTGAATCAAATGCATTATTCGTAACATTCGGTTGAAGAAGAACTTCAGTTAAGATTTGAAATGCTTTTTCCAATAAAGAGGTCTGATCTGAAAGGAATTTTTCATTGGCAATTTCTATAGTGAATGACATGATGTGAAACTCACCTTTTTTAGCTAAGTCTACATAAAGGCTTGCTCCATACAAATCGTCCAAATAGGTTCGTAACTTGGTATTTGTAGGATAGTTTTTTGTATTGCTTTGAAGTACATGTGGCAATAGACCACGCAATGTAACTGTATCTTTTTCTAATGGAGCTTTCATTTTCCAAACGAGTGTATTCGTTTTGTATTTATCAGTTGTGACTATATGAAGCTTTAAGCCAGTTTTATCAATGACTTTTTCAGAAATACTGGTCATCTAGGACCCTCCCTCATGTAAAATACAACACAGTATTGACAGCATATATTCTTTGTAAATATCCAAAAATTTAAACATCTACTTAAAATATACAGATAATCTGAAAAAACATGCAAGTTCTGTTGTGATATGTAGTCCTTAACTAAATCGAATTCTAAAATGAGTAACGGAGTCAAAATTAAAATCGAAAATCTATAATTATCGATTTCTCGACATATTCATATTTAATCGAGGACTTTTTGTTTACATAATATATTTATGGACCACAAATTTGTTTTTTGCCGTATTTACGAAAATCACACATAAAAAACCCTCTGAAATATCAGAGGGTCAGACTGTAGACAATGAAAGAAGTTAACTAAGAACTAGAGAAGTTGATTGCAGCTAAGGGCGAACGCTTTCCGCGGGCGTGGCTTGAGCCTTCTCCTTCGCTACGCTCGTGCGGGGTCTCAAGTCTCACGCTTTTCCCGCAGGAGTCGTCGCCCTCCGCTCCAATCAACGGTGTTTGTACATAATTTTGAGGTGATAAGCGATGATGACGAAAAATCAAAACAATGAACGTGAACAATTAGAAATGCTGGCTATTGAACAACTTGTTCCGCAATACCACTTAGTCCGAAAACCCGATCCAGCGATTGATTTTCCTTCATCTATCCTTTAGTCGAATACCTCTATTTTAATTTAGGAGGACGTCCTAGTATTAATCCAGATGAACAGGTTTTTAAGTTGATTATTCAAGGACACTAGTTGATTGGAGCGGAAGACGCTTGACTCCTGGGGGATTAGCGTTACAGGCGAGACCCCGCAGGAGCGGTAGCGACGAGGAGGCTCGGCGAACGCCCCCCAGAAAGCAAGCGGCTGGAGCGGAAATCAACCTTTCGCCTTCCATACATATCAAAAATGTCAAAAGGTATCGAGAGAGCGTACTCTCGATACCTTTTGTCGACAATCTGACCCTCTGAAATATCAGAGGTTTTTTTGTGTATTAACGTTTTCCTTTAATATAAGGGCTACCTAACGCTTTAGGCGCATCGGCACGACCGATGAATCCAGTCAATGCAATGATAGTCAATAAATACGGTAGGATTAACAAGTACACGGCTGGGATGTCTTTAAAGAATGGTAAGCTTGCCCCGACAATACTTAAACTTTGAGCTAATCCGAAGAACAATGCAGCTCCCATGGCTCCAAGCGGATGCCATTTACCGAAAATCATAGCCGCTAAGGCCATGAACCCTTGACCATTAATTGTTGAATGGCTGAAATCTAATGTTACTGTGGATGCAAGAACTGCTCCACCAAGTCCTGCGAAGGCACCAGAGATCATTACACCCAAGTATCTAATTCTCGTTACGTTGACACCCATTGTATCAGCTGCCATTGGATGTTCACCTACTGAACGAATACGTAATCCAAATGGTGTTTTATAAATGACAAACCATACAACGAATGCTAAGACAATTGCTAGATAAGATACATAGTATACATTTGAGAAGAAAATTTTACCTATAATTGGTATTTGACTTAATCCTGGAATATCAATTTTTTCAAATAACTCTTGTATGGCATCCGTTTGTCCTTTGTCGTAAATCAGCTTAACCAAGAATAAGCTTAACCCAACTGCTAGGAAGTTAATTGCAACTCCACTTACTACTTGGTCCGCTCGGAAAGTAATCGAAGCTACAGCATGCATCAATGAAAAAATCATTGCTGCAATCATTGCAACTACGATTGAAACCCAAGGGGTTATCGCTCCGAGTGTATCAGCAAATGTTAAGTTAAATACAATGGCCACGAAGGCTCCGACGACCATTAAACCTTCAAGCCCAATGTTTACAACACCGGATCTCTCGGAAAAAACGCCACCTAAAGCTGTATAAATAAGGGGAGCTGCCAAGGCAATCATTGACGGTACGATTATTGATAAAATGTGTAGGAAATCCAATTATTTCGCCCCCTTACTGCTTTTACGTTCAAGTAACCATCTAATAAAGTAACTTGATGCTACGAAGAAAATGATTAATGCAATAACGATATCAACCAATTCGTTTGGAACACCAGCTTCAAACGGCATGTTCAATGCTCCAACCTTAAGACCACCAAATAGTGCTGCAGCTAAAATAACTCCAATTGCAGTGTTACCGCCTAATAGTGCCACTGCGATTCCGTCGAATCCAGTTCCAGTAAATCCACCTTTGATTGCAGCATATTCGAATGTTCCTAAACCTTCCATGGCACCTGCAAGACCTGCAAAAGCTCCAGAAATCACCATGGACAGCACAATATTTTTGTTAACGTTCATCCCTGCATATTGTGATGCATGTTGGTTAAAGCCTACAGATCGTAATTCATATCCGACAGTAGTTTTTTCTAAAATAAACCACATAACTAAAGCACCAATCAAGGCTACAATAATTCCCCAGTGTAGTCTGGAGTAATCAGTCAAGCCTTCTAGAAATGGTGAACGTAATGTTGCAGAAGCTGCAACTTTTGGTGTTTTATCTGCATTTTCAGTAATGATATTATAAATAAAATAGTTCGTTACATGTAATGCGATATAGTTCATCATGATGGAAACGATTACTTCGTGTACACGAAATCTTGCTTTTAATATACCAGGAACAGCAGCCCAAAGAGCTCCTGCTACTCCAGCCGCTAAAATCGCCAATGGTAAATGAATAATTTTAGGAAGGTCGAAAGAAATACCTACCCAAACTGCTGCTAACCATCCAACAATTAGCTGCCCTTCAACACCAATATTGAAAAGTCCAGTTCTGTAGGCAAATGCTACAGCCAAACCTGCTAAAACATATGGGATTAGTTGACGTATAGTTTCTCCTATTGAAAATACTTCTCCGAAAATCCCATTAAATAATGCCATATATCCATTAATTGGATTGTATCCGCTAACAACCATAATAATTGCCCCAACAAGCAATCCAAGGAATACGGAAATTAGCGGCACTAAAATATTTGTCATCCTTTTAGACATTTTTCGTTACCCCCGCTTCCTGCTTGCTACCAGCCATTAATAGTCCTAATTCTTGCTCTGATGTCTCTTTAGGATCACGTATCGCCACTATTTTTCCTTCATAAATAACGGCAATTTTATCACTGACATTCATAATCTCATCAAGTTCAAACGAAATTAATAGAACTGCTTTACCATTATCACGTTGTTCAATCAAGCGTCTATGGATGAATTCGATAGCTCCTACATCCAATCCACGTGTAGGCTGTGCTGCAATCAATAAATCCGGGTCACGGTCTATTTCACGGCCAATGATCGCTTTTTGTTGATTCCCACCCGAAAGGGCACGTGCAGGAGTAAATTCGCTAGGCGTACGGACATCATACTCACTAATAAGCTTTTTAGCCTTATCATAAATATTCTTAAAACTTAAAACCCCATTTGAAGAAAATGGCTTTTGATAGTAAGTCTGAAGTACCATGTTTTCTCCTATTGGAAAATCAAGTACAAGACCATGTTTATGTCTATCCTGAGGAATATGACCAACACCTTTTTCAGTTACTTTTCTTGGTGTTTGGTTTTGGATTTCCTTATTATTTAATTTAATCGTTCCAGAATTAGTTTTTCGTAAACCAGTTATAGCCTCGATTAATTCACTTTGGCCATTACCATCAACCCCGGCAATTCCGACTATTTCGCCAGCCTTGATTGTTAGATCTAAACCTCTTACTGCTTCGACTCCACGAGAATCATTGACACTCAAGTTTTGGATTTCAAGGACATTTTGCTTCGGATTTGAAGCAGTTTTTTCAGTTTTGAATACTACTTCACGTCCAACCATAAGATTAGCAAGGTCTGTTGGATTGGTATCGCTTACATCTACTGTACCAATTCCAACTCCTTTTCGAATGACTGTCACTCGGTCACAAACTTCCATGATTTCTTTCAATTTGTGAGTGATCAAAATGATAGATTTCCCTTCAGAAATCAATTTTTTCATAATATTGATTAATTCTTTGATTTCTTGAGGTGTTAAAACGGCAGTTGGTTCATCAAAAATTAAAATTTCTGCTCCACGGTATAGAGTTTTTAATATTTCTACACGCTGTTGCATACCAACAGAAATATCAGAAATTTTCGCATCAGGATCTACGCTTAATCCATATTGCTCGGACAAACGACGTACCTCTTGACTTGCTTCTTTAATGTTGATTTTCCCAGTTTTTGAAGGTTCTTTACCTAAGATGATGTTTTCAGTAACGGTAAAGGTGTCCACAAGCATAAAGTGCTGATGCACCATCCCAATCCCCAATTCATTCGCAATGTTAGGATTGGTAATATTGGCTTTATTACCGTGCACTCGAATTTCACCTTGTTCAGGCTGATAAAGTCCGAATAATACATTCATTAAAGTAGATTTCCCTGCACCATTTTCACCAAGTAAAGCATGAATTTCGCCTTTTTTTACTTGGAGGGTAATATTATCGTTAGCCACGATGCCGGGAAATTCCTTGCGAATGTTCAACATCTCAATTACATATTCCACGAGAATCCACTCCCTTTATTTATCGACTTTCATTTTTCCTATCAAATAATTCCGGTTTGAAAGCGGTAAAAATAATACCTTTGAAAAATCAAAGGAAAGATTATAAAGAATCTTGATATACTTTATAGCATTTTATAATCTTTCATTTAGTTTTTCTTCGGCGATTGTAAAAATCCCCTTTTTCTCTTAAACGGAACAGAAGGAATAGCTACCCGCAGGTAGGTTATTCCTTCTGATCACTTTAAAGGATTAAAATTTCATTTCCTTTAACTCATCACGAGTTGCAGGAACTTTGATTTCTCCACCTTTGATTTTTGCAGTCCACTCTTCAACAGCTTTTAATGCATCAGGAGAAACGTTATCTTGAGTAGGAGCAATAGACACACCATTTTCTTCAAGACCAAATTCAATTACTTCTCCACCAGGGAATTCACCATTCTTAGTCTTTTCAGCAAGCTCTGCTACTGCGATATCTACACGCTTAACCATTGAAGTAAGAGTGATATTAGCATCAGTTCCAGGAACTTTACCTTCTTCAGCTTGGTCACGGTCAACACCGATTACCCAAATATTAGCGTTTGGATCTTTTTTCTTCAATTCTTTAGCAGAAGTGAATACACCAGCACCAGTTCCACCAGAAGCATGGTAAATAATGTCTGCATTATTAGAATACATTGAGTTTGCTATTTCTTTACCCTTAGTAGGATCACCGAAGCTTCCTGCATATTGTATTTCAACTTCAGCTTTTGGATTTACAGATTTAACACCTGCTACGAATCCAACCTCAAACTTGTTGATAAGGCTTCCGTCCATACCACCGATGAATCCTACTTTGTTCGTTTTAGTAGTTAGACCAGCGATAACACCAACAAGGAAAGAGCCTTCATGTTCTTTAAACGTGATGCTTGCTACGTTATCTTTTTCAACCACAGAATCAACGATTGCGAAATTAGTATCCTTACGTTGATCAGCAACCTCAGCAACCGGCTCAGCTAATAAGTAACCGATTCCATAAATAAGGTCAAATTTATTTCTTACTAGAGAATTTAAGTTTGTTGTGTAATCAGCGTCAGTTTTAGATTGAAGATAATCAATTCCTTTACCTTTCTCAAGCCCGTTATCTTCTCCAAATTTTTGTAAACCTTCCCACGCAGATTGGTTGAATGATTTGTCATCAACTCCACCAATATCAGTTACCATTGCAGCTGAGAAATCATTTTTCTCTTTTTCTTCTGTACCTTGTTTGTCATCACCTTTTCCACATGCACCAAGAATAGTACCTGCAGCAAGAACCAAGGACAGCGCTAAACCAAATTTACGCTTTTTCAAAGGTAAAACCTCCTAAATGATGTTGTAATTAGTAGAAGCAAGGATTCTTAGTTTATACTCTTTTTCTCAATACATGAAAGCTAAATTTATCTGCTTTGAAATAATTGACTGAGTATAAAATGGGACGATCCATTTCATCATAGTGCATTTGCTTTAGAACCAGTAGTGCCGTTTCAGGATCGCATTCTAAAATTGGGGAAATTTTCTCATGATAGCCTAGAGGCTCTATATGAGCCACCGCATATGTAATGTTAATAGATGATTGAATTTCCAATTTTTCAAATATAGATCCATCATGATGGGAGAAACTTTCCTGTAGATTACTTTGGAGAATTTTATCCAAGCAATACACCACAGGCTCGTCATTTGCGGTTCTAACACGTTCTAATACAACCATGTCCTCATTTTCATCGCAATTGAACTTTCTAATATCCTCTTCTGACGGTTGTTGATTAGAAGAGCTAAGAAAAATTGTACCTGGTTTCATTCCAGCCTGCTTAATCATGCTGGTCACACTATTCAACTGTTCAATTCCAGAAGTGAATAGTGGTCTTGCATTTACAAACGTTCCAACACCATGCCTTCGAATGATAGCGCTTTCTTCTTCTAGAATCCTTAACGCTTCCCTTAAAGTAGCACGGCTTACCCCAAGTTGTTTCGCAAGTTCAAATTCAGAAGGAAGTTTCTCTTTTTCCTTATAAATCCCATCCTCGATATCCTGCTTAATTTTATCAATCACTTGTAGGTATAGGTGACGATTGTCCTGCTTGATAGACATGCTGAAACCCCCAAAGAAATTACTTTTTCAGTCATCAGACCTCTGATGTTGAATCTTTACTACTAATCGATTTTACTTTAACATTTTTTTTAATAGAAATAAATAGTCTTATTAGAAATTTGTCGAATCATTGAATTGAATATATTTTCTGTGAATTAATCTTAGCTCAAAAAAAATAGTGAAAGCCTCATTTATAGGCTCTCACTATAATCTTTTAATATAACAATTTGATTAAGAACTTTGGATATCTTGGTCGATTGTTTCCTTCCCTATTAATACATTACGAGGCTTACTCCCTTCGTACTGTCCAACAACCCCTCGAGCCTCCATCTCATCAATCAACCGTGCAGCTCTAGAATACCCAATTCTGAATCGACGTTGTAGCATAGATACAGAGGCTGTCTGCATTTCTATAACAAGTTGAACTGCCTCGTCATAAAGGTCGTCATCTACTTCTCCTACCGCTTCAGGAGTATCCGCTGGAATCATTTCTTCTTGATATTGAGCCTTCTGTTGTCCAATTACAAAATTGACAACTTCTTCTACTTCTTCATCCGAAAGGAAAGCCCCTTGGACTCTGACTGGTTTTGATGCTCCTACAGGTAGGAATAGCATATCACCTCTACCTAAAAGCTTTTCAGCCCCACCCATATCCAATATGGTTCTTGAGTCCGTCATCGATGAAACGCTAAACGCAATCCTTGAAGGGATATTTGCTTTAATAACACCTGTAATGACATCAACAGATGGTCGTTGTGTCGCAATGATCAAATGTATGCCCGCTGCACGAGCCATTTGCGCAAGCCGTGTAATGGAATCTTCCACATCTGATGAAGCGACCATCATTAAGTCGGCAAGCTCATCCACTATAACAACGATATAAGGTAAAAAAGGTTGTTTGGCGCCTTCTTCAAGATTATGCTTTCTTATATGTTCATTATACCCTTCAATATTTCTCGTTCCGGTATGGGAAAATAATTCATACCTTCTTTCCATTTCACTAACCACTTTTTTCAAAGCTTGGGATGCTTTTTTAGCATCTGTCACGACTGGTGCTAAAAGGTGTGGTACACCGTTATAAACATTCAATTCCACCATTTTCGGATCAATCATCATCAATTTGACTTCATGTGGCTTAGCTCTCATCAAGATACTAGTAATAATTCCGTTTATACAAACAGATTTACCACTTCCTGTGGCTCCAGCAACGAGCAAGTGAGGCATTTTATTCAATTCAGCCAACACAGCTTCTCCGGAGATGTCTCGGCCAAGTGCGATTTGAAGTTTTGCATCGACTTTAAAATGATCCTTAGACTCTAAGACTTCACGTAATGAAACCATAGCAATCTCTGAATTTGGAACTTCAATCCCTATGGCTGACTTACCAGGAATCGGTGCTTCAATACGGATATCCTTAGCAGCTAACGCAAGTGCAAGGTCATCAGAAAGACTGACGATCTTGCTTACTTTCACACCAACATCCGGATGAACCTCGTATTTTGTAACAGCAGGACCTAAATGAACTTGTGTAACCTTTGCTTTTACGCCAAAACTTTGGAACGTCTTTTCTAATTTCGCTGCATTTGTATGTATAAGCTCATATTCACCACTTTGATCCGCTTTCTTCGGTGTTTTTAGTAAAGATAGTGGTGGGAGCTCATAATCAACATTTTCTAGCTCTGGTACAACTATTTCTACACCAATCACTTCATCGTCTACCTCATCAATCACTGGTTCAGCTTGATGGTTTGGTTTGGATTCTTGATGATGTGTTACACCTGATGTTTCATTAAATGATGAAATAATGGTTGGTTGTCTTTCTTGTCCAGAATCAATCACAGGGATGATGACTTCTTGATTTGCCTCTTTTTCCTTCTCTTTTTCAAGTTGTTTCGCTTGTCGCTCCAGTTCCTTATCTAATTGTTTCTTTTCTTTCTTTTCTACTCTTTGTTGTTTCCACTCTTCTAAGTCTTCTAAAAAAGCAATCCATTGGTTTTTTGAAAATGTACCTAATCCAACAAGGAATTTGCCTAGTACGTCTCCCATAGTCTTTCCCGTTACTAAAACGAAACCTATTATGATGAAAAGTATGGCTGCTATTTTTGAACCTGCTGCATCAAATAAAAAATAGGACATTGCAAACAAAGTGGCACCAATCATTCCTCCACCTAAATCGGATGTAGAAGAACCACCATTCACTTCCATCCAAAACAACTCCCACGTATTTGAGAGTACACTAGGCTTTTCGAAAGGGCCGCCTTTCTGTAACAGAGAAAAAAGTGTCACATGGCTTAGTAGCAACATACTTCCAATAATCATATAACAACCTAAAAGTTGTCTTTTTAATAGAAATGGAACTCTCCTCTTCCACATTAAAAATATACTTAAAATAAGTAAGGATATTAATAAGACTGTATACCATTCACCCATAAAAAATCTGGAGATTAAAACTAATGACCTTCCAACTGCACCTAACTTTGCTAAAGCTATTGCCGAAATTCCAAAAAGAGTTAATCCTATTAATTCAAATTTAAGTGTATGTTTAAGCGTTTCTGTTCTTTTGCTCGATCTCTTTTTTCTTTTTGCCAAGACTCATCACCTTTTTACGTCAATTAATGATCCTTCCATAATGAAAGAAAGCAGCCCATCTGAAGGCTGCTGTATGCTATGGAAAACCATAGAAGTTATAGTACATTATAGCATAATTTAGTATCACTTAGACTATGGTTTAGAAGTTTTTATTGATTTGTATAGGAAATGATAGAACCAGGGTATAAGGTGGTATCCAAGTAGTGATTAGGATCAGTACTAATTATACGATTCACTAAAAATGTTTGGTCCGTGTTTCTTTCACCAACTACTGTAATTCCATTATATTGTATAGATACATATCTCTCATATTCGCTTTGCTGGGTGGGATAAACACTCTCTAATGGCATTATTGTATAAAGTATCATTGTAGGATCTGCCCTTCTCCCTCTATAACACCAGAAGATTTATTCTCCTCGATTAAACTATTTAATTTCTTCATCGCATGCCCAACACCACCGACTGCATCAATCAATCCGTATTTTACTGCATCACTTCCAACAACATTTGTACCAATGTCCCGTGTTAAATTGCCTTTTTCAAACATGAGTTCCTTAAACAATTCCTCTGATATATTAGAATGCTTTGTTACAAAATTGATTACTCGATCCTGCATTTTATCTAAATACTCAAATGTTTGAGGGACACTAATAACTAGGCCAGTCAAACGAATTGGGTGAATGGTCATTGTGGCAGTTTCTGCAATGAAAGAATAATCACAGCTTACAGCAATTGGAACTCCAATTGAATGTCCACCACCTAAAACGATTGATACCGTTGGCTTAGATAAGGAAGCAAGCATTTCAGAAATGGCAAGACCTGCTTCTACATCGCCTCCTACAGTGTTCAATATGACTAATAGACCTTCAATATTTGGATTTTGCTCAATTGCGACGATTTGTGGGATAACATGTTCATATTTCGTTGTCTTATTCTGTGGTGGCAATTGCATATGCCCTTCTATTTGTCCAACTATAGTTAAACAATGTATTTTTGAATCCGCTGACATTTGAGGTACGTTCGTCTGTCCTAATTGCTGAATTTTTTCTATTAGACTTGATCCCTTATTCTCTTGTTTATCTCCATCATTTTGCTGAGATTTATTTGGTTCTTCCATTCTTAGTCCCCCTTTTAATAATCAATATGATTAGTATGGACAGAATGAGTAACTTCAATCCTATAAGAATGGTGAGAAAAAATCAAAGAGCAGCCAATTCAGCTGCTCTTAACTTCATTATACTTCCATAATTATTGGTAAAATCATTGGTCTTCTTTTTGTTTTCTCATATAGGTATGAGTTTAAGGAATCTCGAATGTCTTGTTTAATTGTAGACCAATCAAAATCAGCACCAGAATTCTTTTGTACTGCTTCTTTTACGATTGTCACAGAGTCTTCCATTAATCTTTCTGATTCACGGACATAAACAAAACCACGTGATATGATTTCTGGTCCAGCAACGATCGATTTATCCGATTTATGAAGGGTAACTACCACAATCAAAATACCATCTTGTGAAAGTAAGCGTCGGTCACGTAATACGATATTTCCTACATCTCCTACTCCACTGCCATCAATAAGTGTATTCCCAGCTGGCACTTTACTAGTGGGACGGATTTTTCCTGCTTTGATTTCTACTACTTCACCTTTGTCAGCAATACATATTTGATCATTGCTCAGCCCTTGCTGTGCAGCAAGCTTCGCATGAGCTTTTAACATACGGTATTCACCATGGATGGGCATGAAATATTTAGGCTTCATTAAATTCATCATCATTTTTAACTCTTCCTGGCTTCCATGACCAGGAACAAATACAGTTCGATTTGTGACGACTTGTGCCCCTGCTCTGAAGAGTAAATCGATTGTCTTATAAAGTGTCAATTCTCCACCCCTTACTGGTGAAGCTGCGATAATGACAGTATCCCCTTTAACAATATTGAACTGTTTATGGCCTTTTTTAGCCATTTTTTGAAGGGCTGCGATTGGTTCACCTTGTCCTCCAGTCACTAGGATTGCTACTTCATCAGCATTGTATTTTTCAATTTCAGAGGCTTGGATCAAAATTTCATCATGTATTTTTAAATAGCCTAATTTAAAAGCGATATCATAAACGGTTTTTAATCTCTTTCCAACAACGGCTACTTTTCTATTGTTCTCGTATGCTGCATTAAAGACATGTTGGATGTGATTAATGTTCGAAGCAAAGCAAGCAACGATAACGCGACCAACTGCACCGTGGAATACGTTAGAGATTTCACGGGCAACAACTGCTTCTGATGTAGTATAGCCAGGTTTTTCTGCACCTGTACTTTCTGATAATAGACAGAGTACTCCTCTTTCCCCTATTGTAGCCATCTTGCCTATTTCAGCTTGATAAAGCTCAGTTGCAGCTTGGTCAAATTTAAAGTCACCTGTATACACGACGCTACCTTGGGAAGTATGCAAACAAATTCCTACTGATCCTGGTATGCTGTGGTTTGTTTTAAAGAAACTTACTTCTGTCGTTCCAAATTGAAGGACAGTATTTGATTCAATTTTATAAAAATCAACCTTATCGGAAAATTCGTCTTCTCTTAACTTTGCTTTAACAAGCTCAATAGTAAGGTCAGTTCCGTATACAGTAGATTTTATATTTTTTAAGATATATGTAAGTGCTCCAATATGGTCTTCATGACCATGGCTTAGAAAAATCCCTTTTATGGACTGCTTATTTTCTAACAAATATGTAATATCGGGAATGACAATATCGATGCCTAGCATTTCTTCTTCCGGGAACATCAATCCGGCATCCAGGACAAATAAATCCCCTTCTATATCCACAACATACATATTTTTACCGAGCTCTCCCTGTCCCCCTAAGGAAATGATCTTGATGTTCTCGTTTTTAACTATACTCACTTTGTGTTTCCTCCTAAGTTCTAATGACCGTGCCATACAAATTATGTTTATTATACAGTATCGAATTTTTAACTGACAACCATTTATATAATGAAAAGGCTCTTATCGCATAGATTGTTATTTTAGACTATAAGTTTGCCCGTTGCTTTCCGCTCCAGGCACTTGCTTTCCGCGGGGAGGGATGGAAGCCTCCTCGGCGTTACCGCCTGTGGGGTCTCCCACTTCCCTCTTCTTCCCGCAGGAGTCAAGTGCCCACCTCTACAAACAACTCAGATAATTAAAATTAAATTACATTAAAAAAGCAACAAAATTTACGAAAACAGCCAATGAAAAAATCCCCTTATAGTATTTAGAGAAAGGCTACTGCACTCTTCTCACTACTAAAAGGGGATTTTTACTATTAATTATTATTCATCAATTGCTGAAGTTTTCCTCTTTCCTGTTCGGAGAGTGGAACTAGCGGCAGCCTTACTGATCCTACATCGATGCCTTTCATTTGCAAGGCAGTCTTAACAGGAGCTGGGCTTGGTGCCATAAATAATCCAACCATTAGCGGAACAAGTTTTTGATGCATTTCCGATGCTTCCTTCAGCTTACCGTCAAGGAATAGCGAAATCATTTCCTGCATATCGTTTCCAACCACATGAGAAGCTACAGATACTATCCCGGAAGCTCCTACAGCCATCGTAGGCAATGTTAAGCTATCATCACCACTATATAAAACAAAGTCATCAGGAGTATTAGCTAATATTTCAGTAGCCGCATTTAAATCACCACTTGCTTCCTTGACTGCCACAATATTAGGGATAGCTGAAAGCTTAATGATTGTAGATGGTAGCATATTAGCAGCTGATCTACCTGGGACATTGTATAACATAACCGGAAGTGTAGTAGATTCTGCAACAGATTTGAAGTGTAAGTATAAACCATCTTGGCTTGGCTTGTTATAATAAGGCACTACCAACATGATTGCATCCACACCGATTTGTTCAGCTTTTTTTGTCAATTCAATGCTAGAATATGTGTTATTGCTACCTGTTCCAGCAATAACAGGTACTCTTTTATCCACTACTTTCACTACGTGTTTAAATAATGCTAGTTTTTCCTCAGTGGATAATGTAGGGGATTCGCCAGTAGTACCAGCTATCACAAGAGAATCAGATCCATTGTCGATTAAATAATTGATTAATTGAGTAGTTTTATTAAAATCTATGTTCCCTTTTTTATCAAAAGGTGTCACCATTGCTGTTGAAATTCTACCAAAAATCGTCATTACTTCACTCTACTTTCAATCGAAAGATAATTTTTTTATACTAGGATCTCTGCAATATTTATTCCTTTACTCCATATTCAACCATATCTTCGTGTAATTGAAAAGCATCGTGTAAAGCATTCACTGCGTTTACTAAATCTTTTTCTTTTACTAGTACCCATATGGTTGTATGGCTGTCTGCGGATTGAAGAATTGAAATGCCTTTTTCCGATAATGCTGTAACTATTTTGGACGTAACCCCAGGTACCCCTGTTATTCCAGCTCCAACTACAGAAACTTTCGCACAGCCTTCGTTTACTTCCGGTTCATGCCCAATTTCCTTTAAAACCTGAACTGCACGCTCTGTCATATCCTTAGTTACAGTGTAAACGACGCCATTAGGATAAATGTTAATAAAATCTACTGAAATAGAAGCATTTGCCATAGCCTTAAATACCTCTGCCTGAAGATCATACTGACCATCTTTTGCATTAACCTTTAGCTGGGTAATATTGGAGACGTGAGCAATACCAGTAACAAGTCTTTCTCTAATATCGCTACCTTTATTCTCACGGTTTAATGTCGTTACAAGTGTACCTAAACCATCAGAATAGGTCGAACGGATGCGAATAGGAATTTTCGCCTGCATTGCAATTTCTACTGCACGAGGATGGATTACCTTCGCCCCTTGATATGCCATATTGCATACCTCTGTATAGGTTACAACTGAAAGAGGTCTAGCATTTTCGGCGATTCGAGGGTCAGCGGTCATAATCCCTTCAACATCAGTGAAAATATCGACCCACTTAGCATTTAAGGCTGCACCTAATGCTGCTGCTGAAGTGTCACTACCACCACGACCTATCGTGGTAATGTCTCCGTTTCTTGCTGCCCCTTGGAAGCCTGCTACTACGACAACATCATAGTTGTCTAACTCTCTGACCAACCGATCGCATTTCATTTCAATAATCTTAGCATTGGTGTGATCGTTATTGGTACGGAATCCTGCTTGGGATCCAGTATAGGCGGTAGATTTTATGCCATACTCATTAAGCATGTTTGAGAATAAAACTGCAGAAATGGTTTCTCCTACAGAGAGTATCAGGTCTTGTTCCCTTTTTGTCACTTTCGTTTCAGAGGCATTGATTAACGACAATAAAGTATCAGTGGCGTATGGCTCACCTTTTCTACCCATGGCAGAGACAACTACAACGACCTTATAGCCTTCTTTCAATGCATTTGAAATATGCCGTCTTGCATGTGCTCTACTTTCTTCGTTGCGAACGGAGGTACCTCCGAACTTCTGAACGACTACATTCATATTAACACCCCAAACGAACTCAGCCCTCCTTATAAATTATAGGAAAGGCTGAGCTCTGAATAGTAAACTATTTCAATGTTACCAATTCAAGTTTCACAAGGCTTTCTGCGATTTGGACTGAGTTCCAAGCAGCACCTTTCAATAGATTATCCGAAACAATCCACATATGGAAACCTTTATCATCATCTAGGTCTTTACGGATACGTCCGACAAAGACATCATTTAACCCTACACAATGTGCAGGCATTGGGTATACTTGTTCTTCAGGTTGATCTTGAAGGACCACACCAGGAGCCTGTTTCATTAATTCTCTAATTTCAGAAACGGTCACGCCTTCTTTTTCAACTTCGATATAAACAGACTCAGAGTGGCCAGTTACTACTGGCAATCTGACACACGTCGCTGCAACCTTCAATTCTGGCATATGCATGATTTTTTTAGTTTCATTCATCATTTTCATTTCTTCATAAGTGAATCCATTTTCTTGGAACTTATCAATTTGAGGAATTGCATTAAAAGCAATTTGATAACGCTTTTTGTCTGCCTTTACTGGAAGCATTGCAGGTTCGAAATCTTCCCCATTCAAGATTGCTTTCGCTTGGCTCTGAAGCTCTTCGATTGCAGCTGCTCCCGCACCTGACACAGCTTGATAAGTAGATACTAACACTTTATTCAAGCCATATGCTTGACGTAAAGGCTCCAACGCAACAACCATTTGAATCGTGGAGCAATTCGGATTAGCAATGATGCCGTTATGATTCTTTAAATCTTCTTCGTTTACTTCAGGTACGACTAATGGAACATTTGGATCCATTCTGAATGCACTTGTATTATCCACTACAATTGCACCGCGTTTAACCGCTTCTGGAGCCAATAATTGTGAAACGCTACCTCCAGCACTGAATAAGGCGATATCCACCCCTTCAAAGCTATCAGGAGTGGCTTCTTGTACTGTAATTTCTTCATTTTTATACATTACCTTTGATCCTGCTGAACGTGCAGAAGATAAAAGAGTTAGGTTTTTTATTGGAAAATTTCGTTGTTCCAAAGTTTTGATCATTTGCTGCCCTACTGCGCCAGTTGCTCCAACTACTGCTACATGAAGACCCTTAATCTCTTGCATTATTCATATCCCCTTTTCCATAAGACAACGGCTGTAACCTAGTCTTCGTAAATATGATTCATTTTAACATATTGACGCACGAATGTAAGATAGAAATTATAGAAAAATGTATACTTTATTCTGGATCATTAAACCTTTCAATGATAACAGGTTGTATTTGCCTTCCTTGAATCGCTTCAAGGATCGTTTCACGAATCATGGACATTCTTGCTACCATCGAGTTTGGCTTTTTATCTGGAGCATCTTGGCCATAAGGAATAAAGTAGAAATCCTTCGTAGCCATTAGTCTCATTAAGTTTACCCCATTTAAACCGAGTGCGTCATTAGTAGATATTCCTAATACAACTGGCCTATGGTTTCTAATTGTAGCTTTTGCGGCCATTAGTACCGGTGAATCTGTTAAGGCATTAGCTAGCTTACTCATTGAATTACCAGTAAGCGGGGCAATGACCATACAATCTAAAGGCATTTTTGGACCAAGCGGTTCAGCCTTTACAATAGAATCTATAATATTATGTCCAGTAAGCTTGACAATACGTTCAACCCAATCCTCACCTTTTCCAAAGCGAGTGTCGGTATTTTGAACAGTAAATGTCACAATTGGTATCACTTCTGCTCCTTCATTCACCAGTTTTTCAATTTCTGGAAAAACAACATCATACGTACAATGAGAACCGGTTAGGCCAAACCCAATTCTTTTACCTTTCAAACTCATATGATTTTCCCCTTTCTCTGTTTTAAGTCATCTTGTAATAGATGGGAAAGGACATTGGCAAGAATTTTTCCAGCGGTTTTAGGGGCAACGATTCCTGGTAATCCTGGGGCTAAAAGTGCTTTGATTCCCCTTTTTTCTGCGTAACGGAAATCAGTACCTCCAGGCTTTGATGCTAAATCAATAATTAATGTGTGTGTTGGCATCTTTGCTATCACTGCCGCTGTAACAATTTGATATGGAATAGTATTAATACATATATCCGTATTTTTTATAGATTCTGATAGGTCATCCAAATGGAATGGTTCTAATCCCATTTCAGTTATCCGGGCTAAATGTTCACTCTTCCTTGCTCCAACTTTCACTTTTGCACCTAAAGCTTGAAAGGTTCTTGCAACACTCATTCCAACCCTACCTAGCCCTAACACTGAAACATTGGATCCATGAATCGTAAAATCAGTATGTTGGATGGCCATCATAATGGTACCTTCAACTGTTGGTATGGAATTATATATCGCAACGTCATCACGCTCGAATAATTGAACGAGCTTTCTGTTTGTATTAGTGGTAATGGCATCCAAGTATTTATTACTAATACCGGAATAAACTGTACAATGCGCAGGTGTAGCAGCTAAAATTTCTTCAGTTAAATAAACATTTTCACCCGAAAAAATGGTCTCAACTTTTCCTTCAGTGTTTGTTCCAGGTACTGGGAGAATAATTCCATCAATCTCAGTGAAATCCACATCTTCGAGCTTTTCTTTAACTGCTCCAGAAAATGCGTGATCTAATTGCTCAAATCCAATTAGCCACAGTTTTGCATCAAGCTCTGTGAGCTTCTTGACAACTTCAAGCTGTCTTGCATCCCCGCCAATCACAGCAATTTGTATGCCTGTAAGCATTTCAAACGTCACCTTCTTCTATGAAAAATAACCCTCGTTATTTCATGCTCCTAATTTACTTTCACATAGTATGAATTAAGGGCCTGTTAGGTGATAATCCAAAAGAAATAACTATATAAATAAAAGGCTGTTTTCGTAAACTTTGTTGTTTTTTTAGTCCAATTTAACTTTTACAGTCTGAGTTGTTTGTAGCGGAGGGCACTTGACTCCTACGGGAAAAAGAGGGAAGTGGGAGACCCCGCAGGCGGTAACGCCGAGGAGGCTTCCGTCCCTCCCCGTGGAAAGCAAGTGCCTGGAGTGGAAAACAACGGACAAGCTCTATAGCTAAACAAACAATCTATGTGATTAGAGCCAAAAATAAAAAACCCTGTCAAATGACAAGGCTGGACTTAACCCCGTCAAGTAGACAGCTCTAAAAAAGACTATGCAGCCATCGTGATTCGATACTCAATCGGAGCACGATGGTTTAGTCGTTTTTGGAAT
>NZ_JAAGVZ010000030.1 GCF_010882125.1 Peribacillus alkalitolerans | reverse complement strand
AGCGCTCCTGCGGGGTCTCGCCTGTAACGCTAATCCCCCAGGAGTCAAGCGTCTTCCACTTCAATCAACATATAGCTTAAAATCAACGATGGACTTTAACACAGCCAATTTTTTAAAACCAATATTTTAATATCGAGGAATGTGGATCTTTAAACAAAACAACAATAAGCGATCCTGGTTTCCATTAGGAATTCCAAGATCGCTTAAACTATTTCTTCTTCCATTTTGAGCTATAGATCCTTTCTATATTCCCATCTATAATGATAAGGGATTAAGTATTTATTTTGAATACCAAGCGCAATTTTACCTTTGCGCTATCGCCTTACTTAAGTCATTGGAACCACCTTTTCTTAAAGAAATAGAATGTTTCGTTTGTAGTACCCAGCGTTCATTTCAACGCTTTCACCTTACTTAAGTCATCGGAACCACCTTTTCTTTGACAATAGGATGTTTCGTTTGTAGTACCCAGCGTTCATTTCAACGCCTTCGCCTTACTTAAGTCATCGGAACCACCTTTTCTTTGACAATAGGATGTTTCTTTTTGTAGTACCCAGCGTTCATTTCAACGCCTTCGCCTTACTTAAGTCTTCGGAACCACCTTTTCTTAGACAATAGGATGTTTCGTTTCGGAGCACCCAGCGTTCATTTCAACGCCTTCGCCTTACTTAAGTCTTCGGAACCACCTTTTTCTTAGACAATAGGATGTTTCGTTTCGGAGCACCCAGCGTTCATTTCAACGCCTTCGCCTTACCTTAAGTCATTGGAACCACCTTTTTCTTAGACAATAGGATGTTTCGTTTCGGAGCACCCAGCGTTCATTTCAACGCCTTCGCCTTACTTAAGTCTTCGGAACCACCTTTTTCTTAAACAATAGGATGTTTCATTTGTGGTACCCAGCGTTCTACTCAACGCCTTCGCCTTGCTTACGTCATTGGAACCACCTTTTCCTTAGAGTATGGATGTCGTTTGTGTGTACCCAGCGTATATTTTCTACGCCTTCGCCTTACTTACGTCATTGGAATCACCTCTTAGGAGGAATGTGAATCATTATCATTTTATTTTCTTAAGAGCTACCTCCTTTTTTCTTTGTGGATGATTACTTGATTTAATATTAATATGTTTTTTGTATTTTGTAAATATTCATAAAATTCTGATTTATAGGGTTTTATCAATGTATTCTCTTTCATCCTTAGTTATTCTTCATTTTACTGCCTTTTTTAATATTTTTGAATATCCATTACGACTATCACCAACATAAAACAAGAGCTTTTCCTCTTAAAGGAAAGCTCCTGTAATAATATCTATTTCAATTTTAATTTCGCTAGTGCATCTGCAAGTGCCGTGTTGATGGGCTCATCATTGTTCTGTTTTTTCAAGTATTGAGCCACTTCGCGCTTATTCCCTACAGATTGGCTCGTTTTTTTCTTGCGTTCTTGGAAGGAACTGAGCTTTTCACGATGACCACATGAGCAGGCGAAAATCTGACCTTCTCCTTCACCACGTAATTCTAGCTTCTTGTGACAAACAGGACAGCGAGCGTTTGTCGCTCTTGAAATCGATTTACGGAAACCGCACTCGCGGTCCTGACAAACGTGCATTTTCCCCTTTTTCCCGTTCACTTCTAAGAGGGGCTTGCCACAATCCGGACATTTCTTTCCAGTGACATTGTCATGTCTGAATCGTTGTGTGTTGTTCTTAATTTCGTGTACAGAGCTTTTTGCATAATCCTTCATTTCGACAATGAACGTCTGCTTAGATAGTTTACCTTGAGCAATTTGCTGAAGCTTTTTCTCCCACTCTGCCGTTAAAGCAGGGGATTTCAAATCCTCTGGAACCAGCTCAAGCAGCTGCTTTCCTTTTGAAGTGACAAAAATGCCTTTTCCTTTTTTCTCGATTAAGAAGGAATTAAAGAGTTTCTCGATAATATCTGCTCTAGTGGCAACTGTACCGAGCCCTCCTGTTTCCCCTAACGTCTTAATCAGTTCCTTGCTTTCGCCACTCATGAAGCGAACTGGATTTTCCATCGCAGATAACAGCGTTCCTTCATTGAACGGCTCAGGTGGCTTCGTTTCTCCCTTTGTCATGTTGATAGATGATAGATTTAGCAAATCGCCTTTTTGAAGCGCAGGAAGCGATTGATCTTCATCTCCATCCTCTTCATCATACTGATAAACGTCTTTCCAGCCTTGTTGAATGATTCGTTTTCCCCTAGCAGTGAACGCTTCTTTCCCGATTGCTACTTTTAACGTCGTTTGTTCGAACTCAAAAGGTGGTAAAAGGACCGCTAAAAACCTTTTTACAATCAAATCATAAATTTTATACTCTTTATCAGACAGTTTCTGCAGGAAAGGAGTTTGCTCTGTCGGAATAATGGCATGATGATCGGAAACCTTTTTATCATCGACAAAGGAACCGTTCACTCGGATTGGACTACGTAATATTTTAGACGCCCATTGGCTATAAGGTTTGATGCTGACTGCTTCCAGCCTTTCCTTAAGTGTATCTACCAAATCACTAGAAAGGAACTTTGAATCCGTTCTAGGATAAGTGACGACTTTATACTGTTCGTATAATCTTTGTGTGATCGACAAGGTTTCCTTTGCAGAATAACCGAAAATCCGATTGGCATCCCTTTGCAGCTCTGTCAAATCATATAAGCCAGGAGCATAGTTTTTCTTCATGGACTTTTGGATCTCTATCAATTCTGCCGGCTCATTCTGAATCTGCTTAAGCAATGCCATTGCCCTGTCCTCTTCAAAAATCCTAGTTTCTTTCGTTTTTTCTGATTGCCATGTCAAAGATACGCCATGATCCGTAACAGCTCGAAAACCGAAAAAGGCTTTAGGCACGAAAGAACGGATTTCTTCTTCACGTTTGGCAATCATCGCTAGTGTTGGAGTTTGTACCCGTCCACAGGAAAGCTGTGCATTGTACTTGGTCGTCAGTGCCCTTGTCGCATTGATTCCAACAAGCCAATCTGCCTCAGCTCTAGCTTGGGCAGAAGCATATAGATTCAGATATTCTTTGCCATCTTTTAGTTTTTGGAATCCTTGTTTGATGGCCTTGTCAGTTACCGAAGATATCCAAAGGCGTTTTATAGGTTTGTTTATATGGGCCTTTTCCAGTATCCAGCGGGCAACAAGTTCCCCTTCTCGACCTGCGTCAGTTGCAATGATGATCTCTTTGACATCAGAACGATTCAATTGAGCTTTTACTGCTTGAAATTGTTTTCCAGTCTTTTTGATGACAACTAGTTTTAAAGATGGTGGAAGCATTGGCAAGTCTTCCAATCTCCAAGCCTTATATTTATCATCGTAAGCTTCTGGATCGGCCAGTGTCACCAAATGGCCAAGCGCCCACGTTACGATATAATCATTTCCTTCGAAAAATCCATTTCCTTTTTTATGACAGCCAAGTACCTTCGCGATATCTCTACCTACTGAAGGTTTTTCGGCTAATACAACCGTTTTTTTCATACGTACATCCTTCCATTTGTTCTGACTGCTTATTAGTATCTCAAAAAAATGACCAGAACGAAAGGGATGTGAGGTTACAAAAACTCGATTTCGAATTACTCCTCATCCATACGATTTCTCAAAAAGGAACTCATAAAATCTTGGATAAATGCTTCATAATCCATATGCAACGCTACTTTCTGAACTACAAGATCTTTTTGTGGTTTATAGCGAAAATCGGCAAAGCTTTGGCCAAAGGCATTGCCTCGGTCCACAATTACTTGAACAGGAAGTTCGCGAGTTTCGAAAGCACCAGGATTTACTAAGTAGAAAAGTGTAACCGCATCATGCATTGGTGCTCCTTGGATTCCCGGATAGTTTTTACTATAAAAATCCTGATAGAAATCAAGGAGAGGCTTCACCATCAGCCCAAGAGGATCTTTTGTTTGTTGATGATATTCATTGATTTGATTTGCCATTTCAGGTGTAATTAAGGCATTTTGTGTCACGTTTAATGGAATTACTGTTACGTTTGTGGCATAGCGAAGAACGAGATTCGCCGCATAGGGATCTCCATAAAAATTCGCTTCAGCGAGTGCTGTGACATTCCCTGGATAAAAGAACGCCCCACCCATCATTACAATTCGCTTCACTTGCCGCATTAGATCCAATGCTAGAATAAATGTCGTCGCCAAGGAGGAAAGCCTGCCAAAGGTTACAATCGTTAATTCTCGATAATGCATTTTAATGATTGGAATAAGATCCTCTATCGGAAACGTTTGAAAGTCTCCAGTCTCTGGCAATACCGGATTGAATGGACCTAACCCTTCAGGTCCATGTACCTCTGGAAAGAATTCTGGGTCAATAGCTGTCAGGGGCACAAATGCTCCTTCGAAGATTGGGATATCATATCTACCTGAAATGTATTGGATAAAATTCAAATTTCGTAGCACTTTATTCCGCGGCACATTTCCATAGTCCGCAACGACTCCTAGGATTTCGAAATCCTCTCGGAACAAGGCTTTGAATAACGTAATCGTATCGTCTATACCAAAGTCTCCAAAAATAATAACCTTTCTTGGATTTGCCATCTGATCACCTCACTCTCAATATATGTAGGAAGGGATTCGTTCTAGAATGAAGATGGAATTTTCAACAAAAAAAACAATCTGTAAGAATGATAGTTAGCCCCTTCTATTTATTTATGGGTACGAATTTAGTATGATGGATAGTATGTAAAGACTAGCAGCGGAGGCATGAAAAACATGAGTTTATTAGTAGTTGAAGGATTAAGTCATAGCTTTGGAGATCGGATGCTTTTCAAGGATGTTTCCTTCCGATTAAACCAAGAACACGTCGGTCTTGTCGGGGCAAATGGTGTCGGCAAATCGACGATGATGAATATTATTACGGGTCAACTAGTTCACGATACTGGAAGAGTGGAATGGACACCAGGTGTACAATATGGTTATTTGGACCAGCACACAGTGTTAACACCTGGAAAAACGATTCGTGATGTATTGCGTGACGCATTCTTGCCATTATTCAAGGAAGAAGAAGCGTTAAATGAGGTTACATCTCAAATGGCAACAGCATCTCCAGAGGAATTGGAAGTACTATTGGATAGAATGGCTGAGATCCAGGACAAATTAGATGCTGGCGGATTTTACTCGTTAGATATCAAAATCGAGGATGCCGCTCGTGGTCTTGGTTTGGACGCAATCGGCCTTGACCGTGACGTTTCTGCCCTTAGTGGTGGACAACGTACAAAGGTCCTTTTAGCGAAGCTTTTATTAGAGCAACCTGAAGTTCTTTTACTCGATGAGCCTACCAACTATTTAGATGTAGAACACATTAAGTGGCTTACGAATTACCTAAAAGAATATCCACATGCATTTCTACTTATTTCGCATGATACGGAATTCATGAATCAATCCGTAGATGTAATTTTCCAATTAGAATTCTCTAAGTTGACTCGTTACACTGCAACATATGAGAAGTTTTTAGAGCTTGCTGAAATTAACAAGAACCAGCATATCAATGCCTATGAAAAACAACAGGAATTCATCAAGAAGCAAGAAGATTTCATAGCGAAAAATAAAGCGCGTTATTCTACGACAGGCCGTGCAAAAAGCCGTCAGAAGCAGTTAGAACGTTTGGACCGTATTGACCGTCCTGAAACAGCTATTAAGCCGACTTTCGAATTTAAAGAAGCACGCGGTAGTAGCCGATGGGTATTTGAAGGAAAAGATGTTGAAATCGGATATGATCTTCCGTTACTACCAAAGTTATCTATGACGATTGAACGTGGAGAAAAAATTGCTATTGTTGGTTGCAACGGAGTCGGAAAATCTACACTTTTAAAAACGATCCTAGGCAAAATCAAGCCTTTAAATGGAAAGACGATATTAGGTGATTTCCTTTACCCTTCTTATTTTGAACAAGAAGTGAAAGCTGGAAGCATCACACCTATCGATGATGTATGGAATGCATTCCCGAATCTAGACCAGAATCAAGTAAGGGCTGCACTCGCACGTTGTGGATTGAAGAATGAGCACATCTCTAGGCCTCTTAGTCAGCTAAGCGGTGGTGAGCAAGCAAAGGTTCGCCTATGTAAACTCATGATGGAAGAAAGCAACTGGCTACTGTTTGACGAGCCTACCAACCATTTGGATGTTTCAGCTAAGGAAGAGCTTCAGAAAGCGATGAAAGCTTATAAAGGGACGATTGTCCTTGTATGCCATGAACCTGACTTTTATGAAGGCTGGATTACAAAGGTATGGAATGTTGAGGAATGGTCAAACCAAAATCAACAAGCTGAATAGAAAAGCAGACGGGGCTGAACCTATAAAGGTCAGCCCCGTTTTTGTTTATCGTTTTCTAGCCACAAGCGTATAGGTTTTTGGCAAACCAATATCATGAAGCTTATGATTCGGTTCCTCCTCCAGAATTTCCAAAAACAAGCCTGCCTTTGCAACTGAAGTGACCACTTCACCGAGGGTCCATTTCCTTTGGATCGTTCTAGACAATTGGCCTTGTTCTTCATCTGGCATATGCTTGGAAAAGGCAACTTGACTCTCTTGCAAAGTAGGGTCGAAGTAATTACCCACTACTCTATGCTTTTTCCCATTCGATGTAATAAGTTTAGTAGAAATAGGATGGAATTCATGCAAGATAAAAACTCCTCCTGAAGCAAGCAAGGATTTTACTTTTTCCATCAGAGGGTCTAAAGAAATGAAGTAATGAAGCACGCCTAGTTCCATAAGGACGTAATCATAGGTATCCAGCCCGTCACTCAAAGATAAGGCATCTGACACAATATAGGTAATGTCCACTCCTGCTTCAGCTGCCACTTCTTTGGCAAACGACGCATTTTCTTTGGAAAAGTCAGCTACAGTTACGTCAGCACCAAGCAACGCCATAGCTGTCGCTTTTACACCGTTCGATCCAAGTAAATGTAAGACTTTATTGTTCTTTAAATCCTTCATATACTTGTAAAAAGGATGCAGGCGCCATTTAGGATTCTGCTTGATTTTGGCTGCAATCTTCCCAGGCTCTCCGTATCTGTGAATCAATGCCGTATAATTATTCTGATTCCAGGCTTGCTCATTTTGTTCAGTCAGCGATTTCTGGGTGTTCAGAAGGAAATCAGCCACTTGAGATTGATAAGAGAAATCTTGTTCATAAATACCACTATAAAAGGAGCGACAAAAAACTTCTTTTCCATCTAAGGTGATCCCAATTCGGTATGGGTCAGTTTTGACTGTCGTATTAAAAAAACAAGATATTGTTATTTGAACTTGTTGATATGATAACCGGAATTCGGCTTTTTCGACATCTTTTGAAATGGGAGAAGGATTAAATGGAGAAAGTCCCGAATACGCCGAATCTAACACATCCCATTGAATAATCACTTGGATGTCCGACTCTGATATAGGAACTCCTTGTAACGTTAAGGCCGCTTCCCCTATAAATGTGTAAGGTATATTAGCTTCTTCTAAGATTGAAGCAAAATCTCTGATCGTTTGTTGATAAGTTGTTATATTCACGGTAGCCTCCATGGAAATTTCACTTAATCAGCATTATACCGTACTTTTCGCAAACTTTAAAAAGTACTCCGACATCATTTTGCCAATGAGTGCTTGAAAGCATAGATGACCGCTTGGGTACGGTCTTGTACCTCTAACTTACTAAGGATACTACTAACGTGGACCTTTGCCGTTTTTAAGGCTATGAAAAGTTCATCAGCGATTTCTTGATTGCTCTTTCCTTGTGTCATTAAAAGTAGGATTTCCATTTCACGATTGGTCAGCTGATCGTGTAGTTGAACGTTCTGTGGCTGTCGCATTTTCTTCATCATTTTGCCTGTGACCTCGGGTTCCAAAACAGACTGCCCATGATAAGTCGACCTAACAGCATTGGCTATTTCACTTGCCTTTGATGTCTTAAGCATATAGCTGGTAGCTCCTGCTTCCAGGGCAGGATAGACTTTTTCATCATCCAAGAAGCTTGTCACGATGATAATTTTTGCTTCAGGCCACTGTGCGATAATTTGCCTTGTCGCTTCAATCCCATCCATTTCCTTCATGACTAAATCCATTAGGATAATGTCTGGCTTCAACTGTAGGGCAAGTTCCACACCTTTCTTTCCATCATCCGCTTCTCCCACCACCTCAATATCCGATTGTGCAGACAAATAAGAGGAAACGCCAATCCTAACCATTTCATGATCATCTACAAATACCACTCTAATCATCGCTACCATCCTTTTTTAGTACAGGAACTTTTACTTCCAAACGTGTACCCTTTTGGACAACACTGACAATTTTCAAAGTTCCACCTATTTCTACTGCTCTCTCATGCATATTCTGAAGACCGTATGAACCGGTTCGTGATTGTTCGACCTCAAAGCCTTTTCCATCATCAGTCACCCTCATGATGATCATCTGTTCTCGACAGATCAAGAGGACTTCTAATGAAGATGCCTTCGAGTGACGAAGGGTATTGGAAACCGATTCCTGCAAGATCCGGAATAAATGATCTTCTACACCTTTATCCAATGCTGTATCTTCAATTTTCCATGTTATATCAATAGGAACCTTTTGCTTTAGCTCCATTAGTAACTCTTTAATGCCTTCCTGCAAGGTCTTCCCTTTTAACGGGACAGGGCGGAGATGTAGCAATAGAGCTCTCATTTCAAGCTGTGATTGATGGATCATTTGTTCAACCATTTGAAGTTGCCGATTTTCTGTTTCATTATCCAGCGATCTTGTTTCATTGATGGCCGACATAAGCATCGAAGCTCCGAACAATTGCTGACTGACAGAATCATGTAGCTCCCTGGCCAACCGGTTCCGTTCCTGAGAAACGATTTCCTGGACACGTTTTTCCTGGTCTTCCGCACGCTCATTGGCAAGCTTTTGCGAAAGAACTACCTGTTCTGCTACATGCTGCTGAAGCTTATTCATTTTTTTAAGGACCGATTCTACTTCAGCCACTTGTTTTTTCGCTGCTTTTGGAATTGTCTTTCCTTGTTCCACTTCAATGAAGGAGTCGGATATTTGCTTGATTTGTTTATGCCACGAATAGCCTGATAGTGCACCTGCTATAATTCCAACAAATACAGAGACTACTGGGATTGATATGATAAATGGGAGGTCAAATATCTCTTGCTCCCAAATGATTTCTAAGTTAGTTGGGGGATAAAATAAAATAAAAAAAGTGCTCAACATCAAAGCAAGGCTAAGCGAATAGAGCATCCCCCATAAAATTTGTCGGGTAATAATGCTCATATCCGCTTCACCTCCAGGCTGCCTACCATTAGACTTGTGACAATCTTGATTTTTTTCTCAGCGTCATCATAGCCAGTTGTTTGATATTGTAAGTTTTGATTGAAAAGTTGGGGATCATGCTGATCGAAAATCTTAGAAGATCCAACGATGGTGGAATGAACGATTTTCACTTCTGTCTCGTAAGGTACATAGATTTGTACATTACCTAATATATTACGGACACAAATCACATTTTCTCCCTTAGGGAGTACCGTGTTACTTATGTCGATCATGGTATCACCCACCCCACCTTGAATGTTGACATCATTCCATTCATAGACGGATTCAGGCGTTTTTTGGCGGCCAAACAACATATTTCGAAAGAACAAAGGCTTTTTCCAAACCTGTTCAGGGTTTACGGATGCTACATCCGTGCCGAATTCAGGATTAAAGAAATGAGGATTCTTCTTCCGTTGAACGAATTGAAAAATGACTAAAAGTAAGATTGCCATCAGGAAAAATTTAAATGCCATCATGCTTAAAATGGCTCCTGCCGCAGTGACAACGCCTATCCAAAATAGGATTTTGCCTAGTGTACTCGACCATTTTTTCCTACCAAAATAAATCATTAATGCGGAAAATACGAGGGAAAAAATCAATCCACTATCAAAAAAGGAGATTTCCAAGAGCAATAAAATGACGCCGATAATTAATATCGATGCCACATAATCTGTTCTTGACTTAAACATCGTACCCCCCCTTTTTCCTCAGTTAATCTTGTAAAAAAGGCGCAGCATCCAATCCACGCCTTTTGAATGTAATCTTTTATTCGTTTTCTACTATTTCATAAATAGCATATCATGTTTTCTTTAAGAATTTGATACCATTTCCTTATTTTTCATATCTTTTTCCAATTGAGCGATTCTTGCATCAATTGTCTCACGGTAGTAGGAAGAATTCACTTGTTGTTCCAAACGATCCAAGTAAGATTCCATCTCTTCAAATCTAGCATATGACTGGTTTGAAGTAGCCTTTTGCTCTAAAACGTTGCTAATTTTGTTATGGGCACGTGCAATGTTCTCTCTTCCCATTAACTCTAGTCTTTTTATATGCATATCCTTAAGCTTGTGTTTCATTTCCTCATATTTATGTTCTAGTTCCACTAATTGGTTCGTCACGGCTTGTAAAGATTCCTTTAAACGGGAAGCACGTTCTTCGTAGCTAGTTTTTTCATTACTAGCAAAAGTGTGAAGCTCTGATTCTCCAGCTTGCATCGCAACATCCGCTTGACGTGATCTTTTTTCCACCATTTGTAAGGCATTGTGATATTCTCTCGTAAACTCTTCCTTCAAACGATATTGTCTTTCCACTAGCTTGCGTACTTTTTCTGTTTCATGCTCGCACTCACGAAGGTATTGATTTAACATCGCAATTGGATTTTTTTGTTCTTTATGGTCGATTAATTCATGCAAGTCTGCAGATATAGTATTGATCATTCGATTAAATAGGTTTTTCATAATGTAAGTCTCCTTTAGGTTTATTATTTATTAAGATTTTTCCATTCATTTTCAAAGTTTGTGAATGGGTCATTTTTTTCTACGATTTCAACTTTAGATTCATTCCATTTTTTATATACTACATACAGGACATAGGCTGCTACTAAACCAATGATGGAAGGGACATTTGAAATGGCTGCACATAACATGATGATTCCAAGAGCTCCCCATAGGAATTTCTTCATAGTTGTTTGAGCTTTTAGAAACCTTTTTAGTGAATAGTAGGCAATTGCCAGCGTGACCACTAACCCTACCATTGGCCCTAAATTTGAGAACAATACGATGGCAGCGATTCCTCCTGCAACTAGTAAACCAAATTTTTTCATCTTTCGTTCCTCCTTTCTCTTCTTCATGTTTCTATCTTATCTAGATTCCGCATTTCCCATAATCGACCTCGGCTATATTTTGTAGTAAGCCTGGAGGCGTATTTATTATTACGACTTATAACAAAACGAGAGTTTTACACAAGGAAGAAATTAAACACCCTTGAGGTTAGAATAAAATTACATAAGCATTCTATTACTCATAGAAAAGGCTTGAGGTCATGTTCCCTCAAGCTCTTTTGTATTTCAATTTGTCTTGTTCAATGAACATCTAGTAAAGAATAGTTAATGGTTTCCCTTGCAACCTCCACTACTGAAACATCTCCAATATCCAATCCATATAAAAGTAAGGAAACTCCTGTGTAGACCGCTTTAAACCGTGCAAGCCTTGTGGTCTCCTCATCTAGTTCGCCGTAAATTCGATAAAAGGCTTCCCTTCCCTCTATCGGTAAAAATGCAAAGACTAACGATAAATCAACCGCGGGGTGTCCGATATGCATATCTCCCCAATCAATGATGCCAGAAAGAACTCCAGCCTTGTTGACCATTATGTTTCGAATGTGAAGATCTCCATGGTTAAAAGTTTCCCTATGGATTCCTTTAAAAGGGGTGACGGTATCCAGATAAGCATGGACTTTTCCATAGATTTCATTTTGACCTAGGCGAGATAAGTTATCAGCCATATCCTTTAGCTTCGGTTTACGAAATGGGATATCGGTCCTTCTCATCAAATCATTCGGTACCCCAAGCTTTCTTGCTTCCTCTATGGGGAAAGAATGAATCGATTTTAGAAAATGTGCCAGTGGCTCAGCCGACTGTATTCTTTGAGAAACGTCCAATTGTCTTGGAAGTTCTCCAAACACTTTTTTGTAACCGAGAAATGGATAAGGAAAGTCTCCCTCTGGCTTTCCGAAAAACTTCGGTTCTGGATAAGGTAAAAGGACGCTATTCCGGAATTTGGGAAGAACTTTTGCTTCTGTTTCTAATAATTTCACAGCGATGTCTCTTCGAGGAAAACGAAAAACATACGTATCATCCACATCAAAAACCGTATTATCATATCCCTTGCCCAATAATCGTAGATTGCAGCCTACAAGCTCTTGAAATTGAGATTCTATTAACCTTCTGGCTCCAGACTCATTTAGTTCATGTTCCGCATCCCATGGATTACCCAAAACGATCACCTTTTCCTCGCTTAAAGTATTTTATTTAGATTTTACACATGAAAAATAAGGTTTTGGAAATTTTATGAATGGAAATAGTGCTTAATAGGAGGCGATCAATTTTTGAATACTAACAAAAAAGAACTGCCACATCAGCCAGAACCGTATTGGCGTTCGTCCACGGATTTAGAGGAATTTCCGACACTAAACGAGTCCATCTCAACTCCAACTTTAGTGGTTGGGGGCGGGATCACAGGGATTACTACGGCCTATTTACTTGCTAAGGCAGGCATTCGCACCGTTCTAGTCGAAGCGGGTAAGGTACTTAATGGAACAACTGGACATACGACCGCAAAAATTACTGCTCAACATGATGTGATATACGATGAACTAATTCAGCATTTTGGTAAAGATCAAGCCAAGCTGTACTATGAATCAAATATTGAAGCAGGGAAATTCATTAAAAAATTAGTTGATGAACATCAAATTAGCTGTGATTACTCTATCCAGGATGCTTACTTATATTCAACAACCCCTAAGGGAAAACAGCAGCTAGAAAAAGAAGCGGAAGCGTATAAAGAGCTAGGGATCAATGGGGAACTACAGCTTGAAACAAAACTGCCTTTCGAAACAACAGCGGCTTTAAGTATGAAGGATCAAGCACAATTCCATCCACTCCACTACTTGAAGCATTTATTGGATGATTTTATTAAAATGGGTGGAACCGTATATGAAAATACGACAGCTAAATCAGTTGAAGAAGCTGACCATCCTATCGTTACAACTCATTTAGGGTATACCATTTCTTGTAACCATTTAGTCATTGCCTCACATTTTCCCTTTTATGATTGGAGAGGCTTGTATTTCACACGCATGCATGCAGAGCGTTCCTACGTTTTAGCTATCAAGTCCAAGACAGCGTTTCCTGGAGGAATGTACTTAAGTGTAGACAATCCGACCCGTTCTCTACGCTCGGTCCAAATTGATGGTAGTGAACATATCTTAGTCGGTGGAGAAAGTCATAAAACTGGACAAGGAATACCAACCATCGAACATTACGAAGCACTTCAAAAGTTTGCAGAAGAACATTTCGAATTGGAGGAGATTGCATACAGGTGGTCCGCCCAAGATTTAATTACACTAGATAAAATTCCTTATATCGGGCCTATAACATCTCGTTCCGAGCACATTTACGTGGCGACAGGGTTTCGAAAATGGGGAATGACAACCAGTACACTTGCAGCTCAAATCATTAGTGATGCTATTGCACAACGGGAGAATCGTTATTCAGAATTATTCCACCCATCCCGATTTAAGCCTGATCCAAGT
The DNA here is from genome assembly GCF_010882125.1 of Peribacillus alkalitolerans. Taxonomy (GTDB): domain Bacteria; phylum Bacillota; class Bacilli; order Bacillales; family DSM-1321; genus Bacillus_BN; species Bacillus_BN alkalitolerans. Next base: position 17,664 of record NZ_JAAGVZ010000030.1, on the reverse strand, counting down.
ATAAAAGAATTAGTCGTTCAAAACGCAGACGTTGCCAAGCATCTAGTTGAAGGAAAGTTGGAAATCGTTCAAATGCATCCAGAGGATTTACAAAATGATGAAGGGGGAGTCGTAAAGTTTGAAGGAAAAAGGGCCGGCGCATACCGTAATGAGTTGGGCCAGCTACATATTGTTGATACAACCTGCACTCACCTTGGCTGTGAATTGGAATGGAATAGCGGTGATCGCACCTGGGATTGTCCTTGCCATGCTTCACGCTTCTCGGTTGAAGGTCAGGTAATTGAAGGACCTGCAAAAAAACCACTCAAGAAACTACTTTAAGAAAAGCAAAGGCCATGAGTCCTTGACTCCTGGCCCTTAGCTTTTTTTTGGGGGTTTATTCTTGAGCTAAAATAGACTCCGTAGTTACACAAGCCTTTAAAGCTTGCTCAATCGTTTGTAATGATTGTTCAATTCTTTGACGGTTTTCTGGCTTTTCAACAGTTTGAGCTGCATGATGAAGGCAATCAACCGCTTGACTTAAAGCTGTGCAACTATCTTGAACATATCCATGAGCATTTTTCTGCATGATGAACCCTCCTGAATGTAAATTCTCCAAAGGTAAATAAGCCTTGCTGAACTCATTTAACCTTTTATAGTTTGACTTAAATACCCGCTATGTATTTGCATTTTAATTATTGGAAATTAAGATAAAACTATATGTGAATATCCTTTTAATTGCAAAAAACCGACCTATATTACCCTTTTATTATATTTGAATAATATTCACAGATTTATTGTTAGTCTCTTCATGTTAAATCAAGTACAATAAGGGTAAATAAATAAAGATTTCTATTCGTTTTAAATAAATGGAAAATTTCCAATAAAGGTAAGGGAAAATATGACTCAAAAAAAAATTGCTTGGATTACTGATAGTACTGTTCTTTTAACGGATGAGCTGAAAAACCATCCTGACGTTTACGTGGTTCCATTAACGGTTTCTGTCCAAAATAGGGTATACGAAGATGGAGTAGACTTAACGACGGATCAGCTATATGAAATCATAAATAATGAAAAAGAAATACCTAAAACCTCTCAGCCATCTGTTGGTAAATTCAATGAATTGTACGAAAAGTTAAAGGGAGAATATGAAGTAGGTATTGCTGTTCATATTTCGTCCAAGCTTAGTGGGACCCTTTCAAGTAGTGCAGCTGGTGCTGAAATGGCCGGTTTTAATGTAGAGACCGTAGATAGTTTAATAATGAGCAGTGGAATTTCTGATTTGATTGAAATGGGAATCCGCATGCAGGAAGCCAACACTGATTATAAAATAATTGCACAAGCACTGCGTGAAGAGACGAAGAAAAACGAAAACTATATCCTATTAGGAAACCTAGATCAATTCTATAAAGGTGGAAGGATGTCAGGAACACAGTTTCTTCTTGGAAATATCCTGCAAATTAAACCGATTATTCGAATACATGAAGGAGCTTTCGAGTTGTTTGAAAAGGTCCGTTCAGAAAAAAAGGCTACAAAGCGATTAATGGAGCTATTGGATGAAGCGTATAAAAATTATCAAATATTAGAAGTACATGTTCTCCATGCAAATGTCCTAGAAAAAGCAAAGGCTTATGCAGATCAAATCCTCTCCAACTATCCAAAAATGAAAGTTAGAATAGGAGAGCTTACCTCTACTATTTCTGTTCATTGTGGAGAAGGTACCATTGCCCTAACTTGGAGAAAACAGCCTAAATAATTAATTGCTCCTCCTACACTAATTGTAGGGGGAGTTTTTGGGTGTTTTTTGGTGCCTGTGCACCACCCGAAATTTGTCGAAATTCAATGGTTCAGATTTATTAATTCACTCTAAATTGAACATGATACTTAAGACAAGCAAACCCTCTAAAAGTCATGAAGCATGGTAAAAAACCATTAATTATGTTATATATACTAATACTAATAACGAAAAAGAAAGAGGTTGAATCTGTTGAGTCATAATGCCCCAAATCCAGCAAACTTTATTCGAAATATTGTGATTGACGATTTGCAAAGTGGTAAACATGACCACATTATCACTCGTTTCCCTCCAGAGCCAAACGGATATTTACATATTGGACATGCCAAGAGTATCGTACTGAATTTCGAATTGGCAGACGAGTTTAAAGGAAAGACAAATCTTCGCTTTGATGATACTAATCCACTTAAGGAAGATACGGAATTCGTTAACTCTATCAAGGAAGACGTAAAATGGCTTGGTTTTGATTGGGATGGTTTGTTTTTCGCATCTGATTACTTCGAAACGATGTATGAAAAAGCTATTCTTTTAATCAAAAAAGAGCTTGCTTACGTAGACGATCTTTCTGCTGATGAAATCCGAGAATATCGAGGAACTCTTACAGAGCCAGGAAAAGAAAGTCCGTATAGAAATCGTTCTGTCGAAGAAAACCTGGACTTGTTTAACCGTATGCGTGAAGGTGAATTTAAGGACGGAGAAAAAGTATTACGCGCAAAAATTGATATGGTCTCTCCCAATATCAACCTTCGTGATCCAGTCATTTACCGTATTTCCCATGCTACACACCATAACACGGGGGACAAATGGTGTATTTATCCGATGTATGCGTATGCTCACCCTCTTGAAGATGCAATCGAAGGGGTTACCCATTCCATCTGTACATTGGAATTTGAAGACCAACGCCCACTATATAACTGGGTAATCGAGCAATGTGAAATGGAAAGTAAGCCACAACAGTATGAATTTGGCCGTCTAAATTTAACCAATACTGTCATGAGTAAACGCAAATTAAAGCAATTGGTGGAAGAAGGCTTTGTTGATGGATGGGATGATCCACGCATGCCAACTATTTCTGGTTTACGACGTAAAGGCTATACAGCCGAGTCCATCCGTACATTCTGTCGCGAGTTAGGGGTTGCCAAAACTTCTGGTACTGTTGATACACAAATGCTTGAGCATTTCGTACGTGAAGACTTAAAGCTTAAAGCACTACGTACAATGGGTATCGTTCATCCTCTTAAAGTGGTGATCACGAACTATCCAGAAGGGCAAGTAGAAATGCTGGATGCTGAAAACAATCCTGAAAATCCAGACATGGGCATAAGACAAATTCCGTTCTCTCGTGAAATCTATATTGAGCAAGATGATTTCATGGAAAATCCACCTAATAAATACTTCCGTCTCTTCCCTGGTAACGAAGTACGATTAAAGCATGCTTACTTCATTAAATGTGAAGAAGTCATCAAGGATGCGGAAGGTAATGTTATCGAAATTCATTGTACGTATGACCCAGAAACGAAAAGTGGATCTGGCTTTACTGGCCGTAAAGTAAAAGGCACCATTCACTGGGTAGAAGCAACGAATGCAATCCCTGCTGAGTTCCGTATGTTTGAACCATTGATTTTAGATGACCAAGACCAAACTGAAGAAGGCGAAGCAAAAACCTTCCTTGACCAAGTGAATCCAAATTCCTTAGAGATTGCGAACGGTTTTGTAGAACCGAATATGAATGATGCGAAAGCTCATGATAAGTTCCAATTCTTCCGTCACGGCTATTTCAATGTAGATCCAAAACTGACTACTAATGAAAAGCTTGTGTTTAACCGAATTGTATCTTTGAAGAGTTCATTCAAATTATAAAAAATTAAAACGGCAGCAATATGCTGCCGTTTCTTTTATTGGATCTGCGCATTAACGAATTACTTCATGGAAAGTGGCATGCTTACTGCATACCAGGTATTGTTATATTTAGCCATAACAAAAGACATATTTTCATTCTTCTCTAAGTTGAATGAGACAATCACTTCATTTTCTCGAACCTCGACAGTATATTCGCGAACAGAATTCAGCTTCTTCATGAATGAACGATTTAAGGCAGTGTTTTCATCGCTTCGATACTTTTTCTTGAAATCTTCAACCTTCATATCAAGATTTCCTGGTTTATAAAAGCTGTACAGAGTTTCATAATCCTCACCTGCTTGTGAATACATATATGTGCTGAATACCTCAAATGGTTGGTACCCTTCCAAAGCAGTAAGGTTTTTATTTTTCTTTATGTGTTCAAACATCGCTTTAAGTTCTTTATCAATCTCCAATACGGAATGTTTTAATGTAACTTTCTTAGGAGCAACGATGATTCTCTCGATCGTTTTCAATTCAATTTTTGTGTCGCTATATACGAAATCCATTTCCTGGCCTTTTTCAATCGGCAGTAGCTGCTCTTTTACAGAATCCGTCATTTGGAAAGAAGTCGGTTTTTTTCCTAGCATCACTTGAACGGTGTTAGCCTTATCATTCCAACTAATTAATGTACCTTTTGTTCGGTTATAGACGGATTTTTTCACAGTGAATTTCTTAGAAGTCATCGCTTGGTCTTCCTTTGCATTCAAAAATACATCTATCGTATATTTACCGTTTGGCAGACCTTCGATGATGAAATTCTCTTGGTACTCTTCTCCTTGTTTTAGACTCATTTCCTCGATAGCTAATGTCGATGAAACTTGATCTGAGAATTGGGTGAATTTTTTACCCTCACTGTCATATACGATATAGTCCACAGTTAATCCACTTGGAAAGGTGTAGGAAACTACTTTTTCCGTTTGGTTTTTCACTTTGTAATTCAGCTTTACATTGCCATTCTTCTTTATTTTTACTTTGGCTTTCCCCTCCACTTCCCCTTTCACAATCCCTAGAGGTGCCTTCACTGTGGTGGAGGACCGCAAGTCCGTTTTCACAGTTGAACTTGCTTCTGTATAAGAAATACCAGAAGTAGAAAATAATATTCCTGCTAATGCTATTGAACTAACCATTACAGTAGGCCATTTGCGTTTCATGATTCATGCTCCTTTTATTTGGTAATTTTTGAGTTCAATGTCTTTGACGCGAAGAAAAGGAAAATGTTTCAAATTAATTATAAAGAAAATTACAGTTTTTCTTTAATTCTCCCCTCTTCATTTTCTCAATATAATTTGATTTTTTAAAAAATATTTGTAAATGTCATTGCTTGATATATAATAAATATTTATTTTCATATATCGAAATAGCATTAATCAAGAAAGGTTGGAACATCTTTGGGAAATGTATTAAAAACTTATAAATCCTCACTTCTCCTTCTCCTTGCCATCATCATCGGAGGAATTGCAGGGGTTGTGTTTGGACCAAAAGCAACTTTAGTAAAACCATTTGGTGACTTATTTTTAAATTTGATGTTTACCATCATCGTTCCACTCGTATTCTTTAGTATCGCATCCGCGATTGCCAATATGAGTGAAATGAAACGTCTTGGTAAGATTATGGGCAGCATTTTACTTGTATTTGCAGCAACTGCCTTGATTTCATCCATTATTGGGGTTATAGGGGTTACAATTGTCAACCCGCTTGAAAACACCGATGTGTCTGCGATTAAAGAATTAATGGTTTCGAATGATGAAGGTGTAGCGGAAGCTGAAGATCTTACAATACTCGATCGTCTCGTCCAGACATTTACTGTTTCAGATTTCCCACTCCTTTTATCTAAAGGAAGCATGTTACAGCTTATCGTTTTCTCCATCCTATTTGGATTGGCCACAGCAACGATCGGGGAAAAAGGAAAGCCTGTTGCAGAGTTCCTCCACGCAGGAACAGCAGTCATGATGAAACTCGTATCATTTATTATGTATTATGCACCTATTGGTTTAGGATGCTATTTTGCCACTGTCATTGGTGAGCTTGGTCCACAGATCCTTGGTGGGTATGCACGAGCATTTGTCCTTTATTTAGCCATTACAATTATTTATTACTTAGGCTTCTTCACCCTTTACGCCTTTATTGGTGGCGGGAAGCCTGGTGTAAAAGTATTTTGGAAGCATGCCATCCCACCATCTGTAACGGCCATCGCAACTTGCTCTAGTGCAGCATCCATTCCAGTTAATATGGAAGCGACTAAACGCATGGGTGTCCCTCATGACATCGCGGAAACCGTCATCCCATTAGGAGCCAATACCCATAAAGATGGATCTGTCTTTGGAGGAGTGCTTAAAATAGTCTTCTTATTCAGCCTATTTGGAAAAGACATGACCAGCATGTCCAGTCTCCTAAGTATCATTGTGGTTTCGTTCTTGGTTGGGGCTGTCATGGGAGCTATTCCTGGTGGAGGAATGATTGGGGAAATGTTAATTCTCAGTGTATTCGGCTTCCCTGCTGAATCATTGCCGATTATCGCGGTTATCAGTACGATAATTGATGCACCGGCGACTCTATTGAATTCTACAGGCAATACTGCTTGTGCTATGATGGTCACTCGTTTAGTTGAGGGGAAAGATTGGCTTCAGAAGCGGCTAGCTAATAACTAACGAAGACGAGGGTGAACCTACCCTCGTTTTTTTCTTTCAACATCCTTATGCTATAATGAAGAAATTACTAATTATTAATTGATATCGGAGGCAATATGCTCACTTTTGAAGAAAAATTAAAGGTTATCGAATCGTTTCCACAGTTAAAAAGAAACGATGTATCGTTAGGTCGCGTTAATTTCCAATATGAAGAAAGTTCTTCGGATAAGAAAAACGTCGTCTATCATTTACACCCAAATGGAAATGGCTTCGTATATACGGGAAAAATGAGTGGATATGAGAAGAATGACAAAGGAATGACGAACATACGTGATTTTTCTGCGGAAGATCTTCGCGAGATTCTTGAAAAATCCATAACATCCCTGGCTCCTAAATCTGCCAGTGAATCCGCTATTGTCGGCGAGCAGTATGAGGAAAAATGGGTGAATGAAAGCAAACAAACTTTAATCCTTGTAGAAGAAGATGAAATGTGGCACGTTTACGCTGGCTTGAATCTTGACGGGATTTTTACTTCTTATGAGGAAGCTACACAATACTTAGAAGAAGAAGGATTTAATAAATTATAAAGTTAGTGTAAGGTAGGCCGGGCGATCCTTTGGGATCCCTGGCCTTTTTAATTCTTGAGATTTCTCTAATCCACTCTATAAAGATTGTGCTTTTTTATATTCACAAGGAGTCATCCCATACCGGTATCATCACTAGTGTATGAAAAAAGAAAAACAGTTGTCAGTACAAAAGGTAGCTTCGTGAAACATGAAAAAGGAGGGAGACATGGTCTCCCTCCTAAACTATGTATCTATTAACCCTTTTGAACATTCGCCACTTTCAATAAAGAACCTATTGAACCTTGATGAAGCCCTTCATGATAAATGCAGAAAGTTAAAGCATCTCGTACTGTTTCAAGAGGAAGGCGACTTCCTAAATTGAAAGGATGCGCTAATGGTTGGTCTAAACAATCATTAAAGGTCTCAAGGATTCTTTGTTCTTGCTCTTGTAATGCAAGAGTAAGCTCTTCAATTGATGTTACTTCCCCTTCCCATCCACTCGGTTTAGTACCACCTTTGAAAAATGTGAATTTATCTTCGTGTTTGTACTCTTTGCCTGCTAGCTTAAACAATAGCATTTCATTAGAAGTTAGAATATGACCATAATTCCAGTGTATGTTATTGTTAAAACCTTCTGGGTGGTAACCTACAACATCCATACTTAAGTTCTTTACAAAACTAATCGTATTTCCCCGTACAAACTGTAATTGCTTGAAAAGTGAATCCATTTTTTATCCCCCCATATTGTTATTCATCTTTCATTTTACTATCAGAACATCAATGACTCCAAATTATATGCAAGTAACTGAAAAATATGATATTCCGTTTTTGCGAGAAACATGTAAACAGTCTATTAACATGAAGACCAAATCGCCTATGATTTGGTCTTCTCTTACTTTATATAAAAAGTGACAGCAGGATACATACGAAGTGACAATAATAATGTCATCATCCAATCCTAATAAGCATATAAATTATTGACCATGTTAAACCTCATTGTTGATTTGAAGCAAAAGGAGGTCGCTTTTCGTGGGCAGGTGCGAGCGTTTAAAGCGAATAATCAACAGGCAACTTTAACAGAGTTTTAAATAATAAAGAATTAAACAGCCATTGGGCAGATTGAAGAATGTATTCCTTAAATTGTTCAAATAATCCTGTGAAAAACTTTGGAGGTTAATATGAAGCAAATCATATTGAATGCAAGTTCATTATTTGTTGTTTCATTGTTTCTGACATGGGTAATCATTTCAAAGTTCTCCTACAATTTCACAATTGCTGCCTTAGTAATACTTCTAACTCATACCTCAGTAATTATCACATTTTTATTTATGCGACTCCAAAATAATAGCGCCAGTAACGAATAGACAAGTAAGTTAAACATTCACATTCATTCTCCACTAAAAAAGAGCTTTCAAATAAAAATCAACGCTCAGAGCATACTCTGAGCGTTTTGTTTGTTATCTATTTAAGCTTTTTGCAATTGTATAGTGACTTTGAAGAGGTCACCATCGACTTCAATATCAAGATCCCCGTCATGAAGGTCTACAATTGATTTAGCGATTGCTAGACCAAGGCCAGAACCTTCTGTATGACGTGACGTATCCCTACGCTTAAAGCGTTCGAACAGTTCATCAATGTTCTCACTTAATTCAAACTTCGTCACATTTTTAAAAGTAATGACTGCAAGTCCGTCTGCTTCTTTCACATTGATATACACTCGTGTGTTCTCCAAGGAATACTTGAGAATGTTGCCAATTAAGTTATCAAACACTCTCCATAGCTTCTGTCCATCTACATTACTATAAAGAGGTTCAGGTGAATAGGTAACTCGCAATTGCAACGTGGATTCCTTCAATGCTACATCATGTTCAGCCAAAGCCTGCTCGAGCAATTGATTCAAATTGACTCTTTGCTTGTTCAATTCAATGCTCCCACTAGCCATTTTCGAAGCTTCGAATAAGTCATCTATCAAATGTTTAAGTCTCTTCGATTTACTATCAATAATGCCAATATATTGTTGTTTTTCTTCTTCTGTAATACCTGGGCCTTTCAGTAATTCTGTATAGGTAATGATCGATGTCAAAGGTGTGCGTAAATCATGGCTTACATTGGTGATTAGCTCTGTTTTTAACCGCTCACTCTTTGCCTGTTCCTTACGAGAGCTACGCACCCCATGCTTAAGAAGGTTCAAGTTAGATGCTAATTCTGCTAAAAACGACTTTCCTTTCACCTCTAGGTCAGGAACTTCTTTTCCTGTTGCCAATTCACGAGCATAGTGGAGAATCCTGTTAAAATCTCTCGTCCGTCTGAATAGCACAATCCAAATCGGGGCACCAGCCGCTAAGCAGACCAGGAACAATAGAATCATGACTGGTTCCACAAAAACGGTTGTAGCCACACCACCTAGACCAAAGACAAACAGGAATAGAATTGTAAACTGGGTACCTACTTTTCTATTTAAAAAGATCCCCTTAATAAGCCTAGCACTCTTCGCAAGCAAAGTACCTTTCCATTCTTTTTTCAGCATTTCTTCACTTCGAATGGTAGTAACCAAGAACTTCAGCTGGATGATAGCAACCCCAATTAAGAACGCTAATAATAGCATATGGTAGAAGATGTTTTCTATCCAGTTTATGATTGAATGATACCAACTTAGCGATAAATCGTTGAATAGAGCAGCAAAAATAAAGCAACCATTTATAAAAAGTATCAATAGTCGGATATCAAAAGGGATTCGTAAATAGTACGGTCTTACTTCTTGCATCCAAACCGTATTTAACACCTTTGATTTTCGGTATAACATTATACTCATTACTAATGCGACCATCCCACTTAAAGCAAATCCAAAGAATAAAAATCTTTTTGTACGAAAATCCTCCGCTTCTTGAAGCAATCCATCTTTAACAGAAGCTTGATCAGGTACACCAATGAATCCTTTGAAAGTACCTCCTTCACTATAAATCAAGGATTCAATTTCTTCATCGTATCCTCTCTTTAAGAATTGATCGGCACTCGAAAAATATCCTTCATTCCTAGACGGATAATTTCTCACATACTCAAGCTTTCTTTTATAAGCCTGCTCATTCCAATTACCAACCTTAGCACCTTTTATATTCGTAAACAGGTCATTGGTTTTAGTATCTCTTAAATAGTACACAAACGAAGATTGATAAGTTTCAAACTCTGACCTCTGGCTATCTAATTCCTTAAAAATCTCATTCACTTTTTCTTGTTTTTCTTTAATAATTTTATCTTTAACATACTGGTCATTCTTAAAATTTTCTGTGATGTCTTTGATTTTTTTATCTTTTTCTAAAATATATAGCTGTTCAGCCTCTGTATTTCCCGCTTCCTTTGACCTGGCAATGTCCCCTTCATATTGAGATTTAATAGATGAGATTTGATCGTTCAAATCGCCATACCGATATCGATACTCTTCTATTTCCTCTGGGGATACTTCAATTTTTTGCTTTACATCATAAGGTGTCATATCATAAAGTTCATACGTACTTAGCAAGCTCGCAAAATGAGTATACTTATCTTGAAACTGACCGGTCTCATAATAATTATTCTTTAGAAAATGGCTTCCATCCGAAAGGATAGAAGCAAAGCCACTAATGCCATAAGCGAGTAAAAGGAGCCAAGCGAAAACAATAAATTTATTTTTCCATTTTATATCCAATTCCCCACACCACCTTTAAATATCTAGGATTCTTCGGGTCAATTTCGATTTTTTCCCTGATTTTACGAATGTGAACGGCAACGGTATTTTCCGCGTTATACCCTGGCTCCTTCCACACTCTTTCATAAATATCACCTATAGAAAATACGCGGCCCGCATTCATCATAAGTAGCTCTACTATTCTGTACTCGATTGGGGTCAGCTTCACTGATTCCCCATGTAAACAAACCTCTTTGGCACCTTGATCAAGGGTCAATCCGTTCAAGTTAACGAGCTTACTCTTCCCTTCATATGTACCAAGTGTCATATAACGTCTCAATTGAGATTTCACGCGTGCAATTAGTTCCACAGGATTGAAAGGTTTCGTTACATAATCATCCGCTCCAACTTGCAAGCCTAGCACTTTATCTGTATCTTCACTTTTAGCACTTAACATAATAATCGGTATATTTTTCTGCTCCCTAATTTTAAACGTCGCCGATATCCCGTCCATCTTTGGCATCATAATATCCATTAAAATAAGATGGATGGTTTCCCGATCTAATAGCTCCAAAGCTTCCATTCCATCGGCAGCTTTATATACGGTAATACCCTCAATTTTTAAATAAATTTCTATTCCATCTCTTATTTCCTTATCATCATCGACCACTAGTACATGAAATTTATCCAAGGTTTCTCACACTCCTTTCCAAAGTATACCATCTTCTATCTTTTTTCTATCATCATTGTAGACAGAGAATCTTAACAAACAATGAGGATAAATCTTAAGAATTTCTTAAAAAAAGGGCTACCCTGAAAATTATTTCAAAAAAGGCAAAATGCCAAATAATTGAGGGTTTCTAGAAACAAAGAGTCAGACCCATTCTAATTACTATGTGGTATGCATGGTTGTTCTAACCATTTTTGTTTAGCTTTTGGAATGGATTTGTCGAAAAATCGATATTTAGGGCTTTTCGATTTTATTTTGGCCATTTCGATTTTATTTTTCTGGTTTCGGACGTATTTTTCCAGTTTCGATTTTAAATCTTTCAGTTTCGATAAAAGATATGGCGTGCTTCTAAAAAACAATGAATTATCATACAGATATCGGGTTTCAAGGTAGAAATGATGGTGAAATTGCCTATTGGAGTAATGAATGGAGCTAAAAGTTCTATTTTCATTCAAATAAGTGGTGCTGATTCCTTTTTTTCACTAAAAATAACTTCTAAATTATCTCATCGCCATAGAGCGAATTTTCATTACCATAAATAAAAAAAGGAAATGGAGTAGACTCTCCATTTCCCTGTGTTATCTCGGTTTAGCGACAATCCCATTATGAACTTTAATATAACCATGACGAAGAATATCAAAGCCCCCCTCATACACATAGAGGCCCATTTGACGGATGTCCATTAGCTCACGGTAGGTATGGTTCATCACATCCGCCATTATCATATAAAATAAACGAGATTTCAATTGATGTCGTGGTGTTGTCATGATGACATACCCACCTGGCTTCAAGAACTTCCGATGCCATTCCATCACTTCATGCTTATACTCATCAGGAAAATGTTCAAGAAGGCCTACACTCATCACAATATCGAATTCTTTTCCATATGACAGCTTTCGAATGTCATCAACCACGTACTCAATGTTCATCTGGTTTTTAAACCAAATCTTTGGTTGCCCAGTTGCTGGATTGGTCCCAAGGAATGGATAGGATTCTGGAAAAAGTCCAAATCGATCCGTCTTACAAAATTCATCATAATCAACCATGACAATTTCTCCACCTGGATACATGGCCTGCAGCTGCATCGCCTCATAGCCTTCTGCGGCACCTAAAAACAATATCCGTGGCTTTTGTATATCCAAACCTTGAAATAACGCACGTTTTCCACGAGGATCCCAAACGCCATCTTCGACCCTATGAGCATAGTTCCACAATGATAGCCTAACCGTTTCACCTAAAGCCATCTTTACATCACGTAGCTGAAAACGGGACAAATACTGCTTTAGATTTTTCTTATTTCCCTCAAGTGTAGAGGGAACATCCATTACAAACCATTCGTGGAAAGAGCGGTTGAAAAATTCCCAGGACGTCTTTACCGACATTTCACCATTCGCTTTCTCATACTCTTTTTTGGATTTCGCCATCGTCTTGACCTCATATGGCTTACCCACGTCCTTCCGTGACAGTAATGACCAGTCTAACACTTGATTGGCATTGATGAACTGATCTAAATTTTCTTTGGTTGGATTTCGCAAATCTACACGATAATTAGGCATTAACTCTGTATGTCCAAAATCCGATTCTGCATAAGGGTATTCATGTTCTCGTAATTTAGTTAATACCATGTAACACATCCCTCCATAGTTCTAAATCCAATAGTAAGCGTTTACATACATATTCAACAGGTCTTAAATAAATCCTTTCCTAGTATTACTTAAAGAAAACTATATTGTAAGGCAGGATTTTGTTAGGGTTAATGGAATTAATGATTTAATAATCAAGGGAGGTTTTTTTATGAAGGAACGATGGCTGCAACTTGCCATATTAATAATGGGGATTGTTTATATCTTTTTCATTCCCCAAAATCCAATCGGAATAAGCATTTTATTTAAAGTCATACCTATGCTTCTCATCATTTATTATGCCTATCAAACAAAACTGAATCAGAGTGGAAAATTCCCTTGGATCATGATGGTCGGATTATTCTTCTGCATGCTTGGAGACGGACTGTTAATTTGGTTTGTGATTGGGCTTTCAGCGTTCTTGATAGGTCACTTATTCTATATTGGGGGTTTTCTGACTCAATGGAACTTTTCATGGGTACGCCTGCTTTCCATTTTGCCAATAGTAATATACGGTTATTTCATGGGAAACAAACTGATAGGGGCCCTTCAAAGTAATGGTGAACATGCGCTCATAATACCGGTAATCTTTTATCTGATTGTTATTTCCACGATGTTCTGGTCGGCCATCATGACGAGAAACAATTGGGCACTACTAGGGAGTACACTTTTTATCATCTCCGATTCGGTTCTTGCCTGGAATAAATTCATCTCTGAGGTTACATATTCCGGGGAAATTATTATGATTACTTATTACACCGCTCAATTCCTTATTGCTAAAAGCTTAAGTAATGCTAAAATATCAAAAACGGAATCAAGCCCTTCCATTGAGATGATGGATGCCAAATAGTAATATTTCTTCACCTACCAATGTACCGAAAGGAGGACTTAGATGGATGCTCGAATATTTAATTGACATAGTACAAGAAAAACTTGGTCTCGAACACTATCGCTTACATAATTACTCATTATACCGGCAATCTAATATTTTTCTTGACACCAAATACGTATTGTCCATGGAATGGTTTCCTACTGAAATCATTGACTGGGAAGATGAAGACCTTAATCCCCATGGTACAGCAGTCATTGAAATAGATGTACATAACCAGCAATTGCAACGAATCATATTTGTTGGTGGGAAGAGCATGGCAACCCATTTACAGTTTGACTCAGGAAACATTGAAGGGCTTATTACATGGATTGAACAGGAAACTGGACTTCGATATATTGAGCAATTCCAATTGAAGGATAAAGAGGACAACAGACTGCATTTCCAAAGCTGTTACAATGGAACTAGAACATCCCCATCTGGCTATATAAATATAGAATTAGATGACGAAGGGATTTTACATTCCTATTCAATCTACGGAGAATTCCCATATAAGGACCTTATCAAAGAGGATACATTTGCTCTGGATATATCCAGTATGAACGATCTGTTTTTTCAACAGGTAAACCTTCTCGAGTTTCCTTCTGACCAAGATGAGCAATGGGTCCCAGCATATGTCCTTGAAGAAATATACGTAAAAAATGATGGTTCTGGAACCATAGAGTATGATACTTTCATTCATGAAAAACCTCGGATAAAGGTTAGTCACATTCTGACATGGGAGGAACCACTTAATATTCCTTTTAAACAAAAAAGAATCTCGTTATCAGAAGATGTCTCTATAGATGAAGCCTTATCAGCAGAACCTCATCCTGATACATATCCTATTTCCGAACAAGATATTGAAAAAAGTGTTGTGGCAGTACGTACTTTATTAAGAAGTCAGTTTTCAAAAGACTCAGGAAAATGGATGCTCGTTTCCCTGTTCCGGGAAAATGGGTATCTGCATGCAATCTTGAAACAGTCAAAGTCTGACAGGAAAATATTCTCCCCTAAAATCCATGTCTTCATTGACCCAATTAGTTTCAAGGTTGTAAATTATATCGAAAATAAACCTTTCTTAGAAATGTGTGACCGCTATAAGTCAGCGGGAGAAGTTACAGTTAGCCAGGAAGCAGCTGTAGAGTTACTTCACCCTCATCTAGAGCTAACACCTCTATATGTTTACGATTTTGAAAAACAAAAATATGTGTTATGTGGTAAGTTAGATTGCCAAATGGCTGTGGTAGGAACTAATGGACGTATTGTTAAATTAGATGATTTATAATTTTGGAGGAAAGCAAATGGAAATTCGTGATGCCATCCTAGACGATTTACCTGCAATTTTGGAAATTTATAATGACGCTGTCCTGAATTTAACAGCGACTTTCGATCTCGAAGAACAAACATTAGAAGAGCGTACCCTTTGGTTTCATAAATATGGGGGCAAATACCCTCTTATTGTTGCTAAACAAGAAGGGGAAGTAGTTGGATACTGTAGTCTCTCTTCTTTTCGTGATAAACCAGCCTATAACCGGACTGCGGAGCTATCCATTTACCTGTCCTCTAAACATCGAGGTTTAGGTCTCGGCAAAGTGTTAATGGAAGAACTCATTGATCGAGCAAAAAAACTGGACTACCATACCCTTATCGGTGGAATAACCTCAGGGAATGAAGCTAGCGTTAAGCTTCATGAAAAATTCGGGTTTGAATTGGTTGGAGTTTTCAAAGAAGTAGGCTATAAATTCAATCAGTGGCAGGATGTTCATTTTTATCAGTTGATCCTTGAGGGTTAATAAGATTCCAACATCAAAACTTCTTGGTAAGATACCAAGAGGTTTTAGGTGTTATACTTGTCTATTCCAATGACGATGCAGGGAGATGGCCTCTATAAAAGCATCACTGAACAGGGCCTAGTATTTTCATTTACACCTTGGTTCTCTCCATTAATTTCAACGTTTTAATCCCTCCCAAATTAGTAAATCTACTTATCGCTTTACCACAATGGGAAATGACCTAAACAACATTCTACTCAAACTAATCTATTGCCTTTCAAACCAACTAACAAATATGATGAGTATAAAAAAGAGACCTCCAGTTTTTAAGGAAGTCTCAAGTATTTTTAGGGTAAAAAAAATAACCCTAGAGGATTAGTTTTTACGCGCCCTAGAGGATTCGAACCTCTGACCGACGGCTTAGAAGGCCGTTGCTCTATCCTGCTGAGCTAAAGGCGCATCATACGTGTAGAGATAAAGTGTTAAATACTCTATCAAAATAAAAATGGCTCCGCAGGTAGGATTCGAACCTACGACCGCTCGGTTAACAGCCGAGTGCTCTACCACTGAGCTACTGCGGAATGGTGGGCCTAAATGGACTCGAACCATCGACCTCACGCTTATCAGGCGTGCGCTCTAACCAGCTGAGCTATAGGCCCATTCAAGACATTAAGATTGGAGCGGGTGATGAGAATCGAACTCACGACATCAGCTTGGAAGGCTGAGGTTTTACCATTAAACTACACCCGCGTATTTAGAAAAGGAATGGCTGGGCTAGCTGGATTTGAACCAACGCATGACGGAGTCAAAGTCCGTTGCCTTACCGCTTGGCTATAGCCCAATAAGATTGAAATGGGGCGACTGAAGGGAATCGAACCCTCGAATGTCGGAACCACAATCCGATGCGTTAACCACTTCGCCACAATCGCCATAATCATGATTGGCAGGGGTAGTAGGAATTGAACCCACACCGGAGGTTTTGGAGACCTCTGTTCTACCTTTAAACTATACCCCTATATTTTAAATGGTGGAGGGGGACGGATTCGAACCGCCGAACCCTGAGGGAGCGGATTTACAGTCCGCCGCGTTTAGCCACTTCGCTACCCCTCCAATTAGTCTAATCGACTTAGGGGTTATATGGTGGCTCGGGACGGAATCGAACCGCCGACACAAGGATTTTCAGTCCTTTGCTCTACCGACTGAGCTACCGAGCCATAAATAAAAAAAAACAAATGGCGGTCCCGACGGGAATCGAACCCGCGATCTCCTGCGTGACAGGCAGGCATGTTAACCGCTACACCACGGAACCATTTGGTTGCGGGGACAGGATTTGAACCTGCGACCTTCGGGTTATGAGCCCGACGAGCTACCGGACTGCTCCACCCCGCGATAGTAGAAATGATACAATTTTATTTATGCACTAAGATTTCCTTAGACTGTAACAATCTCAGAAAGCAAACTCTTGAAGCAGCTCGATTGTTACAACTCGTAGAATTTTCACAGAAGCTTCGCTCGTTGCTCCACCCCGCGACAATAGAAATGATACTTATTAAAATAAAATATGGCGGAGGAAGAGGGATTCGAACCCCCGCGGGCTTTAACACCCCTGTCGGTTTTCAAGACCGATCCCTTCAGCCGGACTTGGGTATTCCTCCGAAATATTAATGGTAGCGGCAGAGGGGATCGAACCCCCGACCTCACGGGTATGAACCGTACGCTCTAGCCAGCTGAGCTACGCCGCCAAAATATAAAGTATTAACATAAGATTGGTGGAGCCTAGCGGGATCGAACCGCTGACCTCCTGCGTGCAAGGCAGGCGCTCTCCCAGCTGAGCTAAGGCCCCAAATTAAAACAAAAGGAATTAATGGTCGGGAAGACAGGATTCGAACCTGCGACCCCTTGGTCCCAAACCAAGTGCTCTACCAAGCTGAGCTACTCCCCGTTTATTAAAAATGAACATATATGGCGCGCCCGAAAGGAGTCGAACCCATAACCTTCTGATCCGTAGTCAGACGCTCTATCCAATTGAGCTACGGGCGCATATATGATGGTGCCGAGGACCGGAATCGAACCGGTACGGTAGTCACCTACCGCAGGATTTTAAGTCCTGTGCGTCTGCCAGTTCCGCCACCCCGGCAT